>JAUXXF010000021.1 GCA_030681135.1 Chlamydiales bacterium
AAATGGTATGGTTGAGGTTCCCCCGTTGGACTCTCAATCTTTCTCCTCACCCTCTCATTCGTTGCTCTTATCATACGAAAAGCCATCTGCAGCTAAATCGCTTCTCAATAAAAAAGCCAATATGTCAGAACTTTTCTCAGACTGCCACCCCTTTCGGACTTTTCTCTATCTGGTTCTTCAGGTTGTTTAGGTATATTTACTCTTCAGCGATTCCCTTTAGTCATTTTTCTCGTGTAAGTAATTGGAAATTTTTTCCATACACAAAGGTTATCGAACAAAGCAATGAAACAGATTCGAGCACAGGAGAACCTCTTTCACGAGAAGAGAGCGTTCATTATCACACTGTTCCTATGTGGTAAAATGATCCGAGGCATATACCAATACTACAAAATAACATTATTAAAGCTGGTAACAACTTCTTCACAGGGTCTCTGACTTTTATGTGCATCCATAAAGCTCCGACCATCATGAAAGAAACAACAAAAGCTGTGGGAAAAACCAAGAAAGGTTTCCACAATCCTAAAAGAAGTAAGATAGCGGAGCTGATTTTGATGAATCCAATAACATAGAAAGACCATAAGGGCAGACCATAAGTAGTGAATTCATCTTTTAAGGAACGAGCATTGGATCCCCATAGGCGGTTTTTTTATTACCTCACCTTTGCCATAAGATTTGAGCAGATTCTAAAGGAATAGAAACGCCTGGGAAATAAGGTGTGATCCGGGGAGTAAAATTAGAAGCAGGGTGTTCTGCAGAAACTCCCACGCAATAAATATGTCCGTTTGGTGTATTGGGAATCTGTCCCGTATATTCCATTTCTAAAGTCTTAGCAACCGAATAAAGCTCCACCTTTATGCTTTTGTGATCCAAATTATTGAGATAGACTTCGATCTCAAACATACCGTTTTCGATTTTTGATTCGCCAAATCTCAATTCGCTCCAATTCTGTTCAATAGAGGCTTGCCAATTGACGATTTGTCTTGCTAGCGCGCCGTTATTTTCAGCCCGTTTGCGATAGGACGTTGCCGCTGGAAGATAGAATTTTTCTGTATATTCGCGCACCGTACGGTTGGAGGAAAAATGGGGCGTTAATCTAGCCATACTCTCTCGAATCCTTGTTATCCAGGCAATAGGCATGTTCTTTGCATCTCGTGTATAAAATTCTGGAATCACTTCCCTTTCCAACAGATCATAAAGAGCGTCTGCCTCTGCTTTATCCCAGCTTGGATCATCTCCATGTTCCTTGCCGTCTCCCAATGCCCAACCCACTTCGGGAGCGTAAGCTTCCGCCCACCAGCCATCTAACTCCGAGAGATTCAGGCCGCCATTGACAAGCACTTTCATCCCGCTTGTTCCGCTTGCTTCCCATGGCCTTCGCGGAGTATTAATCCACAAATCGACTCCCTGCACAAGGTGTTCGGTCAAAGTCATGTCGTAATCGCTGAGGAAGATTACAGAAGCACGCACTTCGGGTCTAGAAATGAACTTTATCCACTTTTTGATTAAGCCCTGTCCAATAACATCTGCAGGATGGGCTTTCCCAGCAATAATTAGCTGTACAGGGCGATCTTTATTCATCAATATGCGGAGGAAGCGATCCTCATCAGAAAGGAGTAAATCGGGCCTCTTATATTCTGCAAAACGCCTCGCAAAACCTAATGTCAAGGCATCTGGATTAAAAAAGGTTTTGGCTTTTTCAATCTCACCAACTAGCGCGCCTCTAGCTCTCAATTGTTTAGCCAATCGATTGCGCGCGTAATCAAGAAGCGAGTCTCGCGACTGATTACGCATCTGCCAAATTTCCGTATCCGGAACAGCGCGGATTTTCTCCTCTAGCTCCTCTGTCTTCCCAAGCCATCTCTCTTTCCCACAAGCACCTGTCCAAAGGTCGTCAGACGCTACAGAATCCCAACTTGGCATGTGAACTCCATTCGTCACAAATCCGATCGGAATTTCTTCTTCAGGAATCCGAGGGAACAAATTTTTAAACAGGCTCCGGCTTACCGTACCATGCAATTGACTTACGCCGTTGACAAAGCCGCTTCCCCGGATAGCTAAATAAGCCATATTAAAATCATCATTCGGATTTAACTGACCGAGGGCAAGTAATCTCTCAACTGATATGCCTAGTTTGTTTTCGGCATACTTTCCCAGATATTCCTCAATAAGATCGGGGGAAAACCGATCAAACCCAGCAGATACCGCGGTATGGGTTGTGAAAAGATTGCCTATTCGAGTGGCGGCCATTGCCACTTCGAAAGGTTGTTTCGTCTTTTGCATGAAAGAAAAAACCCGTTCCAAGACAGCAAAAGCTGCATGTCCCTCATTTAGATGGCAAATTTCAGGTTCTATGCCAAGGGCCTCCAAAAGACGCCAACCACCAATGCCAAGAACGAGCTCCTGTTTCAAACGAAGTTCTTGATCCCCTCCGTAGAGTTCGCTCGTTATCCCTCTGTGAGCAGGCAAATTAGCTATATCATTACTGTCTAATAAATAGAGCTTTGTTCTGCCAACAAGAACTTCCCATGTGCGAAGCCAAAGCGAGCCGCCAGGCAATTCAATTTCCAGGTGAAGCCATTCTCCATTCAGCAAGCGCAAAGGGGTGATGGGCAATTGCCCTGGATCATTGTACGGATAGAGTTCCTGTTGTTCTCCATGTTTATCGATGACCTGACGGAAATAACCTTGGGCGTAGAGCAATCCTATAGCGATGACCGGTACGCCAAGATCGCTTGCAGCTTTGAGTTGATCTCCAGCTACATTGCCCAGACCACCAGAATAGATAGGAAGACCTTCGCTCAACATAAATTCCATGCAGAAATAGGCAATGCAAGTAAGGGGTGACTTAGAATGATTTTCTTGAAACCAGGCGAGTGAATTCAGCGCATCCTTCCTAGCTTTCACGAGATCATCGACAAGAGTGCTAAATTTTTGATCGGCCAAGACGCTTACGAGTTTTTCTCTTGATACAGTCTGTAAAACAGCCCAAGGGTTATGCGTCAGCTCCCAAATTGCCGGATCGAGCTTACGCCATATTGCGTCGGTGCTATGATTCCAAGACGAACGGAGGTTCAAAGCAAGATCCTCAAGAGAATCATAGCCTTTTATATTGAATCTTTGGGGTGATTTTGGTGGGTTCATACGATCTTTTTTCTCACTAGGCACCATTCGATCCACTTTCTTATTTCCACAACGCCAAACGCTGCTAAAAATATAAGAAGAGGATACCTCCAGTGCTCAAAATCCATGGGGACTGAATGAAACAATGTTGGCACAAAGTAAAGGATAAAGCACTGAAGCACTATTCCAAGAGCTAACCCCAAAAAAATGAGAGGATTGATTGTAAAACTTCGTAACACGTTCTTAAAAAAAGGCTCAGATTCTTTCTGAGCTTGGACCCCGTTAGCCCACTGAGCGACAACGATGGATGTAAAGATAATTGTCGATACCATTTCAACCGAATAGGCGCCAATGAGGTAGATATAGAGAAAAAAGCACATGAGTCCCAAAACAACAGTAAAAATCAAAATACGGATAATCTGCGCAAGATCAAAGAATTGTTTTTCCGGTCTGCGGGGCTTATCTGTCATGACATCGCCCTCCTCCTTTGTGAAGGCGAAAGTCTTATCCAGAACACCGTCGGTTACAAGATTAATCCATAGGATTTGAATCGCAACAAGAGGAAGGGGCAGGTTACTTAAAATAGCAAGAGCAATTAACAACACCTCCTGTAGAGAAGTAGAAATGAGGTAATAGATCACTTTACGAATATTATTGGCAATCACTCGGGCATTTCTGATTGCCTCTACGATAACTCTCAAATTATTATCCGTGATCACCATTTTCGATACGCTTTTAGCTGCCTCTGTACCTCCTCCCATAGCAATTCCTATATCTGCCGCCTTAAGAGCAGGAACATCATTGACCCCATCGCCCGTAACTGCGACAATTTCTTTCGACCCCTGTAAAAGTTTCACTACTCGATATTTATGTTCTGGAAGAATTCTAGCTAATACCGTTGTCGTTTTCAAAGCTTCAAGAAGATGCTCATCAGAAAACTCCTCTATTTCCTTACCGGTAACGATCTTGTCATTTTCTGCCCAAATTTCCACCTCTTTAGCAACAGCCCTTGCTGTCATAGGATGATCGCCGGTAATCATCACAACGCGAACGCCTGCATTCTTTGCTGCAATAACAGCTTCTTTTACCCCTTCTTTTGCTGGATCTAGAAATCCCACTAACCCTATGATTTTGATTTTCCAAGAGGAGGGATCTTGATTATTCTCCCATTTACCTGCGCCAAAAGCGATGACTCTAAGACCTTGCTCAAGAAACGATGTGAAAGCGCCATCTAACTCTTTCAATTCGTCTTTATTTTCTACTTTGTCTTTTAAGGATTCGAAAGCGCCCTTGATTAGCAGTTCTTCCGCATCGTTTATTTTATTTGCTGTTGCCATTAACATAAGGCGGGTATCGAAAGAATGCGTCCAACTGCGAGGATGCCCCCCTCTGATTTCATTGTATCCTTCCACCCATTTGGAAAGGGCTACATCCAGGGGGTCCCCCGATCCATCATGAGAATCGTTGCAAAGAGCCGCTATCAATTTTAGTTTTTCAGGATCTTGAGAATAGACTTCCTTGACAATCAGCTTCCCTTCCGTAATTGTTCCCGTTTTATCAGAGGCGATGATCGTAACGCTGCCGAGTGTCTCAACAGAAGGCAGATAACGGATGAGCGCCTGCTTTTTACTTAAAGCTAAAGCCCCAAGCACCATGACAAGTGTAAGCACGATAGGAAGCCCCTCTGGAACTGCTGAAACTAATGCTGCTAGTAAAATATAACCAATATCCACAACAGCTCTTCCCTGAAGATATCCTACGACCCCCAACAAGAAAAACGTCGCAATCAGCAAAATCACGTACCTTCGTGTAAAAAAACTCAAAGCTTTATTTAAAGGGGTCTCGGGAGATGCCTCTTTCGCCTTTTCTGCAATGGATGCAAGGTAAGTCTTTGCACCCGTCTTTGCTACTACCCCGTGTCCAGATCCTCTTACTACAATCGTGCCTGCTAAGAGTGTGTTGCCAAGTTCATAAGGGAGGTTGTTTTCTGGAAGGATGAGTGTGTGGTCTTTAACTATAGGAGCAGACTCTCCTGTCATCGGAGATTCATCGATCATGAGGCCTGTACTGTCAGTTAGCCTAATATCGGCAGTTACCACTTCGCCTTCATGGAAAATGACATAATCGCCTGGAACAAGTTCTGAAGAAGCAATAGAAATAAACTTGCCGTCTCTCATCGCCTGGTTTTTACTTTCCGTCATTTTCTTCAACGCAGCAATTGATGCTTCCGCTTTGAGCTCCTGCCAAAATCCAATCAATCCGTTGACTAAAATAATAAAATTAATAACCAGAAAATCAGTCCATTCTCCAATTAGAATACTCACAAATGAAGCGGCAAAAAGAATGTAAATGAGAATGCTATTGAATTGTCTTAGAAGAATCTTAAATTTGCTAATTTTTTCTTCTATAAGGACATTTTTCCCGAACTGTTTTTGCCTTTTTTCTACTTCTTCACTGCTGAGGCCTTGAGGGGATGACGCCAGACGTTTAAATGTTTCTTCAATCGGTAAAGCATGAAAACGATCTAATTCAGCCAAAAATGCCTCATTTTTCTGTATTCGACAATTAATTCAAAAAAACATATAACCTGCTATCTAATCAAGTACAAATTTGAGTGAGAAAGCCTAAGTCGTCACGGACTCCCATCCTCCAACCAAAGGAAATTTCACCATGAACAAAGATGACACAAAACCCACCACAAATGACGCCGGGATTCCAATGTCTAGTGACGAGTATTCTCTCTCAGTCGGACCCGATGGTCCCATCTTACTGCATGACTACTACCTTATCGAGCAGATGGCTAATTTCAACCGAGAGAAAATTCCGGAACGACAACCACACGCAAAAGGATCCGGAGCTTTCGGTCACTTTGAAGTAACTAAAGATGTCAGTGCCTATACCAAGGCGGCAGTATTTCAGCCCGGTAAAAAAACTGATACGTTGATTCGATTCTCAACTGTTGCCGGAGAACAAGGCAGCCCTGATACCTGGCGCGATCCGCGCGGCTTTGCATTGAAGTTTTATACAAGCGAAGGTATTTACGATATGGTTGGAAACAACACCCCTGTATTTTTCGTTCGTGATCCGATGAAGTTCCAACACTTCATCCGCTCTCAAAAACGGCGCGCAGATAATGGCCTGCGAGACAATGACATGCAGTGGGACTTCTGGACCCTTTCACCAGAGTCAGCGCATCAAGTGACGTTCTTGATGGGAGATCGGGGGATTCCGAAGACATGGAGGAATATGAATGGCTACTCAAGCCATGCCTATATGTGGGTTAATGCAAAGAGGGAGCGTTTCTTTGTGAAGTATCACTTCAAAACAGATCAGGGAATTGACTTCCTTACTCAAGAAGAGGCCGATCGCTTAGCTGGTATCGATGGTGACTATCACCGACGCGATCTATTTGAGGCGATCAAGCGGGGTGATTATCCTAGTTGGACCCTTAAAATGCAGATTATGCCTTTTGAGGAAGCTGCCATATATCGAGTTAACCCGTTCGATCTGACAAAGGTGTGGTCTCATCATGATTATCCACTGAAAGAGGTTGGTCGGCTGAAGCTTACCCGCAATCCTACAGATTTCCACACAGAGATTGAGCAGGCCGCATTCGAGCCAAATAACATGGTGCCTGGGATAGGTCCCAGTCCGGACAAAATGCTTCTCGCCCGTCTCTTTTCTTATTCCGATGCTCATCGTGCGCGTCTTGGAGTCAACTACAAACAGATACCGGTCAACCAGCCAAAATGTCCTTTCCATAGCTACAGTAAAGATGGGGCGATGCGAGTGAAGAATGTTTCCGATCCCGTATATGCTCCAAACTCAAAGGGAGGGCCGCAAGCCGATAATCAACGCTATCCCCAGTTGGAAGTGTGGGATGCCAGTGGTGAGTTTGTGCGCGCCGCCTATACCCTAAGAAAAGACGATGACGACTGGAGTCAAGCAGGCGATCTGGTAAGGAAAGTCATGGACGATGCGCAGCGTGATCGGTTAGTTTCAAATATTGTCGGACATCTTAAGAAAGGCGTATCAAAACCTGTTATGGAGCGAGCGTTTGAATACTGGCATAAAATCGACAAGGATATCGGAGAGCGAATCAAAAAAGGTGTAAACTCCTAAAATTGCTTTGATCTAAAAAGTGCTCATGTCCGGATGATGAACTATACACAAACAACACTTTTTTGCCTTTTTTCTACTTCTTCACCAATGAGACCTTGAGGGATGACTCTAGCCGTTTGAGTGTTTCTTCAATCGATCAAGTGTGAAAAGGATCTGATTCAGCCAAAAGTGCCTCATTTTTCTGTATTCGACAATCAATTCAAAAAAACATATAACCTGCTATCTAATCAAGAACAAATTTTTAGACTTAAAAAGGGAAAGAAAGTGAAGACTAAAGACGATCCCCATGTTCTCAACCCCGAGGAGCTCAAAGCTATTCATGCTTACTGGAGAGCCGCAAACTATCTATCGGCAGGACAAATCTACCTTCTGGACAATGCCCTTCTGCATGAACCCTTAACTATCAAACACATCAAACCGCGCCTGTTAGGACACTGGGGGACAACTCCCGGCCTTAACTTTATCTACGCTCATCTGAATAGAGAAATTAAAATCCATCATCTCAACATGATTTTCTTGACCGGTCCCGGACATGGCGGGCCAGCCGTTGTCGCAAATACTTATTTGGAGGGAACATTTAGTGAATTTTATTCCAATGTTTCTCTAGATGCTGAAGGATTACAACGCCTCTTCAAACAATTTTCTTTTCCCGGAGGAATCCCCAGCCATGTTGCAGCGGAAGTGCCCGGCTCTATACATGAAGGGGGCGAGTTGGGTTATGTAGTAGCTCATGCTTTTGGCGCTGTATTTGATAATCCTGATCTTATTGCCGCATGCATAGTGGGAGACGGAGAAGCAGAGACCGGTCCTTTAGCTGCAAGTTGGCATTCAAATAAATTTCTAAATCCATTAACTGATGGCGCTGTTCTCCCAATCCTGCATCTGAATGGATACAAAATTGCAAACCCATCTTTTTTAGCGAGAATCCCAGATCAAGAACTGATTTTTCTATTTCAAGGCTATGGCTATAAGCCGTATTTTGTACAAGGCAGCGATCCTGAGGAAATGCACCAACAAATGGCTGCCACTTTGGACCAGGTGATCAATGAGATCCATTCAATCCAAAAACAGGCAAGAGCAAATAACCAAACAGACCGTCCGATCTGGCCCATGATCATTTTAAAAAGTCCGAAGGGATGGACGGGGCCCAAAGTGTGGGATGGGAAAAAAATCGAAGGATCATGGCGTTCGCACCAAGTCCCTCTCTCCAAAGTTTTAACCGACCCAGGCCAATTGAAAGAGCTAGAAAAATGGTTGAAAAGCTATCAGCCGGAAGAACTTTTTGATCAAAATGGAAAACCTAAAGAATTTCTTCAACGATTTACCCCTATTGGCAACGAAAGAATGGGGGCAAACCCTCATGCTAATGGAGGCATTTTATTAAAAGACCTGGAGATGCCAGACTTTCGGGACTATTGCCTACAAATAGAGAAGCCAGGGGTAACCGTAATGGAAACAGCAACTGTCTTGGGAGAACTACTGCGCGATGTGATGAAACTAAATGCCGCATCGCAGAACTTTCGCGTCATGGGGCCTGACGAAACAGCTTCTAATCGCCTCCAAGCTCTTTTTGAAGTGACTAATCGAACTTTTTTAGGAGAAATACTACCTGAAGATGACCTTCTTTCACCTGATGGACGCGTAATGGAAATTTTAAGCGAGCATATATGCCAAGGGTGGCTTGAAGGGTACCTTCTTACCGGAAGGCATGGATTATTCTCCTGTTACGAAGCCTTCATACATATTATTGATTCTATGTTCAACCAACATGCAAAGTGGCTGAAAGTCACTCGCGGAATTCCTTGGCGCCGCCCTATCGCGTCTTTAAATTATTTCCTTACATCTCATGTCTGGCGTCAAGACCACAATGGATTCTCTCATCAAGATCCTGGATTTATCGATCATGTAGCTAATAAAAAAGCAGAAATCGTCCGCATTTATCTACCTCCCGATGCCAATACCTTGCTTTCTGTAGCCGACCATTGTCTTCGTTCCCGAAACTACGTTAACGTCATCGTTGCAGGAAAACAACCGGCTCTTCAATACCTGTCAATGGATGAAGCAATTAAGCACTGCACAAAGGGCCTCGGTATTTGGGATTGGGCAAGTAACGATTCTCATTCCACGCCAGATGTCGTCATGACATGCTGCGGTGATATTCCAACTCTTGAAACGCTGGCAGCAGTTGATCTTTTGCGTTCGTTTATCACTGACATAAAAATCCGCGTTATCAATGTAGTTGACTTAATGACTCTACAATCACACAGTCAACATCCCCATGGATTAACCGACAATGAATTTGACGATCTTTTTACAATCGATAAACCTGTTATTTTCGCCTTCCACGGCTACCCCTCGCTTATTCACCGACTGACATACAAGAGGAAAAGTCATCTCAATTTTCATGTGCATGGCTATAAAGAAGAAGGAACGACGACAACCCCCTTTGATATATGCGTCCTGAATGAGATCGATCGATTTCATCTTGTCATGGCTGCCATAGAACGAGTTCCTCGCTTTAGCAGCATCCGTTGCCACATTCGCGAGACCCTAGAAAATAAGTTGATAGAGCACCATGAATATATCCGCCGCTATGGCGATGACCTTCCCGAGATCAAAGAATGGAAATGGCAAAGAGATTAACAATGTCTGAAGAGAAACAAATTTTAGTCATCAATTGTGGAACTTCTTCAGTCAAGCTCTCGCTCTTTTCTGCAAATGAAACTTCCCCTCTTGTCCGCTTGTGGGAGGGGCACCTAAAAGGAATTTTTTCCTCGACTCCTTCCTTAGAAACAGGAATAGAGAAGAAAAAAACGACTTCGCTTGCTTCATGTAATTCATACCGAGACGCAATCCTTTCTATTTTGGAATATCTTAAGGCAGACCACTTTTCCCTGTCTTCCATTTGCGGAGTAGGGCATCGTGTTGTCCACGGTGGGAAGCAATTTACAAAAAGCATATTATTGACCGACTCTGTTTTAAGAGAGTTACAAACCATTTCCTCGCTTGCCCCGCTTCATAATCCTCCCTCTCTAGAAGGCATTGCTGCTGCAAAGGAGTTGTTCTCGGATAAAATCCCGCAAATCGCCGTATTTGACACCGCCTTTCATGCTCATTTTCCGCCTTACGTCGCACTCTATCCCATCCCCCTAGAACTTGCGGAGCGACACCAGATCAAACGCTATGGCTTCCACGGCATTTCACATGAATATGTATGGGCAAAATATGCAGAAGCTCATCCCGAGAAAAAGAAAACCGGTAAAGTAATCACACTCCATTTGGGAAGCGGCTGTTCTCTAGCAGCGATTAGGGGCGGCAGCTCGGTAGATACAACCATGGGTTTTACACCGCTTGATGGCCTTATGATGTCCACACGCTCGGGAGGAATTGATCCAGCCATCGTCGCTTTTCTCTCGGAAAAAGAAAGAAAATCTCCCTCAGAAATTGTAGCCATTCTCAATCACCAATCAGGTCTTTTAGGAATCTCTGGCAAGACGGGAAATATGCAATCGCTCCTTTCATTCATCGAATGCGATGAGCGCGCCCAACTTGCCATCGATATGTTTTTGCATAATTTACTAAAAGCAGCTGGCGCCTTCATTACTATCCTGGGTGGAATAGATGCTTTTATCTTCAGCGGGGGGATCGGAGAAAATTGCCCTCTTATTCGAAGCCGCTTCTTAAAGGCTCTCTCATGGCTAGATATCTTTCTCGATGAACCAAAGAATGAGCAATGTAGGCATCTTAACTTTGGGGACATGAGGATGCTCAGCACCGAAGCATCCGCCATTAAAGCCTTCGTTGTGGCAACTGACGAAAACCTGGCCATTGCTGAGGAAGTAAAGGCAAATTCCTCGCCTTTAGTCCTTTGACCACTGGGAAGAGATGATGAATTTCAACATCCAATACACAGACAACAGCATCGTATGTACCGCTGCTCTAACAACAGCGCTCAAAAAAAATCCCTAGCCTGCTCACGCTTGTAAAGATGTTAGAGCAAAAAGGTATCACTGAAAAATGATGCAAATGGTTTTAAAATTTTCCGCATTTTTTCCGCAAGCAACCGGGAGCTAAGGGAATATTTTAGAACCAATCCGAACTTAAACCTAATCCCCTTCCTGGGAAAAATTGGTTCTGGTATACCTTGAATCCTTCAGAGTTATACTAGAGATGGGACTCATAACCCTTCGGTTGGGAAGAAGAGATCTACATCCTGCTCCCTTTTTAAGCCTACGCACAGACTTAGGCCGTGGCGATTTATGCTGTTTGTATCTAGATTGGTTATCTGGCTTACAAAGCGCGAGTGAAGGAAGAAAAATTTGTGCTACGCCGACACAGCAAGATCTGCCAATTTAAATTTAAACAAATATATCGGTCATGATCTTTGGCTTCCAGAGAGTTCTTAAAGAGTTCATAATCACTATTATGTCGATCACCTCTTGACTAATGGCCCCGGTAACAGGAGAGAGAAATCCTAAAGCAGCTATCATCATCCCGACAATTGAAAGCGTCATTCCACCAACAGCACTCTGTAGGGCTATCAATCTCATCCTCTTACTGATATGCAAAAATTCATCTACTTTTTCCAAAGTATTATCCATTACGACGGCCCCTGCAGCCTCCGCTGTAATATCGCTATTGCGCCCAAATGCAATTCCAACTGTAGCAGCCATCAAAGCAGGTGCATCATTGATGCCATCTCCAAGATAAGCTGTTTTTGCCAGTTTCGTTTCCTTCACAACAAGATCAACTTTTTCCTCGGGGCTTTTGCTTGCGTGCACTTCAGTAATTCCGACAATAGTTGCCAAATATTTAACCTCTTCTTCGCGATCTCCGGATATAATCATGCATTTTTTGATGCCATGTTTTGGGAGCAAATGTTTTATAAAAGACTTACTATCTGCTCTTGGAGAGTCTCTAAAGCGGTAATGGGCTGCTAACTTATGATCGACAAGAACAACACATTCAAGACCCATACCTTGTGGTAACAAAGCAACATCTTTTTCTAAACCAAATTTGTTAAGCTGTTTACGGCTAGTTATGATGACATTATGTCCATCGAAAGTAGCTTGCAGACCTTCTCCTTTTGGTTCACTGATTTGCTTTGCGTCGATTAAAGGAATTTTCTCTTCCGTAGCTTTTTCAAGAATTGCACTTGCCAACGGATGTTTGGAATACCTTTCCATACTAGCGACCAGTTTTAAAATCTCTCTAGAATCGTTCTTGTTATAAGTTGTCTGATCTGTAAGAGTTGGCTTTCCATAAGTTA
Organism: Chlamydiales bacterium; assembly: GCA_030681135.1. Lineage (GTDB taxonomy): Bacteria > Chlamydiota > Chlamydiia > Chlamydiales > SM23-39 > SZAS-17. The sequence goes on from JAUXXF010000021.1 coordinate 12,512, forward strand.
ACGTTCCTGTTTTATCAAAGATCATAGTTTGGCATTGATCGATTTGTTCAAGTACAATTGGATTTTTAATTAAAATCCCTCTTCGTGCACATAATGAAATAGATCCAACGATTGCGACAGGAATTGCAATCAAAAGTGGGCAAGGTGTCGCAATCACAAGCACAGCCAAGAAACGGACAGCATCACCGCTGATCAACCATGCTAATATTGCAATCATAATAGCTACAGGGGTATACCAAGCGCCTAATTGGTCAGCAAGCCTCCTCATCCGAGGACGTTTTTGTTCCGACTCAGACATCACTTGCATGATCTTCGCATAACGGGAATCTTGAGCTAATTTAGTCGCTTTTATTGTTAATGAAGCATCTGCATTGATTGAGCCAGAAAGAACTTCTGAACCTGGCGCTTTCGAAATGAGAAAAGGCTCACCTGTTAGGTATGATTCATCCATCACACCATTTCCAGCGATCACTTCACCATCCACAGGACAAATTTCATGAGGAAATATTAAAATGGTATCCCCAATAGAAATTTGTTCTGTGGAGATGTCTTCAATAGCATCCCCTTTTTTGCGATGAGCCGTTGTTGGTGCCCGTTTGGCAAGAGCTTGAAGCATTTTAGATGCAGTTCTTATCGCATAGTTTTCTATAGTTTTTCCACCTGAAAGCATTAGCACAACCAATGATCCTGCTAAATATTGCTCAAGCAAAGCGGCAGTAATAATGGAAATTCCTGCTAGCAAATCGGAACCAAAATTGAAAGATATTAACTTGCGTATTAGATCAAAAACAAGAATGCCCCCTCCTAATACAAGAGTAATATAAAGTGGATAAAGGGCAAATGTTTGGAATTCTGGAATTAGATATCGAAGAACTAAATAAGCTGCAATGCTAATGATTGCTAAAATGGCAATATAGCCTTCTAAGCCAAGTATGCCACCTCCAGTTTCTTTTTCTTTTTTCTTTACCTGAGTGAGCATCAAAATCCCCCTACCATTATTTTGTCTTCTATCAAATCCACGTGGAAGAATATGGTTGTATACCGAAACAACTTGAAGAATCGGGATTTTGGCAAGGAGGCTCCTCAGAATTTTTTGTCTGGAGCGGAGGGCCTAAGCCGGAGGCAAAAATTCTGAGGTAAAGCCGACACAGCCAAAAACCGATTCTTCAGGTTGTTTCGGTATACTCTTCCTAGAATTTTTTCTTATTCACCTCGACATATACCACATAAAGTTCAATGACCCTAGTGATAAAATGGACCCACATGTGAGCCTCTCTCGCTAATCGTAATTTTAATTGACGATCTGCAAAATGCTCTCCGTAATCAAAGGCTACTGAATAGATAAATATGAATACTAATCATATATGATAAAATGATCCAAGGCATATGCCAATACTACAAAATAACATCATTAAAGCTGGCAACAACTTCTTCACAGGGTCTCTGACTTTTATGTGCATCCATAAAGCTCCGACCATCATGAAAGAAACAACAAAAGCTGCGGGAAAAACTAAGAAAGGTTTCCACAATCCTAAAAGAAGTAAGATAGCAGAGCTGATTTTGATGAATCCAATAACATAGAAAGACCATAAGGGCAGACCATAAGTAGTGAATTCATCTTTTAAGGAACGAGCATTGCATCCCCTATAGGCGGTTTTTTTATTACCTCGAATGAGCCAAACGTTTAGCAATCCAAAAGCTACCAATAGCTGAAGAAATATTGTAATATAACCCATGTTAGATTTTACCCTTAGACGTTCATATCCTATGAGCCTATCCGCAATGTAGAGAAAAAATCTGAGGAATCTTTTTTCCTCTAGATTGCGGATAGGCTCATGGCAGTTCACTTATGTATAAGCGTGTAGACTCTTGATCATTTTCTTTCAAGAGAAAACAGATAGGCACCTCAGACTAATGATTTGATAAATTCCCTGTTAATCGGATCCAAAAAAACTTTTTTAGAAGGATATTTTCGTTGGGATTTTGCTTATACCGAAACAACCTGAAGAATCGGTTTTTGGCTGTATCGGCTTTACTTCAAAATTTTTGTCTTCGCTCGTGTCTTGCCTCCGGCAATGGTCACTCGCTCCAGACAAAAAATTCTGAGGAGCCTCCTTGCCAAAATTCCAATTCTTCAAGTTGTTTCGGTATAGAGACTATCCACGAACTTATGCTCTTAAAAAAGCCTCAATTTTTTGTGCTAAAAAGGAAGGATTACTTAGATCGTCATTGTGTACTTCAGTTATTCCAATAAATAATTTATTCCTCTTAGGGCATGTAGTATCGTTCAATAAAGCTTTAGCTAATGAAGCATTAGCTGCTATGGTTTCATCTCCAATAATTTTTGAGCTCTCGTGCAATTCTTCATATTTTTGAACTCGAGCAGTTTGCATAATAATTTCTGGGGCTTGCAATTTTTTTGAAGATACTGTGCAATCCATGTTCCAACCTAACAATTTCACTAAAAATCCTAATGGTCTAAAAGTAAGCATTGAGGCTGCCGTGCTTAAATCAGAAAAAGTTCTACTTTTAACAAAGACGTACCTCACATCCTTTTTCAATGCATGAGTTTTTAGTGCATCTGCCTGTACGCCACCACCAATGGAATGTCCGTATCCAATTATTTCTCTAGCACCTATTCCCTTATTTTCATCTTCTAAAAAGGAAAGCATAGCGCGATAGGCTTTTGCCATGGCCTGTCTACTAGGTAAGCCTGAACTGGCCTCTACTCCTGGATAGTTAAAAACTATAGCATTCCCCTTAATCTCAGTCAGAATTTGTTTGAAAGCGCTGCCATCAGATAATTTTTCTTCATAAAATTCACCATTCCCATTCGATGCCAAAACCCATCTGCCGTTATTCAGGGTGGATGCTTTCCCAACGATCATAGCATCTACCTTGTAACCATCAACCTCAACAGTTATGCGTTTATATTTCCAGTCACCTTCTAACGAAACATTCGATCTCATATCATTTGCCCGATTTTCAGAGTACCCCATCAGAGCTGGATTTGAGGCTGGTAGTAAAGCGATCTTGCCTGCAAGAATATGAAGAAGATTATAAATCCCTATTGGAAATATGATGACAGCCAAAATTTGCTTTACAATTCTAACAATTTTAGATTCGGTGTTCCATGTATAAGCAACAGGCAAAGATTGATTCGCAGTGAAGTCCCGCTTTGTAGATTCTAAATAATCAGGTTGATGATAAAATGCGTTTTCCCCGATCAGTTCATCTCGAAAAGAGGTCGAAAGAATAGGCCTATAGTCTCCCGCGACAGTAGGAAGAGGCAAAGATTGTGAGCTCATAAATCTCCTTTTGTTTTATACTAAATGTACTTATGAGAAAGCGAAAGGATAATTAGAGTGCGGTCCGTGCTTTTCGGCAGAAAAAATAGCTTGCCTAGGTAATATTTTTCAACACCTTATTTTGCACGCAGATTTGACGTTGTTCCATGAATGGAGCAAGAGGTCTATTCAATTTTTTGACACCTTGAAACATTCGAGAGGGTTTCCTTCGCGCTTAAGGTGAGTTAATAAAAACTCAATCAATGAACCAATTGCTGGACTGTCCTTGCCATTTTGCCTAATTAAAGAAACGTGAATATCAGGCAAAGGTGGCAAAAGATCGTCAATTCTTATCAGTTTCTGGGGAATCATTGTAATAGGAAGCACGGTCACTCCCATATTAGCCCGTACAGCGGCAATGGTTCCCGCATAACTTGGGCTTGAATAAACGATCCTGAATCGAATCCCACTTTGTTCAAGGGCCGCAATGGCTCTCGATCGATAAACACAAGGCTCTGGGGCCAAGACAAGCGGAAGAGGCGCCCCTGAATTTTGTTTGTAAATCATCCCTTCTCTACCCACCCATACAAGCGGCTCCGCCCAGATTTCAACCCCAAATGGAAAGTCTTCAGGAGACGTCATCTTCACTAAAACTAAATCGAGCATTTTATTTTTAAACTGTTCGTAAAGATTTAAAGAAAGACCACATTGGACATTTAAAAAGATCCGTGGATGAATACGTGAAAAATCAGCTAAAACATCGGCTAAAAATCGATCTGCGAAATCTTCCGGAATCCCAACGCGCACTTCCCCATCAAGTTCGGGATGTTTGAACCGATCCATCATTTCGTGATGAATCGCAAGCATTCTCATCACGTAGGGTAAAAAAACGTCCCCATCTTGGGTAAGACCTAGCTTTTTACCTCTCTCGATGAGCCGAGTTTGAAGCTGTTTTTCCAAATTAGAAATTTGCTGGGTGATTGCTGATTGAGTTCTTTTCATCCTAATACCCGCCTTGGTAAAGCTCCCTGTATCAGCCACAGCAAGAAAGCATTCTAGTGAAAAGATATCCATAAGAAAACCTTATTTTAGTCATTAGTTTAATGAATTTCCCTAATATTACACTGATTTTATATGCTGATCAATAGAAAAACAGAGATAGGCGAACTATCCAGGCTCCTTAGGAGGATTGATATCATATGGAAATTTTTACTTACTTGGCGTTGGTCATTACTCCTGCAATCATCGCGGCAGGACTTTTCTTTTCTAAGCGGTTCATCAGGGCCAACATCCCTACAATTGGGGTATGGTTGACCTTTGTTGGGCTTTTACTGGTAGGTTGGAAGGCAGCGACAACCCAAATATTTCCTATTATTGGAGGAGGATTTAGAATAGAGGCACTTGGCCTCATGCTTTCCGTATTTATTTTATTTGTCGCTGGAATAGTACATCTTTTTTCAGTCAGGTATATGGCTGGGGATCGAAAATTCAAGGTTTTTTTTACAAAACTTGGATTACTAACATCTAGCCTCTTGTTGATGATTGGAGCGGACCACCTTATTCTGATGCTTGTTTTTTGGACCTCAAGCAACCTTCTTTTGGCCAGTCTCATGATTCATAAAGATGCTTGGTCGGCCTCTCGGAATAGCGGTCTTTTCATGTTTAAATTATCAGCTTTAGGGTCAGGATCTATCGCCCTAGCAATATTCATCCTGTTCCAAGCTTTTGGCACCTTTTCATTGCATGAAATATTAGAAAACCAAAGTCTTATTACCTATCCTCTTAAATGGGTCGTCCTTCTCCTTTTGATCCTAGCAGCCCTGATTCAATCAGGCTGCTGGCCTTTTCATAAATGGCTCCTCAGCTCGCTGAACTCTCCCACACCGGTAAGCGGCTTGATGCATGCAGGATTGGTGAATGGCGGAGGCTTTCTCTTGACCCGCTTTGCTCCGCTTTTTTCTGAGGCTCATACAACCCTTGATCTTCTTTTTTTCCTTGGATTGATCTCCGTTGTTTTGGGAACTGGATGGAAACTGGTCCAAAGCAATATCAAAGGGATGCTTGCCTGCTCAACAATGGCACAAATGGGATTCATGTTGATGCAATGCGGCCTTGGCCTTTTTTCTGCGGCCATCGCCCATCTTTTCTGGCACGGACTTTTCAAATGCTATCTTTTTCTCAACTCTGGATCTGCAATTACGGAAAAACGGGAATTGGATTCTAAAAAAAGTAGATTAAAATATCTTGCAGCCGTTTTAGCCGGGTTACCGGGCGCATCTGGGTTTGCGTTGATGATCAGTTTTTCTCTCCAAAATTGGACGACACAAACAGTTCTAGTGGCCTTTTCATGGCTAGCATCAGCGCAAATAGCCTATTCGATTCTGGGCAAGAGTTCGTCCTGGGTGAGGATGCTCATCGGCTCGATTGGCTCATTTGTATTTGGGATGATCTATGGTGGAGCCGTTTATTTGATCAAATTCATTGTTTCACCTCTAGCAATTGATGTCGTTATGCCGCTGCATCCAATCCATCTTATCGGCGTTGGAATTGTCATGCTGATCTCTATCGGAGTGAACTTGAACCTCTTTTCCCTCCTCTCTTCAAGAAGGCTATATACGGAAATGCTTAACCTCTCTCAAAGTCACCCCAAAACAATGACTCTCATTCGCAGTGAATATAAATATTAAAGTAGGCAAATCAAATGAACGCATCTGAAACTCTTGTAAAACTATCCCGGACTGTTTATGAAAAACGAGTCAACATCGAAGAGGTTGTCAAGGAAGCCGCCGCCCTGATTGGTCCAGTTTGGCCCCTTAAAAATGGGATTGCCTGTAATCCTCTTTTAGGATTGGAACACAAAGAATTCTGGGAAGCTATTGAGGAGGCTGAATCGCTATTTTCTCATTGCTGCCCAAGCGACCATTGCCGGACACAAGGCGCGAGTGAAGAGAAAAATTCTGAGGCGGAGGCGACACAGTCAAATATAGAGCCACTGACAAGAATCAATGAAGAAAAAGTAAACAGACATTTTATTAAGTGGGTCCAAGCTTTTTTAGATCAAGGGCAAGCGACTTGGAAAATGCCAGATAGACATCTCGGTTTCTATCGCTGCTGGCGTTTGCTAGCTATTTATGACCGGCTTCTCATACGAACGGATCTGGAGAGAAAAATATTAGCCTCGTTTCCTGAAGATCCTGAGGAGGCGATTGAATTCGGCATGAAACGATTGGGAATTCAAAATCATAATAGAGTCAAATATCTAGCAGGGCAGCTCGGACAACTGGCTGGCTGGGCAGGCTATGTAAAATGGCAAACAGACTGGGAATCAAAGCCATCGAGATATCCAATTGATTTGGTACAATTTTTGGCCGTACGGATCATCATTGCTTGTCTAGTAGAAAAGCAAAGAGAAGAAGAGCAATTTAAGAAAAAACCATTAAGCAAACGCGCCTGGACAAAAGAAAAAATTGAGCGTCAAGAAGAGGAATACAGAAATGAATTGACCCGAAAACTACTCGATGAAGCAAAAAAAGAGTCCTTTTCTTTTAGAAAAGAAAATCCCCTTGGTCAATTGGTATTCTGCATTGACGTACGTTCAGAATCTTTCAGAAAACAACTCGAAGCCCAAGGGAATTGGGAAACTTTTGGATTCGCCGGGTTCTTTGGCATCCCTATCTCTTTAAAAGAAAAAGATTCATCGGAAAAATACCCCTCTTGTCCGGTCTTGCTAAAACCACAACATGATGTGGTCGAAATCTCTTACTATTCTATTTTTTCAAAATCGATTAGTAAAATTAGATCCGTTTTGCTTAGTTTCTACAAGGGCCTCAAGTATCAATTTGGTACACCCTTTGCACTGGCTGAAGCGATAGGTCCCTGGTCCGGAATCTGGATGGCTTTCAAATCATTGAATCCTCAAGCGGCCTACACGCTCCAGGAGCTTCATGAGAAAAAACCTACTCATAACTTCTGCTGCTTAGACGAAAGCATCCCCCTGAAAGAACAAATTACATATGCCCAATCAGCCCTTTCAATGATTGGACTAACCCAAGATTTTGCACCACTTGTCATTTTTTGCGGTCACGGATCAAGCGTTCAAAATAACCCCCATGCATCGGCGCTAAATTGCGGCGCATGCGGTGGAAATGCAGGAGGTCCAAATGCCAGACTAATGGCCTCTATCCTAAACTCTCCTCTAGTCCGCTGTGAACTAAACAAAAGAGGAATTCAGATTCCTGAAGAGACCCTGTTTTTAGGAGCAGAACACGACACTACGACCGACAACGTGACACTTTTTTGTGACGAAATGGACATGGCAACCCAACCGAATTTAATCAAGAGGCTCCAGGAAGACCTAAAGAGTACGCAGCTTGCCAATACATCAGCTCGAATGCCCCTCTTAGGATCTCTGAAAGGAGCGAAAGAAGCGATAAGGAAGAGTGTAGATTGGTCTGAAACGCGTCCAGAATGGGGATTGGCGAAAAATGCAGCATTTGTTGTAGGACCAAGAACACTTACTGAAAACTTGGATCTGAAAAGCCGCTGCTTTTTACACTCTTATGACTGGAAATCAGATGAGGATGGAACTTCTTTGGAAACAATTCTTACTGCACCAATGGTTGTTGCAGAGTGGATTAATACCCAATACTTTTTCTCTGCTTTCAATCCAGTAGTATTCGGGAGCGGCAGCAAGATCACGCATAATGTAGTTGGGAAAATTGGAGTGATGCAAGGCAATGGAAGCGATTTGATGCATGGATTACCTCTTCAATCGATCTATTCTAACGATCTCGAACCGTATCATATTCCAATGAGACTTCTTACAGTCGTCTTGGCTCCGAGAACTAGGATCGATACAATCGTAAAAAAGCACCCCACTCTTCAAGATTTGTTCTTTAATCAATGGGTAAAACTAGTCGCTATAGATCCAACTGATTTAAAAGCCTATCAGCTTGAAGAACAGGAAGTTTGGAATGAGATATCTGGAGCCTTCCCGTGCTGACTGTGGAGCTGAAATCAACGAATCCTTAATTTCGCAAAGGGTCTAATACTTCAAAGAGAATTTCGTTTCTTCTTAGAAAAGGAAGTGTCCAGGGAGGATTATAGAAAGCTAAAATAGGCCTGTCGTCGAGAGGCCATTTATGGGAGTCGGCAAATTCTCGTAATTTGGTTGTATACCTTTGAAGTTTTTCGTCATTAGCGATTCCGGAAAATCTGATTGCTGCCACCTTTTTCTCCGGAATGGAAAAGAGTTTAACAAGTTGGTTATTGGGTTGAGGAAGGTCGTTTAAATCTGAGGCCTGCGTCAACATGAATCGAATTTTCCAAAGATCATCGATTTTTTGCTGGGTGACAGGCACCGACATTGGCAATTTCGCAGAGGCTACATTGTTACCAAATATGTAATTAGCTAGGATTCTAAATCCAGATCTAATCGCCTCTTTCCTGATACCTGAACATTCCACTTCCGCGACGAGAAAGGAGGCATACAATCTCAGTTCTATTTTGTCATAAGACTCTAAAATTTCATATTTTGGTTCTTTTCCCATAAAAACAATTTTTACTCTTTGGGAGTATTTGTCAATCGTCGATCATTTAGGCTAAAAAACCCGATCGACGGTAAGAGACTGTAATATACGAAACGATGGTTTACTTTGAGTCTATCCGCAATCTAGAGGAAAAAATCTGGGGAATCTTTTGGGTGCTTTTCGTGTTTTTCTCCTCGGAAATATTTAAAAATATTACCTTGTCGAAAATCACAAAAATCGCCTCAAAATCTTCTCCCATCTTTTTCCCTCTAGATTACGGATAGGCTCTTAGACACACATTTCTTTCACAAAAATAGACATAAGAAGTTTGATCCTCTGGATGTCGATAGTTTTATTAACTATCTTGAAACTCTTCTTTATCAGGGATGCGGGAGAACGCGATTTTTGCGCTTGCAAAAGTCTTATCATGATCGGGAAGAATCCCCAAAGAAACTGAATTTCTTCCAAATTTTTGATGAATGAGGTCTAAGGTACAAGAAATTCTTTCTTGTTTCTCTTTAGAGGGATCGATAAAAAACTCATACTGAGGACTGTCCTTTTCTTCCAACTCAGAAAAAGTCATAGAGACTTTTTTCACCCTGGCAGAACCTGTTTGACTGATCATTCGCTCCCACATCTGATCAAAAAGAGATAAAAAGGTGAAACTGTCGCTGATCCGATCACAGGGAAGACATACCTCAAAAAATTCCCCTTCTTCAAGCCTTAGAGAGAGAGTCATTCGAGAAGCCACAAACCCTATACGTCGTAGACGAGTAGCGGCCTTAGCAGTAAGACTTCTAGCGACCAAACGCGCCTTGTTTGGAGCTCTCAATTCCGGTGCCATCACATGGCTATGGCCGAGACTGCGCCTCTTTGTTTCTATGTCAGGCAGATCCATACCCTGCAGCTGATGCCACAGCCTTTCTCCTTCTACACTCCCCCAAACGATTCGCATTTGTTTCAGATCTAAAGAGCAAAGAGTTTCTATATTATACACCCTATGTTTATGGAGTCTCACTTCCATGTTTGCGCCAATGCCAGGCAAATCGCGCAGCTTGAGAGAATAGAGCTTCCTAGGCAGCTGCTCTTGCAAGATAAATACCAGACCATTGGGCTTTTGCATGTCGGTAGCCACCTTAGCAAGATAACGATTAGGAGCAAATCCGATGGAACAGGTCAGACACTCTCCCACATTTTTTTTAAGGCTCTGCTTGATCTTCTCAGCTAAACTAGCTGCCTCGGCCCTTTCGTTATCCATGAGCTTACAAGCTAACTCATCAACAGAATACACTTTGGCAATCGGCACATGTCGGTCAATCTCTTTTAGGATTTTTTCATGAAAATGTGTATACATCTCATGGTTGGCAAGGACGCAAATAAGATGGGGGCACATTTTTTTCGCTTCCCAAATGGGCGTTCCTGTTTTTATACCGAATGCTTTGGCTTCATAGCTTGCCGCAATAGCACACGTAGCATCGCTCTCCACCGGTACAACAACAATTGGCTTTCCCCTTAAGTGGGGCTTTAGTTGCTGCTCTACGCTGGCAAAATAGCTATTGAAATCAACGTACATCCACCGATTATTCATACCCATAATCTAATCGACTTCCAACTGATCTTCAATCTGAATTATCAATTGACGCTAAACCAAAAAATTACGCTACGCATTTTATTGAGATATATTTTTTACAAATAAAAACTGGCGAAGTGGAACACGGGAATTGAGTTTGGTCCAATCAGCCCCGTTATTGAGGTTGTTTGCGAGCTAGAAGCTCTTTTTTTCAAGTGTGAGCTCTAGGCATATCTCTCGAATTTTTTCCAAGAGAATCTTGAGAAGAAAACGTCCACTAGACCTCGTGAATATTTATAATCTTATTTTCTTTTATCTCTACTTATTTTAAAATTTTCTAATCGTCAAAAAAGCGATCTTTAGACCATTTCAGATGTATTTACAAGCAGGGAAAAAAATGAACCTATCACTTGAGACCTCCCAAGTCATGACAACTTCAAACGACCGAGTCCCTATCGTCATATTATACCATCCCCCTTTTCGTAATATTGACTTCCCCATCGAAATTTTAAGCAACGCGCAAAGGTACCGATTTTTTATTCTATTGCTTGAAGAGGATTTAGATTCTCACAAAAAATTCATCAACCTTCATGGAATAGAAGACGTAATCCCTGTCAAATTTGAGATCGATCACCTTATTAAGATGTGTGACAAAATTGTCTCGACGCATGGCCCCATCAGGAAATTTGTTTATTTGGCTGAAGAATGTGTGCGATTAGCCGGACAGTTGGGAAAGCATTATGGAATAGAACGAGACCATTTAGATCGCTATATTGATAAAGACCTGATGGCAAGAAAACTAAAAGAGGCCGGAATCCGGGTTCCCAAAAGCTTACTTTTTAACGATACGCAGTATCACCAGGATAGAGAAAAATATATTTCTGAAATAGAAAGGAGTTTAGGGGAATATCCTTTTTTCATAAAACCATCCGATCTTTGTGGCAGTGTCCGGACTTGCAAAGTACATAGCAAGGAGGAGCTGATCAACTGGGCTCAAGAGAAGTTTCCTCATAGCTACCTCATACAGGAATACATTGAGGGAACGCTTTTCCATTGCGAAGGTTTTGTCCAAAATAGTCAAGCAAAGCATTTTTCAGTCTTTGAATATTCTCACCCCGGGTTCTTTTTTTCTCAAGGACTTCCCGTTGGCAGTATTTCATTACCTAATCACGATCCGCTTGCTCAAAGAATCAGCCATTTTACCGAACAGGTGCTCGAGAAGTTGGGCATCATCGAAAATGGAGTTACCCATGCAGAAATTTTTCTCAATCGCCATGACGAGCTTATTTGTTTAGAAGTGGCTGCTCGCCCACCAGGCCTTGCCGCCGAGAGACTCTATGAAAAACATCTCAATCTATCGATCAATCGAACACATTTCGAGCTCCAACTCGGCTGTTATTCTGGTGATCTTTCCCATCTAAACATTGAGAATTATGCTGTGAGATATATTTTCCCCTTCCCTTCATCTGGCCGCATTACTCGATTTGCCGACAGATTGGATCTCCATTCAGAATTTCACGAAATCTACCAATTCAAAATTGGCGATGAAGCAAAGAAATCTGCTGATCTCTTTAACGTGGCGAGCACAATGGTGCTGTGGAATAAAGATTATTTATTATTAAGAGAAGATTTTAAAAAACTAAAAAATTACATTCCTTTCGAAATTGAATGTTAGGCTTAGAGGATGTCTATAAAGTAAGAGGTCGTTGATTTTCTGGATTATTTTGGCCTATTTTCGATTCTTTTTTGGGGGATAGTATACGTCCGTTAATACAATCCCCCAAAAAAGAATCGAAAATAGGCTCAAAAGAACCAGAAAATCAACAGAACCTTACTTTGTAGACACCCTCTTAGAGAAGAGCGCTACCGGTGATTTTTCAATGACAAAAACTCTCTGTAATTATTGTAAACCCCTATCGATACAACCCCAAGGATACGAACTATGTCTTTGTTGACATCGCAAGAAGTTGATATAAAAAAAAAGACAGACAGAAAGGCATATTACGCCTTTCTACTCGACAATATTGGTCCATTTCCTGTGGAAATGACACTTAATTTGCCCGAGCAAATATTTGATCCTATCTGGGCAGAATTTTATCACTATCTCACTTTAGTTGCCGAAACGGCGCGTCCTGGAGGCGGAAGAGCCTTTAGTCATTATGTAGAAAATTATACAGACTACGAGGGATTACCAAATTTATCTGAAATCACAAACTATCTGGCATTTGAAACGCTATCGAATTTCCCCAATAAAATAGGACTTGAGTATTGGTTAAATATTAGCTCCTTATTAGAGTATGGATCTCTTTTTTCACATCTTTCTGAGGCTGAAATTATTCAGTGTAAACGATTTGAATATCTTCAAGAGCTTGACCATTTTAGCGAGATCATGGATCTTTCTCTGTTAACAAAGCATCTAGAAAAAAAACATGGCGCACTTCCGGGTACAGAAGAGATTTTAAAAAAATATTTAAACCTTGGAAGCGAAGAGCAGTATAAACCTATTGCAGGACGCAAAGCCTATATCAATGTTGGACTCGAGCGAATGCTTTGCGAAGCAGCCGCCAAACGGAGGAATTGCGATTATCCCCTCTACCCTAGCAGTGCAAATTGCGGGTGTTTTCACGAGTACACACTGAGTTATTATCCCGTCAAAACCTCAGCAGAACTTGAAGCTCAGTTTAAAGTCCACGATGCTGCGAGCATTGGCCTCGTACGAACAAATTTCCCCTATATTTCCTTGTTGTTAACTTCAAACTCATCCGTTCCTCTTGCAGAAGAAAAACTCAAAGAATTGACTAATATTTGCACAAGGCTGCTTTTAAACTACGGCCTTGAAATAGGAATAGCCATGTTTGATGGCTATATTTTTGAGCAACATCTTAGCCGATTCAATTTATCAATACTTGCATGCCAAGCCTTTAAACGTGATGAAAGTTCCTCAATACAGGTCAAAATCGTATCAGTCGGATCAGGGGCCGTCCTCATTTATCAAGACAAAAAACTGCAAAGTACTTGCATTCGAGGTTCTAAAGAAATCTCAAGTTTTCTTGGATTACATGGTGCGACACACCACCGTGAAATTGTACTCGTACATAACAAGCAGACGATCAAAGTTATTTTGGCTCCGCACGCTTATGGCCCTGCTCTTGAAAGTATCGATCATCAAGTTCTCTGCCAAGATGCCAACCAGAATTCTTCAAATCCTCTTGCCTGGTTAATGACTTCATTTGTCAAAAAGTTTGCAATCCCTGAATCGGCCAGAAATCTGCTTGTTTTTGCGATCAAACCCAGTGAGATTGATATTGTAGAGAGGCCTCAATGGTCTCAAAGGGATGTGAAGCAAATTCCTGAATTTGCAAATTTGGTCAACACCTATAAAGAGTATTTAAAAAACTATAAATCGCTTGAGATTAATCTGCTGTACGCACATGTACATGCCGATCGATTGGTCGACATTCATCAAAAGATCTCCATCGAAGTGGCCCGAGCATTTAAGGATGAATTGGAAAATGAATATATTTCATTTAGACTACATCCATTAATTGACAATCTGCATGTTAGGGATGTTTTTGATTACAATAAATATCATGATTTATTGTCTGAAAAAAATCTTAAGCCAGATCCTATTATTACCGAAGACAGCTTGCTAATCGATCGGATCGGCCAAGGAATTCTCGATTGTTTTGTCAATCAAGACTCCAAGAACAGATATCAGATCGTCTTCGAACAACATCGAGCAATCAATGTTTTATTCCCTGATAAAACCGTTGTCCAGTTGATCGATCATATGGAAAAAGATGGCCGCCTTTCCTGTGTAACTTTTGATTTAGCCCAAATCTACTATCGTCAGGCTCCAGAAGTTTTTGAAAAATTATTTAGAGAAGAAATACTTCTCCACTACCCTAATACCATTCTTGGTAGATGGTTTCTTGAACATCCGAATAAAAACTACCATGAGATCATGTTTTCTATGCTGTATTCAAATCCCGATATTCAATATCGAAATCGCTTATTTCAAGAAATCAGCAATGAAATCAGGCCAAATATTAATAACATCGAAAGTACGCAAAGCATGCGATCGTATGTTGATGCGTTGAGAGATGAATTAGCAATACGCGAAAAAACCCAATATAAAAAAGTCGTCTCTTTATACATTTTGGAAGGTAGCTACGATGCTCAGTTTGATCGCTACTCAAAAGTACACAAGGCCTTTGCGCTTCCTGGAATAGACACCTACCGCTTGACATTTATGGCAAGCGAACTTGGATGTAAAGTTATGTTCGTTAAATCGTAATCAATGATGAATTTAAGCTGGAATCAAACAGAGAAAGAGTACCCCAAAGACAAAACAATTTATCAGCTCTTTGAAGAGCAAGTTGTAAGGACGCCTGATAAGATTGCTGCTGTTTTTGAAGATCAGAAACTCACATACGCACAATTAAATGCAAAAGCCAATCAATTAGCGCGCTATCTACGCTCCCTCACAAACATACAACCTGACACTGTCATTGCTATATGCTTGGAGAGAAGCTTAGAAATGATCATCGGAATTTTGGCCATCATGAAAGCTGGAGGAGCCTACTGTCCGATTGATCCTGAATTCCCAAAAGAGAGAATACAACACATCCTTCAGGAGACTAGAACCCCCTTTCTTTTGACCCAATCACATCTTATTGAACAAGTGCAAACCGACGCTAATGTGACAAAAGTAGCACTAAATGTAACTTGCTACCAAGCCTATGATTCGATTAACCTGTCTCCTTATTCATGCCCCACAGATTTAGCCTATGTCATTTACACCTCTGGCACGACAGGAAAGCCAAAAGGGACAATGAACACTCATACTCTTCTTGTCAATCGATTGCTCTGGCAAAAAGAGACCTATAATTTTGATAAAAACAGCAATGTCCTTCAAAAAACACCCTTTGTTTTCGATGTCTCAGTTTGGGAGCTCTTGCTTCCTCTTATCTCAGGTGGCATCCTTGCGTTTGCTCAAGTCAACGGACACAAAGACCCTGATTATTTATACAAAGCATTAGAGAAATATAAAATCACAAAACTGCATTTTGTCCCGAGCATGCTAGGCGCTTTTGTCGATTATATAAAAACTAAAAAAGGGATGAACCTACACCTACACTCCGTTCAAGAAGTGTTTTGTAGCGGAGAAGCGCTACCTCCAAAGCTGGCCAATGATTTTAAAAACTTATTTCCTGAGATAAAACTACATAATTTATACGGCCCGACGGAAGTCGCGATTGATGTGAGTTTTTATAATGATATCCAGGCTGGGACTCAAGTAATCCCGATTGGGAAACCCATTCAAAATATTAAGTTTTACATCATAGGTTCAAATAACACCCTCGCACCAATGGGCGAAATTGGAGAACTCCACATTAGCGCGCCAGGTTTAGATCGCGGATACCTTCACCAACCACAGCTCACACAAGAGAAATTCGTACCCAACCTCTTTGCAACGCAAGGGGAGGTCGCACAAGGCTATACCCGTCTTTATAAAACGGGTGATTTAGCCAGATGGCTACCAGATGGCAACGTTGAATACTTAGGTCGGAGTGATTTTCAAGTAAAATTGAGAGGCTACCGGATTGAGCTTGCTGAAATTGAAAATGCCTTAACTTCAATTGAGGGAATCAACCACGCTTGTGTCATCATCCATGAGAAAGATAACGACAAGTACTTGGTTGGCTATTTTGTTGCTGAAAGCGACCTGGAAATAGAAGAAGAAGATATCTTAAAAAATCTCTCCGAGAAAGTCCCGGAGTACATGGTACCCATCGCGCTCATTAAAATGAGAGAGCTTCCTCTAACGCAAAATGGGAAATTAGATCGAAAGGCATTGCCTGTTCCTCTATTTGCGAACCAAAATACTTATGTTGCACCAACGACTGATTTAGAAATGCAATTATGCCATTGCATGGAAGAGATTCTACATCTTGAGAAAGTTGGGATAACAGATGATTTCTTTAGAATAGGAGGAAATTCGCTGTTGGCTATTCGTTTTGTCAGCGCCGTAAATTTCAAATTAGGTTCACAGATCTCTGTTAAGGATCTTTTTGCGTACAAAACGATCGCTCGACTGTCAGGAGCTATTCAGAAATCCATAGGTAATTTTATCTATCGAAACGATCTCATCACCGATGGATTTTATCATGAAAACACCCCATTTGATCTGACAAATGCCCAGCAAGCCTATTTGTTTGGAAGGTTCGATCACTTTGAAATAAGTAATACATCTGCCCATTGCTATTCCGAGCTGCTCTTCACTCACTTTGATGTGCTAAAGTTCGAAGCTGCGCTCAACCAGCTTATTCAACGGCATGGGGCTTTGAGAACAATTTTTGAAAATGGATTTCAACGAATTTTATCCTCCGTTCCAACATACAAAATTGTCCAGCATAGCCATGTATCTCAAAAAGAACTAGAAGCTTTGCGCAGCTTTTTATCACATAAAGTTTACAAAGCCGATCAATGGCCCTTATTTGATTTTGAACTCACCGAATTTGAAGATCAGTTTATTTTACACATGAGCTATGACGTATTGATTATGGATGCTCATAGTCTAGGAATATTCTTTAAAGAGCTCGCTACGCTGTATAATTCAGAGGGCTTTCTTTCTCCTTTGCGCATCAACTTTAGAGATTATCTACTCAAAGTCAATGAAGTAAGATCTAGCCCACTTTACACTTTGCAAGAACGTTACTGGGTGGATAAATTAGAGGAGTACCATTTTGACGCTACCCTCCCCTATTTGGTTTCTCCGAGTAGTGTTCGACATCCGAAATTTGCACGGCTGACCAAAACAATCCCTCAAAGTCAATGGGGGAAAATTAAAGAGAAAGCAAAAACCTCGAACGTCTGTCCAACCTCTGTCGTTTTATTTGCCTACGGACAGGTCTTATGTCGATGGAGTGGACAATCGAAATTTTGTGTGAATTTAACGCTGTTTAATCGATTGCCTTTGCATGAGCAGGTTAATGATATTCTAGGTGACTTTACTGTATTAGAGTTGTTTAATTTTAAACGAACCCGTAGCGACACCCTGCACGCAGCTCTTTTCTCCCTTCATACAGAGTTGTGGAATGATATCGAACACAACTTGTTTGATGGGATCGATTTCCAAAGGCTCATTCGTAAAAAATTCAACTTTCCTCAAAATCAATCCCTTTCCCCTATTGTATTGACAAGTGTACTCGGCGACGAAGAGGTTAAAGCCTCTTTAAAAGGTTATATTGGGACTGGGTATTCTATTTCTCAAACTTCACAAACCTATCTCGATAATAAAGCCTACGAAAGTCCAGAAGGTTTTGTTGCTGAGTGGGATTACGTTGAATCATTATTCGCCCCCGACGTTATTCAACAAATGCATGATGAATATTGCACCCTGCTCAACTCTTTAGCAGATGCAGATTGGAATGCTATCCTCCCAGCAGCGCCTCTTTCAAAGCAAGACCAAGAGGTCATTGACAGAGCAAACAATCATACGCAATCTATTGTAAAAGAGACCCTGGTTGATCTTTTTTCATTAAAAGCTTCAGCAGAGCCTGAGAGAATCGCTGTCATCGATAGCAAAGGAACATATTCCTATAAAGAGATTGCTGCCTACACTTATCAAATTGCTCTATACCTTCAAAGCAGTTCTTCATGCTTAGTGGCTATTTTAAGTGAAAAGGGTTTTCAGCAAGTCGTTGCAGGTTTGGGAATTATGCAATCTGGAAAGGCCTATTTGCCACTCCACGTGGATTGGCCTTTAGGTCGAATTGAAAGAATATTAGAAGAGGGTTCAGTCAGGAAGGTTCTCATTTCACAATCGGAATTTACTCGGCGCATTAAAGGCAGTGAGATTGAGGGTAAATATCAATGGGTAATTATTGAAGATTTGCCTCCTGCGATAGCCTCAAGACCTCTCCCCGAAGTCAAAGAAGATGATGTTGCCTATGTGATATTTACCTCTGGAAGCACGGGTACACCGAAAGGAGTTGCCATATCCCACAAGGGAGCGGTAAATACCCTTGTTGCTGTTAATGAAAAGTTTAACATTACCCCAGATGATAAAGTTCTCGCTATCTCAGAGCTCAGTTTCGATCTCTCTGTTTATGATATTTTCGGCTTTCTTGCAGCAGGAGCTACTGTAGTTTTTCCAGATCAAGATAAAATAAAGGAACCTTCTCATTGGCTTGATTTAATCATTCGTCATCGAATTACTGTATGGAATAGCGTGCCGCAATTAATGCAATTACTTATCGACTATGCAAAGGATCGAGGCCAACGGCTTGATCCGTTAAAAGCAGTTTTATTAAGCGGAGATTGGATACCGACACAGTTACCTGAGCAAATTAAAGCTCACAGCAACGCCGCTGCCTTGATGAGCTTAGGTGGGGCAACAGAAGGATCTATCTGGTCGATTTGGTACCAAATAGAGGCTGTATTGCCAGAATGGACCTCGATTCCTTATGGCGAAGCGATGCCAAATCAGAAAATGTACGTGCTAAATGATTTCCGAGAGCATTGTCCTATTGGCGTTATGGGAGAAATTCACATTGGTGGGATGGGTACTGCTAAATGTTACTGGAACAATCCAGAAAAAACGCAAGAAAGTTTTATTGACCATCCCTCTTTAGGAAGGCTCTATAAGACCGGCGACTTAGGCAAATGGCATCGAGATGGATATATAACTTTCCAAGGTAGAAAAGACACCCAAGTCAAACTCAATGGCTATAGATTGGAGCTTGAGGAAATCAACTATCACCTTGCACAACTCAACGGCATAGACAAAGCCATTTCCCGAGTGCATAATAACCGGTTACTTGCCTATGTGATCCCCTCTTCGCTTAAAGACTTTGATGTGGAAAGTTTTAAGTTAGCACAACATGGCGTACGGAATGATTTAGAGTCGAGTTATTCCCTTAACTTACAACTAGATGAAAAGACCTATCGGCGCAGAAAAAGCTACCGTGAGTTCTTGAATTAAGAAACTGACTCTTATGGAAATATTAGCACAACTACTAAAACCTTTAAGCGCGCTTGTACTGCCTGACAAAGTGTTGCCTAAATATCTTTACCCCTCAGCTGGCAGCAGCTATGCTGTCCAAGCCTATCTTTCTATACCAGACCATAGAATTCCAGGCTTAGCTGGTGGAGAATATTACTATCATCCCATTAAACATGAACTCCAACGCACAAAAGAATTAGCGGGCTGTTTCGGTAAATACCGAAACAACCTGAAGAATCGAGATTTTGGCGAGAAGACTCCTCAGAATTTTTTGTCTGGAGCGTGTGACCATTGCCGGAGGCAAGGCACGAGTGAAGACAAAAATTCTGAGGTAAAGCCGACACAGCCAAAAACCGATTCTTCAGGTTGTTTCGGTATATCCTTTAAACTCTTTTTGCCAGCAATAGAACCTCTATATGGGGATGAATCTCTCCGATTAGGTTTTTTGGAAATGGGGCATATTTTATACTGCCTCGAAAATCAGCTTTCAATACTCCCTATTACCTATCGAGTAGAAATTCAAAATGTTCGAGATCATGACCATCATTTGTTATTGACGATCCATTTTGACACTCCAGGCAGGGCTGAACAAAAAACAGTTCTGCATAAGACTTTATTACTTAATCAAAATGGCTGTTTTCGTTGTAAAGAGAAGGAATTTGACCTCAAACAGCAATCTCTTGTGATCCGAGCGTCCGAAACAGGTCAGTTGCTCTCCCATGCCAGCTCCTTGCTTGTTTTTGAAGGAGAGCAAAATCCAGAAAACTTGATTGCTGCAGGATTTGAAGCGCAGGCAATTTCAGAGCAATACATCGAAATAGGAATAGGAAGTTGTCCGATAGGGATAGAGCCTTACGATCAAGCGCTTTATGCCCTGGCCATTGGCAAGGTTGATACTTCAATCCAAGAAAAGGCAGAAAGCAAAGGGAAATCAATCCCTCTTGATCAGCAAATCGCCGAGGAGCTTAGACATCAGCTGCCTTCGTATATGGTTCCAGAGACCTACATTCCCTTATCCAGTTTTCCATTAACTGCAAATGGTAAAGTTGATTATCAGGCTCTCCCCCTCCTTCCAGAGGCTTCCTCAGAAAACGCATACGATCCTCCAGAAACTCCTTTAGAAATAGCGATTGCAGAAATATGGCAGGCGTCTCTTTCAATCGATCGCTTAAGCGTCCATGATGATTTCTTTAGACTTGGAGGGAACTCTCTTCTTGCGATCAAAACCGCCCATCGATTAAGCCAGGCTCTAGGAAAACACATTAAGGTTATTGACATATTTAACCACAGAACAGTTTCAAATCTAGCAGCTTTATTATCTGAAAACTGTTCGGATATAATTATTCTTAAAACAGAACAGAAAACAGCTCCTCTATCTTTTGCCCAGGAAAGACTATGGTTTATTGAAAAATATGAACAAAGCACAAATGCCTATCATATCCCCATAGGCTTCAAAGTAAATGGAAATAAAGACCTAAGCGCGATTAAACATTCTCTTCAATCGATCGTTGCTAGACATGAGATTTTGCGCACTGTGTATTTTCAAGATGAAAAGGGTAAAAACTACCAAAGAATCACCGATCAGCCCCTCATTGTTGAAGAAACGGAAACGAATAAAATTGATTTAGAAAAAATCCTTTTAGAGCAGGTGAATCGCTCTTTTGATCTAGAAAAAGAACTGCCTATTCGTGTCGCTTTTTATCATACAGGGCCTTTTTGCTATGTTTCAGTTGTCATTCACCATATTGCGTTTGATGGATGGTCTTCGGCCATTTTTCTCAAAGAATTAAACGAGTTTTACAACCATTATACCAACTATACTCCGCTAAACTTGCCTGAGCTGACCATTCAATATAAAGATTTTGGTCTCTGGCAAAGAAGTAGCTTTCAGAGAGATTCCTTCGACAAGCAAAGTACGTATTGGCAAGAAAAATTAAAAGAGATAGAGCCTCTTTATTTTCCCACCGATTATCCTAGACCTCCCCAAACGAAATACGAAGGGAATGAGATTTCTTTTACACTCGATAAAGAAACTTCATCAAAATTAAGGAATTTAGCCAAAGAATATCGCATCACTTTATTCACATTACTCCTCTCTGGATTCTCTATTTTGATCCATAAATATACCGGACAATGCGATATCGTGATTGGAACACCCATCGCAAGTCGTCTTTCTGCCCAGATGAGCGATCTTATCGGCTTCTTTGTCAATACGCTAGTGATTCGACAGCTCATTTCTCCTGAGGCCAGCGGAAAAGCCACCATACAAGATTTCCACACCACCTTGCTTGAAGCACAAATACATCAAGATTTACCCTTCGAGAAATTAGTTGAATTGCTCGGAATTGAACGGGATCAAAGTCGGCATCCTCTTTTTCAGATCATGTTTAGAGTACAAGACTTTACTGCCCCCTCACAATTTGAAAGCTACAATACGGAGAAGTTTCTCAAAGTTTCTAAATTTGACTTTGATTTACTTATTAACGACAAAGATCAAGAATTAAAAGGAACTCTCACCTATTCAACCTCACTATTCAAAAAAGAAACAGCAGAAGCAATTGCAAATCATTATATCCAATTACTTGACGAACTATTAAAAGAACCGACCCGATCGATAAAAGAGTATCAAATTCTGACACCGGAAGAGCGTCATAAAATGATTTATAGCTGGAACCAAACGAACAGGGACTACCCAAAAGAAACGACGATTTGCCATCTCTTTGAAAAACAGGTTTCCATCACTCCCCATAAAATCGCCGTTATTGTTGAAAATCAGCAGATAACATACGCAGAATTAAATGCAAAAGCCAATCAATTGGCTCGCTATTTGCGAGGAAAGATTGAGATCCAACCTGACACATTGATTGCTCTTTGTATGACGAGATCTGTAGAAATGATGATCGGCATCCTGGCTATCATGAAAGCAAAAGCCGCGTACGTCCCCATTGATCCCGAGTATCCCGCTGAAAGGATCGGATATATGATCAAGGATACTCAGACTAAACTTATCCTTACCCATTCGAATACCATGGAAAGAGTGCGGACAGTCACCTCTATACCTCTCATCGCCCTAGATGCAGAAGAATATCAAACTGAAAGAGCGGACAATCTCAAGCTTCAACAAAGCGGAACTGATTTGGCTTATGTCATATATACATCAGGCACAACAGGGCATCCCAAAGGGGTTATGGTAACTCATGACTGTGTTTCTGCGTATAT
This sequence comes from Chlamydiales bacterium, assembly GCA_030681135.1. Taxonomy (GTDB): domain Bacteria; phylum Chlamydiota; class Chlamydiia; order Chlamydiales; family SM23-39; genus SZAS-17. The sequence goes on from JAUXXF010000021.1 coordinate 35,126, forward strand.
TCATGCTGCCAAGGAGCATATATACGATAGTGAGAATATCGATTTTTCAACCGAACTCTCGTTTGATTTATCTGTTACAACCACTCTCCTTCCTCTCGTCACAGGAAAAAGCATTTATATCTTCGTAGATAAGTTAACTCAAATCAATGAATACGTAGAGCATATCAATAGGAATAAAATTGACTTTATAAAATCAACTCCCTCATTCCTATGTCAAATTCCTTTTGAAAATGTCTTACACAAAGTGAAAACTTGTTTTATTGGGGGAGAAAAGTGCGACACTCATCAGATCCAATATTTATTAAAGCATATTGATCGCTTGTATGATGAGTACGGTCCAACTGAAGCAACAGTGGGAACCACATTACACGCATGTCAATATGAAGATAATCATATTGGAAAACCCTATCCGAACTATAAAGTATATGTTTTAGATGCCCAGCAACAACCTGTCCCTATCGGCGTTATTGGCGAGCTTTATATAGGAGGAGGAGGAGTGGCGCGAGGCTACCTGAACCAGCCTAACCTCACAGCGGAGAAGTTCATTATAAATCCCTTCGCAACACAGGAAGATATTGCCAAAGGATATACTCGATTGTACAAAACAGGCGATCTAGTCAAATGGCTGTCGAATGGGAATCTAGAATACATTAATAGAAACGATTCTCAAGTGAAAATAAGAGGATTCAGGATAGAACTCGAAGAAATAGAAAGCGCATTGAGCTCAATTTCAGGGATTCGGCAAGCATCTGTAGTTGTCCATGAACAAAATCACCATCAATTCTTAGTTGGATATTTTGTTGCTGAAGAGGGAATGGCAAAACGGCTTTACCCGAAAAAAGAGAACGATTTTTTACATACTCTTTCAGAAAAATTGCCGAACTACATGATACCGAACATGCTCATCAAAATGGAACGTTTCCCTCTAACCCAGAATGGTAAATTAGATAAAAAAGCGTTACCTGCTCCAGATTTTAAACGTGAAGCGGCATATCTTCCCCCGACAACAGACCTAGAGAGAAAGTTATGCAAGATTTGGGAGCAAATACTACATTGTGAAAAAGTTGGCATGACAGATGATTTCTTTAGAATCGGAGGGAACTCTATTTTAGCAATCCAAGCTTCTCATCAAATGAGCAAAGCCTTAGGAAGTAAAATACAAGTATCTAGTCTATTTAAGCATAAAAATATTGCTACGATCATTGACAGCCTTCAATCGCAAGATCTAACCCAATACTCTCATACCACTTTGCTTTCACAGACTGAGAGCAAACACAAGCCGTGCCTCTTTCTCATCCATGGGGTAGGAGGTAACATAGCCAGTTACTATAAAATCATCGACCTCCTTGAGAGCCACTATAATTTGTATGGAATACAATCTGGCACAGGTTTTAAAGATTACCAAGAGATGATTCAAGAATATTCAGAAAATATTGATGCTATATTACATAAGATGAATACAACGCACTATAACATCATTGGATGGTCTTATGGGGCCAGCTGCGCTTTGGAGATCATCTCTTCACTCAGTAATCAATATGATTGCGATCAAGCCTTTTTGATTGACGGTGCACCAATTGATGACAAAAAAAATCACTCTTTGAATAATGCAACAATTAAGAGCTCCTTAACTGATAACTTGAAAGATTTGTTATCTTTTTACAAAGACACCTTTGACCTTGAAGAGAACATAGAGGCGATGACACAGGAGGGATTGCTGAGGCATGTTCACCAAGTATTTGGCTATTCCTCTAAGGAAGAAGACCTTGCTGTTATTGAAGATCGGGTATCGGTTGCGCTGCTCAATATCAGAAATCACGTATTGCATTCCAAACTCACCCCTTCTCTCTATTCGGCGAAAAAGTTTCACATTATAACTGCAGAAAAAACAATATATAAATTCAACAATTGGGAGAGCATTTTACAGAGTGATAGTATAGAAATTTCAGATATTGCAGGAGACCATTGGTCTATCATGACATCTTCAGAATTAATCAATTATTTTCACAGCTCATGTATACTGCGGTAGGGATGAACATTGGAATTTTTGCCTCACTCTGAGCCCCCCCAAAATTCCAATGTTCATCCCTACCGCAGCATATCTTCTTGTGACCACCTAGATATATGGCGAATCCGCTTGAATCCACAAAACATCACAATTGAAGAGTGCAGCGCCCAACTATCCTCTGATGAACAGCAAAAAGCTTGTGAGTTTGTTTTTCCTCATAGTAGAAAACAATATATCATTTGTCGGTATAGCTTGAGAAAGATCTTATCTTATTACTTGAATGTACAACCGACAAAAATTGAATTTGTTTATAACGCTTACGGCAAGCCATCTATTAAAAACAAAGAATTAGAATTTAATCTGAGTTATCGCAATGAGCATTCCCTACTCGCTGTCACACGTCAATCTGTTATTGGAATCGATATTGAGCATATGAGCCATGAGCTCGATCTCTTCCCCATGGCGCGTATTATCTTTTCTCCGAGTGAGTATCAAGATTTCTTATCATTAGATGACCATTCTAAATATCAAGCTTTTTATCAAGCCTGGACCTGTAAAGAAGCGTTTACAAAATGCCTTGGGTGGGGACTCTCTTTTGATGTGAAATGCTGTCAAGTCAACTTAAAATCTCCTAACAAAATAGAGCTACTCTCAATTACTTACCCTCAGTTAACGGCAGAGAACTACCAAGCATACAACGTAAAAACGGATATGTCGGACTATATCGCTGTCGCTGTTGCGCAAGGAGATCTCAAGGAGCCTCGATACTTTAATTTTCAGCCTTAGAGAGAATGTAATCCGCTATCTTTCTGGTTATCTATCATAACATGAAACAGAAAGAGTAAAGGTCAAATCCTTTAGAATCTACTAGAAATCGACCTGTCATTCCACTCCCCTACTGTTCAGTAAAATGCACTGTTCAATATATATTGAACAGTTAGAACAAATGAACAGGCAGGCAGAGCTTATGATAGAAAGTCGTATCGATGCACGGCAATTTCCGTTGACCTCTGGCTTGCAAAAAGCGCGATAAATCACAATAATTTACGGTAGCTGGAAAGAGACCTTTCTCGTTATGATCTCGGAAAATTAGCTGCTGGGAAGCGGAACACCTTCTCAGGTATAAACTTTCGACACAAAGGTTGTAAAACATGATGCTGAGTAACCCTAATACTGAACGCGCAGGCTCAGAACTACAAACAAAAACGAGAAAAGGTGCTAGCGTTAACGCTTATCTGATCCTCAAACAGGAAGATAAAATCCTTCTGCAGTTGAGAAAAAATACAGGATATTGCGATGGGATGTGGAGCCTCGTAGCAGGACATGTAGAAGATGGTGAATCCGCAACTGAAGGGATGATTCGAGAAGCTCGCGAAGAGATCGGTATAGATTTTCATCCTGCTCAAATTCAGGTAGTTCATATCATGCATCGAAAAACGAATCGCCTGAATGTCGATGTATTTTTTGATTGTCAGTCATGGCAAGGCAACATTCAAAATCTTGAACCTGAAAAATGTGAAAAATTGAACTTTTTTCTTCTAAGTTCTTTACCTTCTCATATTGTCGAGTACAATGCACTCGCCTTAAAGCATATTTTAGACGGAAGATTTTATTCTGAACTGGGATGGAAAGATTGAATAGAAACTTATTTCGATTATTTCCTTTCTTTCTCTGATGGAAAATTTAGGTTATGGTTTTCATATGAAAAAAGAATTTGCGCAGATCATTTATTTAAATGGACCATCGAGTAGTGGCAAGACAACATTTGCAAAAGCATTACAACATGCCTTTGAAGAACCCTTTTTACATGTTGGTATTGATAAAATCATTGGATGGATGCCCGATAAAATCAATGATTGGACAGGAGGAGAAGCTCCTCTTGGATACAGCTGGAAAAAAAGTGTGGATGCATTCGGTAATCCCATTCAGGAGCTACAAGCAGGCCCTTACGCCCAAAAGATAGGCAAAACATTCCAAGAAGTCGTCCTAGTACTTGCCAAAATGGGTCATCGCATTGTTATTGATGATGTGTCTTTTGGCAAAGAGCAGCTTGATGAATGGAAGAAAACACTAGAAGGCTTTCAAGTTTTATGGGTTGGAGTCAATGCACCCCTTGCTGTTTTAGAACAAAGAGAAAAAGAACGAGGCAATCGTATCCTAGGATCAGCAAGAGGGCAGTTTCATAAAGTACATGTTGACGCCTCTTATGACTTAGAGATAGATACACATCAAGCAAGCATTAGCGAAAATGTTGAAAAGGTTAAGTCCCTTGCTTTATGCCATTCCCATCTCATAGAAGCTCCGGCAAAAAATCTGATACGGCCTATGAATGCGCATGATATTGCAAAAATAGTCAGTCGATATTCTTTCCCTTGGTCCACACCTGAAAAAACGAGGACTCTTTGGGACACATATTATCAGGAGCAGGAAGACAAAGTTCGTACAGTTGCAGTCATAGAAAACGACGGTAAAATCCTAGGTTATGGTAGTTTGCTCAGAAAACCGGAGTGCCCCTTCTTTGCGCAAAGGAATATCCCTGAAATCAATGCAATTTGGATCGATGAAAATTATAGAAGAAAAGGCCTAGGTACTCTACTGATCAGGTGGCTTGAAAACCTTGCAAACCACGAAAGTTACAATGAAATAGGAATTGGAGTTGGGCTATATCGGGACTATGGACCTGCACAACGGCTTTATTTTCAATTAGGTTACATTCCAGATGGCAATGGAATTACCTATCAAGGAGAACCTACAATTCCTGGACAACCCTATCCATTAGATGACAATCTAATCCTTTGGCTAATAAAAACATTAAGACTAGTACGATGACTATAGACATACAAAAGCACCCTGTCTTCCACAATAAACTAATAGGCACTTTATACACCCTCGATGACGCCAAAAAAAACTGGAATCCTTCTTCTATCCGGGTCTGATGGAGGGATACCTGGCACAAATGCAATTCCTGAATCCTTTAAAGAGTTCCTCCAAAAAACTCTATATTCAAAGGAATCTCATGAATGAGCCCGAAGATTACGAAAGTACTCAGCTGCGCTTTCAGATTCTTGAACAGCAATCTTCGCTCTAGCAAACATCTCTCTTTCAAATGTCTGTGTTAATCTTGGCCAATCTATAGGCTTTGGCGAAGAGGTTAATAAAGTCGATAATAACCTCGCATCTTCAAGCACATGATTTCCTCCGAGTCCTTTTTCTGTAGGCATAGCATGGGCTGCATCGCCTAGAAGAGTCACTCTGCCTGTTGGAACCATAGGGAATTGATCAAAGTCAGAAAACCTCGTAGTACGTATGAGCCAAGGAGCCATGATCGCCTCCACTGGAGTGTCGCTTACTATTTTTTTCAAGGCCTCATGCCAAGGTTCATGTTCCATCAACTGCTTACAGTGGTCCAATATTCGTCTGCGACCCTCCAGCCCTTGATCAAAGGTATACCAAGGAGCATTGCGATCTTTTATTTCTTCTGAAAATGCCCAGAAAACCGTAGGACTTCTATCTGCCCGTTCTGAAAAACATACTCCCATGTAATGGGAATGAGACCCCAAAAAACGAACTAATCCTGTTTGGTTGAGCGGAAGAAGGGAGTCCCACTCAGCAGTACGATCAATCTGCCCAGCTAAAATGGCGCGGTTACTATGAATGACTTTTGGAACTGATCCAAGACGATCTCCATATACTAATGGCAAGAGTTCTCTCACAGTGGACGCCCCCCCATCACATCCAACAAGTAAATCTCCGGTGGCATAGGATCCATCTTCAAAATGAGCAATCACTTGATCGTCTTTGTCTTCAAACGAACATAAACGCTTGTTCCATTCAATATTGAGCCCTTCTTGCAACAGGCTCCTCAGCTCTGAACGAAGGAACTGAACAGCCGCATCCTGTCCTTGTGGAACGCTAAAAAAAGGTTCCATTTTTTCATTCGCACAAGTAAATCCATCACCAACATCTGCGACCTTAGCCATAGACAACCGACTTAGTTTTTCAGGCGTCAACATATCAGCCAAAGCATGCATTCCCAGGCAGCGAATGGAAATCCGATATCCTTGAGCTCTGCTTGTAGAACTCTCATCCCTTTCAAAAACAGTCACGTTAAATCCAGACTTAACAAGTCCTTGAGCCAAAGCCAGTCCGCCAAGCCCGGCTCCAATAATTAATATTCGATTTCGCATTTTAACCACTTAATTTCTGATTCAAGGAGAGAAAGTCCGTATCTCAATGCCTTAAGGCGAATTTCTTTACGGGGCGAATCAGCTATGCTCTCTAGCCTCTCTTCAATTTGCTGATATTCTTGGTGTATCTGCTCTACTTTCCCTAATCTCTCCTCAAACAGTCGAATCGTCTCGGTCTGATCTGTGGCAAAAAACAGCTTGAGGAGGAACTCATTACGTGGGGTTTCCTCACTTGTCGGACTCTTGAACCAAGCCCTAAATTCCATCCTTCCCGCCTCTGTAATAGAAAAAATTTCTTTCTTTTTCTTTCCTACATAGACAACTTCGGAAAGAGCTTTTCCTTCCTCGGCTAAAACCTTCAACATCGGATAGATGGTCGAATCGGATTCACGCCAAAAATAAACCGTAGATCTCCCCATAAGAGATTTGATCTCATACCCAGTGCTAGGGCCCTCAAGAAGAATCCCCAAAATCGCATATCTTGTTTTATTAGATGATTTCATCAAAAATACCCAGTTTCTGGGTATTTTATCGAACTAGAGCTTTATCGACAATGAGAAACATTTTTGACTGCGAAACCAACAAGTAAATATTTTTTAGCTGCTACGAATTCTACGGTTTAATAGATATTGTTCGTTTCTTACGAAACATGTTACAGTAAACTAATTATTAGGGAGCGGCGCCTAGGTCTAAGAAACTGGATTTACGCACAGAGACAACATGAAACAAAAAAAGCTGTGGATTTCGTTCATTATTTTTATCCTTCTTTGCTTTGCTATAGAGATCATTGGAAGTTTCTGGACAAGAGAAACAGTTTCAACATGGTATCCTACATTAGTTAAACCTTCCTGGACACCGCCGGATTGGGTATTCGGACCTGTCTGGTCGTGTCTTTACATAACGATCGCTGTTTCTGGGTGGCTAATCTATAAAGCTAGACATTCAGAAAAAAGGTCTATTGCTTTAATATTCTATGGAACCCAACTCGCTTTGAATTTTATCTGGTCATTTCTGTTTTTCTCAATGCGGAGCCCCGCCCTAGGATTGATCGATATCGTTTTACTTTGTTTATTCATCAGCTTAACAATCCTCAAAGCCCTGCCTGTGCGCCGCTTGGCAGGCCTACTCTTAATCCCCTATTTGATTTGGGTGATCTATGCAACATCACTGAATGCTGGAATCTGGCTACTTAACTAGGAAACATCATGAATGCTCATTGCGACCTCTCAAAAAAACATTGCGTGCCTTGCAAAGGAGGCGTACCTCCTTTAAAAGGCGAATCATTAGCACAACTTCTTCATCAACTAGATGAAGGTTGGAAAGTCATTGACGAACATCACCTTGAGAAAGATTATCTATTCAAAAACTTTCTAGAAGCTCTCGATTTTACCAACAAGATTGGTGAAATTGCAGAGCAAGAAGGACATCATCCCGACATTTTCTTATCTTATGGAAAAGTCAAAATCCAACTATGGACTCACAAAATAGACGGCTTATCTGAGAGCGATTTCATTCTTGCAGCAAAGTATGACAAGCTAAAATAAGAAAGCTGTAGACGCCCAAAGTGATTCAACATGATCTTCATCATCCTAAAAAGCTTACTTCTTGGAGCCTTCTTTACCCTTCCATTAGGGCCTATTGGAATTTTATGTGTCCGTAAAATTTTTCAATTTGGTCGTTTATATGGTTTTATTCTAGGCCTCAGCCAAATCTTGGTCGTTTTGATTTATGGTATGATTGCTATTCTTAGCTTAGACTGGTTTTCAGACTTTATTATGAAATATCAGTTTTGGCTTCGACTGATGGGAGGCCTTCTTTTGATAGGATTCGGAATAAAAATCTTCTTTTCTAAAAGTTCGATCACAAAAAAACACATTTCCAACAAAAAGTTTATGGCCGATTTTTTCTCTATCGGAGGCTTGATGTTGGCAAGCCCACAGATCTTGCTAGCCTTCTTGGCTTTTTTTGAACTTCTAGAGCTCCGGAAAGCAATCACATTGTTTGAGCATATCGAAGTCATTTTGGGGATCTTGATCGGTTCATTTGTTTCCTGGGCTCTTGTTTGCCTCTGTTTTGTCGGATACAAAAAAAAGGCCACTCAACAGTTAATGACTTGGATCAACCGCTCTGCAGGAATTTTTCTAGTAGGTTTTGGGATGGTAGTCTGCATCAGCGCAGCTTTATAAATCAGCGATATCAATAATGCGGTAAAAATAACGACTGCTCAAAAGAGCATCGGAAACTGGACCCAAATGAAATAAAACAGGCGAAACCCCAAAACCTTTGGGAATAGAAAGAGAAGCTATTTTGGTTTTCATTGCATCAATCACTTCAAGTCCCAATTCACGACGACGCATTTTAACCTCACAGACAAAAAAGGAGTTCGAACGCATTTGAATCAAATAATCGATCTGACACCCTTTTTTGCGACCTGAGGTCTTTTGAAAATAAGGATTATCAACTACGACATCCTGAGCATGAATTCCTATTGCTTTGTAAAGGAGAGATCTATTTTTCAGCAGAAGGTTTTCAAGTTGGAACCCGAGCATAGGCTCCCATCCAGGCAAACTGGAAAGAGGAACTTCTAAAAACGAATTTTGTTCAATTTTTGTAAGATTAGGTTCAATATAATGGATGTAAAACCGAAGATAATTATCGGAAAGCCTATATAGAGTCTGCCTTCCTGGCTTACCTGTTTTTAAACACCAGTCTGGGTGTTTACTGATAAATCCACAGATTTCAAGAGCTTTAAGATGATTGCTCAATGTGCCACTTGGGGAATAGGCCATTATTTTTTGCAAAGCAGTCCGATCTTTCATGCCCTGACTTAATATTGTGATGATCTTCTTATAAATCTCTCCTCTAGAGCTGAAAAGATCATTAAAAATCCGATCAAATTCATGAACTAAAAGGCCATTTTTTTCAAAACAGAGGCGTTTAATATTTTCATCAGCGCTTTGATGAGTCTGAATCTGTTCAAGATACCAAGGCACTCCACCAGTGACACTCAAAATCTTAAACAAATCGAGATCCGACCCTTTGAAGCCTTGAAGATTCAATAATTCTTTACATTGTGGAATTGATAATTCTGTCAGTTCCAGATAGAGAGAAACCCGACCAAAAAAAGCTGTGCTATTGATGATGTTTTTATCAATCCAAGTCGAAATCGAACCACATAAAATAATAGTGACAGACGGATGGTTCTGTAAGACAAGATCCCACCAAACTTTTAACTTAGAGATAAACGTCGGATCTTTTGAACCCATCCACGAAATCTCATCAAAAAGAATAACGGTAGGTTTTTCTGTAAGCTGTCTCGATAGATGAGCAAAAGCATCACTCCAATCTGTAAAAGTACAAGGAGGCAAATGAAATAAAGTTGTAAATTCGCGAGCGAAGGCATCACGTTGATCCTGAGCTGTCACTCCTTTAACCGGAGCCAACCCACTAAAAGGCAAAAAAACTTTACCCTTTCCGAATTCTTCAGCAAGACGACTTTTCCCTATCCGGCGGCGCCCTTTAATAACAACAAGGCAGGCTCGCCCCGACTTTGACAAGTCTTCAAGTCTCCTCAACTCGTTAGTTCTTCCGACAAATGGCTTCATATAGGCTATATTAAATGAGCATATTGTTTACGTCAATCTATTATGCTCGAAATCGACATTTGTCAATTTCGAGCATAATAGAATTCTAAAACACTGAATATAAGCTTCATAGGAAAGAAGAAATATTTTTAATGTCTCTTTTTCGTGGATACGTTCTAAGAGCAGGTTACTATAAAAACTTGCCCATCGGGGTATCTCTCGCATCGCTTTCATACCCATCAGGATCATTAAACGGCCTGGCTGTATATCCTAGATGCTCATAAAATGGGACAGCGTCAGGCGAAGATTCTGTATGGAGGCTGAGATAGCCTTTCCCTTTTAACCAAGCCTCGATCCAGAGCAAAAATTGCTTGCCAAATCCTTGATTGCGCTGAGTTTCTTCCACGACAATAATCCTTATGGCAGCTCTTGATTGTGGCCATAACTGAATATGCGCATACCCAATCATCTCCACTCCCCGGCATAACATAAAATGAACATGATCCGGATGATTGAATGTCCATTCGTAAGGATCAGAAACCGGAACTTTATCAAAGAAATAGCGCTGACGCAGTTTTTTGGCCACATCCCACTCAGCCCAATGTGTGCATCTTACAAAACGTAAACGCTCAAAACCCGCTAATTTTAGGACTTTCCGAATGAAAGCATCTTTTCCCAGGTTATATCCAGTAAACATGGAATGATTTTTTTCAAAAGAAGACTCATCCTCTAATAATTTTAACTTCATGGCTGCATATTCATCACGCACCTCAGGATGGTTCCTAAGATAGTCCCGAAAGGTTATGTTGAGTTCAATTTCAGGATGTCCTTCTTCGTAGACATGAAGATTTACATCGATCTTACCTCGTTTGGTAAAACAGTAATGCATAGGGATATTGTACTCGCCTCGAAACCCAAACCCAATCGCTTCCAATTTTTTCACTGTCTCAGCTGGATGATTTTTTACGACGGCAAGAATATCTATCTTCGGTTTAGCGGCAAGACCAGGCACCGAGGTAGATCCAATGTGATGAACCTCAACACAAAGATCTCCCAATGCTTTTTTGATTTGCTTTGCTTCTGACTCAAACTGCTCTGCCCACATAGGGTCATGAGAAACAACTTCAATTTTTCTTATTTCTTTCATAAGTTCCTGCGACTCCCCTCCCTCTTGCCTAGCCAACCATTCTATAAGAGATCTTATTTCGATTCACGACTTTCCACAAATTCCGTAGATTACTTGTAGAGCAGTGTATTATAAATATTTAAAAAAGAGGAATCATGAAAATCTTACTTACCGGAGCTAACGGATATATTGGAACTCGCCTTCTTCCCCGTTTGGTAGAAGAAGGACACGAAATTTATGCTCTTGTAAGAAGTAGATCTCGCATTGAAATTCCCGCCAAGTTTCAGTCTCAACTTCACGTAATTGAAGCTGACCTTCTTAACCCCTCTTCTTTGTTAAAAATTCCCACTGACATCGATGCAGCATACTATCTGGTCCATTCGATGAGTTATTCCCAACAATTTTCCGAATTGGAGGCCACCTCAGCAAAAAATTTTGCCCAGCGTTTGGAAAACACGAAAGCAGAGCAAATCATCTACTTAAGCGGTCTCTCAAACGAGGCTCACCTTTCCCGTCATTTAACTTCGAGAAAAAATGTAGGAGAAATCCTTAAAACGGGAAAAGTTCCTGTGACTATTTTAATGGCCGGAATCATCATCGGCTCGGGAAGCGCTTCCTTTGAGATCATCCGAGATCTCGTTGAAAAGCTCCCCATTATGATTGCTCCCAAATGGCTTAAACAGCTCACTCAACCGATTGCCATACGCGACGTTCTCACTTATTTAGTGCTTGTTTTGGGTAATAGCGCCTGCTTTAGCCAGTCCTTTGAAATTGGAGGGCCCGATGTGATGAGCTACAAAGACCTTCTCCTCAATTTCGCTAAAATGCGAGGTTTGAGACGAAAAATTTTTACAGTTCCGGTTCTTACGCCGCGTCTTTCTTCCTATTGGTTATTTTTTGTAACTAGCACAAGCTTTTCACTCGCTCGTTTCCTCGTCGAAAGTCTTATTAATAATGCAGTTTGCAAAGAACATCGAATTGAAAAACTTTTCCCAAGAAAACTCCTCTCTTACCAAGAGGCTCTGCAAGTTGCTTTCACACGTATCGAAGAAGATTGGGTCCCTTCAAGTTGGAAAGACACGTTAAGCGGCTCTACTTTAAACCCAGACCTTTCGATTTACGTCCACGTTCCCAGGTTCGGCATCTTAAGCGATAGAAGACTTGTTCCTTTTTCTTGCTCTGTAGAAGAGGTCCAAAAGCGAATTTGGTCTTTAGGAGGAGATCAGGGCTGGCTTGTGATGAATTGGGCTTGGAAAATTAGGGGTTTTTTGGATAAACTGGTAGGAGGAATTGGCCTTCGCCGAGGGAGAACTCGTCCGACACGACTTAAAGTGGGAGATGCTCTCGATTTTTGGCGTGTTTTATTAGCCGACGAAAAAAACAGACGCCTTCTTCTGTATGCTGAAATGAAATTACCAGGTGAAGCGTGGCTTGAATTCGAGATCATCCCTCATGAAATAGGAGGGACTCTGAAGCAAACAGCCTCTTTTCGTCCTAATGGAGTGTGGGGTAGAATGTATTGGTATAGTCTTTACCCATTTCACGTTCTTATTTTCAGCCAATTGGCAAAGCGGATCGCAAAAGGATAAACATGTCGAAAAAATTTAAAACATCCCTTTTTTTATTCAGACGCGATTTAAGGCTTGAGGATAATACGGGGCTCATTTTCGCGCTGGAATCTTCAGAGATCGTCATTCCAGCCTTTATTTTTACGCCGGAGCAAATCGACAAAAATCCCTTTAGAAGCGATCACTGCCTGAAATTCATGATAGAATCTCTTGAAGATCTCCAACATCAACTGAAGGAAAAAGGGGGCAAGCTCTATTTTTTTAAGGCAGATCCTGAAGAAATTGTAAGCAATTGTATTCGAAAGCTCGGCATCGAGGCTTTGATCGTCAATCGGGACTACACCCCCTATAGCCAGCAAAGAGACAAAAAACTCGAAAAAGTCTGTAAAACGGGACAGATTCCGTTTTATTCTTTCGATGACGCTCTTCTTCATCCACCCGAAGAAACGCTCAAAAAGGATGGCAAACCCTATACGATTTTTACGCCCTATTTTCGCAATGCTTCAAAACTGGAAGTATTGCCTCCTAGGCAAAACCGAAGGACAAATTATTTCCATGGATCGATCTCCTTTGCGGAAGACAAATCAGTTTTTCCCAAACAAACTGTTAAAAATAGGCTAACTGGAGGAAGGACAGAAGCTCTTAAAATTCTCAAAAAATTAGGTTCTTTTATTAAGTATGAAAGTCTAAGAGACTTTCCTGCAGAAGAGTGTTCTACTCACCTTTCCCCTTATCTAAAATTCACCGTCTGCTCTCCTCGTGAAGTCTATGCAGCCATCTGCCACAATTTAAGCGCGCACCATGAGTTAATCCGCTCTCTTTACTGGAGAGACTTTTTTACCTCGATTGCATTTTTCTTTCCTCATGTCTTCAAAGGCGCTTTTCACTCTAAATACGACAAACTTAAGTGGTCCTATAACGAAAAAGCTTATCAAAGATGGACAGAGGGTTCTACGGGTTTTCCGATTGTCGACGCAGGAATGAGAGAGATGAACGAAACAGGTTTTATGCATAACCGCGTTCGAATGATTACAGCTTCCTTTCTTATCAAAGATTTACACATTGATTGGAGATGGGGAGAAAAATATTTTGCTCAACATTTAATCGATTACGACCCTGCCGTGAACAATGGAAATTGGCAATGGGCTGCTAGCACAGGAACCGATGCCCAGCCGTATTTTCGTATTTTCAATCCTTGGAACCAGCAGGAAAAATTCGATCCCGAATGCACATATATTAAAGAGTGGATCCCTGAGCTTCGCGATGTTCCCCCTAAAATGATTCACGCATGGTATGAGGAAAAGCACCATTCTGAATACAAGGCTTACCCACCCCCGATGACAAATCATCAACAGGCTGCAAAAGAGGCTCTTCACGCCTATAAATCGGTCTAAGAGCCTGTTCATCATCTAAGGCTTCGCCCCCCAAAAAATGGCCAAAATCCAGTCAGATCAGGCAAAATAACGTAAATCTCTCAAAATTAAGCTCAAACAATTTTTGAGCCCTTAATACAAAAAACTGGATTTTTTTCTAACACGCGCAACAAAAACAAATATTTAACATTACATTTTTACTAAAAAATAACTTTATATTTACAAATAAACCAAATTAATGAATAATACTATTACTAAAATATATTATTTGGACGTTTATGACAGCTATTAATTGCTTCACCGAAGGACGTAGCTCACGCCCCTCCACCCAGTATCAGACGGCAGAGTCAGCTAAAAATTCTTTTCCTGCAAATAGAGGAATACTACCCCCTGACATAACAGCGAGTGTGGACTCTGTTGAAAACCACGATTGTTCTCAGGTAAACGTAGAAAATTCTATTGTGAAAGTGACAGCTCGCTTGTTTTTCTCCCAATTTCGATTTTACGTAGCCCACGTCTGGGAGTGTAGCACAATCAGAGGGCCTACACTTTATAATGGAGCTCAATCTCATTGTGGTGGGAAGTGCCAAGCGGCCCATGCCGCATTAGCTCCGACTCTTTATGATGATAAATTAGAACGGGTCATTCAATTGGTAAAAGATGTGGGGTACCGCGAGCTTTCAAAGACAGATCAAACCTATTTGAAAAACCGATTTGTTCTAGACAAAGCACAAGAAAAGCTCCTTTCTCACAAAGATGAATCAAAACGTTTTGAACATATGATGTGGATTGTTTCTAGACTCAAAACCATGGAAAGAAAAGGGTCGTTTATAAATACCTCTATCGGTTTTGCAAGGAATGCAACGTTTGCAAATCCAGCTGCCTCCAATCGAGTAGATTGTTACCTGGAAAGAAGCCTACAACCTTTGGAAAAAGAACTATCAGAAGAATGCAGAACTTCCACAAAACTCCCCAAAGAAGCCCTTAATGAACTGTTCTTGAAACATCGAGAGCTGTTGGTCAACCTTCAAAACAGGCTTCCTGTAGGCGAATCTAATCTATTAGCTTTCCAAACAGCTTGGGAAAACCTCGTGACTTCTCAAGCACAATTCGTTGAAATATTGACGGCATCTGATCTATATCCCCAAAAAACGGATGAAGAAACAGTAGCTTTTACACCAAGTCTTTTAAAGAGCCTAGCAGACGATCCAAAGATTAAGGCCTCTTTTGAGGCTTATATGAAAAGCGTAGAAGAATATCGAAAAATGACCGCTGAACGCTCCAGCCATCCTGGTGAAGGAGTTCCAAAACTTGAAAACCTTCAAAAAAACCAACTAGACAACCTCCAATCCCCCTATATTTTAAAACATTTATCAAACTTTTATGAAAAAAACGGAATTCAAAGAGCTCTTTCTTACTTTATAACCAAGGAAATGAGCCTTAAAATACCAAGTGTAGAAGATACACAAAAAATAGAAGAAAGCTTCAAAGAGGGCATTGATGAAATCAACAGACGGGCGATAGAAACAAAAGCTCAACTATCAATTTTTGAAAAAGATTTTAAAGAAATACATGAACTGATGAACATGACTTGGGGGCACAAAAATGAGAACGGATTTTTTTGTACGCCAACAAAGGAAAGAATTCTTCAGTGTTTAAATGATCAGCTAGGTCGTGTTACCCCCACTCGCTTACGTAAACGCAAACCAGATGTCTTTTCGTCTCCCTACCAAACTCCTACCAAAAACAAAACCCCAAAGCGCCTAAAATTTTCGAGCCCCCTCTTTCCAGAAGAAGATGTGACTACACCCAAACAACTTGAAGAATTGGAATTTGAGCAAGAAGGCTCCCCAGAATCTTTTGTCTAGAGCGAGTGACTATGTGCCGAAGGCAATGGCTCGAGCGAAAGAAGAAAAATTTGGGCTAAGCCGACGACGCCAAAAACCAATTCTTCAGGTTGTTTGGGTATAACGCTTTAGTCTAATCTTTGAGAATGTAAGAAAACTTGCAACTCTGAACTGATTGTATTTGGAGAAGATTCGATGATCTTAATTGCCTTTTCTGAAAGCTCGTAAAACGTCTGATTAGAAAAAGCACCTTTTTTATGTAGTGTCTCCAAAAGAGAAAAAATATCAGTAATAGCTGGCTCATATTCATCATCTTCTTCATTAGTTGTAATCCATGTAATTAACGATTCAAAAAATACATAGCCCCTCTCTTGACATTGAAAATGCGTTGAACAATCTCGATGACGTTGAATCGACGCAATAAACAGTTCTACATCTGTTACAATAGAATTAGCCATTTTTTCTCCATTTAGTTATTAGATCTCTTTCGAAACTAAGGTTGTCTCGATTTCCTGGTGCTTTTAAGCCTATTTTTGGGTTCCTTTTACAGTGGCAGTATACCCATAGCGATTCAGAAATTTCTCCGGAAAGCATTGGTCTATAATACGTTGCATCAAAATTCATGAAAGCAGCATATCAGATTAAACACAATAAATGGAATAAAAAATTTAGTGGAGTATATAAACAAAAATATTGAAATAGATGTTTTGTCAAAACTTCAGCTATACTGCGCCCAATTAGATTGTGTGGATTTTGGCAGCAGATTTTTTAGCTCCAATAGCATTACGGAGCTCGCCGCAAACTCAGAGAGTTTGCAGGAGCGAGCCATGCGCTGGAGCAAAAAAGATACTCACCAAAATTCACACAACCTAAGAGGGTGTCTAAGTGGGCGCGGTATATTTAAATAACCGATAAAAACTGGCTGATCTTCCCCTCTTTGAGTAAAGGTTCTCCTCTCCTTTCATCATAGCTTTCAACAAACAATCCTCCTTCCAAAAAATACGCTACGTCCAGGAGTTTAGAAGCTAGTTTCATATCGTGGCTGGCAACGATCACCCCTGTTCCTGCTTGTAAAAGATTGCGAATCACCTGTATAAATAACTCTGTATTTTCTGGATCTAGTGCAGAGGTTGGTTCATCAAAAAGCAAAAAACAAGGGTTGAGAACTAAAGCTCTTGCAATGGCAACTCTTTGTTGCTGTCCTCCAGAAAGCTGGCTTGGCATAGACAGAGCCAGCTTTTCTATATCAAGCAGACCTAAGACTTCCTTTACCTTGGCGTAAGCGTCTTTTTTGGAGATTCCCAAAAGAACTCTCAGGGACTTTGCACAATTATCCAACACGTTCATATGAGGAAATAAAGAGAAGGACTGGGAAATAAAACCAATGATCTGACAGCGCTCTTTAGACGATAACTTATTTAAAGACGCCCCCTGATAGGATATTTCTCCTAGATAATTCATCTCTAACTGAGCTATGCACCGGAGTAGGGTCGTTTTCCCAGAGCCACTTTTGCCTAGTAGCAAGCTCGCCCTATTTTTAGGGATATTTAGACACAAGTTTTTGAGAATTTCCTGATCATTTTTTGTGCAGGACAGATTTTTAATTGTTAACATATACAAGTCTCCTCTCTAACGCCCTTGCAATGAGGTTTAATAAAGCAGACATACAAATATAGAAAACAGCCACTGTAAGATAAATAGCGACCGGTTGCATCTCTCTGGAAACGATATTCATCCCCATTCTAGTCAGTTCTAATATTCCAATCGAAGATACGATCGACGTACTTTTTAAGAGAGCATCTAGCTCATTATTCAACATAGGAAGAATGTTACGTCCCATTTGCGGCAAAACAATGTGTAGAAGGCTCTGAGACGTATTTAACCCCAGAGCAAAGGAACTTTCCCATTGAGCCGCTGGGATTGCATTGAGACCGCCTCGCACCATTTGAGCGACGTAGCCTGAGGAACAAAGTCCTAATGCAATGACAGATGCCGGGAAAGGTTCTAGATTAACTCCTAAAAGATCTGGCACGACAAAATAGACCAGCAGAAGCTGGACAAAAAAAGGAATCCCTCGGAGAACAAAGGTCACAAACTCTATTGCCTGAGAAAGAAAAGGAACCCTCAGCTTATTACAAGAGACAATTCCAAATAACAATCCCAAGGTCAAGCTGAATAAGGCTGACGAGACGACAATGTACACAGTCATCAGAGCCCCTTGCAATAAAAGGGGCAAAGACCTCGATAGAAGAGCAACATAAGTATCAGCATCCATCATCTATGATCCCATGTTCCATTTTTTTTCTAATTCTTGAATTTTCCCTTCTTTCGTCAGATCTTCTACAGCTTTTTTGACCTGAGCTACGAGCAGCTGAGCCTCCTTATTGATGCAAATTCCATTTCCTAAACACTGCTGACTAGGAGGCAATGCAAAATAGAGAACTTGTATTTCTGGGCTTTGCTGTTTTACAAAAGGAACTAAGGGATTATCGATTGTCATAGCAAGAGATTTTCCAAACTTAATTTCCATGATCGCATCGGCAATTTTATCGACATTTTTAAGAGCTAATCCCGAATAGGCTCTCATCACCTGCTCTTGATAAGAGCCTGCTTCAACACAAACGATCTTTTTAGGATCATTTTTCAAATCCTCCGGACCTTTGATATTTTCAGGAATGATCTTCCAAAATAGTAGGGGCATACTCGTGATTTTCTCCCCTTGATAGTAGATCATTTCCATCTGCTTTTGCCTCTCTTCAGTAATCGAGACAGCCCAGATAATCGCATCTATTTTTTTCTGTTTGAGGCCGATGATCAGGCTCGGCATGCTTCCCAGATCTTTGATCACGAGTTTTTTATTCAGTTTCTCTGCCACCAATTTCGCCAAATCAATGTCAAAGCCCTCATACTGTCCTTTGCTATCCAAGCTCACATAAGGAGCATACCCAGAAGTAGTTCCCACGGTAAAGGTTCCAGTAGGTTGTTTTATGTCCTCAGCTGCAAGGTTTCCTCCAAAGAGAAAACAACATCCTAAAACCTTCGAAAATAGATTCAATGTTCTCATAACGTACATCCTTAAAAAAATAAAAATCAAAAAAAATATAATTAACTAAAAAATCAAGTTAATCAAAAACTCGAAAATCTATTCATTGTTAAAAAACAACAAATAAAAAATATTAAGAATGATGATGGTGACGATGATGAAAAGGAGAAACGAAAAGAACGAGTGAGGAAAGAACGGCAGAAGTTTGCGCTTGCGAACGCTGTTTGCGGCGCATGCAAAAAATAAGATTAATGTCTTGTTTCATATAGTCTCTCTCAGGGCAAAGAGCGCCCTTTATAAGATTGATTGTACGTAGACAATATCTTTTTAGCAATCTAAAAAAATTTTATAAAATCTTTAAGCAGACAATTTTGAATTTTTTACTATAAAATTGTCCGCCAATAGCAATCTCAGATCAATCGTTTAGACCCATGACCCCCAAAATGGTTTGTTGCAAGGTTGTTGCTTTTCAAGCCAAAGAGAGACTTTCACGATATGAAGATGAGCACTACTACTTTTTGAAAAGGAAGACGTTTCCAGTTGTTCCCCTTCCCCATACCACTCGATTTTACTCTTAAGAGACCCGTTTGCAGGATTTTTCTGAAAATCTTCAATTGTTCCACGTAAACAAATGGCTACTTGTTGTCCAACGAATGTCATGAGCGATTGGAAAAACTGCGTATCAATGGAAGAAGGACCAACCTTTGAAACGATGAATGAATGTGATTTCACACCTACTTCCCCTTTAATGGGGGGTTTTTCTTCAAACTGTTCAAACCAAGAGCTAAAAGGTTCCAATTTTGCCGTATCTTGCATCCAGTGTTTCATTTTAGAAGTGTTGCCAGTTAAGGATAGAGAGTAGTTCAGTATTAATGCATCAGAAGACGTTGGAGCGGTCTATAAGGATCCCCTAACCAGTCCTGAAGCTTACCAAACATCTCTCGAGCAATTGATTCTGCGATGGTAGTAGCGACCTGCTCTCTGTTCTTATGAAATTCCTCAGTCCAAGCTTCCCTTTGACTATTTTTTTCTGTCTGGAGACTCTCTATTGTCCAATCAATACTTCTTGGTAAACTTACTGCTGCCATAAATCCCTCCTCGGGTGGTTAAAGTAAAAAAAAGAAGGAGAGATTCTATTTTTTTTAATAAAATCTGTCAATACGCTCTTGCTCTCTGTAGATTGGCTCAAAGAGACAAAGGCTCAAAGTAAACGAAGAAAGAGACGATTGAGGATCGCTCTTGCCAGGAATCAGTTCGATTGGATGTGATGAAGCATTGACAAAACGGAGGACCTGCCCTGCATTAATGCTAAGAACAATAGATCCTTCAAATTTCTCAAGCGTTGAATGGTGGCAAGAATTCCCATATACATTTCCCACTAGAATGACACCATCCAACGAAAATCCCAAAATCCAAGGAAAAAGAGAACGAGCCCAGCCAGACCAAATGATTTTGTAAACTCCTGAGCGCTTAAATAAAATCATTCCAGACGCTGCTGCAAAAGACAGATCAATCTCGCAGGATTGGACGCTGACTTTTTCCAACAGCACGGGCTCTCTCGGTAAAATCAACTGCGGCAGGGCGGAAAAAACTTTGGAGCAAAAATCAGCTGAAGAATAGATAACCTTCGCTTCTAATCCACTGGAAATGGCCATTGCCAAAAATAAAATTACAAGTTTCTTCATAAGAGAAGTAATGGATTTTACTCATTTCTTATTCAAAAGTCAATATTTTACTTTACATTGTCATCGCGGAAACTTTATATCGAAATCATCTAAAGAATCGGTTGTTGACAAAGAAACCCCTCAGAATTTTTTGTTTGGAGCGAAGAGCCTAGCCGGATGCAAGACGCAAGTGAAGGCAAAAAATCTGGGGAATCCCTTTGTCAAAAACTGATTCTTCAAATTATTTAGGTGTAATCTTCATAGAAGAAAAACCTTTCTTTTACATCTATCATATAAAATCTTTTCATCACAATCTAGCTACAGCGCAAATAAAATAAAGATCATTTATATCGATTAAAAAATTTTATTAAAAAAATAATTATATTTATTTCTAAGAAAGACAAATGGTTAATCCTCTAGCTGTTAAATAAATATAAATTTATTTAAAACAATATACATTGAATAAAATTCATAAAACTAATTATACGAAATTACAAGTTCGCATAATTACCTTCATCCAATTCTCTTCGATAGATTATCTTAGAGAAGCAGATCAAGTTTAAGTCATTGGTCATTGATAGGCGACGTTAATTCACGCTAATAAAATCAACAAAAACCATTAACTTTTACCTTAAGGATAATTAACGAGCTGTTACGATTTTAAATTAAAAAAATAAATAAAATCAAAACTCGCTAAAAATATCACTAATCAAAAAATAGAGAAATTTATGTGCAATAATTGCGATTACAATTCTGATTGCTGCGGATGCGCTTGTGTAGGACCTCAAGGACCTCAGGGGCCAACAGGATTACAAGGCTCACAAGGGCCTCAAGGCGTTCCAGGAAATAACGGCAGCCAAGGCCCAGCCGGACTTCAAGGACCTCAAGGACCAGCAGGAACAAACGGAACAAACGGAGCTACGGGCCCTCAGGGACCTCAAGGTACTCCAGGACCTCAAGGCCCAGCAGGAGCAAATGGAAATGATGGAGCCACAGGAGCTCAAGGGCCTCAGGGCACTACGGGACCTCAAGGACCAGCAGGAGCAAATGGGAATGATGGAGCTATAGGACCTCAAGGTCCAGCGGGCCCAACAGGCGCAACCGGCCCTACCGGACCTCAAGGTTCAGCAGGAACAAATGGAAATGACGGAGCTGCAGGACCGCAGGGACCAATAGGCCCAACAGGTTCAGTCGGCCCTATGGGACCTCAGGGTTCAGCAGGAGCAAACGGAAATGATGGAGCTGCAGGACCTCAAGGCCCAATAGGCCCAACAGGTTCAGTCGGCCCTATGGGACCTCAAGGTTCAGCAGGAGCAAATGGAAATGATGGAGCTACAGGACCTCAAGGTCCAATGGGTCCAGCAGGTTCAATCGGCCCTATGGGACCTCAAGGTGCAACGGGAGCAAATGGAACAAATGGAGCGCCAGGAGCTCAAGGTCCTATGGGTCCTATAGGCCCAACAGGCGCAATGGGTCCAACAGGAGCAACCGGCTCTACGGGACCTCAAGGCCCAGTAGGTCCACAAGGCGTTGTTGGTCCTCAAGGCTCGCAAGGCACACCGGGTGCTACGGGTTCTATGGGTCCTATGGGTCCAGCAGGGACAAATGGAAATGATGGAGCAGCGGGTCCAATGGGTCCAATGGGTCCGATAGGTCCTCAAGGGGTTCAAGGACTTCAAGGGGTTCCTGGCTTAGCTTGCACCTGCACATTCCAGCCTCGTCCTGACAACGACTGCTGTTGCGAAATCTTTGCTAACCTATATGCCTCAATCGCTCAATTGATTGGAGCTTATGGTTCTGCAACAGATGCAGTCTTGTTTGACAAACAAAATGCTGTCTCAGGAACTATCACGCCAGTCCCTGTCCAAAACGTCATGACCGTAGCTGGCGCAGCAACAGCCGCAGCAGCAGCCTCTGCGGCTACCATGGCCGCAAGCGGAACAGCCGTACAAGGCACTGCAGCATCTGTTGCTGTTTCAGGACTTGTTGGAAGTTCTTATTTTGTAGCCGCTCAAGCCGCCTCTCTTGCTGTCCTTGGCGCAGCGGGAACAATCCCTCAGGCGGATGCTGCAGCTGCTGCCGTACTAATGGCTTCAGCTTCTGGCCCTACATCAAACCTGATGACTGCTCAAGGAACCACTTATGCCGCTAACTCTGCATCTCTAGCTTGTGAAGCCAAAGGAGGCTCAGCAACGGCCGCCATGGCAGCTAGTACTGCGGTTCTTGCACTTGTTGGTAGCCCTTACTTAACAGCCGCGAACGCAGCTTATACCGCAGCTATTGGCGTACCGCTTACCACGGTAGCTCAGGCCTCCGCAGCACAGCTGTCAGTATTGCTTGCTTCTCCTGCACCTGCTGTAGCCTCAACAGATTTCGATCTGTCGATGATGGCAGTCACTGGAGATATTACGTTCTTAAAATCTGGAATTTATAACATCAGCTGGCTGCTACAGGCTAGGATCAATCCTCCTGTACCAGAGCCCGTACCTTCCTGGAGCTTCGGTTACTGGTTAGACGGCATACTTATACCAGGCAGCATTTACAGCGGCTTTACCCAAGCTCCTGGCGATGACGCCTGCCATAGCACTGGCGAAATCCAGATGCAGGTCAATGCTGGACAGAAATTAAGATTGCGAAACACATCCATATCAGCGGTTAGACTTAACCCAGAGCTGAATGGCAGTGTATTCCCAATTACAATTGCTAGCGTCAATATTACATGTGTGAAAGCTATAAAACCTGTAGTAGGAACACCAGGAATGTAAGACCTAGGTCTGAAAGCTGTAGAAATACTCAAGCCCTAAGCTTGAGATTCTTTTCGGTTGGGACCGGCGTTCGATCTGGTCCCAGCCGATTTTTTTCAACTATACTACGCACGGTTGGATTCTTAACTTTTAGAGTCCTCAAAAAAGTTAAGAATCCAACCGTGCGCAGTTCTTATATATTTTTTTAAGATGATGAACACAGTTTGTTTGAATATGATTGTTAAAGATGAGCGCCAAGTAATCCTCAGATGTCTTGCATCCGTCAAGCCATTTATTGATTATTGGGTGATCGTCGATACAGGATCGACCGATGGAACTCAAGAACTAATCCGAGAATTCATGAAGGACATCCCCGGCGAATTGCTTGAGCTCCCGTGGGTGGATTTTGCACATAACCGCAATCTAGCTCTCGAATTAGCGAAAGAAAAAGCAGATTTTCTCCTGATAATCGATGCCGATGAGAAGATGAAGGAAGTCGAACCTTTTGACAAAAGTGAATTGGAGAAAGATTGCTATTTCCTAGAGTCGCAAAACACAGATGGCACGGTATTTGACCGTCCTAATTTGATTCGTAACGATCCAACATGGAGGTGGATTGGTATCATTCACGAACAATTAGTTTCTTCCGGGACAAAAAGAGGAGGAAAGCTGACTTCACTTGCCATAGAAAGGCCGCAAGATGGCAAAAGATGCAAAGACCCAGAGACTCAGCAAAAGGATATCAAAGTCCTCGAGAATGCACGAAAAGCTGAACCGAATAACAGCCGCTATGTCTTCTATCTTGCACAGACCTATCTAGCAGAGCAAAATTTTCCGATGGCTCTGAAGTATTATGAAGAAAGAGCCTCCATGCCAGGAGACTCAGATGAAACATTTCTGGCGCTTTTTTCTAGCGGATGGCTGCAAGAAAAGCTTAAGATGGAGCCGGAAACCTATATCGAGAGCTACCGCAAAGCCTCAACACACTCTCCCCATCGCATAGAACCTCTTTTTCAACTGGCATGCTATTACTGCCGCATTGGGAGGGCTCAATTAGGGTACGATCTATGCCTGCATGGCCTGAGTCTAAAAAAACCAACGAAATCGCAAATCTATTATTATCCTTGGATCTACGACTACGGACTGCGTTTCGTATTTGCGGAGTGCGCTTTTGCTCTAGGTCGGAAGCTAGAAGCCCTTGAGGCTTATCACTCGCTCCTCAAAATGAAAGATGTGCCAGATCATATCAGACAATCCACGAAAGAGAGGCTCGAGCTGCTATAAGAGTGTTCAATCCAAAAGGTTTTCAATACCAATAGCTCTTCTTCTCTTCTCAGAAGCTGGGAACTGCTGGTCTGGATAAAGAGATAGCACACTTGGAGGCAATAAAATAACGGCTTTATGGTGAGCTAATTCCGTGTAAAGAGGAGTTAAGTTGTGCTCAACTCCTGGTTCTTTTTTAGATTGTTCAAGATGGTAAGCTCCCGCTTGTACCACGACAAAATAGTCTTCAATTCCAAAATGAGCCATATAATACTTTATTTTTGACAAGGTATCTGCCATAGAAACTGTTCTACTTGGGAACATTCGCACGATCTCTTCATCTTCTTTTTCCCTAAGGCGCAAATCTTCTAATTTTAATAGTTCTAGATTTGAATAGGCTCTCTGCCAGGACAAGAATTTTTTTTCAATAGTTGCAAAATGATCTACAATTTTAAAATGATCCTTTATCAACTGCTTAAGTCGCTTGTTAAAAATAGGCAAAACTTCGGATATAATTTCTCCTTCACCTACCGATCCTCTCCGATCAAGCACTTCAAGCAGCACATCACCCACTTTAAATCCTTTTGGCAAGAAACGAGACATGTTTTTTGCTTGGTCCATTAAAAATGACGATTGTGCTGGATCTGTATTTCCCCAGATCATATAAAGGCTTAGCAAATTGCTATCAAATATTACTCGATGCGTATCCATAAACTCACAAAGGCGAGTATTAAAAACAGCCAACGTTTCTAACACGTTTCTTATTTTCTCGAGGTACGATAACTCTTCAGCTGGATCCCTCTCCTCACATTTCTTTTTCACCAAACAATCAATGTCACATTCTTCTGGCAAGAAATCAGAGAGAACTTCTGCTTTATTGAAAAGCTTTTCCACTACTTTCCCTTCCTCTTCACGGACAAGGTTTATTTGCTCTTTGAACAATGGATTTAGCGTCTCATTTGAATCCCATCCAATGCCATGAATGTTCTGTTTAGTGGGTTCATCTAAAGAATCTAGTAGAGGCTGAGGTTCATCATGCACAGAATCTTCCCAAACAGGCTCGAAAATACGATTACAAAATTGCATCGAAGGAAATCCTTCTATCGCAAACACAACAAAAGCTCTTCGAGCTAAATGATAGACAAGCTTTGATTGTTTTAATCTAGCATCTTCATCTCCATGAGTCTCCCCTAAAAGAAAAACGCGGGTCTCCGTAATTTTTTCAATGTTAAATGTGCGAGTTGTCACAAAAGAGGAAAGAAGACGCCCAAGCTCCAGGTTTCTTTTTTCAAATTCTTCTGTGGCAAGTCTATTCATCTCTTCAGACCCAGTTCCAAAAATTCTTAGACTCAGATCAGAAAAAGAAGAAATTTCTTTATAATTAACATTAATCGACACAAAACCACCATTTTTATTATATTTTCAACATACTATAATATAAATATCTAGTTTCGCTCAATTTATTAAATAAAATAAAAAACCAGATTTCACGCAAGCAGCTGACAGTTAAGGATTTAACTATTTGCAACTTTCAGAAAGAGCTTCGAAAAGAAACCAAACTCTTCTTTCCGTCTCGTCGAGAAAAATTTCTAGGATACTACAAGTTGCCACATCTTGATGCTTTTCACATACTTTATGAGCCTTCCGAAGGAAGGCGGCATAATCCTTATTGTCATTCATTAAATTCTCAAGCATTTTTTGGGGCTCTAAAAAGATTGCATTGTCATCTTTAATTCTCTGCAAACCAGCCGCTTCTCCAGTAGAATGAATCGTAAGAAAACCCAATTTACGAACCCTCTCAGCTAGAGGATCGATCATCGCAAACATTTGATCTGCCTGCTCATCGAACAATAGATGATAATCACGAAAATGACTGCCCGATGCATGCCAGTGAAAGTTCTTCGCCTTTATATATAAAGCCAAAGCGTCTGCGGCTAAGAGATTAAGATGTTCTGAGATTTCCTTACGGCCTTTTTCAGGAAGGTCGTGAGGCACTGCCAGCTTCTTGGGAATTTTTTTCTGCATAGTTATCAAGTCACACATCTCAATATTTTTGTCAACAGCACTATGAGACCGTTAAACAATAGACTCCTACGCAATACGCTTCCGAAGAAACTCAAAAACAAGGAAAAACCTCTAAATGTGGGTCGAAAGAACTTCGATTTCTAATGGTAGAAGCTGGCTCTTAGAAGCCGTAATAGACATTGTTTTGCCTGTTTTTATCGGAAGTCATAATGGGGCGGAGACCCCAGATGCAGTCCTCCATAAAAGACCCCGAAGAGAACCAAGGAATTGTTCTCATGAAAGATGTTAAAAACTAAGATGCTTAAAATTTTAACGGCGAAAAAGGCCTAGAGAAAAAAAAGAGTGGATAACCCTTGTGCGCAATTAGAGAACCTCTTTCGAAATTAAGGGTTCGTCGATTTTAGAGGTTATTTTTGCCAAATTTCTTTTCTTTTGCCATCAAAAACACCTAATGATTAGGTATCATAGGAAATATACTCTTTAGCACCAACTTCTAAAAAATTCATATGGTAAAAAACCCAGAAATTTAGAAGCTGTCAGTCAGAAAATTAAATTGCAAAATAACGTCGAGCCAATTGGGTAGTCCTAAGGATAGAATACGAGTATGAAGGAACCAATAGACGCCCAGAATGATTTATAAATTCAGGTGTTATTTCAGGAGTAAACGTGTATACTAAAGCGACTACAGCTGTACTTAAAGCACTTGGAGCCAAGACTTTGGCTAAATCTTTAACAATGGGTGCAATTTGCCCCATCTGGTTGTAGTATAACTTTTCGATTTTTGCAGATGTAAGTGCAAATCCGTGAAGATTTTTTAAATATTGCGATTCGAGTTTATCCATTTTCTCCTTGAACTCGATCGAAATGGATTTTGTACTCCAAAATTGCCTAAAAACATTCCTTAAAAGATTTTGATCAATTCCTTCAAACGTGATTAAGTCGTCCAAAGATTCTTCATTTGGATTTGCTATCAGATATGGAAGAGGATTTGAGGGAGTGCTATTAGCGCGGAAAAATCTTTCTAATGATTGAATTTGCAAAAATTCTCGCCACTGCAGAAATACTTTATTGGACGTGTCAACCAGTGCTATAGTTTTGCTGGATGCTAATTCATCAAAATTCTCTCTAAGCCTATTTAACAGTAACATTCCGTATACACAAGTTTGCAAACTTTCCCAAACGCAATTACCAACCTCTTGATAGCTAGAAAGAGGATATGCCTGTTCTATACAAAGAGAAAGAGAATCCTTTGTCGCATCGAAATTATGAGAAATATTGCTAAGCCATTTATCATATGTTTCCTCAGATTGGTCAGCTAAGTTAATAATTTCTTCAAAAGCCGCTTTCGTTATTTTTTCCGGGTTGATTTTATAGACTTCAATCGGTCTTCTAGTCGCCGCTCCTTTGTTAGCAATTAAAAGATAATCTTTATCAAAGGCAACAATCACTCGGTGACCTTGAAAACCGGAGGAAATTGAAACCGGCTCTTCTTTCTGAAAATCATCAAAAAGAAGAGAGGCGTCTTGTTTAAAGAAAATTTCACCTTCTAATTTGCTGTCTCTTTCATTAAGAAGAGAAGAGAGAAATTCAGTTTCTTTTAGACTGATAATGGCATGATTCGTGGTCAAAAAATCTTGTAGACTTTTTTTAAAGTGTTTTCTAAAATCTACGAATCTTGTTCCTTCAAGTTTAATTGGATGGGTATTGATATAGGCGACACCAGCAAGCTGCCAAGCGTGAGCAAGCTGCTTGATAGCACTACTTTTTTCAATAAAAACCTTAACGCCGCCAAATTGGTCGTAAAAACTGATTTTGTTACTAGGTTCATCGCTCGGTATACAAGGAGTTATTGGAGCGTCCGCTACGCAATTTTTTACTGACATACCTAGATTATCCTCATTTAATTTCAAAATCTGCAAAAGACGATAACACATCACCTGTTTATTTTCAAAAATCAAATCACTTAATAACAAAAGAAAACTAAAAACTTTATTTAACATTTACGAAAGAATAAACTTGTTTTTTGAAAAAGGAGCAGCTATCCTTTGTGACATGGAAAAAGACATAGAGATCCACGAAAAAGAGCCTGAAGGTTTTTCTCCTCAAGTGCAAGTCGCCGCTTGCTACCTTGAGAAAGAAGGCAAGGTTCTTTTATTGCAACGAGCAACTAACAAATCAGAAGCCGGCAAATGGGGCGTTCCAGCAGGAAAACTGGAAAAAAACGAACTTCCTATAGATGCTGCAACGCGCGAACTCTTTGAAGAGACGGGCGTTTCTATTGCCTCATCCCAAATCCACTCTTTAGGTTCTCTCTATATCCGCAAACCTGAAATAAGCTACATTTACCACTTATTTAAAGTGCACATAGATCATCTTCCTCCTGTTTGCTTGTCGAGCGAGCACCAAAGCTACACATGGGCTTCTTTTGAGGAACTAATCAAGATGCCATTAATGGCTGGAGCAAAGCAGGCTGTAGACTTTTATCGAACGTTTGAGGTGAATGGATGATCTTACAACAAGAATTCTACTTTGTCCGCCACGGACAAACAGATCAGAATCTTTTAGAAGGAAAAGAAAAAGTAGACCACACTAACGATATTCCGTTAAATCAAACAGGAAGAGCTCAAGCGGTGGCCATTGAACCAATCATTGCACGCCTCCCCATCAAAACCATTTGCACAAGCCCTATGAAACGGGCTCAAGAAACAAAAAATATCATCGTCCCTCGCCTCCAAGCGCCGCACCATGAAATCGATGACTTAGGTGAATGCAGCGCCAACATTTGGAAAGAAATGGTCCATTTAGGCATGTACTCCCCTATTCCAAACACCGGTGAAACGCATCTTTTTATGCAGCGGATCCGAAAAGGGCTCAACAAGGCTCTCTCTCTACCAGGTCCATCGCTGATCGTAGCTCATGGAGGCGTCCATTGGGCCATCTGTTGTCTTATGAATATCAAGGCTCACGCATGGAGATTGGAAAACTGCGAAATCGTTCACTTTTCCATCGATACTGCTGGACAATGGACCGCCAAAAAAATTTCAAATTTCTTCTAGCACAAAATACCAAATTTCTGTAAGCTACATGCCATTCTCTAAAAAACCTAACAATAAGAGGTCCATATGGCTGTTGATTATATTAAACAACCTACAAATCCAACCCTGATACAATCCTGTGTCAATGCACCTGATGTTTCTCCAAGTCTGCATAACTTTTTTTTAGAAAAGCAGATTGCTCTGCCTCCTTTTGGCATGCGAAATTATCGCGCCGCTATGCTAATCGAACGCGCAGATTCACCTTTTTCAATTAACCAACTGTTAAATCGCGGACAGATCTTAAATGGTCTTAAAACGAGAAGAGAAGAGTTAGATAGAGCTCAAAAAGCTATTTTCCTCATCAGCTCTATCGCATTAAGTATCTTATTGCCTTGGGGATTACTAGGTGGACTCACATTTCGTGTTACAATCACAGCGCTTGCAACTATCGGTGTTGTAGGAACCGCATTGAAAACGCTAAATCAAGACTTAAATGTAAACGATCAACACAAGAGAGCTTTAGAGTCATTTGAGAAAACCTCCGAGCGATTCACTCAAACAATTATAGGCAATGGGATCGTGCATGAAATGCTCATAAATAGAGAAAAGTATTTAGGCCTTTGCTCTGAATCAAAAGGTGTTTCCAAACAGCACTGGCAAGAACTAAACA
The DNA here is from genome assembly GCA_030681135.1 of Chlamydiales bacterium. GTDB lineage: Bacteria > Chlamydiota > Chlamydiia > Chlamydiales > SM23-39 > SZAS-17. Next base: position 65,263 of record JAUXXF010000021.1, read on the forward strand.
CTCTCTATAATTACCTTGAAGAGCCAGCACAACTGCTCTTGCGACAAGAAGCAAAGACTGTTTACGAACAAGTCATGAAGGAGCGCAAAGAGAGAGAACTACTTCAAACAGCCTCATAGAGGCTTTTGAGCTGCTTGAGCTTTTTTAAAAGCTCAAGCCTGCTCTGACAAGAAAGAATCGTATTTCAAGACGTTATCTCGATCGGAATGGAACATAAACATTTTTTCCCATTGCGATAGAAAAGCATGAAAAGCATTACATATGCCAAGTGAGTTTCAAATAAGGCCCAGAATACGCAAAGCTTGTTGTCTCAAGATCAGAAATTCTCTGAGCCCCTGGAGTGACATAAGAAACAATCATATCAAAAGGTCCTATATAATTATTCATCTCATATCCGCCTTCGAGTCTTATGCTTGATCGATTGCAGAATATATAATCATAAGCCATTCCAAGACGACCTTCAAAGTTAGAGACGATTCGACTGTTGGATGGTGATTTAAACACATTTGTCGCATCAGCAGGAAAAGTCAATGCAGAGCTCGATTTTACAGCGCCCATCAACAAAGCTGTATTAAATTGCCCAACTAACAAAAGCCCCTTACACAGATTGTAGATAAGATCAAAACCTAACATTGGACCTGCACCCCAATAGGTACTTTTAACATATCCTCCTGTAAAAGGGAGATCATGTTTTAAAGAAGCATACCGAACGCCAACTGTCGGAGTAAATTCAAAAAAGCACGAACCGGTTATCAAGCGATGCCCAAATTTAAGATCGCCCTGATTTAACGTATATTTTAAATAGGAAGGAGGAAGCGGAGTTCCAGCAGGAAACAAAGCTCCTACATTAAAAAAGCTACTGCCAAAAGTAAAAGGAGTATCGATTAAATCTTCGACATTATGGTTGGAGTTATGCAAATAAAAATAAGCAGCCTCTAACCGATTAGCCGAATTAGCAAAATCATAGCCCACTTGGATTCCTCCAGCAGGTCCGAAACTCGCTTCAGAAGGTGAGCCCTTACAGGTCACTCCTCCCTGATTATTAAAATGACCCACGCTATGGGTAAAAGTTCCTAACCCAGTTTCAGTAGGAACAGCAAACATTCCCATGACTCCAATATAAAATCCAGACGGTTCAGTATATGAGCGCATTGATCTGTCGTCACATTGCCCTTTTTCACACCGTTGTGTATTACATGGCTTTTCACAGGACTGTTCTTCCCTCTTCTTCCCAAATGCATGACAATTAAAGATTAGCAACAAAAAAGAACATAAAATAAATCGTTTCACGATTGCCTCAAATTAGATTTCCCTCTCCTTTCTATATACACAAAGTATTTATTTCGCAAAAACCTTATTTTTAAGAGAGCTCTTGCGTAATTGAACCTATCCTAATGAAAAGTTCCAGTCGATTTTCGAGAGTTTTTTCAGCCGAAAACTTCCTAAAATCAACGAACCCTTAATTACGCAAGAGGTTTTGAAAAATGAGAAGAACCTATCTCAATAAAGAGACTTCGTCGATTTTGGGGATTATTTTGACCTATTTTCGAGTTCCTTTTGCAGGGGTAGTATACGAATGTTGATACAACCCCTGGAAAAGGAACTCGAAAATAGGCTCAAAAGAACCCCAAAATCGACAGAAGCTCTTTATTGAGATAGGTTCAAAGAATTATCCGCCGGTACGGCTCTTCTTTTTCTTCATCGACATCGAAGGACAAGCACATTTAGTCGACTTTCTTGAAACAGTTTTTTTCTTTGCAGTTTTTTTTGCTTTAGCCATAAATACTCCTTAAAATGAGGGTTTTTCCCCTTGTTTGGTTATATAAACAATAAGCCATTTATCGTCCATGACCGCCACTGCCACCTCCTCTTCCACCACCCCCTCTCGGCCCGCGCTGCCCATCTGGCTGATGATTGCCATCACGGTCACGACGACCATCATGATCATGATGTCTATCATGGTCATGGTCATAATCTCTATGGTTATGATTTCGATGCCAATCATTAAAATCGTACTCAGAACCAAACCAAATCCCATAATAAAAGCCGGGACCTATCCATATCATTGGCGCCTCATCATCTTGCTGCTCAGTCTCTTCCTCACTTACTTCAACGTTTGTCTTAGCGCATCCTGTCCAGCAAAGAAAAAGACAAATAAATAGGCAATACCCTCTTTTCATAAAAAAGCTCCTCAAAATTCACCTTATTTAGTATTTACTATTTTATACGCAAATAATCTAAAGAATTAATCCTTCAGGTTATTCCGTATACACCAGGAAATATTGCTATGCCCAAGACTCAAGAAAAAATTTCTTACCCCATTCAAGCTTGGAGCATATGGCTTCTTAGCGCGTTTTTCATGTTCTATAAGTACGCCATCGAGGTCTCTCCCAGCGTCATGACAGAAACGCTTATGCAAACGTTTTCTATTACGGGGGCTGAACTTGGCAACTTGGCGGCTTGTTATTTTTATTCCTACCTGCTGCTGCAAATTCCGGCAGGACTATTATTAGATAAATTTGGGCCCAGGATCGTCACAACCATAGCTATTGTCATATGTGCTTTAGGAAGCCTTGTATTTTCAAGAGCAGAATCTCTCATGGTCGCAGAAGCTGGTCGTCTTCTCACGGGCGCTGGCGCAGCATTTGCGGTAGTCAACTGTTTAAAACTCACTGCTAACTGGTTCCCTACCAGATTATTTGCTTTTATGGCAGGGCTTATGATGACCGTGGCTATGCTTGGCGCTGTAGGAGGCCAGGCACCTTTGTCGGCATTGATCCACAAAGTTCAGTGGCAAGGCGCCATGAATACTTTAGGGATCGCAGGACTTGTTTTAGCCGCCATCTTTTGGCTCGTCGTCCGAGATCAATCTCCCTCTCATGCCAAAAAACACAAACTCGTTTTTTCTAAGACGTCGTTGAAAAAAAGCACTTACCGAATTCTCAAAGATCCCCAATCTTGGTGGCTTTCTATTTATAGCGGATTTGCGTTTGCCCCCGTGATGGTATTTGGAGGTCTTTGGGGAGTCTCTTTTCTTGCAGAAGCCTATCAGTTATCTACGAATCTATCTGCTCAAATGCTCTCTTTGATCTTTATCGGTTTTGCCATTGGAGCACCTGCGTTTGGCTGGTTTTCTGATTGGCTCAAATCCAGACGCATTGTCATGCTCTGGGGAAGCGTTGCGGCTCTTTTCACCATCTCCGCCGTTATTTATGGACCGCATCTCTTTGTAAATTTCCTCGCACCACTTCTTTTTCTCTTTGGATTTTCTATCAGCAGCTTCTTGCTTTGCTTCACTATGATGAGAGAAATCCATTCGCCCCTTCTGGCAGCTACAGCTATAGGATTTATGAATGCATTCGACGCGCTTTTAGGAGCCCTTTCAGATCCTTTGACAGGAAAATTCCTCGATGCCACATGGGATGGAAAGCTCGTTAATGGAGTGAGAGCCTTTTCCCTAGACGCCTACCATATGGCATTTTTAACGATTCCTGTCTATTTGATCATCGCTTTAATCACGCTCTCTAAGGTGAAAGAAACGTATTCTCGCCACTCTTATCCAGCTTCCTTACCTTAATCCATCTGCTCAAGTTCATGGCAAAGCCTCCATTTCCGAGGACATTGGCGCAAGTGATCACAGGATCGAACAGGATATATAAGGCTGTAATGAGAGAGAGCATCGTTCCATCAAATCCTAAATAACGCTCCAAAATAGGAAGCATCACCAAAATCCCACCTCCAGGCACTGCTGCGACGGAAAATTTTGCTAAGACAAAATAGCAGGCAAAAATCACATAATTAATAAAATCAGGCTCAGGAACGCCAAAGCTTTTTAACACAGCAAAAGCAAAAATAGGGATCGCAAAACAGTCTCCTATCAAATGGACATTGACTGTCGCAGGAACAATGGAGCTTGCAAGTTCCGGATCTTTTGCATTTTTTTCTACTCCCAAAATGGTCAGCGGCATCGCAGCTGCGCTAGACATGCTTCCAAAACCTGCCATCGCAGCTGGAAGCATATTTTTTACGCTTTGGATAAACGTTTTATCGCTTCCGTGAGTAGCCACTCGATAAAGAAAGGCGATATAGGCAAAGACAAAAAAAGCAACAAGTCCAAAAATAAGTCCATAATTTTGGAGAATGTAGCCAATCACTTTGTCATGGCACATTTTCATGAAAAATCCGGCAATAAATATGGGGATGACATACAAACATCCTTTCAACAAAACTCCAATGATTCGGTCTATCTTTGCCGACACTTTAGCAGCCCATGAAGGTCTCCATAATCCAAGAAGGATTCCTAAGCCAAGCCCCGCAAGCATCGCTGTATCGTTGCCAAGCCATTTAGGCAAAGCCCAAGACCAAAAAGGCTGCAGCTGAGCTCCCTCGCTTGGGAAAGACATGGTTAAATCAAAGCCATAAGCAATCCGGCCTACAGAATAGCTGATCATCGTCGAGATAAAGTTCGAAAGACAGATAGCAGCAATGAGAAAAAGAATGATCTTGGAAGCGCTTTTGGCAAATCCAACCGCAGTCTTAAACAAGAGACCAAAAATAATGAGCGGCAAGCAAAAGACCATCGCCGATTTGATTGTTAAACTCACTCCATAAAGGATCGATTGGACCTCATAAGGAATCCAAGAATGAAACGCTCCAATGAACCCCATGAGCGCCAATAAAAGAAAAGGCATTTTGCGAAACATAAATTCTCCGTTGTTTTTTACTGATTTTTAAAAAAATATTGATTGGAAATAGGACAAATTACCGGCGGAAGCCGGTTGTTTCGAGGGTCGTAGCAACAGAGGTTAAAAATGTAAACATATGTTTTTAGCACTGCAATATACATCGATCGTAGCAAAAAGAATCAAATTAATCCACGCAAAAAATTTTATATATTTTGCAAAGAGGTTAAAAAGAGATTTATCTTGCGGATCCTGGTTTTTTATGCATCCCGGATCACAGACCTTATCTATAGACTTATTGTAAGAATCTGTTATATTATACTCAGCGCTATGCATGAAGATATTTTAAAAAACACTCTCCAGACCGTTTTTGGGTTTCAGACATTTCGCCCCGGACAGCTCGAGGCGATTTCTCTCTTATTAGAAAAAAAAAGACTTTTATGCATCCAGCCCACCGGCTATGGGAAATCCCTTCTTTATCAGCTACCTGCCTGTCTTTTGCCTGGCCTAACATTGGTCATCTCGCCGCTCTTGGCGCTCATGAGAGACCAGCTAAAACACCTCAATGAACGTTTTCATATTCCAGCAGCTGCCATCAACACTGATCAGACAGAAGAAGAAAATGCTGAGGCAAGGCAGCTGGCGCTAGCTGGGAAGATCAAAGTTTTATTTATCGCTCCTGAGCAGCTAGACCATGTGGATCGCTTTGCTTTTTTATTGCAGCTGCCAATCGATCTTTTAGTGGTCGATGAGGCTCATTGCATCTCTACCTGGGGTCACGATTTTCGCCCAAGCTATAGACAGATTCTCCATTTGCTCTCCGCATTAACTGCAAAACATGCAGATGTTCATATTTTAGCGCTTACAGCAACGGCAGATCAACGAGTTGAAGACGATATTAAACGGCAGCTTATCTTGTCTGAGCGCCCGGTTGCAGTGCTGCGAGAAAACATGGATCGCCCCAACATCAAGCTTTCCGTTTCCCAAGAGCCTAACCTGGCCGCTAAATTAGCAACTTGTGCGGATCTCCTCTCATCAACAGAAGGCTGCGGGTTAATTTATTGCGCAACGAGAGAACATGTTGAACTAGTCGCAGAATTTTTACAGCTCCAACAATTCGATGTCGCCGCCTATCATGCAGGATTTGAATCAGAGGACAAACAGCGGCTGCAACAAGAATTTCTTGCCGACCGCTATAAAGCGCTTGTTGCAACAAACGCTCTTGGCATGGGGATTGATAAAGCCAATCTTCGCTTTGTCATCCACTTCGATGTCCCCGGCTCCATTACGGCCTATTATCAAGAAGTGGGAAGATGCGGACGAGATGGACTGCCTTCTCAAGGCTTTTTATTGTTCACCTCCTCAGATAGCCAGGTCCAACAGTATTTTATCGACGCCTCCTTCCCCTCGCCAGCACATTTTGATCAAGTCCTTCAAACTACCCTCTCTGCTCCGGAACCATTGAATCTCACAGCCATCAAACGGCTCACTGGACTCCATCCAACGCGGGTCATCATCATTCTCGCAGAACTTGTCGAGCAAGGGTTTTTATCTAAAGAAAGCCGAGGCGGAGTTCAGGTCTATAGAGCGATCCCGAAAGAAGACAAACCTCATCTCACCCGTTATGAACAGCAGCAAAAAGTAAAGCAAAAAGAGCTGCAGAGGATGCTCGAATATGGACGCCAAAGAGCGCAATGCCGGATGGCTCTTCTTCGTTCAGCTTTAGGAGACCTGCACACAACTCCTTGCGGCCACTGCGACGTTTGTAGCTCCAGTGCGACAACAACAAGAGATCCCCAAAAAATAGAGTCTATTACTGCATGGCTAAACGACAGACCATGTCCTATCGGACGCATTGCACTCTATAAGATCTCTGCGGGCTTAAGTCTATTCGATGCCAAAATGCGCTCTCCTCTCTTTATTCGCTTTATGAAAGAAAGAGGCTCTGTAGAGTCGCCTGAGGAGATGGACCCTCTTTTGATTCAGCTCCTCTTGAAACGTTTTAGCGAGCTGGTGAAACACACATCCTTCAAAGGGATTATTCCTATTCCCTCACGCTCTTGGAAAGCGCAAAAAAACATCCTTTTGCTCCTCTCCCGACATGTCCAACTTCCTGTTTTAGATAAAGCGCTTGGTTGGAAAGAGATTCCCGCTCAAAGACAAGGAGAGCTCTTAAATAATGATCAGCGCCATTACAATGTTCACCAACAAATAGAGGCCAATTTGGAAGGTTTAGCCTCATCAGGAGCCTATATCCTTTTCGATGACTACACAGGATCGGGAAATACGCTAAAAGAAGCAGGGCGCGCGCTACGAGCTGCTAAAACTTTCAAAGGTGAATTGGTTCCTTTCACCATCGCCTCTCTTCAGTGGCATCTTGGGAAACCAGGATTTTGTTAAAATTGATTAATCATGAAAACGATTTAACAATAATTTTTTATCGTTAAATCGTTGATATTGCTTTTTTAGTCCTGGCTTGAGGTATGCACAGAGACAGTCTTAATGGCTCGGAGAGTCACGTCGATCACTGTAAAAGAGAAATCTCCAACCCGAATTGTCTCCTCTTTAACCGGAAAATGTTCCACATGGCGCAAGAGAAAATCATTGAGCGTCTCTTCTGGCTCATGAACAAGATCTGCCTGGAATTGCCGATTAAACTCTGCTACCGCCATGCTGCCAAGAAGGGTCTTTGTGATATATAGCCGGGAAATTTCAGGAGAAACCTCTTTTTCCTCACCTAGAATTTGCTCTAAAATCTGATCTAACGTAAGAATTCCTACAGCCTGTCCAGAAACATCGAGGACAATCGCCGTCACTTGGTTATTGCGCCGAAACTGGTCCAAAATTTGCAAAACAGAAGAGTCCTTTGTAATAAACCAAGGAGGCCGGGAGCAATCAAGGATGCGAGTTTGATCTGGCTTGTTAAGCAAATGGCGAAGATGGAGAATAGCCACAATATTATTGCGAGAGCGATGATAGATCGGAAGAAGAGGAACGTAACGCTCAGCGAGCTGCTTTTTCACCTCCGCTACCGTTGACTGAGATGGAGCCATTAACACCTCAGATAAAGGCTTAAGAACCTGAGCTGCGGTCAGATTTTTTAAACGAAATACTCGAGTCACCATCGCGTTAATATCTTTTTCACCATCTTCTCTATCCTCAAAAGCCACCTTGATCTCCTCTCGAGAAAGATACAAAGAGGCCTCTGGGGGTGAGCCCAAAAGACGATGCAGAAAATGGGAAAAAGCATCAAAGGCCCAGATAAGAGGGGTTAATAGATACGTAATGAGCACCATAAAGGGAGCTAAAGCCATCGCAAGCTGCTCAGGATGACGGCGCGCGGCAAACATGGGAACTAGCTCTCCTAACATGACAACAATGAGCACTTGCGTAAGTGGAGCCCAATCAGCAGGTAAATGGATCGCCTCATAAAAACGTCTAGAAGACTCAGAGCCCACCTGCAAAGCTAAATTAATCCCGATCATCGTGGTTCCGAATAAACGAGAAGGTCTTTTCAGTAAAAAAGCAACCCAAACGGCTCTTTTCATTCCAAGACTCACATAGTACTGCAAGCGAACCTTATTAAAAGAGACGCAAGCCATCTCAAAAAGAGCGAACAGCCCTTGGACAAATACTGCCAGCAAGGTAAGGACCAAAAACTCGAGCCACATGCTCATAGCTTACCTTGCCGATGCTGCAATTTTCGAACATAAATACGCCGAATACGATTGGGATTGGCCGCTAATACATAAAAGAGAAATTGATCATTGGCATACTTTGTCCCTACCGTAGGAATATCACCTAACTGTTCAATCAACCACCCACCCAAAGTAACGGCATTTTCCTTTGAGATGAGAGGAATTCCAAAAATTCCCTGAAATTCTTCTAATTCCAGTTTACCGCTGGCAATAATCACATCTGGTCCTGAGCGTGTATAGAGGCTTTTGACATCGCGCTTATCAGAAATCTCTCCAACAACGGCTTCAATGAGATCTTCTTGCGTAATTAATCCTGAAATAGATCCATACTCGTCTACTACAAGGGCCAGACTCTCTACCCTCTCGCGCAAATTTTGCAAAAGAGTCCAACATTTCGTCGTCTCAGGAACGTAATAAGGTTTTTTTAAAATAGGCAGTAGATCTTTAGGTTGCTGCAATTGATGTTGATGAAACAAATAAAGACGGGTCGACAAGACCCCTAAGACATTTTCTAAATCGCCATCACAAACAGGAACACGCGTGATCTCGAGTTCGACTAAAAGACGGTCCAACGAAGAAAAGGGCTGCTGAATATCATAAAATAAGATCTCTTCACGAGGACGCATTCTCTCTTTCACTAACGTCTGTTGCAGTTTCAACATCCCGTCAATTAAATCTGCTTCCTCATGTAAAAGCACTCCCGTTTGCTCAGAGGTCTTTAAAACATGTCGCAATTCATTGACCGAGATCTCTTTTTCCTCGCGAAGAAAAAAGGACAGGCATCTCGTAAGCCAAGAGGTAGCCGACGTCAAGAGATTGCGAAAAGGGGCAATCCATCTCGATACTTTGGACACTACAGGAGCCACATGATAAGAAATACGAGCATTATACGGCATAGCGATAGACTTTGGTAAAATATCGCCAAAAATAAGTGTCAAAGCTAGAGGAAGACCAACTTTTAGTGTCCATTGAGGGAAAGAGAAAAAAATGCTCGAGATCACGTTTTGGACCAAAATATTGGCCAAAATATGAACGATCATCAAAGTGACAAGCACCCTTCGAGGGTGCTCCATCAACTGAGCAATCAGGTTGAGCCGATTTTGAGAGCTCGTTTTATAAGCCTTTAAGGTTAAGGGGGATAGAGAAAAGAGAGCAGTCTCTGCTGCGGAAAAATATCCAGAAAGAAAGATCAGGACCAAAAGAGAAATAATGAGGATAAAAAGCATCTTTTACCGAAAATGCACCTTAACCCAGCCTTCTGGGACCACGCCAATTTCACGCATTAATACCATCTCTACCCATGCTGGGTCGTGCTGCGAGGCGATTCTTAAACTCAAATCTTCTTTTTCCTGTAAAACCTCGAAACGATGCTTTTCCATTTCGCGACACCGAAAAGCCATTTCCTGAAGAGACGCATTCCTATTTTTCACGGCATGCAAGTACACCAATCCAGTTAAACAACAAAAAGAAAAAACCCACCAAGTCTCTCGAAGCCAAGAAAATGCAGTGATTTTTTTCCAGAACATATTACCGTATTATTTATTTAGAGCATACCCAAAAGGATTCAAACATGGCCCCTTTGACTGCTGCAAAGGCCAACTTTTGAATTCACTCGGGTATATACCCGAGTGAATTCAAAAGTTGGTTTTTGGCAACGTCAGCTTGGCTGCAATTTTTTCGTCCTCGTTCGCGCCTTGCCATTCGGCAATGGTCGCTCACTCCGGACGCAAAAACTTGCGCCGCCTCCTTGCCAAATTCCCAACTTTTGAATTCACTCAGGTATATAAATTCATTGTACCGATTGTCGAGTATTCTGCAATTTTTAACCCAAAACGCAAGGATAAGTGATCTCTATCTGATTCATGTACTTACCTTTACGATCTGCATAAGAAACCTCACACTCTTCTTCGGCTTTTAAAAAGAGCACCTGTGCAAGCCCCTCCTTCGCATAAATTTTAGCCGGCAACGGGGTCGTATTAGAAATTTCCAAAGTCACAAACCCCTCCCATCCAGGCTCAAACGGCGTCACATTCACAATAATCCCGCATCTAGCATAGGTAGACTTGCCAATACAAAGAGTAAGTACATTGCGTGGGATCCGAAAATATTCGATGCTTTTAGCTAGAGCAAAAGAATTTGGCGGAATAATGCAAACGTCTGCCTTGATTGTTACAAGAGCTGTTTCCTGGAAATTTTTAGGGTCTACAATTGCATTGTAAGAATTTGTAAATACCTTGAACTCATCATTTACACGCAGGTCGTATCCATAGCTTGAAAGTCCGTAACTTACTTTCCCTTCTTTGACTTGGCCGTCCACAAAAGGCTCGATCATCTTGTGTTCGGTTGCCATTTTGCGAATCCATTTATCTGAACAAAGCGTCATAATCTATCCCTTTTGCATGATAACTGGACCTTGGCCACTTGTCGGGGCCGCTTTCTCGCCTATTTGCTCTTAGCCACACCCGATTTTTTTTAGGTGGCATTTCAAGCCTACCTAAAAGAAATTCGAGTGTGCCTAAGAGCAAATATTTCGAGAAATCTGCTCCCTCAAATGACCAAAGTCCAGTAAAACCAACTTCAGAGTAGCGCATGAAATCTGTTTCTTGCTACAGTTTTTATGTATGAGCGATGCATTTATTGAATCTTCTTGGACGCAACCTGACGTGCCTTTCGAGACGCCTCTTCGTCCTCAATCGTTACAAGAATTTGTGGGTCAAGCGGCTGTAAGAAGTCGCCTAGAAATTTTGATCAAAGCTGCAAAACATCGAAAAGAATCTCTTGGTCATTGTCTTTTTAGCGGACCTCCAGGCCTTGGAAAAACAACACTCGCGCATATTATTGCAAAATCGATGGGAACGCAACTTGTCGTCACATCCGGTCCCGCCATTGAAAAACCCGGAGATTTAGCGGGACTTCTGACCAATTTAAAAACCGGCGACGTTCTTTTTATCGACGAGATCCATCGCCTCTCCACAGTTGCGGAAGAATATCTCTATCCAGCGCTGGAAGATTTTGCACTCGACTTAATCATTGATAGCGGACCTAATGCAAGAACTGTTCAAGTAAAACTCAATCGCTTTACCCTAGTCGGTGCGACAACCCGCTCAGGTCTTTTAAGCTCTCCCATGCGCTCCCGTTTTCTTGTGGCTTTGCGTCTCGATTATTACGACCCTTCAACGTTAATGAAAATTCTGCTGCGCTCGGCTTCTCTTTTGTCCATCTCCTTGAAAGATGAAGGAGCTTTAGAAATTGCGAAACGCTCAAGAGGCACGCCTCGAATTGCCAACAACCTTCTAAGATGGGTTCGCGATGTTGCACAAATTCACGGACACCCTGTTATCGATCGAAAAATAGCCGCTGATGCACTCGAAATGCTTGCAATCGATCATTTAGGTCTAGATGAAATGGACAAAAAAATTCTAAAGGTTATGATTGAACATTATGACGGAGGGCCTGTTGGAATTAGCAGCTTAGCTGCGGCCGTTGGAGAAGAGCCTCATACACTGGAAGAGGTCTACGAGCCATTTTTGATTCTACAAGGATTTATCAAACGGACCCCAAGAGGCAGACAAGCAACGGGCTTGGCCTATGAACATATGAAGATAAAAAAGCCACAATCGGAGTACACATCATGAAAAATCTTGCAGCCGCTCTGCTTCTTTTAGTTTCGTCTGCGTCCCAAGGATGGACCTACGAACAAAGCTGCGACGCGCTTTTCGGGGCAATTTCAGAACCCATGGCCCCAAAAAACATCCAGGTCTTACTGGAAAAAGATGTCACAGAAGCTTTACTAGAAGTGAAAGGACCTTATTACATCATCAATCCTCATGATAAGATGCGGATCGCTTCAGGTCTTCTTGGCAAACGGTTTATTGTTCATGAACTAGAAAGTGGATTAAAGTGGGGTGAAGAATTCCCAAGCATTCATCAAATCTACATCCAGCCTCGCTCTGAAGAAACATCTATTTTTGTAAACGGCATTCAATACGATGGAGCCATCGCCATCTATGGAGTAGCCGGCATGATCAATATCGTCAATGAAGTCGATATTGAACACTATGTAAAAGGGATCCTCGCTCCTCAATTCCCTACCGTTTCTGAATCGGAAGTGTTGTCGGCCCTGGCCATTTTAACACGTACAGACGCCTATTATCGCACCACTCGGCACTCAAACAGCTTTTGGCATGTGAGCGCTCAGGAAGCAGGCTACCTTGGATCTGCCCTCAGCGTCGAAAACTCCCCGATTCAACGGGCTGTCGATTCCACAAGACATCTCATTTTAGTCCACTCAGAACATGGGAAAAACCTCCCGTTTGCTACTGCGTGGACAGAACACAGCGCGGGCAAGACAGCTCCTTATTTCTCGATCTTTCGCAAAGAAGGATTCGGACCAGAAAAAGGGGTCGAAGCGCCTCACGCCCAACTATCTCGCCAAGAGACAAAATGGTCTTATCAGATCTCGAAAAAAACATTAGCCCACGCGCTTGGCATTCCTCAAATCAAAACGATCGATCTATTCGTAGACCACCCCTCTAACAAAGTCTATGGCGCGCGAGTAAAAGATGGTTTGGCTAGCTATGATTTTGATTTTTTCACCCTGCAAAATGCAGTCGGGAAAAATCACCTCTTGAGCAGCGACTTTACGATTTCTCTCAAAGAGGATGCCGTTTTGTTTACTGGCTTTGGAAAAGGACCTGGAGTAGGCCTTTGCCTCTATTCGGCAGAAGCTTTGGCTAACAATGGAGAGAATGCAATAAAAATTCTTTCAAAATTTTTCCCAGAGACCTATCTCTATAATTTGAATGCTCAGCCGCACTCAGAAAAAGGAAGATTTTAATTCTTTAGGTACATATAATCAGTCTTTCACCGGGGATCTCGTAGAATAGACCAACCCGAACCAGGTCAGGATCGGAAGGTAGCAGCCTTAAGGGATCTGTTTTATGCTATGAGCCCATCTCCGGTGTTTTTTCCCGAAACACCTGTTCCCGGCGAGCGACCTCTCTCCGCAAAAGACCCTCTACGTTCCACCCCTTCTCCTCAGCCGCTTCTATCAGTTGCCATAGCTTGTCTCCGAGTTCCTCTTCCGATTGAAAAGATGAGGAAATCGTTGCAGCCTTTGACTGAGAACGCTTGATTTTCGAAATGACCTTTTGGGCCCTTGCAAGGACAGGAAGCGTTGCTGGAATGCCGTCTAAAATAGATGTTCTCCCCTTGCCTTCTGTCTTTTTGATTTCTTCCCAGTTGCGGATAATTTCTTCATTATTTTCCACACTCACTTCACCAAATACATGGGGATGACGTCGAATCAATTTTTCAGAGGCCAAGCGAATCGCCTCTGCTAAAGTAAATTTTTTCTCCTTCTCTCCCACTTTGGCTATAAAAATTAATAGATAAAGAACGTCGCCAACCTCTTCTGCCATACAGGGGCCGTTTTGAGCATCAATCGCCTCAATGATCTCATGAACCTCTTCTAACAGATAAGGCTGCAGCGTAAATAATGTCTGCTCTCTATCCCACGGACACCCCTCAGGGCCTAATAACTTATCTGCGATAGCTAATAACTCATCCCACTCACGCATAATGACCTCAAATTTATGCTTTGAGAATAAGCTTTGATAAGCATTGATTTCAATCACTCAATCCGATAGAATCCTGGCGAATAAAAAATTCAAGGACAGGCAAATATGCGTTTAGGATTCCCCTCTAGATTAAAATGTTTTATTGACATTCCTAGAGCCTGTTACTCGAATATTGTAGACAGCGCTAAAGAGCGCGTCACCAATCTCTGGGGAGGGGTAAAAGAAAATTGGACCCATTACAGAAATTTAGATCCTGACAACAATGCAGCATGTGCTGCCATTTTAACAACAACAAGTCTTGCAATCATCAGCCCTTCTCTCCCCCTTTCCAACCTCATCACCCTCTCTACGGCTGGTCTTGCATTTTCAGGAGGGTTGTTGATGGGCGTAAAAGGCATCCCTCTTGCCAACCGCCTTCGATTATTGCCTACCACTGTGATGCAGAGCGCCAATGAGACTGCTGAAAAAAGTCTTGAATTTTTCAAAAAATCTGCTATAGACGCAGCAAGTTATGTAGAAGGCAAAAGCAAACCTCATATCAACCCCCTCCTTGTCAACGTGACGACTTCAGCAAGCTTTACTTTTCTTATCAGCTACAGGCCTGAAGTTATGCTCGCTAAATTCGCTTACCGCTGGGTACTACCCCCTTCCGTCGCTCTAGGGTTTACAGCAGTTTTAATTAGTGGCTATGCACGCACTTATAAACCTTCTAAAGAAGCCTTGGCAGAACCTATTATATTATTTCGGAAAGGACAAAGAACGATCGAAGAGCTCTTCCCTAAAACCGAACCACAAGAAAACCCCCATTCTCTTATAGAAACTAAATTTCAAGCAGGCAAAGAATTCTTGCAAAAAGCTATTGAAGGAGACTTGGTACTATTTAAGGAGAGTGGAGGAGAAACCACTGCCTTACAAACAAGTCTAGTCGTGGCAGAACTCGCCTTACTGTACTTCGCAGGTTTTTCCACGCCAACACTTGCTGACCAGGCTTTTTGGAATACTGTAGCTCTTAGTACGATCTCTTCCGCTGGAGCTTATTTGATAAGCCAAATAGGTGAAAAAGAACCTGCAGTTCTTCCTATCCAACAAATAGATAGTAATCTTGTTTATAGAGGCGAATCGTGAATTCTGTAACATCCTGGTTTGGTTCTGTTCAAAGCTGGGTCTCCGAGACAATAGAAAAAGCAGACCAAGAATATGACGCAGAAAAGGCTCGCCAAAAAGCACCGAACGAGGAAAGTCCCGCCTTGACGCGTCCCCTCAATGTGAGCGGCACCAATGTGAACCCTTTTTCCAAAGATCTTACAAAAAAAGCAGATGAAATTAAGGATGAGATTTTACGGCGGACAACAGAGATCTCTGACAAAACGCTGTCGAACGAGCACATCACACATAAAGCTGGAAATCCGTTAGCTTCTTCTTTCATCTTTTCCCCATCGGTAAATCCTATCCCCTCTCCTGAACATATAGAGCTACAACAGCAGACTGACCGCGAGCTAAAAATATTTACTGAAGCGATCACAGCCTATACCACTTTTCTTCTCCTTCACGAATGGGCTGCAGGACAAAGCTCTCCTCAAAATTCGGTCATCTATCAAACCATGGTCCAACAGATCACCAAACGAAAACAAGATATTTCCATGTGGGAAATTTACAAAAACGAACTGGGAAATCATTTAGGTTGGTTTGCCTATAGCAAAGCGTATGTTTTCTATTATCTCTTTTATACTTCATCGAACTTCATCCCTAAACTGATTGAAGAACTCCTTAAAAGCGGGATTCAGGGCTCTCGAGAACATTTTGCCAAAAGCCAACACCTTTCAACTTTATTTTCAAAAATCCTTACTCTTAGTAATCGCCTTTTATTTGTTATAAAAGGAGCCATCGATGAATTCATTGATCCAAACAACTCTCCTACGACCACTTTAGATGAATACAAAAAAAATGCTATAGCCAAAGAATTCAAATCAGACTTTATCACTCTTATCAAGGAAGATAGCGCTCTACTTATAGAGATGTTTTTCCCTCATATTGAATTTTTCTCTCCTCAAGAAAATGTCTCCTTTTTCTTACCAGATTGGATGACTACAGAGGCTTCTAAGTTCCTCAATAATGTAGTCAATCTCATTACAAAAACTCTCTTAAAAAAATACATCGTTCCCTCCGCAGTTCGATCTATTTTGAGCGAGAACCTCACCGATGCCTCCCTTGAAAAATCTTATGTATTCAGTCGAGCCCTTTATCAATTCATCATCGATCGAGTCGGAAAGATTCAAGAGGATTTGGGAAAAGAAAAACCGCCTCAAAAAAGGACCTCTCCTCCTCTTCATCTCAGCGACAACGATCACACCCAATTAAAAACACTAGGACATTGTTTATTAGATGTGTTTGATATGCCAGATGATGAAACCCCAGATGCCATTAGGGAATATAAGAAGAGCACTTCGCTGATTTATAAAAAAATCCAACCTCAAATTATCTCCACAATTGCTAAAAGTGGAGAGACCCTTATTAACATTTTACATGATCCACTAACTCTAGAAAACTCCTTCTTCCAACTACTTAAATCTGGCCGTAAATCTTTTAAGAAAAAAGAAACATTTGATCAATTAAAAGCCAACAACGAACAACTTCGCGATCAATTATACGAAAAGTTCCAGACTCTGTTAAATGCCATTGTAGATCATACTGTTCAAGAAGAAGTGAAACCAGACATTCAAATAAAGCATAGATTGGTCATTTTTGAAGAACTTAAGAAAAGCGCCGAGGACAACTGCCTTCAATTAAAAATACTTCTAGCTACTATGCGCGAAGAATCTCATAGCATTCATCAATTATTGAAACCTCAAGGCAAATTTAATCCTGGGGGATTTGTTTCAACAGCGTTCGATGCGATGAAAAACTTTTGTCATCTATTAAATAGCCTCATTCTAGAGCTGAATATACAGATGATTGACCGCAAATATCGCATACACAACATGAGCGCAGAAGAAAAAAACAGCTTGAATAATTCTCTACAGCCTCTGAGAAAACAAATCCTACAGCTCGTCCGCTCTCTTCAAAACATCAATATCCAAAATGGCCATTATCTTTGCTTGGCTATTCAAGAAAAATTGGATCGTGTCCTTGATGGGTTAGATGCAACAAAGAGGGAACTATTAAAACGAAAACCTCGCGATTTCACTTCAACCATTCATGAAAATTTGACAGAAGCTTTCAAACTCTTACGTGAGTTAAAACGTTCTCCAGAGAATGAGGAACAACTTAAAGCCTCGGAGCAACTCCTCATTCAATCGATACAAACGATGGCCGAAAAAAAAGGAAGAAGAGAGCAATTAAACTCTCTTATTAGCAAGGAGCCTCAAGGCCTTTTACCCAATCTGATCTTTTATATTATGAGAGACGGACGAACGCCTAAAAAATTCAGTTCTATCGAAACTAAACAAAAAATCGAACAAATTTTAGACAGTAATTTCTCACCGGAAAAGCGGATCAAATTAAAACGGTTGATCGATGAAATCCAAAAATACCCCACTTCTTATGAAAGAAAAAAACCGAAAAACCTGCGAGCATGGATTTTAGAACAGGCAGACCCTGCTTCTGATTTTTATCAAATACTACAAATGAAGCTGCGTCAGTGGAGCAAACTTCCAGGAGGAAAAAATTTTGATCCGGAAAATTGGGAAAGAGAAGTAAGAAAATATAAAAAATACAAAGGAGCCCTTCCTTTACTACAACAAGTAGAAGATTTCTTGAAAAAAGGCTCCATGATCAATGTCTATTGGAAAGAGTTCCATCGAGAGATCGAAACTCGAAAGACCGAGCTTGATCAAGAGAATCTAAATATTCGAATAAAGCTTACCCCAATCTTTGAAGAATTAGACGGCTTTGTAAAGACAGCATCCTATATGCTCCAAGACCTGGAACGAGATATCTATGACGAGCTTACCAATTCGATTGAAGAGACGGACAAAGCAATCCATACATTAGCTGAGACCAGTCAATCTTCAATTCTTGAAACACCTTATACGAATGCTGAGTCAACCGCCCTTCTCACAGCAGCAGCCGCTGTTACAATCGCAGCCCCCTTTGTTTCAATCATCGCCCTCCCTGCGATCGCAGCAGCAGGTGCTGCTGTAGGAAGCCTCACTGCAGAAAAAGTGATCCCTAAAGCTAAGGAATTCTTCGGTAGAAAAGAAATCGTCCCACGCATCCTACGCATCTTAAAAAACTTCTTTAATGAATTGGCTAAACCTAAATCTCCTTTCAAACAACTAGGAACCTACTTAGCGCTCGAAGAAATTTCTAATAAAAACGAAATTCTTTAAGAACCTTCTAAAGAATAAAAGCTTGAATAAAAAACCAAAGCAAACGTATACAATCTAGTTACTTGTTTTGGAAATCAACCATGGCGCTCAAAAAAATTATTCTGGCATTGTTTGGAATATCTTTTGCATTGGCCCTGATCACTTCTTGCAATGAGCACCATAAAAAACCGCAAGAGATCAAAAAACACGTAGAAAAAGAGCACAAAATCTACTCTAGAAAATGGTAAAAAAAACTGAAGCCAGCTCTTCTGGATGAAGATGTTTCATACAAGCACCTGTTGGACAGGTCCGTAGCTTAGGACAAGTTTTCCCAAATGTCTGTCCGTACGGGCAGGCTCCTTGAAAAGCAACATGACGAGGACCTAGAGGCTTAAAAACAGAAGAAGAACTAGGGCCAAATACGCTAAAACTCGGGGTATCTGTCATGCCGCATAAATGGAGCGCACTTGAGTCGACTGCGATGACTACATCCACCTCGTGCATGACATTTTGCCAAATGGTAATAGGGAGTTTGTCCAATACGACACTACAAGTTGGAAATTGCCTATGTATCTCTTCACACTCTTTTTTTTCTCTCTCAGAGCCCCATACGAGCAATAACGATGCAGGAATTTTTTCTTTGATGCATTGCAAAAATTGACAAAGAGTCGCTGTAGGAATCTGCTTATTTGCCCACTGCGACCCAGGACAGATCATCATTTTTTTCCCTTCTTGTAACAAGGGATGCAAAAAGATCTTCTGGATCTGCCGCTCTTCCTCGGGAGAAATATGGAGTCTTATGCTTTTTTTTCTCGCTTGCTTCTCTTCGAAAGAAAAGCCTTGTTTAGAAAAAAAATGACGCACTACATCTACATACTGCTCTCTAATATTCATTTGGCGAGAAACTTCAAAGCGGACATGAGTAAAGAGGACGTTCGGCTTTTCCCGAACGCTATCGTAACCAAGACCTACTTTTACTCGAGCTTTCGAGAAAAATGTGATCATCCCCGATTTAGTATTACTTTGTAGATCAAATAACACATCATAAGAGCTTCCCCGCAACCGGCCAATGCACTGAAAGAGCTTTTTCCAAACGGCAAAACGCCACCATCCTTTTTTCAGCTCTTTAAGATTCACAGGAAATACATGGCGTACAAACGGATGAGCCGCAACCAAAGGGGCAAACGACTCCTCAGTCACCCAATCAATCGCAGCCTCAGGAAAGTGTGAGTGCAAATAATCAAGCACATAAAAGGTCTGTACTATATCCCCAAGAGAGGACATTTTAATAATTAAAATCGAAAAAAAAGATGTTTTCTTATACATACCGAAATATGGCGCTATTTAGAACATTTGCCAAACATCCTAGAGGGCTTTGGATTTTAGGGCTAACCGAATTATGCGAGAGGTTCGCCTTTTGGGGAGTTGGAAACCTTCTCGTTTTATATCTCCTCGAATATTACCAGTTTTCCGGGGTAAAAGCCACCCACATTTACGGACTTTTGTCAGGATGCGCAGCTTTTCTACCTTTGTTTGGAGGTCTTTTAGCCGATCGATGGAGTTATCAAAAACTCCTTTTTCTAGGAGCTTTCTGTAATCTAATAGGCTGTCTTTTATTGTCTTCTGGAATCCCCTTTTTCCTCTACCCTAGTTTAGTCATCATTGCAGGAGGGTTTGGTATTTTTACGCCAAGCGTAGTGGCGCTATTGGGAGAACTTTACGAGGGTAAAGAGTCTATTCGAGAAGCGGGATTTTCTATCTACTACGCTTCTATCAATGTTGGAGTCTTCCTAGCCTTATTTTCGCTGGGAATCATTGCAAAAACTGTCAGTTGGAATGCCGCTTTTTTGGTAGCAGCTTTCGTCCAAGGCTTAGGGCTCCTTCCAATTATTTGGTATTTTCGAAAATTTAAAACTTCTCACCAAAAGACTAAAGAACCATTGAAGAACCTTCATTTACCTAAAACACCACTCACCGGAGGAGAGAGACGAAGAGTCTTTGCGATTAGTATTTTTTGCCTGTTATCTATCTTTTTCTGGACAGTCTACAATCAAGCCTTCTCTTCAATGTCTATTTTTGCCCATTCTTTCATGAATAAAACGATCAGCGGCTATAACATTCCTGAAGGAGTGTTTCTTTCCACGGAAAGCTTTTTTCTTGTTTTACTAGCGCCTCTGCTCGCTTCTCTTTACGGATGGCTACAAAAAAAGAAAAAAAATCCCTCTGTCGCCTTAAAAACGCTCTACAGCTTCTTCTTTATCGCTCTTGGGTTTTTCATCATGGTCATAGCCACAAGATCTATTCCTTCAGGAGCTTTGACAGCCTCTGTTTCCAGCAGTTACCTCGTTGGCGCCTATTTTGCCATCGCTGTTAGCGAAATGCTATTAGCTCCCATCAGCCTTTCGATGGTCAGCTTATTAGCGCCTCGCAAGCTCAAAGGTTTTCTCATTGGATTATGGTACGTGTGCGTGGGGATAGCTTATTATATTGGTGGTTTACTGGCAGGACTGATCGAAACAACAGCTAAGCTCGATCATTTCTTTGGGCTGTTCATCATCATCGCTCTTATTCCCGCTGCCTTTCTCATCTTGTTTCATAAAAAACTCACTCACATCTTGAGAAGAGATCCCGGCGAGATCGATAGCACTCCGCATATCCCCAGGTAACGGGGCGAAAAAACCGATCTTTTCTTGCGTCATCGGATGGATAAAGCTAAGGCGTGATGCATGAAGCATGATGCGAGAACATGGATACGTTGAAGAAAAAGATGAGGCGTATTGTCGATCAATCAAGATAGGATGACCGAGCTCTGCTAAATGGACGCGAATTTGATGGGTACGCCCTGTCTCTGGGCGACATGCCACTAAACTCGCCTTCTTACCCACTTCTACCGTCTCTAGATGAGTACACGCATATAAAGCGCCAGGATGTTTAAGCGGCAAAGATCCCCAAATTGTTTGTCCTGCAAACGCTTTTTGCCTAACCAGCCAACTCTCTTTCTTCAAAGACCGCCACCTACAGATTCCATCGACAAGAGCTGCATATAGCTTGGAAACAGCTTTTTTTTCAAAAAGGGCAATAAATTGCTCTTTTACAAGGAGACTTTTCGCAATCAGCAAAAGTCCAGAGGTCTCTTTATCGAGCCTATGAATTAACCAATGATTTGGTCCCAATAGCCGCCTTAGAGCTGCATCCTCGCAAACCCACCCAGAAGGCTTATTGACCACCTTCATCCACTCATCTTCAAAGATCACCGGAAGAGAAATCGGTTCTTTTTTCTCTTGAGAAACAGGAGCAAAAAGAACCTTGTCACCTAAAAAGACTTTTTTGGAAGCAAATCTCTCTACTTTTCCATTGACGCGGCAAGCATTTTTATCAAGAGCGCGACGGATCGCTTTGATGGAAGCATCATCTGCCACCCTCGCCTTGATAAAATCAACTAATCTCTGCGGCCTGTCAACGACCCATTGCACCTTATCCGGTCCTCTGCTTTAAAAATTCTATTAAAAGACGCACGCCAAAACCTGTCGCCTTTGTCGTAAAATAATGTTTCGGCTTAGAGTGATAACCACTACCGGCAATATCAAGATGGGCCCAAGGTACGTCTCCCACGAATTCTTGTAAAAATAAAGCTGCCTTAATAGAGCTGCCTTCTCGAGTTCCGCTATTAATTAAGTCGGCAATGTCCGATTTCATCGATTCGAGATAATCATGATGTACCGGCATTCTCCAAAGCATTTCTCCAGTGAGCTCTGAAGCCTTTAGGAGATCTGTCGACAATTTCTCATCATTAACAAACAGCCCGGCCATATCTTCTCCAAGGGCAATGACAATCGCTCCTGTCAAGGTAGCCACATCGATCATGCAGGTAGGCTGCAACTCTTTGGCGGCGTAGCTGAGAGCATCTGCCAAAATTAAACGCCCTTCAGCATCTGTATTCGTAATTTCTACAGTTTTTCCTGAATAAGAATGATAGACGTCACCTGGTTTATAGCTATGAGCGTCGATGCAATTTTCTGCTAGAGGAGCAACGGCCGTCACATTGACCTTTAACCCCAAAGCTGCAGCCGTCCGAACAGCCGCAAGAACAGTAGCAGCTCCAGCCATATCGCACTTCATCGTCAGCATATTATCGGCAAGCTTAAGGTTCAGCCCTCCCGTATCATAGGTCACCCCTTTGCCCACAAGCACAACATGCTCTTTAGATGTTGGATCTCCCTGATAAGAAGCAATGATCAAGCGAGGCTCATGGCTCGAGCCGCGGTTTACCGCGAGCAAAAGACCCATCTTCTCCTCTTCAAGCTTTTTCTTATCAAAGATAGTGGTCTTTATTTGTGGGTACGCCTTTTCCATCTCTTTTGCTAAATGAGCTAAAACAGTCGCTGTCTTCTCATCAGCATTGTTATTCACAAGATCTCGAACAAAATGGACGCCAACAACAATCTTTTGCAATGCTTCTAATTGAGCTAAATGAGTTGGAGCCACATCGAGAAACACGAGCCTTTCCAAAAGAACCGAAGGGGCTTCTTTAAGAGACGCAGATTTGAGCCGCGTAAAGGCATAGTTTGTCAGTAGCATCCCCTCAGCGCAGGCTTCAAGAAGCTCTTCTTGGGCCATTCGATCTGATGCAGGGAGCTTTACATGAACTGTCTTTCCCATTTTTGCATGGATCGCCCGTGTTGCCGCTGCATACGCTCTTCTCAAAGACTCCTTGCTTGCTTTATCCTTCTGGCCAAGACCTAATAGCAAAACTCTGGGCTCTTTGGCTTTTTCTCGATAGACAAAGTACGTCTCTCCGAGCTTTCCTTTAAAGTCTTTCGCAGCAGCCAGAGCCTGCAGATCAGACCCTCCATCAAACACCCGCTCTAACGCTTCTCCTTCCCAAACAGGGACGATCAACGCGTCAGCAGATTCACGTTGATCGTAGGAGCTGACTAAAATCTTCAAAACGGAACCTCGTCATCAAAACTATGACCTTGAGAAGCCCCTGCGTTGGAAGACTTGCCAAACGCATCCATTCCGGCTCCTGCTTGAGAATATCCTCCAACATAAGGGTTGGCAGGCGAACTGTCATGGCTTGTGCCAAAAGGGCTAGCAGGAGCGCCTGCAGCATGATGATCAGAGCCACCGGAGCGCCCTTCTGGCTTACCAAAGGGGCTAAATTGAATATCAACCGCTCGAATCTCCATCGATACTTGATGCTTGCCTTCTTTGTCCTGGAAAATCTCAGGCTTTAAGACGTCTCCATAAACAATAATGGCACTTCCCTTCTTGAAATGAGGGAGCATTTTATCAAATAGTTCATCCCAAATTGTAATTCTCCACCAGATCGTATCATCTTGAGCGCCTTTACGGGTGCGAGTACCCACTCGAAGGGTCGTCACTTTTTTTCCAGTTGATGTAAAACGGGTCTCAGGATCAGCGCCTAAGTGCCCAGCAATCGTAATTTTATTCACAAATACCCCCAGTAAAATAAAAATGTATATTGAGGGGGCCAGCAAAATCCCATTCGGGCGCAAATTCGCCCTCGCTTTGCCGATTCGGATTTTTCGCAAATCGCCTAAGACCCGAGAGGTTATGTCAATTTGCGAAAAACCAAATCGGCTTTGCGATCATCGAATTTGTGCCTCGAAGCGAGCTTTGCTGCCCCCCTCTATTCACTTAAAGTATAGTCTCAAATATGGGGAAAAATCAATAGGAACTTTTTACTGCGACACCCTCTTACATTCTTCCTGACGAAAGAAAAAATAGAGTAAATAAGCCCCTGCACCAATCGGAAAAATACTTAATACCTGTCCCATTGTAAAAAAAGACTTACCAATCAAAAAACTTTGCTCTACTTTAAAAAATTCTATGCAAAATCTGCTGCTAAAAGTAAGGACGAGAAAAAGACCGAACAAGAACCCTTTCCCACGAAAATACTTAGACAGATAAGTAAATCTCCATAAAAGGATAAAGATCGCTAAATAACAGACGGCCTCATAGAGTTGAACCGGATGTCTTGGCGCTGGAAAAGAACGGTCCATGGGGTGCCCAAAAATAACAGCCCAGGGCATGGTTGTTACGGTTCCCAAAATCTCCTGGTTGCAAAAATTTCCTACACGAATGCACGCCCCAGCAAGCGCCGTTGGAACACAAATCAGGTCTAAAAGACGAATCCAGTGAACCTCGAAATAGCTTTTATAGCGACGAGCAAACAACATCACCCCGATCACAATGCCAATCGCGGCTCCGTGGCTAGCAAGCCCCCCTTTACGGATTAAAAAAATTTCAAGCGGCCTTGCCAAATAGTCTGAAGGATTTTCGTAGAATAAATAATGACCGAGGCGAGCGCCAACGATGGTCGCCACAATGACATACATCGTAAGCCTGTCTGCTAACCGCATCGCCATTTTTTTCGCCTCGCCAGAAGGATTTTCCGTAGGATCTATCAGCTTTAAGACCAAGCGATAAAAAACAGAAAAGCCAACAGCAAACCCCAGGGCAAAAAATCCCCCATACCAAAAAATGGGCCAGCCTAGACCAGGCAGGAAAAACATCTGAGGATCTGGATCCCAATAGATAAAAGAAAAAATACCCATATGCATAGTTCAAATTATACAGATCCTCCATTTAGAAATGGACGAAAAAAAGAAAAGAACCCTAAAATCGACAGAATCTTCATTTCGAAAAAGATCTTATGTTAAAAGTATCTATTCACACGATAGGCCGTCTTAAAGAAACATGGCTTTCTGAAGCGCTTCAGGAATACGAAAAACGACTAACAGGCAAAATGCGCATCGAGTGGTTTTTATGGAAAGACGATGCGGAGCTAATCAAACAAGTTAAGCTAGAATCTTCCTGGATTGCCCTAGATGTCGAAGGAGAGCTCCTTTCAAGCGAAGAACTTAGCAAAAAACTCTTTGACACAGGTTCAAGATTTACCTTTGTGATCGGAGGGGCTCCAGGCCTTCCCCCAGCGCTCCTCTCTCAGGCCAGATGGCGCCTGAGCTTATCTCCTTTGACATTTACCCATCAAATGACGCGGCTTATCCTTGTTGAGCAGTTGTACCGCGCCCATGAAATTCAAAGAAATAGCCCCTATCATAAAGCGTAATACCATTCGCGCAAAATCATAAAAAAACAAGTTACTTCCTAAAGCTCTAACAATAAATTTATTGCACCTTTAAAAAATATATTAATTGCCTAAAAAACCTTGACGCGATTATGCTAGCAGTGGCATACTTTAAAAGATAAGGAATATTGAATGAATGGCTCTAGTGCGAACCGGCAACTCATTTACTTAGGATCTTCAAAGAAAGATGCTGAGAAACTTCCGCAAGAGGTAAAAGATTTATTTTCAGCGGCGCTAAAAATGGCTCTCATTGGTGCAACGCATGAGGACGCCAAACCATACAGACATCATGGTAGCGGTGTTTTTGAAGTGATAGGAGATTATCGCAATTCCACATTTAGAGAGGTGTATACAGTACGATACAAAGAAGTGGTTTTTGTGATTCATATTTTTCAGAAAAAGAGTAAAAAGGGATCTGAGGTACCAAAAGAAGACAAAGAATTGATTGAGCAAAGAATGAAGTGGGCAGAACAAATTTATAAGGAGCTATATGGAAAAAAAAAGAAAAGCTAGAGGGTCTACTAAAGACAAGATTGAATATGAGGTAAGTTCGGGAAATATATTTGAAGATTTTGGATTTGAAAATCCAAAAGAAGCGAATGTAAAATCTGATCTTGCTCTATTAATTAGAGGGATTA
Source organism: Chlamydiales bacterium (assembly GCA_030681135.1). GTDB lineage: Bacteria > Chlamydiota > Chlamydiia > Chlamydiales > SM23-39 > SZAS-17. The sequence continues at coordinate 91,281 of JAUXXF010000021.1, forward strand.
TTAAAAAACGGAAGCTAACTCAAGAAAAGGCTGCTAAACTAATGCAAATAGACCAACCAAAAGTTTCTAAGATTGTCAGAGGATTATTATCTGAATTTACAATCGAACGGTTAATGAATTATTTAATAGCTCTTGGATGCGACCTTGAAATTAAACCGACCATAGGAAAAACTGCAACTCCATCAATCCATGTCACAAAAAACACAAGTCTGAAAAGACTCTCTGCTTAGAAGCTGTTTAGGATCTAAGCATAACTTCTCGCTGCACGCCAATAGAGCATAGATCCATTTAATAGAGCGCAGCCGATAGCCACGTCGATTGCACCTTTCAGATCCAACGCAATGGGAATAAAGCGCAAAAGCATCCCTAAAAGCATCATGGAGGCAAGCAACAAAAGATACGAAGGAGCATAGACATGTTTTATATGAATCGGCAAAGAGAGCTCAGAAATACGAAGGCAGACTCTTCGAACAGTTTTGGAAAGCACAAAGCGTCCTTTGACAAAACCGATCAAAAGTCCTAAAGCAATAAGCAAAGCCGCTCCCTGCTGAGCGCTTGCAAAATAACGGAAAGACAAAGAGGTCTCTGGATGAGCGCCCAAGGCTCCTTCGGCGATTAAAACAATCCCTTTGAACAAAAGCCAAAGCCCAACCATCATCCACACTAATCCTGAACAGATCATCCAACCTTTACGGCCCATAAAAAAACCCCAATTGTACAAAAAAACAGTGTACACAAATCATCAATTATCGACAAAAATTGTTCTACTGCATACAATCCGCTTCACTAGACTTGAGCCTATCATAGTAAAAAGTTTCAATCGAAAATCGATGAAAATTTTAGGTTCTCTGTCTTGTTGTCGTTAAATTTAATTGAGGATATAACATGAATGTCACTTTAGCTTTTACCCGTGTATTTTTCTTTGCGTTAAGTATTTTTTTCCTTACAACCTATATGATTTCAGGACCGAGCGGCTATACAACAGCGAACCTTCTGCTCGGGGTTGTCATGGGATCAATCCTAGGAACCCTTCTTATTGCCTTCGATCTACTCTTCAAACGATTTAATTTAAGAGCGTTTAATATTGCCATCGTAGGACTCTTCATTGGATACTTAATGGGTCAGGCGTTAGTGCTTATTTTATCAGCCATTCTAGATATCAGCTCTGCATCACTTCACTTAGCCCCACGAACCGTAGAAACGATTGAAATCGCCCTTTTCTTATTCGGAGTTTATACAGGAACCTTGATGTCCTTGAGAGCCGCTGACGAATTTTATGTGAGCATCCCCTTTGTCAAACTCACCCCAACCGCCCATAAGAAAAAAGATCTTTTAGTAGACATCTCAGTTCTTTCAGATCCGCGCATAATTGATGTCGCAGCGTCTGGCATCATCGACCACCATCTCGTCATTCCCCGCTTTCTCGTTAAAGAGCTCTATGCGCAAGCAGAAGTTGGAGACGAGATGATCCGCAATAAAGCCCGCAGAGCCTTAGATGTCATTAAAAAACTCGAAGCGATCCCTGAATTAGAGCTCCGCTACAATGAAACTGATTTTCCTGAAGTCAAAGACACGATGAGCAAAATGATCCGTCTCGCCCGTCTTCTCGATGCAAACATCATCACTGCAGATATCAGCCGTGTGCAAATGGCTTCCATCGAAGGAGTCCGCATCATCAATTTACACACCCTCTCCAACGCCCTGAAGCCTCTCATGCAAGCTGGAGAAAACATCAAAATCAAAATTCAACGTTACGGAAAAGAACCTCGCCAAGGCGTTGGCTATTTAGAAGATGGAACCATGGTAGTCGTCAATGGAGGCGGCCAATTTATCGGAGAGACCATCGATGCTCAAGTACTTTCTGTCAAACACACCTCATCTGGTCGGATGATTTTTTGCAACGCTCTGGATGAAGGAAATTTTGAAGAAGGCGAAGGAGAAGAAGAGCCAAGCCATCGCCGCAATCGCTATCAAAACACCTATCATGACGATCACGAAGAACAGTAAGGTTTATGCCAATAAAAGGACTTGGAACTGACATCATTGAGATCGACCGTGTACGCAAAAGCATTGAGAGACACGGTCTTCATTTTCTCAACCGTCTATTCACTCAACAAGAACAAGACTACTGCTATAAATTCAAAGATCCAGTGCCCCATTTTGCAGGAAGATTCGCTGCCAAAGAGGCCATCGTCAAAGCTCTCGGCACCGGATTTGGAGCTCAAGTCTCTTGGCATGACATCGAAGTGCTCAGTGATGAGCACGGCAAGCCTGTCGTGTTTTTAAAACCCCAGGCAATAGAAGCAGTGCTTGTGGAAACAAAGGCAAAGACAGCCGAACCAGGAGAGATCCTGGTCTCCATCAGCCACTGCGAGACTTATGCAGTAGCGACCGCTATTTGGAGCAGTGGATAGGAATAGAGGCGGCTGTATTCATTGGGAGTATTTATCTAACAACAGCGCGTTATTTACTTTTCAAGGTCATAGGGGGGGGCGCTCCTCAGGAGGACGACTGGCATCGGAATCAATATCAGACTCATCGCTAAAGTCTAAATCAACAGAAACAGTCTCACCATCGCTTCTTGGATTTTTACCAAGCAGTGGCTTCGCTTCTTCCCCGAGAAACAACTCAGACGCCTTATCTCCAATAAAAGAAATAACTCGGTCAATAGGTTCTAGTAGTTTTTTCGACTGTTCTAGATCTTTCTCTTTTCTTATTTTTTCTACCTCACAATCAACATCAATTTTTGACAAAAGTTTTGTCTCCACCTTTTTTTCTTCATGTGAAGGTTGCGACTTCCAGTAGTTTAACATCCGGAAAAAAAAGCCAAGATCTATGTCTGGGACATCTACTGGTTTATCACTTCCTCTGTCAGGGAGAGGCCTAGGCTCTGTTAAAGATATCGGATTTAAGGCAGGTCTTGGAGACGAAGCGGGTGTTAAGACCGGTGTAGGAGGCGTTGAGGCTGGAGCAACTGGGATCGAAGTAGTTAGAGGTGGTAGCACTGGGGGACGAGGCGGGTTAAGCGTTGAGGACGAAACATTCCTTTCTTGTGGATGGCGCTCTAGATCATTCAGATAGGACAGAGCTTCTTCCGAATTCATACCAGTTCGAGGAGGGAGGAAAGGCGTTGCGGCCGGAGTAGACGTTCGGGAGGGAAGCAGGGGTGGGGGAGGTAGATTAAGCATTCGACCCGAAACAGGAGTTGAAGGCGAACCTGGCGTCAGAGGAGTTGGGCCTGATGCGAAGAGAGGGGGGATCGTTAGGGCCGGAGTAGGCGTTAAAGCCGCCGAAGCAGAAGGCGTTGAGGTCGGAGCATCGTGGGGTCGTAGGACGGTGGGGCGATGAGACACATGACTCCTTAGAGGAGGGGTCGGAGGAGCTAAACTATTACCGCTATTACCACCAAACAAGCTCGCAAAAATCTGACCAGGAGGCGTACTTATCGAAGGACCACCGTGACATAGCATAAAATGGGCAACTAAAGCCGTTCCAAGACAAACAACAGGAATTCCCACCCCTGTAAAAACGCAAACCAACGCAGACAATGCAATGACACCAAGAGCTACGTAGTAGACTGTAAAAGCCAGGTCCTTAAGAGGATTAGGGGCGCCCTGTTGCTGAAGTTGAGAAACAGAACTATTTCCCAGACTGCCAGATTGAGATACTCCTGAACTTGCACCTCCGCCGGAGGTAGGGGGCGAAGGAGGTACTACTGAACTTGGTAAACTTGCTGAGCCTGCCATAATCAACCTTTTGTATTTTTATTAAATATATAAGATAATTATAACATAAATAATATATTAAAATCAACTAAAACCACACAAAATAAATAACTATAAATCAACGAATTACATTAATATTACAAAGTGCTTATTGTTAATTATTTACGTATTTCAAAGAAAACAACCCTCTTTTCACCCCTTTTGCTCGCCTTCTAATTTCCCAATATCCCTCAAAAAACAAAATGCACAAATGAGGCTAGACGAGTAATACACATTTTGGTAACCTTCGAAGGTTATAATAGTTAGGATCATCGATGGACAAGCGCTCAGTTTTATTTGTTTTATGCGTTACTTTAGCCTTTTTTGGCGTACACACATGGTTTGGAAATCAGCAAACCGAAAAGGTCAAACTCCATGAAGAGCAAAGGCAAACTTCGATGCAAGAGCCAGCTCCCCAACTGATCGCTCAATCAACGAAATCTTTCAGCGCCCCTAAAAACGACCAGGAAGAATTTTACGTCCTCGAAAACGACCACCAGCAACTCGTCTTTTCCACGCGCGGAGGAGCTTTAGCTGAAATCAACCTACCCTTTGCTTCAAAAGATCATCCAGATAGCATCGTAAAAGAGATCGATATCGATCGTTTTATCCTGAAGCAATCTCCCATCAACGCCCACTTTCCTTTAAATCCCTACCGCGCTTATGAAAATGGTCAGGTAGCCACAAAAAAAGAAGGAACGTTGGGAGGTTATTATCCACTTCTGCGAAGAACGCAGTTAAATAGCGACGGCACGATAAAGCGCCGCATTGGACCTGAATTTTACGCATTGACTGTGGTTGGAGAAAATCCAGAAATTGCAAAGCTCCCTTATCGAGTCACCCGCTTTGAAAAAGACTTGATTGAATTTAAAGCGTCGTTTGGCTCTACAGAGATCATCAAAACTTATCAGTTAAATGCCGATCGAAACGGTCCTTATTGCTTTGATTTCAGTCTCCAAATTCAGGGAGACGCAAGCGGCCTTTGGCTCTCTTCCGGTTTGCCTGATGTGGAATTAGTCGGAGGATCTTATAGCCCCCTTCTTAAAATCCAAACAACCCAAGGCAAAAATTCCGAGATAGAAGAGCTCAGCTTGCCTAAAAAAGGACCTAATATTGTCACTACAGTCTTTCCTAACTGGATTAGCAATTCTAACGGCTTTTTAGGTCTTATTCTCGATCCTTTAAGTCCTATTGGTTCTGGCTACCAGGCACGCTTTGTCAACGGGAAAGAGGCCGTCACAAGACTATCTCTCATCGATGAAGCTTACAATCTTTATCCTCCAGAAAACTACACCGCCTATGCAACCTATCTTCCGCTGAAAACTGGCAACGCTTCTTTCCGGATTTTTGCAGGACCATTTGACGAACAGCTCCTTAAGACATTGGACAATCTGTACGACAACCCGAAAACAAATTACAACCCAGACTATGTGTCTGCTCAAAGTATTCAAGGATGGTTTTCGTTTATTTCCCAGCCATTTACGAAATTCTTATCCTTGCTGATGCAGCTTTTCTACTCCATTACCCATTCTTGGGCTGCCTCTATCGTTCTTTTAACGATCGCTTTGAGAGTCATGATGTATCCTCTGAATAATTGGTCGATCAAATCGAGCGTTCGCATGCAAGAGATCGCACCTAAAATCAAGGTCATTCAAGAGAAATACAAAAAAGATCCGAAAAAAGTGCAAATGGAAACAGTTGCCTTATATAAACAAGAAGGGATCAACCCTCTCATGGGCTGTCTTCCCCTCTTTCTCCAGATGCCTTTTTTGATTGGTATGTTTTATCTTTTAAAATCGAGCTTTCCTTTAAGGGGCGCTATGTTTATCCCTGGCTGGATTGATGACCTGGCCGCTCCCGACGTCTTGTTTAGCTGGGACACTCCCGTCTGGTTTTTTGGCAACCAGCTCCATTTGCTGCCTCTTTTAATGGCTGGGGTCATGTTCCTACAACAAAAAATGAGCAGCTCATGGCCAGATGATCCGAAGCAAGTGACCGATGCACAAAGACAACAGCGAACTATGGGCACAATCATGTCCCTCGTTTTTGCCTTTATGTTCTACAATTTCCCTTCCGGTCTGAACATCTACTTTATGCTTTCAACGCTTCTCGGCATCTTGCAGCAATCCTGGATGACGAAACGCAGACAAAAGAAGTAAGGCTATGCTGGCATGGAATGAGTTTCTATCCCAGCTTGAACGAGAGCTTGGAGCTCATGTAGTAGATGAGTGGCTCAGACCTCTTCGCATTCTCCAATTCGATGCCGCAAATCTCTATCTTGAGGCGGAGCATTCTTTTCAAATCCATTGGTTTGAAGAGCATATCCGCCCAAGACTAAAAAAAGAATTTCTCAACAATAATTTAAGACCGATTACAGTCCATCTCAAAAGCGCCTCTCAGCAGCCTCCCAAAACGTCGCGCCCTCCTGCCCCCTCTTCCACTTATGCAATCAAACCTGACCCGCTCGAAAACGACTTCACGTTTGAACATTTTTTCTCTTCAGAAGACAACATCATCCCTTATCGGCTGTTAAAAGAGCTTCACTCCCCATCGCTTGCGCTCGGCACCTTCAATCCTCTTTTCCTCTACGGACCCAAGCACTCCGGAAAAACTCATCTTCTGATGGCTGCAGCTCACGCATTAAGCCCACACAAGCGAGTCTTTTTCGTCAGAGCAGAAACATTCACTGACCACGTCGTTCAAGCGATCCGTCTTGGTGCTATGCAGGCTTTTCGCCAAGCTTACCGTGACATCGATGTCCTCATCGTAGATGACATACACATCTTTGCGAAAAAAAACGCCACCCAAGAAGAGTTCTTCCACACGTTCAATACCCTCCATACTCTGGGTCGCCAGATTATCCTCAGCGCCAACACCGCCCCGACCTCTCTTCCTAACATCGAAGAGCGTCTTATCAGCCGTTTCGAGTGGGGGCTTTCAACTTCCATCAAACCTTTCACTGATCTAAAACAAATCCTTCAACGCAAAGCTCTCCTTTGGCGCCTCTCCGTCCACTCAGCTGTCTACGACTTCCTCATTGAAAACATCCCCTCAAGAGCCATTCAAGCTCTTCAAGCGCTCGCCCTTCGCTCCCACGAAACTCACATCGACCTTTCCTCCGCTCAAAAACTCCTCCAAGATTTTCTAGCCCGAGAAAAACAAGAAGCCGTTACCCCACAACAAATCATTCAATCCATCGCAAGCCACTTCGGCATCAAAGCAGAAGACCTCCTCGGAAAAGCCCAAACGAAAGAATTCGCTCTCCCCAGACAAATCGCCATGTACGCATGCCGCCATCAACTCAACATGCCCTTCCAAGCCATCGGCAAGCTCTTCAACAGAGATCACTCCACAGTCATGGGCAGCGTCAAACAAATACAACAAGGAATCGATGAGAAAAGACAAGACCTCCTTCAAGCCTTGGGGCTCCGCCCCAAACCCCGCTAAAAGACTCCGTCCTTTAGAATCCTCTTTGTTTTTTTCTTAAATGAAAACACCTCTCTACGTAGGACGTAGAGAGGTGTTTTCAAGAACAACAAAAAGAGAGCAGGAAAATAGAATGCGCCCTCTAGTTTGAATCAAAACCTTTGTAAACGTCTAGCATATGTTCATACTGACTGTCTGTCATGGGAGTCCCGTCATCCCATGTGTGTTCTGTATTTACAGGAGAGTTGTTAGTTTCGTTTGCGTTATCCTTGGCGTCTTCTGCGTAAGCCATAGACCCGCACATAACAGCAAACAGAGTGCAATAAACAAAATTTTTCATAACTTTCCTTGTTTCTTGTTTTAAGAAGACTAAATTGTACAATTAGTAGCTATTAATTCGCAAAAGTCAAAAAATATATTTAACAACAAGAGATGAGTTTTAACATTTGATCATGAAAAACAAAGAATAAAAATCTTAAGGTTCTTATTCACTCATCTTTGCGCCTTGTGCAGAGATGAGTGAATGAAGAAACACACAAAAGGATTCTAAAGGACGGAGTCCTTTAGCGGGGTTGGGGGCGGAGCCCCATAGATTAGATCTTAATGTATCGTTCGCCTGGCTTATCACCTGAGGAAGGCGGTGAGATAGACTGAGGAGCTCGAGCGCCACCTGGAGGTGTTGGGAACTGGAACGGTCCAGGATCTTCGCCGGCGAGGATTTTTGTAACAATTTCTCTCCATTTTTCTACAGTCTCAACAAAGAGAGCTGCAAAGCGCGCTAATGCGTTGACAGCAGCGCCGAGGCCCATGTCAAGAACGCAATGCATCAAGATGAGCTCTTCTTTAGTGGCAACACCGATGCCGCCGCCAGCCATCTGACCACCGAGCATGGAACCTTCTAACAGCCTTTCGTAAAGCTTTAGACGGATTTTGTCATCTTTTGGAAGACCATCTAAAACGGGAGAATACAAATAAAGCCGATCAGAATTAGGCTCATATGTAATGTGCAAAGAAAATGTGTTATCAATCCCTAAAATGCACGTATTATTTTCATCAAAAGCAAGATTTTCTAAATTTAACTCTTTACCAAACTCTTTTAAATTAGCCTTGGCGTTCTCATAAGACATCGATTCCTCCTAACTATTTTCATCTCAAAAATACTAAAAAAACACAAACCTATATAAATCTTTGCACATATGCATGCAAGAAAAAAATATTATCCCTATGAGCTCACCAAAAACCATCAAGTCGATGATCCTTACAAGCCACTTTTTACCTCAGGGACCCAATGATATTTTAATCATAATTTACCTTAATATCAACAACAATTGTTGAAATAAACCGATAATTTGATATCTAGAAAGAAAAAAGCATAATTTTTTCTATGAAAGAAAATAGAGTTATTTCAGATGGAAAAGCCTTGCCCTTAGGTCTTTCCATCCAAGAAGGCAAGCACAACTTCTCCATTTTCGCAGAACATGCGGAAAAAGTGCTACTAGGGCTGTTTCATCCAAACGGAGGCCCTCTCATTGAAGAATATCCTTTACGCCGAACAGGGCCTATCTGGCATATTGCTGTGGAAGGAATCGACCCTTTAGCCACGTATGCTTTTCGTGCAAAAGGTCCTCATGATAAGAGCAAGCTCTACGATGAGACAAAATGGCTTGCAGACCCTTATGCAAAAAGCATCGAATCTCCTACAGTGTGGAATAAAACTGCAACCAAAGAACCTTACGTGCGCGCTTTCTTGGCAGCCCAAAGCGCCCCCTTTGATTGGCAAGATGTTAAAGCGCCCCTTATTCCAGATGAAGAGCTTATCATTTATGAAATGCATGTACGAGGGTTTACGCAGCACCCTTCGAGCGGCGTTTCTCAACCCGGCACATTTTTAGGACTGATAGAGAAAATTCCTTATCTGAAACAATTAGGAATCAATGCCATTGAGCTCATGCCTCTTTTTGAGTTCGATGAGACCCATTGTAAAAACCTTCATCCCAAAACAGCTCAAAGGCTTCCCAATTACTGGGGCTATAATTCACTCCATTTTTTCGTTCCGATGAGACGATTTGCCACAAACGACCCTTGCGTAGAGTTTAAAACCATGGTTCGAGAATTACACCGCCATGGGATACTCGTTTTTCTAGATGTTGTCTACAATCATACAGGAGAAGGAAGCGAAAAAGACTACTATGTCCACTTTAGAGGTCTTGATAACTCTGTCTATTATCAGGTACTCGAAAACGGAGCCTATCGAGATGACACAGGCTGCGGACATAATGTAAATGCGAATCACCCTCAAGTCCAAACGTTCATTATGGATTCTCTTCGCTACTGGGCGCAAGAGATGCGCGTCGATGGCTTTCGCTTTGATCTATGCGCCGCTCTGATCAGAAATACGGATGGAAAGCCCATGGAACACTCCCCCTTGATCGATGCGATCACCAAAGACCCTATCTTATCAAAAAAACGACTTATCGCTGAAGCTTGGGACGCCTCAGGCCTTTATCTACTAGGAGAGTTTGCTAAACGGAAGACTTGGCGCGAATGGAATGGAAAATACCGAGATCACGTACGTTGCTTTATCAAAGGAACTGATGGCTCAGCCGGCTTATTTGCTGACGCCCTATGCGGAAGCGAAAGCATTTATGGAGCTTCACACACGCCCCTTTCAAGCATCAATTTCATCACTTCCCACGATGGCTATAGCCTCAGAGATCTCGTTTCTTACAACCAAAAACACAACTTGGAAAATGGAGAACACAACCGAGATGGTTGTAGTCATAATGATAGTTGGAATTGTGGTGTCGAAGGAGCTAGCGATCAACTAGAGATCCAAGAGCTCAGAGAAAAACAGATGCGCAATTTTTTTCTGGCTCTATTCCTTTCCCAAGGACTTCCCATGCTTCTTATGGGCGATGAGTATGGACACACGAGAAACGGAAACAATAACCCTTACGTCCAAGACAACGAAATTAACTGGTTTATTTGGGAAAAGTCTCGGGAAGATCTGTTAAGTTTTCTCTCAGCTTTGATCATCTTTCGAAAAAAACACCGCTGTTTTCATAGAGAAAAATTTCTACAAGATAAAGACATCACTTGGCATGGCCATAAACCTCATGAGCCCGATTGGAACAAATCTTCCCGTTTTATCGCCTACACCATTGATCAATTTTATGTCGCATTCAATGCCCATTACCACAGCGCATCCGTTGAACTGCCTCCCGGTTCATGGAGATGTGTTATCGATACACAACTTTCTTGGTCAAAGCAACCCTTAGTTCAAAAAATACACCCCCAAACTCCTCAGCATCTGATCATGCAACCCCACTCGGCTGTGCTGCTGGAGAATTTTCATTGATAAGAATAAAAATCATTTGTTATTTTAGATGTTAGACCTCTTTCCATTAAGAGGTATTTTGTCTGGGAGGACATATGCGCAACGTTTTGCCTTTATCTGTATTTTTTGCCACCTCTTTACTTGTCAGCAGTTGCTGCAATCATTGTAATCAAGAAATGACCCGTTATCACGAAGATGGCAGAGCAAAACCCGCAGTGGCTATTGCTTCTATGATTGACACCACCTCTTTCGAATTGCCTTGGAGCCTTTCTGAAGAGCTCACAACGTTAGTGACGAAGCGGGTTGCTGATACGAAAACAATTTTTGTTCAATCCATCGAAGATTTCGCTCCAAATCAAAACCCCTTTTCACAAGACCTTTCTTGGGTAAAGCATGAATTTGCAGGCCAGGAATTTGTCGTATTTATGGAACTCGTTCAACACGAGCTCGTCCCTGCTACGAAAGGAAAAAAGAAACCCTCCGCTATTCAAGAAACAGCCAATAACTTGAACATGGCGGTCCGCGTACGAGTTCTTGATCTGAGAGGAAAAACACCGAAAATCGTTTTACAGGAGATGGTGAAAGAATCTTACTACATCCCAAGATCCCTTCTGCCTACCGATTACCAACGAACGATGTGGGGCTCAGAAGAATATCGAAGCTCTCCTATGGGAATTGCTCATGCACAGCTAGCTCAGGAAATTTCTTCTCGCCTGAATGATTATATCTTATTGGCAAAAAGTCGATGACTGACCTCGTAAAAGAATTGTGGGAAACTGTTTTTCTCGCAGCTCTGGCGTATATCGTCCTATGGATAGCATGGCAAAAGCAATTCTTCCATAGGACGCTCAGAGATGTTGTTACAGCTCCAATAAACCTCTCCCACGTTCTGACAGTATTTGCCATTTATTTTGGCAGCGTCTTTTTTTTCATTGTTCCCTTGCAAAAGCTCTGCGGAGCTCTTTTTCAATGGCTGCACATCCCTTCCTCCACCCTTCACTTTTCAGTAGCAGTCCATTTTTCTCTTTCTCTTCTGATCGCCTGTCTATTGGCTCTTTTTTTTTTCATGCTTCAACCAGAGACTCGAAAGATCATTTGGCGCCGATTTCCTCAAGACAGCTCCTACAAACAAGATCTCTTGATTGCACTTTTGGCCTGGCCCATCTCTTACCCCGTTCTCTTGTGTGTGAGCCAAGTTCTTGATCTACTCACCTATCTCTTGTTTCATGTAAGAGAGTTGCCAGATCAAACAGCCGTCCATTTTCTTAAAATGACAATAGACCAACCTGTTTCCTTTCTACTCAACATGATCACCATCGTTTTTATGGCTCCTTTCATTGAAGAAATCATATTTAGAGGTTTTTTACAGACATACATTCGTAAATTTTTTCGACCTGCAGGGGCCATTGCTCTCTCCTCCTTTTGTTTTGCGTGCTTTCATTTTAGCCCTGAACAAGGACTAGGCAATATTCCTCTCATTGGCTCTTTATGGGCCTTTGCGCTATTTTTAGGATTTGTGTATGAACGTCAGGGCTCTTTACTAAGTCCTATTTGCCTTCATGCAACGTTCAATGCGCTCAGCGTGCTCAACGTATATTTTTTCTGTAAGCAAACGCAATGCTTTTAACATTTCAATTCTATGGACTATCTGATATCGGCCCAGTAAGACCCAATAATGAAGATGCTTGGGTAGCAAAGCCTGATATCGGTCTTTTTGCTCTAGCCGATGGAATGGGAGGCCATTCAGCAGGTGAAGTGGCGGCCAAAGAAACGATCGAACGTTTTTGTCAAATGTTTACCCAACATCTCTTAAGCCAGCCAAAACAAATCTCTCCTGATCATCTTCTTCATACAATGCACGCATCCATTGAATTTGCTAATCAATGGGTCTATCGAATGAGTAAACAAAAAAAAGAATACGATGGGATGGGAACCACTTTATGCTGCCTCTATTGGACACATGAAACCATTGTCTACGCCCATGTAGGAGATAGCCGAATTTATCTCTATAGAGACAAAAAACTACGCCTCTTAACGAAAGATCACTCTCTCTTCACAAAATGGATGGATCTAGGCAAAAAAGCTGAAGAATGCAAGACCCCTTATCCTTATAAACATGTCATTACCCGGGCTATCGGTACTCACCCTAAATCCGATCCGGAAGTCGTTATCAGCGACTTTGAACCTAACGATCTCTTTTTGCTATGTACTGATGGGCTAAGCGATTTCGTCTCTCTCCAAGAGATGCAAGAGATTCTGAATCAAACCCCTTGCTTAGAACAGGCAGCTGAGCGCCTAATTCAACAATCGAAACTTAAAGGCAGTTCTGATAACATGACGGTCCTGATGATACAAAATCTAGCAAGATGACAAAAATTTATTTGGACAACAATTCCACAACTTCTTTAGACCCGCGCGTCTTTAAAGCGATGCTCGATGATTTAACCGGTCCCCCCGCGAACCCTTCCAGCATCCATTTTTTTGGCCAAAGAGCCCGGGGGTTTTTACAAGAAGCAAGACAAGTTGTCGCTAATTTTTTTGAAGTCAAGCCAACAGAGGTCTACTTTACCTCAGGGGGCACAGAAGCGGCCCACCTCATGATCCACAGTCTTCCTGAAAAGGGGCATCTGATCACCACGGCCATTGAACATTCCTGCATTTATAAAACAGTCCAATCGCTTGAAGCTCAAGGATGGTCCGTCGACTATATCCCCTGCGGCAGTTGGGGAGCGCCAACGGTTGAACAGATCAAACAAGCTATCCGCCCCAATACGAAAGCGTTTATCTTTTCGGCATGCAACACAGAGACGGGTGTAAAAATCGACATCGAAGCCATTGCAGCCTTGGCAAAAGAGCATAACATTCCCTTTCTTCTCGATGCTGTAGCCTTTGTAGGGAAAGAGCGCCTTTTTCTTCCTCCCGGCGTCACCGCTCTTTGCCTCTCTGGACATAAATTTCATGCTCCTAAGGGAATTGGAGCGCTTATCGCCCGATTTCCTTTCAAAGTCAAACCCATGCTTCTCGGAGGCTCTCAGGAATTTCAAAAACGGGCCGGCACAGAAAATCTTTCAGGCATTTTAGGTCTTGCAAGAGCGATAGCCATTTTACAAGAAGAGCAGACGATGATTTCTCAGCAGCTCATTGATCTCCGCTCCCACTTGGAAAAGGAGCTTCTTAGCAAGATTCCAGACGTCTATATCCATGGGGAGGGCCCCCGAATCGCTAATACAATCAATGCTGCCTTTTTAGGAGCTGAAGGAGAATCGCTCCTCATGCAGCTCGACATGGCCTCCGTTGCTGTAAGCCACGGATCCGCCTGTTCATCGGGGGCTTTAGAGCCGTCTCGAGTCCTCATGCAAATGGGCGTAGATCGGAAAATCGCACGCTCATCGATCCGCATTTCTCTCGGCAGGCTAAATACACGCGAAGAGATCGACCAGTTTGTCGTTATCTTACAATCTATTCTCCAACAGTTGAGGGGCCGATGAGCGCCTGCTGCTCTTATATCACAAACTATTCTTCTATTTGGGAAGATCAAAGAAACCTCTACGGCAGAGGTTATGTCATCCATAAACCATCAGACGATACCTATGGATTAACGCCCGATAGCAATCATACAATCCGCTTAAAAATGGCTCTTTTATTCGTTGCTTGCATACCGCTTAACTTAATGCAAATCGGTTTACGAATGAAACATATTGTAACGGGAGAATGGTTGCAGCATGCACAAAAAGAGGCTCTCCATTCTTGGAGAAAAGAGCGCTACCTTTGCCATCAAACAAAAAAAGGCCCGCTTCCCAACCGCACAGAGCTTAAATGGCGGACAGCTAAACTTGCTGCCCGTTTGTTTGCTGAAGCTACATTGAAATGTGCCACACTGCCTCTAGCCACTTTCTTAAAAATGGCCGTTTGCTGGCTTTCTATTCCCGATCCTCTCCTCGCAAGGCGCCTCTTTGGGAACATTGAAGAAGCCTGGACTTATCATCCAGAGGAAGAAACGTCTCCTGAGGTGAGTTGGAGCAATTATAACGCTCTTTGCATGCAACCAAAACGAATCTGGGATCAGTTCAACTTTTATAAACTCTCCAAAAAACACAATTTGGATGACATCCGCAGTACCCTCTACGACATCAACCGCTCTCTTACTACAAACAAAGAGTATTTTTCTCAGGATACCTATGAATCATTTAAAACGCATTCGAAGTTGGCGAAATCGCTATGTAAAGGCGACAAAGACCTCATCGAGATCAAAAAGACATTAGAAAAATTCATCGAAGAGTCTTATCGCATTGCTGAACAAGACGTCTTTGAGAAAGAAGCTGAGACAAAACGGCAAGATGAGCTGCGAAAAGCAGAGCAACGTTGCTATGAGAAAATCTCAACTTACACGAAACAATGATCCCTTTTTCAACCATTCGACGCATCGCTATTTTTCGGCGCAACGGCTTTGGCGATGTTCTATGCACAATACCACTTGCTCTCCGATGCAAAGAACTCATGCCTCAAGCACAAATTTCTTTATTTATTGAAAAAAACACTTTCTGTCTTGCACCTTACTTACAAGGACCTGATGAAATTGCTGAGATCCCTTCCGATCAAAATAAATACATAGGCCTTGCAAAGCTTGTTTGGCAAAGGCGCAAAGAGTCTTTTGATCTAGCTATCTCTGCAAGAACAAATTCGATGAAGCTCATGAATATGGCTCTTTATGCACTCAGAGCCTCTTATCGGGCGGCTTATACCAAAGGCAACTGGCACGATAGACTCATCAACTGCCCTAGGCTCCATGTCGATCAAACATCCATTCACCAAGCGCTGCAAGCCATCCATCTGATCGATCCTGAAATGACCGAGCTGCCAAAGCGATTATTCCCTGCGTTAGAATCTGTAGAAGGAGATCGATTATTCCCCGAAAAAACTTTATTGATCTCCGCTTCGAATAATCGAGCAGGAAGCACCTTATCTCCAGAGCGAATAGCCGAGCTACTCAATACTCTCGCAGCCGAGATGCCCTTTGCTGTGGCAATTAGCTGTTTGAGCCAAGATCTTGGAAAAGCTAAAAAAATGGCCTCTTCTTTGCATATGAAGTGCAAGATATTTATCTCGAACCAATTTTCCCAATTTCTGACTTTACTACAATCGGCAGATGCTATTTTTGTCGGAGATGGAGGAATCGTTCATCTCTCGTCCGCTCTCAGAAAACCAGCCCTATTTCTCTTTGGAGGCACAAAAGTTAGTCAATGGGGTCCCATGAATCCTTTAGCCTCTACTCTTTTTAGCCCAGGCCACGTCATGGAAATTCCCCCATCAGAGATTTTAGAAAAACTCAGATGCCTTATTCGAGAAATTCGATGATTGTTAGATACATTCGATCGGCCATCATTTTTCTTCTCCTTTTGTCCCTTGTCAAATTGCCTAAACACTACGCCCAGTATACGGGAGGATTTCGGCTTAGCTCTTGCCATACCAAACTTGACAATCGCCCAGAATGGGCCCCTTCTGCCCCTCCAAAAGAAGTAGAGAAGATCTTTTCCCAACCATTTTTCCTCTCTCAAAGAGGTTCCCAATCTTACGCGTTCATGAGCCAAGATGGACAATACATGCTAAAAATTTTTGCAAAACCTCTCAAACAGTGCCTCTTTGCCCACAAAGTATGGCCCTATAGGCCGCCTTTGGATCAAGCGATTTATCATCTGCAAATGGAAAAAGGGATTGAAGGGTACCATCTTGCAGGAAAGCTCTCTTCGCAATATACAGCTCTTCTTTATCTTCATCTCAATACCACCCAAGAAATGCTTCCCTCCATTACCCTTCAAGACTCCTTTAAAAGGACCTATACCCTGCCGCTCGATTCTTACCGTTTTGTGCTGCAAAAAAAATGTGAGCTGCTCGCACCTGTATTGAAAAAAATGACTAAACATCAGCCTGAGGAGATAAAGCCTCTCTTAGACAGCTATCTTCAAGCAATCGCCTATAGAGCCTCTTTGGGCATCCGGAATCGCGATACAGAATTTAGGAAAAATTTTGGTCTTTTAGACAAAAAAGTCATTGAATTCGATTGCGGCGAATATTTTTACGATCCTGCTCTTTTATCTACAGAAGAACAGCAAAAAGAGATCTGTTTATTCAAAAACCAAATCGAATATTGGATCAACAAATATAAGATCGACTGAAAGTCTTTCCTTAAAATCCCCCGAAGATCTAATATAAATTCAAGATGAAACGTATCTTTTTGCTATTGATCGTATCGTGTCAGCTATTTGGCTCTGACAAAGACAATGATTCAAATCACCTAAAAAAAAGACTTGAGACCGCCCAAAAGGGAGACTACATCGTCGCAGAAGCTGGCAAAATGATCACCGTCATTGCGCTCCGCTCTCGAACTGAATCTAGCATCATTTTTGAAGAAATCAGTGTCCCTGTCCAATATTTCAAAGACAAAAAGCCTCAGTCATGGGCTGAATGGGTAAAAAACCAAGCTCCCGGCCATAGCTCCTGGTCGATGATCGAAATTGACCTAACAAACAACCAAATCCTTGAATGCTACTCTTTTTCTCGGGCCTCCTGGCTGCAGCTAGCCAACCAAGACAGTTTTTTATCGACTCTTTTACGTCTGCCTTTACAGCAAATTACAAAACAGCAACGAAAAAAAATTGGACCAGCTCCCAACGCAGATGAAGTAGATCACAGGCAAATTTGGCAACCTCCCTTGATCGTCAATGGCCAACAAATCGAAAAATCCCACTTCGATGCGTATGCTGCCGAATGGCCCAAAGATCATTCAGAATTGTCAGGGCAAATCGTCACTTTATATTTTGACCAGGAAAGCAAGTTTCCTCTCCCTTATTGGATCCAGGTAGATACAACACATGCAGCTGTCTCTATGAGAGTGATCGATTCAGGCTCTCATCTCTCCTCGCCCTATCACAAACTCCCCCGCCGCGTTCCTGAATTCCTCATTCCCCCACGCATGACGAACAAAGGGGTAGAGCTATCCCTAAAAAGCCCTAAATACTACAAAACCTTTGAGCTCTTTGCCATCGATATCACAACAAAAGAAAAACATATCGTCCCCTTAGCCCACAAAGTCACCTCCATTCAAGGAGAAATCGTATCTCTTGAAGTGCCCGAAATCGAGCTTGCTCAAATGCTCGAATCAGGACATCGCTATACCTGGCTCCTCGTCCCCACCGGCTACAGCGAATACTATACAGAGTTCACTAAGCCCTTTTTCTGGAATCCTTGAGATCTCCTTAAGAACTTGACAATCAACTACTTTCGACTGCAGGAATGCGAATGCTTTAAATTTACAATTACAAGAAATTAATCTTTAGCTTATTCACTGTTTTTCTGTATAATAAACCGATAATTAAGGAAATTTATGATTTTAATTTCAAAACCCACAATATCGTCTGAACCCGCAGTTATGGCCTATCAGGAATTTCATGAAAAAGTTTATCATCTCACAGCCCGTCCCTATAATATCATGCAGACAGAAGTTTCAAGAAAAGATCGTCAAGAGCAATATAACGGTCGAGTATTTGTATACACATTCTCGATAGCTCTACCAACGCTCCTTATCAATGGACTTGCCATCGGACTACTCAGTATTGCAGGGATAAGCATAGGATCGGCGCTTGCTGGAACAACGCTCATGGGAAGCTCTATACTTATTGCAGCCGCAATTAAACAACATCTCACAAGACACTTTGCAACTGTAAAAGAAAAAATAAAACGTCCAACATTTAATGAAGTGAGACAGCAAATTACTCAACTGCCAATAGAAGCTGCAATGATCTTAAGAGAACATGGAGAAGCTATACAAACATTGAAGGAGGATTCCGAAGAAGAAACGCTTAAGAATTTACAGCTACTAGAAAATACCGTCTTGCGGATTAATGAAGAACTTCAACCGACTCTCGAAACAATCAATGAGCTCGAAAGAAATGCAATTGCAAAAGGAGCTCAAAAAAGGGAAGAAAAACGTCAAGATTTTCTGGCGACATATAGAAAAGAAGCTCTAGAACAAGAAGGTATATACTTCTAAGAATTTTCCAAAAAAAGCTTTTATCGACAAATTTTTCACAACCTTTTACACTAGCCCCTCAAACAGATCTTTTGCATAGGGCAGGCTGCAGTGAAAAAAAAAATCTCCAACTATTATACACTCAAAAAATGTAAAAAAGTCCTTCATCATGCCTATCGCCTCTATCGACGCAAGGCAGCTTATCTAGAACATTCCCAAAAAGAAAAACTCCAATCACTACTCCTCTCTTTACAAAAAGCCATTTTGCAAAAAGAAGCTATTTTAGCGAATACGCTGGCCCACCAGCTCGATCAACTTGTCCATCAATGGATGCCAAAAACCGCATGGGACCGAATTCGTGATACTGCAGCCGCTATTGCTTTTGCTCTTCTTGCAGCCATTGTGATTCGTTCGATGTGGTTCGAGCTTTACACCATTCCTTCAGGATCAATGCGCCCCACTTTTAAAGAAGGTGATTTTATTTTGGCTTCAAAAACAGATTATGGAATCAATATTCCTCTGCAAGCCTCTCATTTTTATTTCGATCCTTCTCTTGTTACAAGAGGCGAGGTCGTCATCCTTACGAGTGAAAATCTCGATGTCCCCGATGCCAATACGACCTATTTTTACCTCTTTCCTGGCAAAAAACAATTCATCAAACGGATGATCGCAAAACCAGGAGATACCGTTTATTTTTATGGTGGTCAAATCTATGCCATCAACGGAAGCGCAGAGGAAATCACGGAACTGAGAGATCCTGAATGGATGCAAAAGCTCGAATATATTCCCTTTATTCGATTTGAGGGACACGCCAAAACCCCTGAAAAATCTTTGCAAGGCGTATTTCCAACAACGATCATCTACCAGATGAATGAACCCGTGGCAAAATTAGAGATCAATTCGATTGGTACAGTCAAAGGAGAAATGCTTCCACAGCCTCACAAGGCTCCTGTGAAACATTTTGGAGATCTTTGGGGCTTTAAAAATTATGCCATGACTCGGTTACTAAAACAGGCAGAAGCAAAAGAGCTTTTCCCAAACTATGCAGACAATCCCAATGCAGTTTTATACCTCGAGCTGACCCATCATCCTTCTTTGGAAGGGGCCTCGCTCATACGCGATGAATATGGCAGGAGCCGTCCCGGGCTGCATTTGAGCCATTCCATCATTCCTCTCTCGCAAGAAAAAATCGATCTCATTGCATCTCACCTCATTACAGGCAGATTCATTGTGAAGGAGGGAATCGCCCATCGCCTTGGCTCATCGCTCAACAATCCCAACTACTTACCCTATTTACCTCGTCTACCCGACGTGCCAGACGGAACCTATGAGATCCAAGATGGAGTAGCCTACGAAGTTCTTTGGGGAGGCATGACAAAAGAGCTGCCCCGCTCACATCCTCTTTATAGCACCGATCCACAAAGAGTTTATCTTCTCTATAATTTAGGCATTGAATTTGACACGAGTTTTCTTCCAAGCTCCAACATTCCGCATCGCTTTCCGTCCCGCTATGCCTATTTCCGCGATCAAAATCTTTATCTACTAGGAGCTCCCATCTTTCAAAAAGGAGACCCAGAACTCCTTGTATTTTTGAAAAGGGAATACCAAAAACAATCCATGTCCACATCGGTCCGTCCTTATACTCCTTTTGATGATGCGGGAGCCCCTCTCAAAGAAGGAAAAATTGACGTCGAGTTTATTCAACGATATGGACTTACCCTTCCTGAAAATATGTATCTCGTCCTCGGAGACAACCACGCCATGAGTGGAGATAGCCGGCAATTCGGTTTTGTCCCGCAGGATAATCTTCGTGGAGGCGCTAGCTTAATTTTCTGGCCTCCAGGACCTAGATGGGGCCGTCCTCCTCAAGCTCCCATTGAACACGTTACCATCCCTAATGCCACTGTATGGGGACTAGCGCTGCTTTGTTTGCTTGCAGGATATCTCTACAACCAGCGAAAAATTCATCGGATCGATTTATAAACAAGCAGTACTAATATTGGGGCTCTGCCCCAAACCCCGCCAAAGGACTTCGTCCTTATGGAATCCTATTTTTCTGAGGCAAAGCCTCTAGGCTTTGCTTCAGAAAAATAAAAAACAAATAGGATTCTAAAAGACGCAGTCCTTTAGCGGGGTTTGGGGCGGAGCCCCAATCCAATTGACTACATGTGCATTCCACTCTATAATTAGAGCGCAAAAAACGAGGCCACACGATGAACAGGGTAGAAGCGTTATTCAATACAGAATTTAAAATATGTAAAACCGACCTCTCGAAAATCCAAATCGAAGTTTCTATAGACGACCTAGCTCGCAAAGTTCTTATCGATCGCGGCTATATTCCCGAAATGGGCTCTTGTTCTTTACGACGGGTTATTCACCAATATGTTGAAAATCCACTCACTCAGGAAAAATTGGATCATCCCGAAACCCCAAAAACATATCTCATCTCAGCTAAAGGCAATCAAATGATTTTCATCGCCAAAGATTGACCCAACAAAGAGTGATATAAAAGTCCTCTAGACCCCAGGCCAAAGAACACCCACGTTTTTGGATCAATTTGTGAAATAATAGGTCTATAGCCATTTTGTCTCGCAATCCGATACCCCATTTGAACTCGAAGTATCTCAAATTCTTTCGCGGGAGGATAAAACTGACCAATTTTTTCTCGAAGGGCATAGGCCCTGTTCACATCTTGAGGAGTGTTAGGATCTTCATAAGTAGAGCCTACCAGACACTGATCTGGAATTTCGCTAAACGTCAAATGTCCTTGGGAGAGTAGAGCAAAAGGAGGAGGGGCAAGCCATCTGCATAAAAGAGCTTGTCCTCTTGTGGTATTTAAGGGAACGTCCAGAGAGGCGGTAATTGTTTGAGGAGTTTCCGATCCCATGGCAAGAACAATTCGATCAAAGGTTTCTCCTCCAGAAAACGGCTCTCGCTTCAACACAGCCCCCCTAGCCTCGCAAAGCTGCCAAAGGCCTTCCATATAAGGTCTCGCATAGACCGTCATTCCCTGAGGGATCCAAAGAGCAGGAGCATCAACTGCGTCTGGGATCATCTCTTTAACTTTTTCTGCCGGCCACCAATGGCAGCCAAATTCAGTGCATGAGAGAAAACTGCGCCGCTGCTCTTCTGTCAAAGCAAAACGCAAAATTCCACCCGGGCGAGCCACCTCACGCCCACAGTGCTCTTCTACCTTCGCTAAGAGTTCTATGGTAGAGCTCATCCCCTCATCTGCCTGCCAAGAGCGTAAGGCAAACCGTCCTGGAAACGGATGAAGAAGTCCTGTAGACACCCCTGAAGCGCCTCCTCCTATTCCTCGAGGATCGAATACTGTAACAGAAACGTTGGGATGCTGAAGCAAATGCCACGCCAGACCGAGCCCTGCAAGACCTGCTCCCGCAATGGCCACTTTCACGATTTGCCTCGTAAGCGATGGGCTTCAAAAGAGAAATTAAAGAAAAAAATCATGGGAGGCGTAAGGATTGCAGCAAACGGAATCATCATAAAAAACCACTGCAAAGAAATCTTCCAACTCACTCCTTGCATAAAATGGACATGAGTCAAAGAGCCCGCCCATATTAATATCAAAGCAACCAGAGCTAGAGGAAGAAGCCCAATCAACAATAAACAGATACTCGTAAAAGGACTTTGTTGAAAAAGAGACAAAACCTCTTTTGCCAAGCGGATCCTTTTTATAGAGGGCATCGATACAGCTGGCGTTACAAAAAAAAGAAGCAATGCATTCAACAAACAAAGCAAAATGGATGCAAAAATGAGGAGAAACGGAACGAATATCAAGATCGTGTTCAACAAATGGCCAATTCCAGGAAGCTCCTTAATCAGAAAAAAAATCCCCAAGGCCACCCAAAAAACCAAATACAACAAGATCGAAGGAATAGAGAGATAAGAGCAGCTAAGGACAGTGTTTAAAGAACCAATCAAAAGTTTTTTTAGGCTAAGAGGAAGCTGTTTGATCTCGTATCGGTACATTCGAATGATCAAGACTCCCACCGAGAGCAAAATCGCCGTAGAGAGCAAAATGGGCAAAAACACCAAACTCATCCCTATCCACTCGCCGGCGCTCCCATAGAGAGCCTGACAAAAAACCACCAAAATCCCGCACAGCAAAAGAGCCGGAAACAGCAAAAGCATCTTTTGCCAAGAAAAACACCGCAAAAAAGCTCGATTAAACGATTGTTCTAAATCTGCCCAAGTCATGCAGGCGGATTATACGCGCCCCGAAAACAAAACACAAGCGATTGCCTTTTAACAGAATTTTTTGTACTATTGCTCTAGCAAAAAGGCATTATGTCAGCTGTTTCATTCAATGCTCCTAGAACATCCTTCATCTCCGAGCTAGTCCCCTCTCGCATTTGGGTGAAAACCTACATCATTGAGCCCTATCTTGAAGGGATCGAGCGAATCAGAAGAGCGATTCATGGAAAAATCTCCGACCTGTTTATTGCTCAAAGCGTTTCCTTGGAGGATCGGATCATCTACCTCATTTCAGGAACTTCTCTCTTAATCCCTTTTTTCAATTCCATGCTCTGGTTTTTCATGCAAATCGTTTCTGAACCGGAACGTCTTTCAAGAAAGTGATTCACTCACCTTACGCACACAGAGAGGCTTTTGGGCTGCGTCAAAGCGCCGAAAATCGAAGATCGTAAAGTGGATTGTATTACCTTGATACTACCCCCTTTTCTCTATTCGATTTATCGACAGCTTTCACGCAAGCCAAACTGCAAATTATTTCTGATAGTTGGTATAAGGTGAGTGATTCATTCCACTACGTGAGCAAAGCGATCTGTTGCCCGAATAAGCGCATCCGTGATGCCAGGTTCGCTTGCAGAATGAGCGGCATTAGGGATAATCTGGAGCTGTGATTTAGGCCAAGCTTTATGAAGCTCCCACGCACTAATAATTGGACAGATCATATCATAGCGTCCATGGACGATCACACCTGGGATATGCTGAATCCGATCTACATGCTCAAGCAGCCAATGATCCGTCTCGAAAAACGCTCGGTGGACAAAATAGTGACATTCAATCCTGGCAATTGCGTCAGCGTGATGCTCTTCAGTAAATTCTTTGAATAAAGAAGGATCTGGCAAAAGTTTTAAGGCTTCCCCTTCCCAAGCAGACCAGGCAAGCGCCGCTTTTTTGCGCACATGAGCATCTTCAGAAGTGAGCCTCCGGTAATAGGCTTGAATGAGATCATCCCTCTCCTCTGAAGGAATAGGAGCTAAAAAACGTTCCCATCGATCAGGAAAAATAAAATGGGCGCCGAATTGATAAAACCACCGCAGCTCAAAGGGTCTGCAAAGAAAAATCCCCCGAAGGATTAAAGCTAAGACAGATTCAGGATGCGTCTCAGCATACGCCAAAGCCAGCGTGCTGCCCCAAGATCCCCCAAACACCACCCACTTTTCAATCTGAAGCGAGTTTTTTAACGCTTCAATATCTGCTACAAGATGCCAGGTCGTATTTTCATGAAGTGAGGCGTAAGGGCGGCTTTTTCCGCAGCCTCTTTGATCCATCAAGATGATTCGATAAAGCGTTGGATCAAAAAACGAGCGATTTCCAGGATCTGTGCCACCACCCGGCCCTCCATGAAGAAAAATAACGGGCTTTCCTTCAGGATTTCCACTTTCTTCCCAGTAGAGCTCATGGCCTCCCGATACAGTTAAAAAGCCTGTATTGTATGGCTCGATCGGCGGATATTTTTCTTTCATCGAGAAGGATTCCTCACTCTATAAAGATACAACGGGCGAATAAGAGGAGTCCCTTTTCCCTCTCTTGCCTCGAGTCTTTCATACACAATTTGAATGGCAATGCCAACGCAGCGGGACAGTCCAAAGAGAACCGTAAAAAACTGGGGATAAGTAAATCCCGCAGCCATCAATACAGTTCCTGAAATCGCATCGACATTGGGATAAGGATCGGAGATTTTAGGATTTTCTTTCAAGATCAAAGAACCTTCTTTTCGAAGAAGAAGAGCCATTTTTACGAGAGGATTTTGAGGGAAATGACTTTCAGCATAATCATAAAAAATCGTCGCTCGAGGATCCTCGACCCGAAGCACCGCATGGCCAAAACCAAAGAGAAGCTCATGATTGGCCAATTTATGCCGAATGAGTTTTTGCATATCTTGAGCTGTCGCTTTTTCTCCCAGATCACTCAAAATACTCTGTACAAACTCAAGACAATCTTGATTAGCTCTACCATGTCTCGGACCTGCCAACCCTGTCATGGCCGCAGCGAGAGAACCCCACATCGGCTCTTGACTAGAAGCTACAGCTTTACCTACAAACGTGGATAAGTTTCCTCCATCATGGTCATAATGAAGCACGTTAAATAAGCGCATGACATCCAGCAGCTGAGATGTTTTTTTCCCAGGCATCTGTAGCATGTGGACAAAGTTTTCTATATATCCGAGCTCTGGTTTAGGCTCAGGCGTAGGCCCCCAACCTGCTAAATAGTTGATCAAACACGCTGCAATCTGGGGCAATTTTGCGATGACTTGCAAACAATCTTCCCGATAATTGTCCACTCCTTCTTCCATTCCGGCAATCAAGAGAGCCGCTGCGAAGGCATCCATCGGATGCCCCTTTCGAGGGAGCGATTCAATTGTTTTAAGGGTTTGAGGTTTGCACTTAGCTCTTTTCCTGAGCATCTCCTCAAACATTTTTACCTGCGCGCCAGTTCCAGGCTGTCCATGATAGAGTAAATAGATCACTTCTAGTGGGTGTTGCTGCTGAATTTCTGTAATGGGTTTCCCTACATAGGTCAGCCCTTTGTAAGGATCTACATAAGAAGTCACGCAATAACCTACAGGAAACCCTCGCATTCCCGTTTCCAAATGTTCTTTAGTAATTTCAAAAATAACCCCTTCTCTCACGCTACGTTCCTTTGAGGAGGTGTTTAACCAAGTCTCGCTCCTCTTCTAACTCCTTTTGCGTGATTGCTATTTTTTCTTGCAAGAACTGATCCAAGGAAATACCAGAAATGATTTCCACATCCCCATGTCCTGTGGACCTACAAGGAAAGGAAAAGACAAGATCCTCTTTGACTCCATACGGATTTCCTGCAGAGTAAATGCCTGCTGAAAACCAATCTGTCTTAACCCACAAAGAACGCATCGAATCAATCGCCGCATTCGCCGCAGAAGCTGCTGAAGATTTACCTCTAGCTGCAATCACCTCAGCTCCCCTTTTTTGAATCATCTGGATAAAAGAAGTTTCTAGCCATTTTCGATCAGAGATCCATTCTAAAACAGGTTTATTCCGAATCCGGGCGTGAGAAAAATCAGGCACCTGCGTAGAAGAGTGATTTCCCCAAATAGCCACCTGCGAAACCTCTTCAATCCCCACTTTAGCCTTATCTGCCAGCTGAAATACGGCTCGGTTTTGATCTAAACGGGTCATCGCATGAAACTGATGAGGAGCAATTGATGGAGCATGATGCATTGCAATCAGGCAGTTTGTATTACAGGGATTTCCTACTACGATGACTCGAACATCTTTGGAAGCTGCTCGATTCAGAGCTTTTCCTTGCTCGACGAAAATCTTCCCATTATCAGCGAGCAGATCTTTCCTCTCCATCCCCGGCCCTCTAGGTTTAGCTCCTACCAAAAAAGCCAAATCGACTCCTCCAAAGATCTCTTCTGGATCAGACCCAATCTTCACCTCTTTCAATAAAGGAAACACGCAGTCATTTAATTCCATGACGACTCCCTTCATTGCTTGAACGCCTTCTGGGACATCCAATAAATGCAAGGCTATCGGTTGATCGGGCCCTAACAGGTCGCCGTGAGCCAATCGAAATAATAAACTATAGGCGATCTGCCCTGCACTTCCAGTAACAGCAATTCGTTTTAATGGTTTCATGTGACCCTTCCTTTCAAAGAAAATTAATATTTTTCATCATACTCGGAAAGATCAGATAAAAATCAACTGATCATATACCTATTGGAAGTCACAAAACTTGCGAAAGTAAAAAATTTACCCACTCTCCCCCTCCACCTCATGTTAATCTTTCATTGAACTTCCATCTCGATGCTTTTTTATTCCCAAGAAAACTACGCTTGTAGTATTCTGGAAGAAAAAAAGAGGAGCATTATGGCTAAACGAGCTTTTGGAGACTTGGAGCTGCAGGTATTAAATATTTTAAAATCCCAAGAGAGGATGACGATTAAAGAGGTCCATCGCGCTCTTGGTGGAAATGATAATTATAACACCATCATGACGGTTATGAATCGTCTGACGGAAAAAAAGCAGCTCGCTCGCGAAAAGGCCGGCCTTCAATATGAATATTGGACCATAGCTCAAAAAAACACTCCTTCCCTTTTTGAAAAGTTCAAACAAAAACTTTTCGGCGTCAAGACTTCTGCTATGGTCAGCTATCTCCTCGAATCAGCCGAAGATCTCACCGATGAAGATGTCCTTGAAATGGAAAAGACACTCGAGAGAGTGAAAGCGAAGAAAAAGAAGTGAACGGCAATCCATTTTGGCTGATTTCTTTTTTGATTAGCACTTCTCTCGCCTTTTTCTTTGGCGCTTTTCTCGTCGAGATCGCCATCACACTATTCCGTATCAAAAAACATCGTGCAAGGTCTATCCTGAGACTTTTTCCTATGTTCAGCCTTGCTGTTGATTTTTTCCTCAGTAAATTGAGTACAGGCAACTTACTCAATCCCCTCCACTGTGAAAGCTGCATCCAAAAGCTCTTTCTCCATTTTGCGCCCGAACTCAAAAACTATTTAACACACCACCAGATCGCATGGTCGAGACATTTAGCATCCCAGATGCCCGATTCGCTATTGACCACATTTTTTGTCGTTTTCAGCACTTTTTCCGCCGTCCTCTTCACCCGAAAAATTTTCCAAATTTTATCGTTTCATCGCATCCTTCATGCGTTGATCAAGCAAGGAGATGTCTGTCAAAGAAGAATTGAAAATAAGAGCCTCTATAGCGCTCTGCAAAAGCAGAAGGTGAAGATTTTCGTGTCCGATAAAATTCACTCCCCCATGGCCGCTTACTTGAGAACGATCATTATCCCAAAGAATTTAACAAAACAACTCTCTCAAGATGAATTTGAAGCAGTTGTCTCCCATGAATTGGAACACTTGCGTTGGAAAGATCCTATCCTCAAACTCTTTTGCGAGATCCAATCTACTTTGTATTGGTGGGTACCGACAAAGTGGTGGCTCAAGAGAGTTGATCAAGATCAAGAAATGTCAGCCGATGCCAGCATCAGGCGCTACCATCTCGATCACACGGCCCTGGCTTCGGTATTAGTAAAAATCGCAGGGAGTAGAGCTCATAACAAACCAGCAGCTTTTTGCACCTTTGCAGCAAAGGCCAACTCCTTATTGGTCCGCCTGCAAATGACTTTAGACCCATTAGCAACCCCTCTTCAGAAAAATCTACTCAGCCGGGCTTTTTTCGCTCTGGCAGCAGGTTCTCTGATTCTATTGAGTTGCCTGATGTAAAAACGAGTTTTTTTAACACAAACTACTACAAGCGTAATATTTAATACAGCACTTTCGCGCCTAAAAATACTACAATTGTAGTAGATAAAAAAGGGAGAGAAAGAAGATGTATTTACTCATCAATAAGCAAATACCTTGGGTAGGAGACAATGTACAAGGACATTCATGGAATGGTCAAGAGATCGATTCAACCGAAGGCTTCGGCGCTTACGATGATGTTTGTGAAAGATACGCCTTAAGCGGAAGAATTGTCGATGTGGGAGGAGGAGCTTATGATACAAATAGCGCGTATGTAGCTCAGAAATATCTTATAGACTGCAGCGTATACGATCCTTACAAAAGAGATGCTGAGCATAACCGTAAAGTGATTGAGCGTACGAGAGTGCAGCCCTTTAACGGAGTTGTTTCTTTTAGCGTTCTTAACGTGATCAGTGACGACAAAGCAAGGCACGAGCACATCAAACTCTGCCAAACTATGTTAAAAACTGGCGGTCTGGCTATTTTTAAAGTATGGCCGGGAGATATGACTGAGATAGGAAAAGAAACTTCAAGCGGATACCAAAGCAATCGAGATATCCATACTTATGTGGATGAGATCCGCGATGTGTTTGGCTTGCAAAACGTCACGTTTGATCCGGAACATAAAATTGTTGTCTCTAGGAATGCGTTAGAGATTTATCCGAGTGGAAGCCGCTGCATTTGAGTTTTAAAGAGCATCTTCTAGAATAGCTTCGCGATAGCGCTGCATAAGTGTCACCATGAAATGGAGATTATGGACGCTGGCGAGCGTATAGGCGGTCAGTTCATTTGCTTTAAATAAGTGGTGCAAATACGCCAACGTAAACTGCCGGCAGGTAAAGCAGCTACACTCATGTTCGATAGGACCGAAGCAATTCGCATGTTCCGCCTTGGAGACTTTGATCCCCCCCTCTTTTGTAAGGAGAAGTCCGTGGCGGGCTGCCCGGGTAGGATAAGAACTGTCAAATGTATCGATGCCAATAGGGATGCACTGCTTGAGAGACTCAAGATCGCCAATGCCAAGGAGGTGATTCGGTTTCTCTTCAGGCAAACAAGGAAGTGTTGACTCCAGCATACAAACCATTTCAGCTTTTGTTTTGCCCACACTGCCCCCGATGGCAAATCCATCAAACGGGTGGCGCGCTAAACACTCGACGCTTAATTTTCGCAGCTCAGCATCGACTCCTCCATGCACGACAGCATACATGGCTTGATCTTGAGGGTTTTTAAGGTGCTCGTCTAAAGAGCGCTTTTCCCAACGGTGGGTCCGATCGAGAGAGTCTTTTAAACGCTTGGGATCGATATGATAAGGAGGCAACTCATCGAATGGAATGATAATGTCCGCTCCCAAGGCTTTTTGCGCTTGCACAGAGCTTTCAGGGGTCAGTAAAATCTTACTACCATCTCGATAAGAACGGAATAACACCCCATCTTCATTGATTTTTAGGACAAGCCCGTCTTGTTTTTTCAATCCAGCGCTTTTGAGTTCACTAGCAACAGAACCATAAGCTAGAGAAAACACCTGAAATCCCCCCGAATCGGTAATGATCGGCATTTGCCGATTCATGAATTTATGGAGGCCCCCAGCTCTGCGAATCACATCTGTGCCTGGTTGCACGAGTAAATGATACGTATTGCAAAACATCAGCTGAAGCCCGATCGAATCAACCATTCGGTTATCAATGGCCTTCAACGTGCCATTAGTCCCCACAGCTACAAAATTCGGCGTATCAATGATCCCATGAGGAGTATAAATGCGGCCTACTCGCGCTCGGGACTTTGTGGAACGATGAAGAATCTCGAAGCGAAAAGGGCTCATGATGGACCTACCAAACGGCGTGCTGCAGCCACAAAAGTGGAGCTCGACGCAATAATCACACATTTGACAAGGTAACTCATCACAATCACATCAACGATCGATTCCACTAGGCCATACAATCCTAAAAAGCTAAATAATACTGTATCGATCCCCTGGGAAATCAGAAGAGAAAGGAGCAAGCGAAGAGGAAGGAATTTTTGCGCACAGATTTTTTGTAGAAATCCAAAAAAGCGCATATCAATTTGCTGCACCAGGTAATAGACTGCTATTGATGCCAGAATAATGCGAGGCGATGAAGAAAGAATTGTCGAAAAAGCCTCTTGCGTCCGGTCTACTGAGCTCGGAGTGTAGAGCAAATGAACTTGAGCCATCAGAGCAAAAAACAGCAGACAAACAAGCGAAATCCGAATCGCCTTAGACACAGTCTCCTTGCCCCAGCTTTCTTGTAATAGGTTCATCCCTAAAATGCTCCCGATGGCAAAGACATCGCTGCACGTGACTGTCCAATGAAATAAGGTCATCTGTTTGACCACAAAGACATTAGCCAGCACACCGAGGAGTACAATCAGAGCCGTCAGCGCAGCTGACCCCATTCGATAGGCAAGTAAAATAAAGCCTAATACAACTAGGATGTGAGTAAAAAAGAGAGCTTCGTTCATGATTTTATCGACTGATAGTCTACCTACCAAAAATCAGATTTGCAATTGTTTTTGCAGCTCCATCTACAGCTGTAAAATGTCCATGCTTCATCACAAATCCATAACGGACTGGAATGTGGCCTTCTGAAATAGGCGGCAAGGAAGAGTCTCTATCGGGAACATGCGCATCATAGGGAGAAGCAAGGAAGGTAAAATCGCATTTGAGCCCCCCTAACTGACCGATCCATTGCTTCCACTGCTGATCCAACGCCTCATTCCGATTTGAATTTTTGGGCATTTCTTCTGAAAGAGGCTTTGATATGGCCCAAGAAAGCCCCAAATAATTGGCAAGATTTACAAGAGAAGAGCCTCGCCGAGCCCCTACAACGGAAACGACTCTCAGCCGCTCAATATTCGCTCTAGTTTCCTTTATCAGCCGCGTCTCAATAGCTCGAGAAATCCGCGCTCCATTGGATACCCCCACAAGGACTAATTCTTTCCCTGAAGGTCCCTCAAGAGCCCATTTTTGGATCGATGCAAAAATCTCTGACGCCATCTGATCTAAGGGATCTGCCCCTCTGGCTAGTACGCGGGGAACAAAAATTGTCGACTCTTGAGAAGGATCTTTTGCTTGCAGTTCGTGGACAAGGGTTTTTAATTCAGAAGGGCTTCCATAAACGCCATGAATACAGACGATCAATTTTTTTTTGGAAAGGTCAATCGAATCAGGATTTGTCAATGGCTCTATGGAGGGTTGAAAGAGAAGGCCGACCTTACAAATAAGCTGATTTCCCAAAGATTCAAAAAATGTAATGACCTTTTGAATCCATGGCAGTTTTTCATAATTCTGGACGCAATCGTCTCTTGATGGGAAAAATTGAATATCTGTCTCTAAAAGATTCGACAATCCGAACATAGCAACCCTTTTTTGGAAAAAGTTTATCAAATTATGAAAATTAACCCTAGAAAATTGTCGAGACATTTTGAACTTGCAAAAAACACTACCTCAGGATAAACTCCTTTCTTTAAAAATGGAGAAATTCATGTCTTTTGTAGTCTACGGGACCCCCGCAGATCAATTTTCCGCTAAGTATCCCTTTACCGACCAGCCATTCTCCGCTTCTCAAGACATCAGAACCCACTTGCCTAAAAATATTGCTATCATCCGAGCGGTAGCAGCAGCTGCCTTCGCTGCCTTAATCGCTTTCAAGGTCAGCGCTACCATCTTCTTTTGGCCTGTAACCCTTCTTGGAGCTTCCTTTGCTGCCCAAACTCTCTATTCTCATCTCTATGTAAAAGATCCTTTGGTCGAAGCCTTTTATACGATCGTGGGAGGAAAAGAGGCCTTTGAAGACCTTCCACAGACCCACCTCCTTCCAAAATCTGATGAAAAAATTTGTAATGCCATTAGCAGATTAGATTGGGAGAAGTTAGAACCTATTACAAGAGCTTCAACCCCCGAAGGACGAGTTATTATTCTCATTAAAAGCGGACAAGGTCGAACCCCAGTTCACCATAAAGCAATTTTATCTTTTATAGAAAAAGTAGGTCCGAACGATATACCGAGAGATCTTCTATCAGAACTTACAGACTCAATTCTCCACGCCGTATCATCTCCTTTTAAAGACAATACGTTCGGCCGTTGGATAAAACCCTTTGATCACGAGAATGCTAACTTCACCATACAAATCAACTCCTCCATTTCCGGAGCTATGGCCAATGAATTTTTTGCACAGCTCCGGGCCAACGAGCTATAAACTAAAATCTTTTCAATTAAAAGACTTGACTCATTCCTTTATTCTTGTTACTCTCCTTTATTAATTAATAACGGTTTTATTATGCATATTTTTATTGTTATTTTGATGTACGCGACCTGGTCTAGTGTATTTTCGCTCGGGAAAATTGCTTTAGACATCTCTCCCCCCCTGTTTTTGACGGGAGCCCGAATGCTTTTAGCAGCCGGACTTCTT
Source organism: Chlamydiales bacterium (assembly GCA_030681135.1). Lineage (GTDB taxonomy): Bacteria > Chlamydiota > Chlamydiia > Chlamydiales > SM23-39 > SZAS-17. The sequence goes on from JAUXXF010000021.1 coordinate 123,769, forward strand.
CTCGGGTTTTTATTTTTACGAAACCGCAAATCTCTACTGCTCAACCTCAAACAACTATTTGCGCTAAGCCTTTTTGCTCTATTCGGGATGTATTTAACAAATGCCCTCGAGTTTTGGAGCTTACAGCATCTTTCCGCCGCTAAAACTTGTTTTATCTATAGTCTTTGCCCTTTCTTTGCCGCTCTTTTCTCCTACCTCCACTTCAATGAAAAAATGAACCTTCGCAAATGGATCGGCATGGCCATTGGATTTATCGGATTTATCCCCGTCCTAGCTTTACAAAAAGGTTCAGAGCAGCTCATTTCCGGCTTTTCTTTCCTCTCTTGGCCAGAACTTGCCATGATGGGAGCCGCTTTATGTACATCGTATGGATGGATTTTACTGCGTGTTCTTGTAAAAGACTCAGTGTCTCCACTCGTCGCTAATGGATTTGGGATGCTTATTGGTGGGATCATTGCTCTTGGCCATTCCTATTTGGTCGACCCCTGGAATCCGACACCGATCGCCTCAACGGACTGGCCAGCTTTTACTCAAGGCATTTTGATGATGACCCTGATCTCTAACATTCTCTGCTATAATCTCTATGGTCTGATGCTCAAAAAATTCACAGCCACATTCGTTTCTTTTATGGGACTGCTTAGCCCGATTTTTGCCTCTCTCCTCGAGTGGCTATTCATCGGTACCGCGCCATCGCCAGTCATCTTCATTTCGACAGCGATTGTTTCTTGCGGCCTCTGGATCGTCTACAGCGCAGAGCTCCGCCAAGGATACATTGTAAAAGCACAAGCAGCGAACGCACCTTCCGCGCCCATTTCAGTTGAAAGCGCGGAAAGGTAATGTGTTGATTTATCGCTTCTTATTGCATTTAGACCAGCAAACAACCTTATAGATTGCAGCTAAACCTACCAAGATATAAATAATACGGGTAATGGCGTGCATTTCACCAAAAATGGCGCCTACGAGATTAAATTGAAAAAGACCTACTAAACCCCAATTTATCCCCCCTATAATCAATAACACTTTTGCAATCATATTAAGAATGTGATGTTGTTGGTGCATATACTAACTCCTCAAATAAAGATTTCACTGTCATCTTCCTCATAAAAACAAGTGCATATTTTGTAAACAAACTTTTATTCTGATAATAATAAAAGAGCCTTTTCGAACACCTCTTGGGGAGAAATCGCCTCAAGACACCGGTTGCGCTGGCAAGGAGCGTAGCACTTCCCGTCATAACAAGGGCTGCAAGAAAACTCTCTCCCCTTCCAAAGAACGTGGACATCCTCTTGGATCCCCACTTTTTCCTCTGGCTGCGTCGGCCCAAAAAGAGCAATGACGGGACAGCGCACCATTTTTGCCAAATGAAGTGGCCCACTGTCGTGGGTGACGAGAAGCTTACTTTCTTGCAATAGAGAAAGAAGCCCCAAGACATCAAGCTCGCCGATCAGGTCTATACAAGAGACATCTTTCAAATACGGTCTTACCCAAAGATCGTGAAAAGCTCCCGTAACAAAAAGATGGATCGGCAATGTCGATAGCTGTTTGAGAAGCTCAACATAAAAGCCAATAGGCCAACGCCTCAGAGAGTCGTCAGCCAAGGGGTTTTTTGCTCCACCGGGAGCCACAACTACCCAAGGGAGATCTTGATAAGCATGTTTTAGCGTTTGCAAAGAAGGTAGACTCAAAGAAGGAAAAGAGATCTCTGGCAAAGACGCTTCATCAGACTGGGTCCATAAACGAATGTACTCCTCAGCATGATAACGTCCAGGAATAGGACGAGCCTCTTTTCGCGACCAAAACCGGCGCTCCCGGCAACGAATGGGCAGCGCCAACACCCGGTATCGTGGATCTGAGTGAGCGATAAGACAAAGATCAAATCGACGAAAAGCTAACCTGCACCAAAGAGAAGTTAATATAACTAGTTTCTGAAAAATTGATCCCTTAAACAGCTTCTCTTCATCCACCACTAGAAGCTCTTCAACAAGGGTGCTGGCCCTCAAAAGAGGTTCCGCAATAGAACCAACAATCCAGGTGATTGATGCTAAAGGATACTTACGTTTAATAGCCAAAAGAAGGGGCGAGGCCATGACAACATCGCCTAAAGCTCCGATCTTCACGATTAAGATCTTTTTCAAACCTTACAAAGCTCTCATATCATGGATTCTTTCCTCAAGGCGCTGTAAAAAGGGAGCTAATTGCGCCTTTTCTTTAGGGCTTAAGTGATCAATGAACAAGATCCCATCGATATGATCATTCTCATGCATGATGACTCTCGCCTCCCAGCCAGTCACTTTTTCAACAGCGACAGACCCATCAAGACGCGTATACTCGACGCTAATCTCTTTAGGGCGCTCTACAAGGGAGCGCAAAGTAGGAATGGAAAGACATCCTTCCGACGCTTTCCAAGTCTCTTCACTAGGCAAAGAGAGTTTTGGATTAATAAACACCTTCACTTCTCCAAGCTCAAGATTGCCAGAGGAAGTCTCTATTGGTTTTCGGATGACAAATAACCGAATAGAATGATGCACCTGAGGAGCCGCCAAGCCAATTCCATCAGAGGCGTCCATCGTTTCGATCATCTCTTCTACGAGCTTTTGAATACCCTCTGTGATCTCCCCAATAGCCTCTGCTTTTTTTCGTAAAATAGGATCGCCATAATAAGCCAATGGCAAGAGTCTCAATTGTCCTGTAGTCACTAAATGAGGAGCATGTCCTTCAACTAACTGCCCCCCTCGATAAAACCAACGACCTTGAATTTTCTCAAAATAGCTTTTCTCAGTAAATGTGGCATCTTGTCCTTTTTGAGACATGTGCACTGTGAAAGTCACCGTCGCCAGAGTCTTTTGTTCTTTCACATCCAAAATCTCTAAACGCTGAAATACGGAGTTCTTTGAAAACTGCGCAATATTTCGTCTCCAAGAAAATTTATCTTCTGAATATTGAGAGCTTGCCGGATGAGTCGTCGCTATAATGTAATCTGGCAGATTTAACACATAGGCACAGTACCTTGAGCGCATAAGCTGCTCTGGACTCTTCGCGGCCGTCCCCTCATGAAAGGGCCTACAGCAAACATCATATTCTTGATCTGCTTTGCAGGGACAGGGGTTCAAGATCTTTTTCATAATTGGTTATTATAACAAGAGCGCATACTTTTTACACAGCCGATAAGTTCGTTTTTTATTAGAGGGATCGACGATTTCTAAAAAACCCTCTTCAACCCAGGTTTGACAAAGCAAGGCGCCTGTTCTCAGCTTGAAATTGAACAACTCACTGATTTGACGCGAAGTAATGATCTCGAACTTTTGAAAAAGCTCAAGAGCTCTTCTTTGTCTAGGATCCAACGCGCGAAGCTGTTTTGAATGATCTCGCTTACCTTCTTTTTGAGCCATGGTCATTTTCTTTAATACGGCTTCAAAGGAGCTGGCCATCCCTTCCACAAAATACTCAACCCATTTTGTGATATCAGCCTCAGCTCTTCCTAAATAATAATTATGAGAAGGTCCAATACTGATCGCCTCGTAATATTCGGCGAGATACTTTGCATAATATTCTTCCAAAGAATACAGCCCCTTTAGATCATATCCTTTCATATGCAAAATCAAAGTAGTGAGAAGACGAGCCGTTCTCCCATTCCCATCATAGTAAGGATGGATTGTAGCAAATTGGTAATGAGCTATCGCTGCCAAGATAGGAGCAGGAATTTCTGCACGCTGCTCCGAAATCCAAGCAACTAAACTTTTCATCAAAACAGGGACATCCTTTGCTTCAGGCGGCATATAGACGATTTTTTTTGTCCTGGCATCTCGAATGACATTTTGTCCATCTCGATAAAGCGTTGGACTTACTTTAGCTCGTCCATTTCTCATGACGTGAGCATGCAGGGTTTGAATATTCTGTTCAGTAATAATTTTTCTTTTTATAGCCCACTCTTCCACTAGTCGAAGCGCCGAGTAATATCCTTTAACTTCATTTTCGTCTCTCTCGCGCCCTGCAAGATGCACTTCCTCGTTAATGACTTGTCTTACTTCGTCAGGCTCCAGAAGGTTCCCCTCAATCATCGTCGAGTAATGAGTGGTCATAAGCCGGGCAGTTTCTCGCAGCGATGCAAGTACCGAAGGAGTTAAAGGAAGATGAGGTATTTTTTCTTTAACCCTTTCAATACGAAGTAGATCCGAAGAAATTTTTAAAGTAATCTGATAGTAAGGTGAAAATTTTATCTGCATTTTATCTGCAATTTATCTGCATATCATTATGCAGATAAATTGCAGATAAATCAATCCCCTCTTTTCTAATCCCTTCCTTTCAAAAAGGAACAATCCCTTCCAGGAAATACAAACAACTCATTATAAACAACTTACCTACAAATAAAATACGGTATATCGTAAAATAGTCGGATGCAAAGAAACCTTTTACTTTTTATAAAAATCTGGAGAAAAACACCCCCCTGCATTTACTCAAAAAAAATTATAAGCAAAGAACAATTTTCGAATCGGTTTTGGCATGTTTTCTCTGGATAAAAATTAACAATTAAACGAAAATTGATCATCAAAAACTGAAAAAAACACATTATGCCGATTAAAATAAGTATAAATTTCACGCAAATGGTCAATCGCTCCCTAGGTGGAGATATTCATAAGACATTGGCAGCAGAGCTGGTGTCCTCTTACGATCCCGAAGATCCTGGCACTCCTATGCCTTCATTGGCAAACAAACCATTCATCGGAATCATCGCAGCTCCACTTGGAGAAATTGGATCATTAGCCCAGATCATCGTAGGCCTTGCCGGAATGACTCTTTTTGCCATTCCAGCGCTTTGTCATGAAACTTCCCGTCAATATTTAAAAATATCTGCAATCACTTTAACCGTGGGAAGCATCATGGCAATAGCCTACCCCATTATGCTACTTACAGGACACGCCATTGGTCTTTATCAAGCAACTTCCTCTTTCTGTACTCTCGCTCAACAAACAATATTCATGGCAGAAAAAAAAACCTATAAAGACTTGAGGAAAGAAGAAGCTAGCTCATTTTCTTCTGCAGCCCCCAGCGAGCTTTCTGCCTTAAATTCTCAAGCTCTCACCCCTTATCCTATTCGCCATCTTGTATTTTCCGGTGGAGGAGCAAAAGGAATTATATACTTTGGAGTGTTGGAAACATTTTTAAAAGAGGATAAATTCTTTAGAGAAAATTTAGTTCATGTGACAGGTTCTTCTGTAGGAGCTATTACCGCAGCTTACACAGCTACAGGGATAGGTCTTCATGAACTCGAAGCAGCCTCTATTCTTGATATTAACGCTGTAGTGGACCCTGAAAGGAATTTCGGCAAAAAAGGGAACGCCCTTACTGAAATGATCCGCTTACAACTCCGAACAAATATTCAAAATAGATTACATGAAATCGATGAAAAGCGTATTCACGAAAGATGCAAACACCTACTTAGCTCGGAACTTTCTGTATTTCAAGATCTTCAAAGCAATCTGAAAGAAACAGATCCTAAAAAAATTAACATCACCTTTCAGATGTTGGAAGTGCTGAGAAAAATTTCTCCTGAACATTTTAAAGAGCTCTCTATTACAGGAACGCTAATAAACTCTGATGGAACATACTCTGAAAAAGCTTTTATCTTTAACGCAGAAACTTGTCCTCATCTTGATATTGCACTCGCCTGTCGGGCTTCGGCCAGTATACCTTTGGTATTTGAAAATGTAAGGATTCCTAAAGAAAAATTTCCCGGGGCAGATCAATATTTACCTCCTGGTACACAAGAGCTTGAATTTATCGATGCAGGATGGCTTAGCAATGTACCTATGAAGAACATCGAACAATCCCGCTTACAAGGACTTTCCGAAGATGATGGGCAACATCACCTAGAACAGACTAGATTAATGACTGTAACTTTTGTGTTTGAAGCGCAAAAAAATGAAGGATTCAAAGCATCTGTATTCAATCGAGATAACCCTGCTATGCCAGGTCTACTAGGAGTTAAGGGCTGGGTTGCAGATTATCTTGTACGCGGGTTAGTCGTTCCTCGGAGAATGGGAAAACATTCTAAGCATAGACAAGCAGAATTAGGAAACCTCAAAAACACCCTTACTTTAGGGACAAATCTTGTTTCTTTACAAACCAACCTCAACACTACTGATTTTAAACGAGCCAGCCTAGAAGCGGCCCAATTTATCGAAATCGGAAGACAACAAGCAAGAGAATGCTTGGTAAATAGAACGATCTTAACATTCCAACAAAGAGCAAAGCTAGAAGCAGCAACAAAAAACTAGCCAAGATATACTGCGTCCGATCAGGTTTTGTGAATTTTGCCAGCAGATTTTTCAGCTCCAGTAGTGCTCTCGGAGCTCGCCGCAAACTCAGAGAGTTTGCAAGAGGGAGCAATGCGCTGGAGCAAAAAAGATGCTCACCAAAATTCAAAAAAACTGACCGGGCGCAGTATATATTAAGAGCGAAGTAGAGGTAGAGGTTCCCAGGTAATAAAAGGTTTAATTCGACTTTTGTTTTTTCCAAGGTCATCATAATGCATGACATCATATACTGAATCATCTTCGTGGAAATGTTGATTAGCTCTATGTAAAGAGTCAAAACATGGCACAATTCCGATATTATCTTGTCCTAACAATCTTTTTCGAATACCCTGAGGATCATCAATCGTAATAGGTAATCCTGCCTCATGAATACCCAAAAACATGGATATCGTTTCCTTTAACCTACTGATTGAAGGGCCGCGAAGCTGCACAACAAAACCGTCTTTGGCATAGGCATAGCGAGACACAGAAAGATCTATATGCGTGGTATTCCCTCCACGCTTAATCTCCCATGGGTGTCCACCTATTGTTCTTTTGGGATGCTTACCATCAATCCAGTCCGCAAATTCCTCTTTAGAGTTTTCTGCTATTTTTAACAGACCTTCATCTCTACCATCTGCGTATCGTTCATACATCTGGCGTCCTGACAAATTTCCATCAACATCGTCATCTTTTCTTTGTCCTGAGATATATGCAATTTTACAATATTCAAAATAATCATTCGCAGTCATGGAAGAAACAATTTCATGATGATGATCCCTAACATCCCCCTGTTCGACGAGCATGATAATTTTTTTTGTTTTTGCTTTACCCAATTCCTGATCGATCCGATAAATATCTGGAAGCAATTCTCTAACAAGAGAATTACGTACAATGCCATAGCGGCGATTACGAGGATAAGATGACCATACCTGTTTATTAGCTGTAATCCAGTCTTTTTCCACTATTTTAAGCCATTCTCGAGCTGAAGAAATAAGGCTATCCCACTTTCTAGAAAAATCGCCAACTTCATGTAAAGAGCCAAAAGCCGATGAGGCCAAAATCCTTGCATTCATTTGAACTTCCAAAGAGCACAGCTGTGCAATACTGTGCAGCAAAAAATTGCACACCTAACATAAATTGCTTATAACCAACTGAATACGACAAATATATTTCTTGAAAATTCAAAATGGCTACCACGGACAATGCGAGTTTTCAATCACTTCTAATTCGAATACAAGACACACAATTCGTCTTTGCCGATAGTGAAATTTAAGTGTGCAATACTGTGCAGACAAAAATTGCACGGCTAACAAAAATAGATCAGAAAAATCGATAAACAAAAAAAAACCCTTAGTAAGATTGCTCCTACTAAGGGTGAAAAGAAAACCTGGCGGCTACCTACTCTCCCGTGCTCTTGTGCACAGTACCATCGGCGACGAGGGGCTTAACTGCTGAGTTCGGGA
>JAUXXF010000003.1 GCA_030681135.1 Chlamydiales bacterium
GAAGTTTCTCAATTGTCTTCTTTTCTTTTTCAGTTAAAGGCCGAACTAATCCTCGAGATCTAATATCAAACAATCGGCATGCTATCGGGTGCGGTTTCTGCATAAATTCCTTGTGTTGTTTGAGTTGATAGTTAGCAAAAAGATTATTTTACACCTAGATTCAAATTGTTCAGCTTCTTTGCCAGAACAGGAAATCACTCAGACTTGTTTTAGCCGCCTCATAGAGAACTTCCTCCAAGACAAGTTCTCAAGCTGTTTTCTTTCAATTCGTTTACTTATGCGTTTCTATTCGCCTAGACAAGAATATCGCCTAAAACAGACCTTAAAAACGTGTTCTGGAAGCGTTTTTTAGAGAGCCAACAAACCTGCATCGTTTTGCCAACGCCGGCAAACCAAGAGATTCACAAACGTTAACCTCTTGAGAAAAACCTTTCTGCTACAGTTAAAATAAAGCAGGAAATCAACGTTTTCATCTATTTCAGCCTACGAAGCGTACCTTTGAAGTCCATCCAAGATCCACTGTCTAAGATTTACTCCAGCAAGATAAGCATTGCCAGGACTCTTTTCGAGAGGAACAGGCCAAGCTTTTAGATTAGAATAGTTAGATCGCCAAAACTGATAAGCTTTCTTGCCCGCCTCGTCAAAATCGAGCGCAAATAACAGAAGAGAATATTTCCTAAGCAACTGATCAGACTCCAAATCGGGTTTTTTACCCGCTCCTCCAACCGCGATACAGGTACAGAGATCTCCAGCAAATTGCTGCACAAGCATGGCATCCAATTCAGACTCCAAAAGCACAGATGTCTTTGCATGGTTTTCCCCATAAATTGAAGGACATTTCATACTTCCAGAAATTTCGACATATTTTGGAAGCCGATCTCCTTGTTTCCATTCATCCCGACGAACCTTAAGCTTTGTTACCACTTCCTTAGACGTAGTAGGAACGACTATCCCCTTAGGAATCCACAATTTTCTCGCCTTTCCATTTTCATGAAATTCTTCAGGCAACCCCCATTCGGTTAACGAAAGAAATTGATCGACAGAATTCCATCCTAAAGAAAAATCTGCCATCACTTCCAAGGAAATTCCTCTATCTTTTAGCAGCTGAATGGCACCCTGATCCTTTATAAGATTTTGACGGCAATTCAATACGAAATTTTTAGCTTTGCATTGCCATTCCAGAGGAGGCAAACGGGCGATTTGAGGAAGAAACGTTGAGGAAGCAACTCTTCCGGGAACATGAACTGTTTTAGCCTCCCTCCCCAATTTCTCGCATGCCGAATGATAATCCATACCTAGAAAATCTCGACAAAATTGAATCGCATCTCCTTTCGCGTCACAGCGACGACACCAATATCGATCTTGCATAGCCCATATTCTAAATCGATCATTTCCTCCGCATGCCGGACAAGAAGAAGCGTACTCACCCCCATTGGTCGAAGCCACTCGTTTTGGAGACAGCCCAAATTCTGAAACAAGCTCAACAATCATTCATCACCTCTGCTAAACTTGCTAATCTTGCTAACACAACACCTACCTCGCTTAAATTAAACGCGTTAACGAAAAACGGCTAACGCTAAACCTTTGCTAAAAATTGCTAATCGACAGCCAACCTGAATCTCTTTAGCAATCTTTAGCACAAGATTAGCAAAACGCAAAAACTTACAAACACCTAATCGGCAATCATCTACATTTGCAATTAGCAGATTAGCAAAATTAGCAGCCATTCAGCACCCAAGCTTCCTTCACAACCTTCCCATCAACTTCAACGGGACCAATTCTTTGCACTTGATAATGCTCTTCAAGAACAGTCATCACTCCTCGCGCCTTTTTGGCATTGCGAACAGATGGAGGGCCGTATTGATACACGTCAGATAAAGTAATAATTTTTTTAGGGATTTTCTTAAGCCAATCCATGACTTGTTGAGCAAGCAGCAGATCAGGATTCGATATGCTCATCCCGTGAATTCTTAAAATTTCATCTACGTAGTAAGACGTCAAAATAATTGCCCTTTCCAGGCAAAATATATCGACCTCTGAAGCATCGACATTGTCAATGACACAGAAAACACCTGCGATTCGAAGAGCCTGCTCAGCAGCTTTACTGACGTGCCTGCGAATTGGCTGATATTTTTGACCGTCTCCCATAGAACGATCTAACTCGTTGTGAAAACTCATCCAGAGCCTTTTCGCGTCAGGCGTCAATTCTAACTTCCTGGGCTTCAATTCAGATTGCTGAAAATTTTTCTCCGAATCCATGTCTGGACGATCCAACAGCTTATTAATGCAACTCCAATATCTCACTATTTGCAATTCCTGAGCGAGATCGACTTCTTTATAAGGTCGCTTACCTGCTGTAGATCCAGGAAATACCATCAAACATCGAGCAAGCAATCCCTGTCCTGTCAAAATTTTATTTGATAGAATTTGTTCTAGAACAACTTCTTGGATCATCAAATGAGAAGAAAATCGCCTTCCATAAAGGACAATACTATCTTCTCCGCTGCGGACACGACTTATCGGCTTTCCATCCCAAAGAGAAGAGAGACCACAAGCTGTTTTCAATAAATTATCCTGATTCATTCCATGTCCACCAAACATTCTCCCGCCTTCATCAGAAAACATCCCTTCACTCAGCTGCCCGATAGCCAAAAGCTTGACCAATCCCTCGTATGTTGGCTCTTCGACAAGAATGATCGCTTCTCTTGGAGCCTCTGGCTCTTTTCCCAATAAACAAAGCTCCTCTTCCCGATTCGTACTTTTCTTTTGCAAAATTTCTTGGTATTTTTTTTCCCAAACACTTTTTTTAATCTTATAAGACTGCTTTTCTTCCTTGAGCCCCCCTACAAGCATTTTTTGCCAATCGTGCACAGGCTTGAGCGCTATATTATCCGCAGCACTCTTCCTTTCGCCTGATTCTGCTATCGTCAGAAAATACAAAGAAATAGGCATGGCACGCCCATCTATGGATACATCTGCGTGAGCTTGGGCTGCCAAAGCGGCAACGGCCAATACGCTCTGTCCGCAAATGGCATCCGGCGCTTGGATAACTTCATGAATTTTTTTCGCTGCACTTCCAAGCACATCTCCCAAAGCATCAAAAGGGAATGGCTTGCTTTGCGCTACTTCTCTCTGTAAAGGAATTGGAGAAAAAGAGGTAGCTCGCCCATAATTGGCTCTAAACTCTGCCTCGATTTCTTCAGAACGTTTGATAGATTGAAGCATCTCGTTCTGAGGAGAAATCTCCTCTTGTGTTGTCTGATTGAGATTGATAATATTCATAGTATTAGTCTGTCCTTTTATTATCGGATCTGCAGGGCGCCCACCCCACAGATCCAGAGTTCATTAGTCTAGCGAGGAGTGCTCCCAGAGCTCTCCTCTTGCTTTAGGTAAGCGATCAGTTCGCGTAAAAAACGCCCCACCCTTTCTTCCCAGTGCACCCATTCACTCTCCAGCCTAGTGTGCCAATTTTGTGCCGCCCAAATGAGCAATGAAAAAAGGGTGCGAACAGGATATTCTATCTCAATATGCATTTATTTCCTGCCTCCCGTCTTTTGATTTTGCTCCTCAATGAACTCATAAAATGCATGGACATCGAGAAGAATTTTTGATCCGATCCTCTTCACCACTTTTTTATCAAAAGCATCGTTTGAGAAAATTAGATGTCTAATTCCCCCTTCAGGTATGAAGCCATAGGCTGCTACCCATTGCTTAATGGTTAGATATTTTGGCTCTGCGACCGCTTTTATTTCCGTCATTACCTGCCTCATTAAAAAGTTATTCATAATGACAACGAACAATCAATTGCCGCTGTCAATATTTAATGATATCAAATAAAAACAAATAACAACTAAATACTGACAAGGACTGAGAAACACAACAGAAAAGCATTTTTACTGCAATGCTGAAATTCCTGATGAATCGAAGAAAAATACAGCTTCAGGATTTTTCGCAGGATTTTTTCTTCGCAGGAGGGCGGCCTCTTTTGACAGCAAGATCCGGGCATTCTTTATTAATCAACTCTGTCAGATATTTTCTAACCGCATGGCTGGATTGTGGATTTTTTGAAGTACGCTTAAATATCTCTACACAGATTACTTGCTCATCAAGACACTCGTTAATGCTAAGCTCTCGCCCTACATCAGATCGCCGAAATTCAGTGAGTTTTTGTAATGCTTTAGAGCGTAGTGACTTTAGAGAAGCTATGCAATTCTCCTCCTTCAATTTATTCGCATCCTCCCAAGCGATGAAATCCTTTGGGATAACATATTCTCTCTGCGCCACAATAGTCGCCTCTAGCTTGCCAGCGGCAATCGCTCGAATAGATTTATTATGAATTCTCAACAAATCCTCAAACTGATTCAAAAGAGTCTGGCAATCCATCTCAAGCTTTCGGATTAATGTACTTGCCTTCATGATAAAACTCGAGGGGTCATCAGGATTGAATACAGAGCAGGGAGGCTTCTTGAAAACATGCCAAAACACAGCTTCCCATAAATTCCACGCATCCGACTGCAAGAAATCTCCGCGCTCAGAATCATCAACTAGCCATTCACGAATCAATAGTTGCTCCCAATAAGGGAAATCAAAGCCTGGAAAAGATACCGAGATCCCATATGGATCGAGAATTGCAGTTCTCGCTGTATTTGGAATATTCTCGCTTGGCATTAACCTTCACCAAAAAATCTTTCGTTAGATCTTCCAACAGCCTCAGCAATGGAAGAGTCGCAAAGATGGGCATAGCGTTTGACCATGGCGATGGTCTTGTGCCCCAATGCCGCAGCGATTTCCAATAAAGACATCCCACTTGCTGCAAAATTGCTGGCAGCCGTATGCCTTAAGTCATGAAATCGGAAATCTTTCAATCCAGAAATTACCAAAGCCTTTTCCCAGGGAAAGCGAATATCAATTGGCTTGGATGGGTCTGAGCCTGGAAAAAGCAACGTTGTATCGATACGCCGTTTCTTTTCCCAATCCCTTAAGAACTTCAGAGCGACATGCATAATAGGAACGGCTCGCCTTTCTCCATTTTTAGTCTCTTCCAGAATGACCCTACCTTCATTTTCCTTTAGCCACAAATCAATATTTGTCCATCTTAGATTCTCAATTTCTCCCTTACGCATTCCTGTAGAGAGGGCAAGCAACACGATGGGGTACAAGTAAGGATTTACACTCCTTCTGCATATACCTAACAAGCTCTCTTGATCTTCCTTGGAAAGAAATCGTACTCTTCCACGAGGCTCTGGAGGTGATGTAACTTTTTTCATTGGGTTTTCTTCCATCCACTCATACTCATTGAGGGCAATAGAAAGAATATGAGAAAGCGCCGCCAAATGTCTTCTTACAGAGCCGGCCGATCTTTGCGTTTTGCGGACTGTAATTTCTTCTTGAAGCTGTTCTCGACATTCTGTAATCACAGCAGAAGTGACATCAGACAATCTCAAGTGCCCAATGTGCTCTTTCCACCACCTAATTTGAGATTCCTGTTTGGCACTTCTAATTTTTTCTTGACGCCCTTTTTCGTAACGTTCTATCAGTTCTTTGAGAGTATGCTTTTTTGCCTCGGCCGTTTTGAAATAACGTCCATCCTCTACTTCTGCTGCAATCCGTTCGGCCCACTTTTTAGCCTTCGTCATGTTAGAGTGCGTGTCAGAAACGCTTTTGTAACCCTTTACTCGTACAACGGCACGAATTCGGTCTTTACCATCTTTTGTTTTTCTCTTCTGATACCAGGCCATTTGCACCCCTTCTTTTACTAAAAGCTAAAGAGTACAAAAAACAACAATTTATCACAACATAGCATAAGCAATGCGAAGGTTGCAGATATATCATACTATGTGTAAAGTGGGGGCTGTAAATTTTTTAATACACAAAATGGTGCTAAAATGGTGTTAGAAAAAACAAAAAGGAGTCAAAAAGAATGGCGCTAGACATGACACTTGCTTTTACTTTAGGAACGATCGCACTAGGACTTAGCATTCCACTTGGGATAAAATTCGCTCCTCGAATAAAGAAAGCCTTTACGAAAGCGCAACAAGGGGATGCATCAACAATTCAGACGGGCTCTATTAGCGGAGAGAAAGCAGCCATAGTTCTAAATACAGGCAACGGCAACAACATTCTCAACAACTCAGGAACCATCATAACTCCTCACCGTTCCACTGGAGAGACGGAGAAGCTTACGGCAAAGAGAGAGATACAAACAGCTTTCATAAAATTTTTCCACCTATTCCTTGGGAACGAAAAAAGCAGCGGCATGCTAACGCATAAACCGAATCTCAATCCGAAGAAGCCAAATACCTTTGCCTCTCATTACGAATCATCTGCTCAGAGATCAGCTCAAACAGCGCGAGACAAGCTTAAGACTGAAGTCCATCAATACGCACCAGTTCTTGAAAATATCCAAACAGAGAGAAGCCTTGACGCTCTCGTTCAAAAACTACTCAAAATCAAAAATCTATTTGAAATCACACAAGAGCTGAGAAAGAGCGTCTGCGCAGAAGTCGATATCATTCTAGACATGCAAGGATCGGGAAAAGACGAAAGCGGAGACTAAAGGAGACCAGCAGGACACCGTCATCTCTTGCAACTTACAACACCATTTCCGCACCATTTTGATTTGCACTGATGATGTATTTCGCTACAAACCATTGACAATCAGAATGCCTGAAACAGGAATCGAACCCGCGACCTTCGCATTACGAATGCGCTGCTCTACCAACTGAGCTATTCAGGCGAAAACAATTAAAAATGGTCGAAGATTACACGACTTTAATACATAGATCTTTTTCATTCAAACAATTACAATTCTATCTAAAGGTTATACTCCATGCGCGTCGGAGCTATTTTATTAATGGGGGGAGAGGGAGCTCGCTTTGGAAGCCCTCTTCCCAAACAGTTTCAGCATTTGGCTGGCAAAAAACTTTTCCTACATACGCTAGAAACCTTTTCTCAACTTCCCTGGATCGATGAACTATTATTAGTCTGCCATCCTGATTGGGTTGAGCTCGTCCAAAAAGAAGTCGGTTCTAACACCCGGGTAGTAAGCGGCGGAATAACACGGCAAGAATCCTCCTATAAAGGGTTAAATAGTTTTCTTCAGCCGCCAGAATTTGTGATGATCCATGACGCTGTAAGACCCTTTGTTTCACGCCGCATCCTCGAAGAGAATCTCCGAGAAGTACAACGTGTACAAGCTGTAGACACCTGCATCCCTTCAAGCGACACCCTAGTTCATGTGCCTGATGGCGCTCGGGTAGCATCTATCCCTCCAAGAGCAGAATGGATGCGTGGACAAACCCCTCAATCTTTTGCCTATGATCTGATCGTCGAAGCGCACGAAAAAGCTCTGAAGGCTGGAATTACCAATGCTTCGGACGATTGCCAACTCGTACTTCGTTTAGGGAAACCTCTAGGCGTTGTATTGGGAGAAGAGGAAAATATAAAAATCACAACAGAGCTTGATCTTTTCCTTGCAGAGCAGCTCCTTCGCCTTCGCACTCAAAGCGCAAGAGCTCAAAACTGTTCTTTGGAACATAAGCGCTTTGCCATTTTGGGAGGGTTCGGAGGAATTGGATCCGCGGTCTGCCACTTACTGGAAAAAGAGGGAGCTATCAGCATACCTATGTCTCGCAAGACTGGAGTGGATTTCACGAAGCCCGCCTCTATTGTGAAAGCTTTTAAACAGCTTGGGTCCATTGATGGGATCATTAACTGCGCCGGCTCTTTGCTCGTCAAACCTCTAGAAACCCATCGGATTGAAGAAATCGAGCAGCTTTTGCAAATTAATTTTACAGGCCTTGTCATTGCCTGCCAATATGCTCAGGTAAAAGAAGGAGGTCATGTGATCAACCTCGCCTCTTCTGCTTACACAAAGGGGCGAAAAAACTACGCGATCTACAGCGCAGCAAAGGCCGCAGTCGTCAATTTTACCCAAGCTCTGGCAGAAGAAAAACCTGAGCTCAGAGTTCATGTAGTCATCCCACAAAGAACAGACTCGCCCATGAGAAGAAAAAACTTCCCTCAAGAAGACCCTGCCTCCCTACTAGATCCCCTTGAAGTGGCAAAAACAATTATCAATCTCTTAAAAGACCCAATCAGCACAGGCTCTCTCATCGAAGTCAGAAAAAATCCTTTTGCCAGTTTTTCCCCACTTCCTTATAATTGCTTGCATGAATAACAACTCATTTTCCCTTTCACGGACAGTTACTTGGGCTATATGGATCGTTGCGTCAGTATTTTACGCCTATCAATATGTTCTCCGAGTCATGCCAAATATTTTATTAAATGACATCATGCAGCAGTTCCATATTGATGCTGCAGCTTTTAGTCAATTTTCAGGGGTCTACTATATCGGTTACTCGCTCGTGCACCTGCCGGTTGGCATTCTCTTAGATCGCTACGGTCCAAAAAGAATCATGAGCGGCTGCATTTTTTTAACCGTCCTGGGATTATTACCTTTACTGTTTGCGACCCAATGGGTCTATCCAGTCCTTGGAAGATGCCTTATCGGAGTAGGCTCTTCTGCTGCCATTTTAAGCGTTTTTAAAATTATTCGCATGGCCTTTAAAGAAGAACAATTTCCCCGTCTCCTTAGCTTCTCCGTCATGATCGGCCTGATTGGAGCCATCTATGGAGGAGGCCCTGTCAATTATTTACTCCATCAATTTGGATACAAAGCAGTCATTTATCTGTTTGTTTTTCTAGGCATCGCTCTAGCTCTTCTCAGTTACTGGATCACCCCCCATATGACGAGCGCTCCTACAACCTCCGTCATTTCGAATGTCAAGGAAATCATAAAGAACCCCAAAGTGGTGTTGTCCTGTCTCTTTGCAGGCTTTATGGTAGGTCCCTTAGAAGGATTCGCCGATGTCTGGGGAACTGTTTTTTTAAAGCAGCTCCATCATATAGATGGAAATCTTGCAGCGAGCCTCCCTTCTGTGATTTTTATTGGGATGTGTTTTGGTTCTCCCATTTTAAACTTTATTGCTGAAAAAACAAAGAGCTACCCGCTGACCATTATTGGAGCTGCCATCGTCATGATCATGAGTTTTGCAGGCCTCCTTATGGGACAGCTCTCCTCTACCAGCATTACGATTCTTTTCTCCATGATAGGCGTGTGCTGCGCATACCAGATTCTTGCCATTTATAAAGCCTCTACCTATGTCCGTGAAGAGATCTCTGGGCTAACAACGGCTATTGCCAACATGATCATTGTGATCTTTGGTTATGTCTTCCACACAACCATCGGAAACATCGTCCACGCTGCCGGAGGACCTAACAATCCTTCAGCCCTCTTTTATGGTGTTATGGTAGTTCCTATAGGATTATGTGTTGGAGCGGTTGGATTCATCTTACTTTCCTTCTACACTAAAAAACAAAAAAGCCCTCTTAACACAGATGCTGTTTAAGCATTATATTGATCTGACTCACCCGCTTTCTCCAAATGTTCCCACGTGGAACGGATCGTGCGGGTTTTGTCTAGAGATCAAAAAAGATTATTCTGATATGTTTCGAGTCCAGCAAATCAAGATGCACGCTGGCGTAGGAACCCACATGGACGCCGCCTCTCATCGATTTCAGGGAGGAAAATCCATCGCAGATATTCCTCTCAAACAGCTTCTTTTTACACCCATCCATGTCATTGACGTGTCCCAAAAAGCTCATGCTGATTATGAAATCTCTGTCAGCGATATGGAAGAATATGAAAAAACCTACGGATCTATCCCAGAAAACGCTCTTGTCATTGGATTCACAGGGTGGCATCGCTTCTGGCAAGATCCTAAAAAATATCGAAACGTAGACAGCAGAGGACAAATGCATTTTCCTGCTTTTTCTGCCGACGCTGCCAAATATTTAGTCTCTAGAAACATTGCAGGGATTGCTATTGATACACTCTCGCCCGATTGCCTAGACACCACTTACCCTGTACATCACCACTTACTTGCAAACAACAAATATATCATTGAAAACATTGCGGACTGCTCTCTCCTCCCGCCTCAAGGAAGCTACGGCATCGCCTTGCCTTTACGCGCAGAGGAAGCTACAGAGAGTCCTATTCGCCTTGTTGCTGTATTTTAGGACTTTTCACATCAAGAATCTTTAATTCTCGAAAAACATTCAAAGCTCTCCGCGTGTTTTTTTCTGCATCGCAGTAAACTCTCTCTTCATAGGAATTCCACGCTTTTTCTAATTGCCTGATGTACTCATCGCTTTCTAAGATTCTCTTGAACACACCCATCACCTTAGATGACTTTTGATGATTTTTCACGCGCCTTTCAGCAAATCGAAGCAAGTAGCGAGGATTGGTCATTTCCTCTACTGCTTTAGGAAGACTCCCCATCACAAAGGCCATTGCACTATCTTCGACTTCGACACCTTCAATGCCCCGGCTCACCATTAAACAGATCAGATGATCCGTTGGATTTTTTAAAAACCCTTCCGAACAACAAATTTCCCGAACATCCTTATCTCCATTGCTATATCCAACAATGCTAGAAGCGATGATTGACGTGCTAGACCACTTTTGGAAAACAGGATCTGGAGAATTTAAAGAACGGGTTGAGACGGCCATAACAAGCTCTTATTTATACGTATGGGAAGCTCCTCAGATTTTTTGTCTGAAGCAAAAGGCCTTGTCCAGAGACAAAGCGCAAGCAAAAACAAAAATCTGAGGCGCACTCAAAATACTTCAGCTTATTTGTGTAGAGGATCTTGTTTGACAACTCCTAAGTATTGAGGCAGCTCTAAGCCTGCCATAGAAGCTACATCATGCAAAGCAGGCAAAGATTTCACTAGCTGGCTAATGAAGTTCGAAGTAGAAGATCCTTTCACCCCAGCCTCAGCTCCTTGATGACCACCGTCCCAAACAGTGATCTTATCGATCTTAATATTCTTGATCGCCTCAACTTGCAATTTGACAATCTCTTCTAGCTTTTCAATCAGCAGCATTGTTGAAGCGCTCTTAGCATCATTGCCGCAGGCCATCATGAGCCTTTCATAACCTTTTGCTTTCGCATCTAAAAGCTTCTGTATCCCTTCCGCTTCCGCCTGCTTAATGGCCAAAATCGCCTCAGCTTCTCCACGAGCAATCAATACATTCCTTTGAGCTTCCGCTTCCGCTTCAATTTGGATCTTTTTCTTGTTGATCTCTTGCGGCACGATTTGCTCTGCTTCGAGGAGCTGTGTTTGCGCAAGAGCTCGAGCGCGCTGGATTTCGGCCTCTGCCTGTTGAATAGTAATTTGACTGCGCCGGCTCGCTTCAGCTTCCTTCTCAGCTAAAATCGCGTTCGTAGCAGCAATCTGCGCTTGTGATTCATTTTCTCCTTTTACTGCTTCAGCATGAAAAGAAGCCACAGAAACTCGGCGATCTCGCTCCGCCAGAGCCTTCCCAATATCCCCTTGTTTTTCTTGCTCTGCCACATCAATTTTTGCTTGATTCACAGCAGTCGCAGAAGCTTTTTTGCCAATGCTTTCGATGTATTCAGACTCATCTGTAATATCTGTGATATTCACATTGAGAAGGGTGAGTCCAATTTTATGTAGCTCAGGTTCTATATTTTTCTTGATGGCCTCTAAAAACCGCTCTCTGTCCTGATTGATCTCTTCAATACGCAAAGAGGCAACAGTTAATCGAAGCTGACCGATAATGATCTCTGTAGCCATCGATTCGATTCCTTTATGATCTAAATCCAATAGACGTACAGCGGCATTGTTCATGATCTCAGGAGTAATACCGACCGCCACTGTAAATGTACTCGGTACATTAATCCGGATATTTTGGTAGGAAAGAGCTCCTTTTAAAGGAATATGGATATTGCGCGGAGTCAGATCTAGAAAAGCAGATCCTTGGATCAAAGGCCAAACAAATGTTCCTCCCCCGTGATAGCACTGGACCGTCTTTTTTCCACTTACTCGCCCGTAAACGACAAGAATCTTATTCGATGCACATCTTCGATAAAGCTTTGCAAGGAAAATAACCGTAGAAAGCATAAAAAGTAAAAACAAAAAAACAGTAGAACTTAAATAACTAACATCCATAAAAACACCTATTTTAGGATAACAAGAACTGTTTTGTCATCCACTTTATTGATAATTTGAACCTGGGCAAACGACGGGATCTCTTCAGCTAACTGAGAGATCGCATCGATTTCATAAGAAAGATCATGCAAAGACAGCGTAATTTTCCCGCTTCCCCCTTTCGGAATGCGTTGATAAACAGTCGCCTCTTTGCCAATCGCCTCTTCCAAGCGAAAAACAGATCCTTCGCTTTTTAGTTTTTTTGCCAACGCAAAAAGATAGCCGATCAGAAAAACAGCTACCATGCCGCCTAGGACTGCAAATAAAATGGTCACCGGCATAGAAACCTGAAATTCTTTTTTACAGGTCAGACCTATCCAACCAAACATCATTAAAAAACCAGTGAGAGCCTGCTTCGAGAGCCATTTGAATTGCAAAACTCCATCGCCCTCTACATCTCCTATTAAAAAATTCAATATAAGTTGAATGGCAAAAAGACTTGTGCCTAATAGAGCACAATACCCAAAAACAGGATCACTTCCTACCAAATCCAAAAATGGTTGAATCATTTTATTCATCCTAAGAGGGTGTCGATTTTGAAGATATTCTCTAACAATCGCATAGATACTAGCGCACTTTCGACCTAACACTCAAGTATTATCTAGGCGACAAGAAACTTATCGCGTTTGCTCCTCCGCGCGGACAGATCTCCATGCAGCAAAGCCAACTTTCTAATGAATCGTAAAGTTATTACTTTACAACATTATGATTAAAAAATTCATTTTAATATTAAACAAAACAAAGTTTTGCACACAGAGATTAAATAAATCATTCCGTTTATTTAAAACACGAAATCGATTATAATATTACAAGAAAACAACAAAAAAGTATTGTTATGTCATTAAGTATCGAAAACACCAAACTAAACAAACAATATAAAGAACTTTCAGGCGTTAAAGAGCTAAAAACCTGGGCTGACCAGACGAATTGGGAGCGAGCAGAAAGAGTTTATAAAGTGGCTCTGCCGTTCATTATGATGAACAAAACACTTCGTTTCCCATTATCTCTTGGTTTAAAGACGCTTAGCACAGCATCCGACATGCACCTTTTGATCACCTGTTTACAAGATGAAAGCGATAACCAGAAAGTCGCTTATCAGACAATGCAAACAACGATTTCTATTATTTCTCTAGCTGGAACCATTTTTTCACATCCCGCTGGTATGCTTGTGACTACCGGCCGGGATTTAATCAAAAATGCCTCTCAAGCAAAACTGCAGACAGAGAAAAAAGAATACAAGGAAGCTTTGGAAAGTTGCGCTAGAAGCCTATCAAATCTATTACTTATAGCTCTATTCTTTCATGGGGGACTCCCTCTTTCAATCGCCTTACTGAACGTGCAAATTTTGCTTACGATGTACAACTTTCAGAAAGAATTCGACAATGAAAGAGATCTTGAAGCTGCGGGACATCTTGGCATGATAGCCATTCGCGGACAGCAAATATATGAAAAGCTCCTACAGTTCAGAGCTCAGCAGCAAGCGTCCGTATTCGCGTAAAAGCTCCAATTGAACAGGTTGTTGAACAAAGAATTTTCCTCTTTGCTGTCTCAATTCCACAATACACTCTATGAGGACTTCTTCTAAATTTTCCAAACTTAACTCTCCGCGCCAGAATTTTTCTCGCAAGCAATAAGCTGCAATCAGAGTCCCTGTACGCCCTACTCCTGCCCTGCAGTGGATCCAAGCGACGCGTCCCTTGGGGACAACAATATCGATAGTCTCTACAAATGCTTTTAAGTCGAGGGGCGCAACTGCACCGAAATCCTTCCAACGATAAGAGTGACTTCGTACAATTCTTTTTTCTTCACCCGTCTCAAGATGGCGGACTTGGTAACAGCAAGCAGAATCATTTCTATTTTCTATTGTAACAGATAGAGGGCCATACGTTTTTGCCTGATCTGAAAACTGTGGATAATAGCTAGTTACTTGTTCCTTGCCTTTATGCTTTCGATCTTCTGGGGTTGTTAAATCAATAATATCGGCGTTCCGTTCAAAAACAGCCTGCCAAAACAGCCCACAATCTTCTGGGAGAGGAGCTTGCGAGGCGACAAATAAGCGAGAGCATCCAGGAATGGTGATTGAGTTCGCATGTAAGTAATTCCCATCTACGGAGATGGCTGTATGTTTAGGACATTTTATCCCATCAAAACGACATCGGTTTCCTAGATTCACATAGGTCATCTTTCCCAATTCGGAGCGAGTTTTTTCCTCTAACCGGTCCCACAACTCTTTGATAGGCGTCTTAGCACAAAGCTTAACTGAAGAGCTCGGCTGCAAGGAAACGTCCTCAGGTTGTTTAACTGGATCAGCAGATGGCAAAGAGGGTTTGTCTGGACTATTTATTGAGTGCGTACGGTAAAAAACAAAAAAAGCTGCACAAGATACGGCCATACTTAGAGCTACCGCACCTTTCAACGTCAAAGGGATCGCAAAAGAGGCAGCAGCTAATACGCCCCCCAATCCTAAGATAAGTCCGGATATTTTTAAGACCTTAGAGGCTGTTTCTGCACAAACATCTTGCTCTTTTTGGCTTTGTGTAAAATAACCTTTTAAACAGTTTAGTTGTCCTATAATCATAGATACCTCTCTACACGTTGACCTTTCTTGCAGGCAGCAAGAATAGACATAAAATTCATTTAAGTCGAGGCAAACAGAAATGGACAAGAAAATATTTCATAAAACCATCTATTGACTGATAGTCGGTCATTCCCTATCATCTAAATCATTACGAAGAGGTTTTATGGTTAGAATCGTAAAAAAACCCGAAGAGCGAAGGCGTGAGATTGTATCTGCAGCCCGGTCTTTATTTCTTAGCCAAGGCTATGAGAATACGACCATGCAAGATATGATGACAAAGCTGCAAATTGCTAAGGGAACAACTTACCACTATTTCAAGTCCAAAGAAGAGTTATTAGAGGCAGTAGTGGAAGACATGGTGGCTGAATATGTAAGTACTATTGAAAAGTCATTGAATCAATGCAAAGGAACTGCGCTTGAAAAAATGCAAATACTGGTAACTGTTAGAAAAATAGCTTCCCCTTCAACAGATACTCTCGTAGATGCCTTACATCGCTTAGATAATAGGGAAATGCATGCGCGTCTTTTGGCCATCACCCTCTCGAAATTATCGCCACTTTATGCCCATGTGATTTCTCAGGGATGCGAAGAGGGCGTTTTTCGAGTTGAGCATCCCTTAGAATGCGCCGAAATTCTGCTGGCAGGGATTCAATTTGTCACAGATGTTGGCTGTCACCCCTGGACCCCAGAAGATCTAGAACGTCGTATGCAAGCCATCCCCAGCCTGATCGAAAATCAATTAAATGCTCCAAAAGGAGCTCTCAGTTTTCTATTGATACATACCCATAAAAGAGATTAATCATGTTACCCTCATCCATTTACCATCCGACCTGGTTTTATTCTATCGTCATGTTCGCAGCTCTACTTCTCTGTCCTGTTGCAGTCTATTTAAGTAACAACGAACATCTAAAAAAGTTTCTTTTGCCCCTTATGTTCTTCGGATTAAGTGTACCATGCATAACCGCCTTGGTAATGATTTATACTTCAAACGATGGGATGCTGATCTCAGATTTTTGGCATCGGTTGTTGCTCTTCAAAATGAATGCTTCCCACTTCCTATTCATTCTGCTCTTGATGCCTTGCGTTATTTGTTTGGCAACCTGGATATCCTTATTTTTTGGCTGCAGCGCCGAGCAATTTTCCCTAACAAAAGAGATGAGCGTGATGAAAGGATGGGCCATTTTAGGCATAGTCATCCCTTTGATCCTAGCCCCACTCATCGAAGAGATCGGCTGGAGAGGATATGGAGTAGATAGTCTCAAGGCCTATTTCAATCTCTTCAATACATCCATGCTTTTTGGCTTTCTTTGGGCCGCATGGCATTTACCTGCATTTTTTGTTAAGGGGTATTATCAGAACGAACTTTGGAACATGGGAATCGTTTACGTCATCAATTTTTTCGTGAGTTGCATTGTCTTTGGATTCTTAATGAACTGGATTTATTACAAGACAGCTCGGAGCATCCCTGCGATCGTTCTCTTCCATGCCGTAGCCAATTTCTCCTCGATGATTCTTAGGACAAAGCAGCCTACCAAATGCATTGCGACAGTTCTTTTGTGCGTCATGACTGTCGCTATCATTTCTTATGACAAAGATTTTTTCTTTAGCCCTTCGGTCTAGCTATGAGATTATCGGATTTTCAATCAGCTGGAGGATCTCAAAGCTCTCTCTTAAATCAATCCTTGCAACAGGAACTCGATCGTTTGCGACAAAAGCTTAGTTTTCCAGGAGCTACATGTGCCTGCGTCTTATCAGATGGAACGATAGTAGAGGCTGCAAGCGGAATAGCAGATACAGAAACGAACGCCCCTATAACAAGAAAATCGAGGATGCTTGCTGCTAGTATTGGAAAAACTTTTGTTGGAGCGAGCGTTGTCGGCTTGGCAAGAGACGGTCTTATCCATCTTGATGCCCCCCTTTCTTCCTGGCTTTGCAAGCGCAGCTGGTATGCTCGTTTAGCCAATCATGAAACAATCACCCTACGGCATTTGCTAACCCATAGTTCAGGCTTACCTAACCATGTATACTCTCCCAAATTTTTGCAAAATCAGTTTTTCAAAAAAATCCAAGAGGGTGATTTTTTTTCACCAGAATCGCTGATCGAGTGTATTTTAGATCAACCCGCATTGTTTGAAGCAGGACGAGGTTGGAGTTATACAGATACTGGATATATTTTATTGGGACTTGTCATTGAAGCTGCTACTGGAAACGAGTACTACGAAGTGGTGAAACAGCGATTTTTAAAACCTCTAAAACTAGACATGACAGCTCCTTCCGATCGCCCAAATCTTCCGGGGCTCATCGCAGGTTATACAAGCCCAGATAATCCATTCGGACTTCCTATAAAAACACTGGATCAATCAGGATTGCTAGTTTGGAATCCCCTTCTGGAATGGACTGGAGGAGGCCTAATCAGCACTTCGCACGACCTTGCTGTATGGGCAAAGCTTCTCTATGAGGGAAATGCCATGGAGTCTGATTATCTAAGAGAGTTACTCCAAGCAGTCCCAATAAGTGATGATGGGTCGAATATTCGCTACGGCGCTGGCGTCGTTATTCAAAAAAGCCCTCTAGGTGATCAATGGGGACATTATGGAGCACTCCCTGGATATGTTTCTAGCATGCGCTATTACCCGAAGTATGGTTTCTCTGTTGCTTTCCAAGTAAACACTGATAGAAACGCCTCGGATCTAATCAATGACATGGAAGAGTCTTTGGCAGAGATTATTACTAGACCTCTTGCGTAACTAAGGTCCTGTCGATTTTCGGTTTTTTTGAAGCAAATTTCGTTTCGTTTTCGGGGGGATTCGTAAATTGCCCCTACATAGTTTTTTTCAGAACATCCTATTGATTTACAATCATTTAGAAATCGACTTGTTTTTTTGATATCACTTGTGATATCATATTGACATGAGCAAGTGGCAAAAGTTAATAGAAAAGATCTTAGCAGGCAGGTTGATTTCTTACGAAGAAGCAGAAGCTGTACTTCTGAAACTAGGATTTAAGGTTGAAATTACTGGATCTCATCATGTATTTCGAAAGAATGGATATAGCAAGAACGTATCGATTAAGCGAAGGCCACAACTTTTGCCATATCAACTTAGAGACTTGAAGGAGGTTTTGATAGATCATGACTACTAAAAAAGACTTAAAATACTATTTGAATCTTGATTGGACGTATACAGTCGAATCAGAGACTGTTAAGGGACACAAATATTTCATCATCAGGGTTAACGAGCTTCCTGGTATCTGTACAGATGCGGAAACCTTAGAAGAGGGGTTTGAAGACATTAAAGAGGCAATAGAAGCAGCTGTTAAGCTCTACTTGAAAAATGGCGAAACAGTTCCAGAGCCAATCAAAAAAACAGAATTCAAAGGAAACATTTCTTACAGAACTACATGCGAACGGCATTACAATGTTGCAAAGGTGGCAAAAGCAATGCATAAGTCTATTAGCAAAACTATTGATGAATTAGTAGACATAGGAATGGAAAAAATTCGCGCTATTTAATTTTTTTACCATCCCAATTGTCGTGACAATGTCACGAAAATTTTCTGACTCTGCTCAACTTATCTAGTTTAGCAAAAGGCTATGTTGTTAAAACCGCTTCTCTGATGACATTTTTTTCTTTTTAGAGGATTTAATACCAACTAGTCACCCTACTCTGATGTAGCGGACAGCTCGACCACTGCCGACTTTTTGCAGCTGCTTTTTTTCGACTAGTTGATTCAATTTTCGTCCTGCTGTCGCTCGAGAAATATTGAAAACACGCATAACATCGGAGATAGTAATTTCAGCCGCTGATTCGAAAAGCCTTAAAATAGGCTCTAACTCATCCGAAAATGAACTACTTTTCTCTCTGGGCAGAATGCATTTTACAAACGCTTCCGTTTCCATTAACAAAGGAGTTTTAAGCCCTCGTTTCTCATAGCTATTCAAAATTGTTGGAAATCCAGAACCTAGTTTTTCAATATATCCAGCTTCCCTAAACACTTTGCAAATGGCAACATTACGAATGAAGCTTAATCCAGATTGTAGATTTTGCAAATCAATAGGTCCTGGGATCGTCCCTGGACTGAAAAATTCAATCCGATTGTCGTAAATGGCAATTTTAATGGAACTATTCAGATGATAATTACGATGGACAATCGCATTCAAAAGAGCTTCGCGGATCGCCTCGGGAGGTATTTCTAAAAGTTCTGTTCGACGCGGTCCTTCGATCTTAAAAGAATGGGATAGACGACTAGCAATGAAATGAAAGGCTGTTTCAAATTGTTCAAATAAAGTTCCTGTACAATCAATGGAAGCAATCGATTCTCTGCCTTCAGTGCCTTTAAAATGAGAACAGATGATAAAAGCCTCTGAAAGAAAATGTTGAGGATGTTTACCAAAAAGAAGAAGTCCCGCATTTGTGGCATATTGAACGGAGTGTTCTTGAACGACTAGATAATAAGAAGATAGCAGACGTTGAGTAACCTCTTCTACACCCCCTTGTTTCCGAGAAGCTAAAAACTGTTTAATTTTTGCCAAGTCGAGATCTGCTTCTGAAGATTGATACACCGGCATCATATCAAAAGATTTTCCTCGCGACTGCCATTTCAATTCTTCAATAAGGTCAGCATTTGCCTTTAGAGTGCTTCGTCCAAGCCGGACATAAGTCCCCTGATCAAGTCCTTCTGATTTTCTATAATAGGGTTTATTTGTTCCTGAAGACACTTCGATCATCAATACAGTTTTATCACCGATGGTTTGCGTATAAATGAGAGGGATAATCGGAGGTGCAGAGGCCTCATAAACAGCTTTGTGAAGATATTCCTGCATTTCTGAAATATCCTTCTCAGGGACACCGACAATAGTCCCATCTTTGCTTACCCCAATGACAAGCTTTCCGCCGTTTTGATTCGAAAAACCGATCAAAGTTTTAATGATCTGCTCATTTTTTGGAACCTCTTGCTTCAACTCAAGGGTCGAAGACTCTTCTTGTAAATATTTCATATCCTGATGATACAAAAATGAGTCGATTGAGTCAATTAAATCTAAAAAAACAACTCAATCGACTCATTTATAAGACTTGATGAGTCGATTATATAACTTATATACAATGGCTTACATTTAAACGACTCAAAAACACCAAATGAATTTCTTGCATTCCCCTGCCTCCAATTCGACAAGACTCCATAAAGCGCTCGGTCCGCCACCAACCGTTTTCAGCATCCCTTGAGCTTTCAACTCTAAGAACCTGAAAATCGACTGAAACTTTTTATTAGGATAGGTTCAAAAGAACGTTCTGATATTTTATCCAGAAAGAACCCTGGTGGTCGTAGGCATCTAAAGCTGATTGATACATCCTTTATCCCTCTAAGAAACCTTCTTGAAGGACAAGCGCCCTGAACCATTTGGTTAAGATCGCAAGCTCAAATTATCTTTGAGCCTGGCTGATTCTTGCCGAAGGGCAACGACTGGAATTGGAAAAAAATTGAGACTTGATGGACTCGAACCATCGACCCTCTCATTAAAAGTGAGATGCTCTACCGACTGAGCTAAAGTCTCGAAAAGAAAGAAACCCTCATTATAAGGGTTTCTGTATTTTGACCCCAAGGGGATTCGAACCCCTGTTATCGGAATGAAAATCCGGTGTCCTAGACCTGACTAGACGATGGGGCCATAACGGTCAAAAACGTGATCTAGTCTAACAAATCCCCTTATTTTCTGCAAGAGGGGATGTGTATTTAAAGCAATTTCCGCTGTGGATTCTTCGAAGAAACACAACGGAAACGCCCTTCTACACAGTCATTATGTCTTTTTCTTTTTCTGCACAAACTGTATCACAATCTTTGCAGTAGCGATCTGTCAATTCCTGAATTGTTTTCTCAGATTTTTTCATCTGATCTTCAGTGATCTCACCGCTTGTCTTTTGCTTGCGCACGAGCTCGTTAAATTTACGACGAATATCACGCATGGCAATTTTTGCCTTCTCACCCAATTCCTTGCACTGTTTGGCAATTTGTTTGCGAATCGCTTGGTCCATCGGTGGCACATTAATTCGAACTATTTTTCCATCCACTATCGGATTAATCCCTAAATTCGCCGCTTCAATCCCCTTTGCAATCGCATGGACCGTCGTCAAATCAAAAGGAGTCACGACAATCTGTCTAGATTCCGGAACGGTAATATTCGCTAACGTTTTTAAATTGACCTTTGATCCATAGACCTCTACATGCACATGATCTAGAATCGATGCATTGGCTCTACCCGTCCTTAACGACTTTAATTCTTGTTTCAAGTGATCTACAGCTCCTTGCATCGCCGCTTTCACTTGATTCTCTACATTGCTCATCATCCCTCCACTAAAGTACCCGCTGACTGGTCACAAACCGCCTTCATCAGCGCTCGATCAGAAAATACATTAAACACTCGAATAGGAATCCTGTTTTCTCGACAAAGAGCTACCGCCGCCCCATCCATGACCTGAAGATTTTGCGCTAACACTTCTGAATAACTCAGTCTCTCAAATTTTTTGGCATCAGGATGTTTTAAAGGATCTTTATCATAAACGCCATCTACTTTCGTCGTTGCCTTTAAAAGCACCTCAGCACGAATTTCTAAAGCACGGAGCGCAGCTGCTGAATCGGTCGTAAAATAAGGATTTCCCGTTCCACCAACAAAAATAAGGACAACGTTCTCATCAAGATATTCTAAAGCATCTTTCCAGGAATAGGGCTCTGCCACAGCAGGAGGACATGCAATCGCCGTCATAATCCGACTTTCAGAGCGAATCTTCTCAAAAGCTTGCTGAAGAGAAATTCCATTGATTAAAGTGGCAAGCATTCCAACATGATCTGCAGCAGTTCTTTCCATTCCCGCAGCCACGCCTTTCACGCCTCGAAAAATGTTTCCGCCACCAATGACAACGCCAACTTGGACACCAATCTTAGTAATTTCTTGAATTGAAGACGCAATTTTAGAACACGCCTCAGGATCCACTCCATAGGGTTGGTTACCTAATAAAGCTTCTCCCGAGAGCTTGATAAGAATTCTGCGATAGGCTGGCTTGGCCATAAAAATGAAAGCCTAGAGGGGTTTATTGTCCTACTTTCCAGCGCCAGAAACAATGGACAGAAAGAGGTTTACCCACTTTTTTGCTACATGCCTCTAAGAACTGCTGAACAGTCACTGTATTGTCTTTAACATACTTCTGGTGAATCAAGCAAACTTGATCAGCAAAAGCCTTCACTTTTGCAGAGACAATCTTCTCCACAATATTTTCAGGCTTACCAACTACTTGAGAACGGGCAATTTCCTCTTCTCGAGCAATCACTACTGGAGGAATTTCTTCCAGTTTTAAATATTCTGGGCTTTCTGCAGCAACGTGCATAGCAATTTCTCGAGCAATTTCTTCTTGTCCAGAAGCTCCGTCGATCTCAACGATCACAACGAGCTTGCCACCCATATGAGAATAAATCCCGTATGAACGGTTAGGATGCTTGGCAATCAACTCAAAACGCTTTAGCTGGATATTCTCACCAAGAGCCTGGATGACTAAATTACGATACTGATCAACGGTAATAGAGCGATCTTTAAAATAAGGCTGCTCATTTAATTCAGAGAGAGACGCAGGTTTTGTCTCCAAAGCCTGATTAACACAGTCATGAACAAACTGTTTGAATCGATCGTTCTGCGTAACAAAGTCGGTCTCAGCATTCGCTTCCAACGCGACAAGAGAACTGCTATCTTCCGCTGTGAGGATAAGACCTTCTTTGGTCTCCCGTCCCTCTTTTTTTACAGCTGAAGCCATGCCTGCTTTACGTAAAATATCGATCGCCTTTTCCATATCGGCTTCAGCAAGAACAAGCGCTTCTTTACACTTGCCCATTCCAACCCCAGTTCGTTCTCGGAGCTCTTTAATCATTTCCGCAGTAATATCTTTCATTAAACAATTCCCCTGAATTTACTCGTCCGACTCTTCTTCACCGTCTTCTTCGTCTTCACTCTCTTCTGTTTCTTCAGGACCTACTCGCCCTTTAACGCCTTCGGAATCTCCCTTGGCAACAGGCAAATTAAGCTCGTTTTTTCGATCGATAATCGTCTGCATCACAGCAGACAAGACAATCTTGATGCTCTTAAATGCATCATCATTGCAAGCAACTACGTAATCAATAGGATCTGGATCGCAATTTGTATCAACAAGGGCCATTACAGGGATTCCTAATTTATTCGCTTCAGCCACAGCAATGTGTTCGCGACCTGGATCTACGACAACAAGCAGCCCTGGCAATTTGCGCATCGAGCGAATGCCAGACAAGTTCTTATTGAGCTTTGACTGTTCTTTTGTCAGCGTCGAAATCTCTTTCTTCTTTAACCCTTCGCCGCCTGAAGTGATCTTTTTCTCAATACGCTCAAGAGTCTTTACAGACTGACGAATAGTTGTTAGATTCGTCAAAGTACCGCCTAGCCATCTTTCGCAAACATAAAACTCGCCACACTCTTCAGCGCACTCTCGAACAACCACTTTCGCCTGTTTTTTTGTTCCTACAAACAGGATAGATTTCCGCTTTCCAACAATTTCATAGACAGCTTGTACTGCCAGACGG
Source organism: Chlamydiales bacterium (assembly GCA_030681135.1). Classification (GTDB taxonomy): domain Bacteria; phylum Chlamydiota; class Chlamydiia; order Chlamydiales; family SM23-39; genus SZAS-17. The sequence continues at coordinate 23,249 of JAUXXF010000003.1, forward strand.
AGCTGCTGCAACGTTTTTGCAAGATCAATGATATAGATACCGTTGCGCTCTTCAAAAATAAAGCGCTTCATTTTAGGATTCCAACGACGAGTTTGATGCCCGAAGTGTGCTCCTGACTCGAGCAACTCTTTAATGGTTACTCCTGCTTCTCTCTGTTGTTGTGCTGTAGCCAATTTTCCCTCAAATAATTCTTTCACAATAAAAAAACATAGCGCCTGGACAGAATCGAACTGACACTCGTAGCTTGGAAGGCTACTGTACTACCATTGTACGACAGGCGCATACAAAATTTTTCCCACTCACTTCTAGAGGACTGTCTCTCAACGCCGAATTCTAGAAATAAGAAAATAGTAGTTTTATCTCACTTTGGAGTTTTTTTCAACGTATATCTTCAGATATGCTATAAAAAAGCTAACCCCATGATCCCAATTCCCCTATGCGAAGAGCTGAAATACCCTCTATTTCCAAAAAAACAAATTTTGTTTTACGCATTATCCTCGTAGGGCTCTTTTTAATCATTTTTCGACTTTGGCACCTCAGCGTCATTCAGAGGGAAGAAAAGGTCCATAAAGCAGAGCAAGCCCAAAGAAAAACCCATCTTCTTCGAGCTAACCGAGGGACGATTTCCGATCGCTACCACGTTCCTTTAGCTTTAAATCGCATTTGCTACAATGCCACTATCTACTATAACCAAATCGCGCAAATCCCCGCCTCCAGCTGGAAAATAGACTCCTTTGGAGGGAGACAAAAAATCTTTCCAAGAAAAGAATATATTGCCCAAATAGCCTCCCTTCTTGCCAAAGAATTAGGGCTAACCCCTCAGCGCGTTGAGGATGAGATTCATTCCAAAGCCTCCCTTTTCCCTCATGCACCTTACGTGATCAAAGCCAATATCTGCGAGGAAGAGCATTCCCGCCTTTGTCAATTGGAAAGAAGTTGGCCCGGACTGCATGCAGAAATTACCTCCGAGCGTTTTTATCCTCTTGGCAAGATAGGAGCCGATCTTATAGGAACCATGGGATCGATTAGTGCACGAGAATATAAGGCGCTTGCTGAAGAGATGAACGTCTTGCAAGAGGCCAAAGCGCAGTTTGAAGAGGGATTTTGGGAGGACTTACCAAAGGGGTACACACGGATCGAGGATGTCTATAGGCGCCTCCATGAACTGAAAGAAAAATCTTACACGCTCAATGACCGCGTCGGCAAAACAGGCATAGAGGCTCAATTTGAAGAAGCGCTACGGGGCTATATGGGGAAAAAAAGCGTTGAAATAGATCAACAAGGACGCTTTGTTCGCGAGCTGCCCAGCAGCTACCCCCCCATTGCAGGCAGTCAAGTCCTCCTATCCCTCTCAGCCGAATTGCAGCAATTTGCCGAAGAGCTGCTTATCCAACACGAAAAAACGAGAGAAGGGAGAAGCCTCGGCTTTGACAGCAAAACTCGCCAGCACACAGCCCTCAAGCAACCCTGGATCAAAGGAGGAGCCATTGTCGCTATGGACCCTCAGACCGGAGAAATTCTCGCTATGGCGAGTTATCCCCGGTATGATCCCAATGATTTCATCCTCTCTGGCCAAGACAGAGCTCAAAAGACAAAACGGCTCCAAAGATGGCTCGAAAGTGAAGAGTTCATTGCTGATCTTTGGGACGGTAAGCAGCCTTTTTTGCGCGAGAGAATCGATCGAGGAAAGGTCTATGAGGAAGCTATTTGGCTCTCCTGGGATTGTTATTTAGAACAAATCTTGCCAAAAGATAAAGTGCTCATCGACTTTTTCCATCGATTCGACACTGTTAAGGCTGCCATTGAGCTGCAAGAAGATGTTGAGCTTGCACTCTACCATACCAAACAATCAGATCCAGCAGCTGTCTTTGATCAATTGCCTAAGCTGGCCATCTCTTTACAAAAAGAAGACCCGAAAGCTGCAGCCAGGATCAAGAAGCTCGAGTCTGCTTTGCAGTCTCTTCCTTCTAACCAAGATAAACTCTTCGTCATCGATCTGTCTCGCCTCATCATCCATAGCGCAGCCTTTAGCGATGAACTCATTCACAAGATGGGCTCCATCAAACTTTCCCATTATTTTTCTCTCCACCAAGCGTTGCAGCAAAGCGAATCGATTGCCAAAGAAGTGGCCAAAAAACAGTTTCATGAAGGTCCTTTTCAAGCATGGAGAGAAGAGCATCAAAAAACTTTTCTCGCAAAAAAAAGAGCCAAAGAAGAGCTCAGAAAAACATACGCTCGCCCTTATCTCACCTATCTCGATCAAAAAGAGGAAAAGCTATTCAGAGCCCATTGGGCAGAGCGGAGATTAGAGGCTCTCGCTGACTTATTGCTAGGCCCTACCTGTCCGAAGGGAGCCATCAAGCTGCAAGAATCTCTCCTCCCTCTTTCTAAAGAGTTGCAATTAGAATGGCTAAAAACCTTTCGCTCCTACAAAGAGCTAGCCCGACCTCTTTTAGGCAGCTATAAAAGAGTGCGCAAGCCCTACATTGAAAAACATCTAGCTGCTGCCTTTTATCCGATTGGAGGGTTTGGATTTAATCGTTCTTGTAGTTTTCAAGCCACCGCTCCTCCGGGATCTCTTTTCAAGCTCGTCTCTGCTTACACGGCTCTCTCTCAGCAGATCACCTCTTTTTCGATGATCGATGAGCAAAAAACCAATCCAAAAGCCCCGCCGAGTAAACGAGAAATTGTCGGCTATTCGCTCGATAAAACTCCTTATCCTCGTCACTACAAAGGAGGCCGCCTTCCCAAAAGCCACGCTCCTCATATTGGCAAAGTTGATCTTCTCGGCGCTTTAGAGCAGTCTAGCAATCCTTATTTTTCTCTTCTGGCTGGTGAATTTTTCTCTGATCCTGAAGATCTTCGCCATAGTGCAAGTCTCTTCGGGTTCGGGGAGAGATCAGGAATCGATCTTCCCAACGAAGCCAAAGGAACTCTCCCCACCGATCTAAGGACCAATCGGACGGGCCTCTATTCGTTTGCCATCGGTCAGCACACAGCTCTAGCCACGCCCCTCCAAGCAGCTTGTATGTTGAGCGCTCTAGCTAACGGGGGGCATCTAGTACAACCAAAGCTTGCCTCCACACTAATCGGCCCTGCTCCCAATCGCTCCGCCCTAGAGCCATTTTGTGCAAACAATTATTTAGCCAAAGAAGAGCTGGGTGTCCTTGGCGTCCCCTTCTCTCTCTTCACCTCCGCTCAAACGCGTTCACAAAATCAGCTTATCTCCAAGCGCCCTACCATTTTTAAACGCAACATTCCCCTTCCCCCTTCTATCCAAAATAGCCTTCTTGAAGGAATGGATAGGGGCGTTTGGGGGACAAGAGGGAGCGCAAGGGCCAATGCCATTCGAAGTCTCCTAGGCAATCCCCGCTTAATGAAAGATTATCTCTCTTTGCAACACCAAATGATCGGAAAAACAAGCACCTCAGAAATTAGCATCAACCTCGATATCAACCCGTCTAGCCTTGCAAAAATGTACAAGCACATCTGGTTCGGGTCTATCGCACTAAGCGCCGAAAAACATAAAAAGAAACAGCCAGAGCTCGTCGTTGTCGTCTTCCTCCGCTATGCAGACGGGGGCAAAGAAGCCGCTCCTTTGGCCGCGCAGGTCATCCACAAGTGGAGAGAGATTCAGGGCAAGCATGAAAATGCGATGAAGCATTTTTGAAGTTAAGATATTGAGGCTCCGCCCCAAACCCCGCCAAAGGACTCCGTCCTTATGGAATCCTATTATTTTTCTTGAGGCAAAGCCTGCAGGCTTTGCCTCAAGAAAAATAGAAATTGAAAGGAGATCTTGTTAAAAGCTTTTCACCAAACACTTAAATCCTTCTGATGTGAAGTCTGAAAAATGTTCTGGAATGCTTAAGGCTTCTGCAAACTATCATACAAAGCTTGTTCTTTTGGATTTAAGCTTTCTCTTGTTACTCGGTATTTGCTCCATAAATCTTTCTCTTTGACCATGTCATGAATGACAGATTCGAGCACTTCCTGAGGCCACGCAAAGTTTTTAAAGATTATTCCAAAATTACTCATCGTGAGACTTGTATTATCTTGGCCCAAAATTCCAAAAAATTCTCCATCATTTAATTTCCATTTCAATTTTTTTATCTCTGCTATATTAGAAGGATTTTGTAAAATAATATTCTTCAAAAGATGATCTATTCTACGTAGAGCAGATTGGTAGCCAGGAGATCGAACGGTATCTCTTAATGCATGATAATAGTCGTGGAAAGTGAAAATTAATTTACCTCCAAAATATTGACCATCTGAGTCGGGCATATCAATGCCTGGAATTGCAACATTAATAAGACGGATATTTCGTTGTTTATATTTTGTAATCATAAAGGGCGAAATGCGGCCCACTATAGGTTGACAAATAACAGCGCTCTCGCTAAAAGCAGTGGATAAAAAATTTTGAAATAACGTTGCAGAGGGAAGAACCAGTAATTGAGGTTGATAAGGAGGAAAGCCCCCTGTGTAAGAGGAAAATGCATTTACTGGCCCTAAAAAGTTTGTTATATCGTTGATTCGATGATAGAGGGGCGACCAGGAGCCAATAGGACCAAAAGGCAGTGTAAATGTAAAAAAGACTTTTTCTATTTCTGGTGCATTTTGAAGATTGCTGATTATTTTATGCACTCCTTCTTTAGTTATATGAAAAAATTCTTTCAAATAATGAAGACTTTGCTCATCACCATTGATCGAATGGATTTGAATTCTGGAAACTGAAAGATTATCCTGACATGAGGAATAAATAGCAGGCTCAAGGTTTAGTCGATAATGACATTCGGTCTTAGTTTCATAGTTATATTGGAGCTCAAAGCGAGCTGGAGCGACGCACATTTGATAGATTCCTTGGTACAGCATGCAAATTGTCGCAAACTGTTCTTGGGTTATTTTTCCTCGCAGGAGCGCATGAATTGCTATCAACGGATATTTTTCGTAGTTATCTCTATCCAACGTTATTTCTGCAATCCCTTCAAAAGAACTTATTTTTTCTAAAAAGCGATTTAATTCAGATAATTTTATAGGAAGATTCCTCACATAATCCTGTTGAGTTGGTGTAAGGTATTTAGTGGTTATGAATTCATCAAAGGGAAGAGTTTCTGAAGACAGATAATGATCACAATCTTCTGAGCATATTGCATAAGGAACGGAAGAGCAATTTTCTTTAAAACATGTTGAAGAAGGAATCATAAAAACCTCGTTGAATGAATTTGAGGCCTCAAATTCTAACCGAGATGTCTATTTTTATCCAGATCTTCCTCGATAATCTCAGCTAATTGGAAAGACAAGCACCTCAGAAATTAGCATCAACCTCGATATTAACCCGTCTAGCCTTGCAAAAATGTACAAGCACATCTGGTTCGGGTCCATCGCACTGAGCGCCGAAAAACATAAAAAGAAACAGCCAGAGCTCGTCGTCGTCGTCTTCCTCCGCTATGCATACGGGGGCAAAGAAGCCGCCCCCCTCGCCGCGCAGGTAATTCACAAGTGGAGAGAAATTCAAAGTAAGCATGAAAGTGTAGCGAAGCATTAGATCTCTTCTTGGGGCTCCGCCCTCGGAGGCTGCTAACGAATTTAGTTTCAGTCGATTTTCAGGTTCTTTTGAGCCGATTTTCGATTTTTTTTTCGGGGGGTAATATCGAATTCCAGTATATGACCCCCCGAAAAAGAATCGAAAATCGGCCAAAATAATCCCGAAAATCGACGAAACCTAAATCCGTTAGCAGCCTCTTACCCCGCCAAAGGACTGCGTCCTTATGGAATCCTATTTTTTTTCTGAAGCAAAGCCTGTAGGCTTTGCTTCAGAAAAATAAGAAAGGAAGAATAATTCTAGACTCATCAAAGGATTTTCGCTCTTTAAAACCCTTTGATGAAATTATAAATAGTTTATATTTTTTAAATTAATTACTCCCTAAATTTTAGCACCTAAAGCGCGTAATTTTGTAACGATCGTCTGCTGTTTCCCTGAAGCAGCATATTGAATAGGAGTATAACCATTTACATCTTGAATATTGATATCAGCCCCTTTTTCGATTAAGATCTCCAACATGCGCATCTTCCCTTGTAATGCAGCTACATGTAACGGAGCTACTCCTCTGTCATCCCGTAAATTGACGTTTGCTCCTGCTTTTACAAGAGTTAAAAAAACATCAAAATGGTCACAAAAAACAGCTACCTGAAGAGCTGATTGCTCTCCTGGTACCAAAGGATCTACCGGAATTTTCTTATCAAGCATAAGCTTAACAATATCGTCTCGCCCTTGCTTGACTACTTCCTTCAAAGAGTCGTAGCCTTGCTTTTCTGTTTCCACGCCATGTTTAAAAAGCCATGAAATAAGCCATTCTTTAGGAAGAGCGCAGGCCTCAAAAAGAAGATGAGACTTTGACATATTTTCTATTTTCAATCCCAATTTTTCGCCTGCCTGAAAAAGAGTCTGAAGAACCATAAAATGAGTGTCATCGGATGGCAAAATTGCCTTAACGGCAAAATCCAAAGGCATAAGTCCATTTTTATCTTCAGCTTGAAGATTTGCACCAGCCGCTAACAATAAATGAATAATTTCCAACTTTCCCTTATGAGCCGCTACATGTAAGGGGGAAGTTCCTAGCCGAGTGGTCTTATTGACAAGCTCAGGTTGCGTTTCAATAATTTTTCGTGCGTCCTCAGCAAAACCACATTCTGCAGCAATATAAAGATCGCTGATAGAGGAATCGTATGAATTATTTAATCTAAGCAGCTTCACACGATCTGTCTCTTTGACATAAATTTTCGAAAACTCAACTAAAACATCTTTTATCCTATTTATAAGATCAATTTCTGGATTATTCAAGTTAATCGAATCAGTCAATGAAGCAACAATTGTATAGCTTCTTCCTTTCTGTATTTGGTAAAAAGATTGTGCTAACGCCATCAGTTCGTCTTCTGTTTTGCTTGTATTAGACAAATGTTCAATTGCTAGCTCTTTGATCTTGCAGAAATAGGGATCTTCTTTGGGAAATCCACAAATGACTTCATGTGGATTGTTTTCAATATTCTGTCTCAACATTGTAGAATCGGGAAATTGCAGGTGCATGAAAAAACTCCATATTTTTTTTAAGCGAGGTAGAGCATAAAGAATTGTTAAAATTTTTACAAGTGCTTATAAAATTGAGAGAACAAAAATAAAATTTTTTTCTATGAAATTATCAAGACTAATCTTTGCCTCAGAAAAACTAGGGAGAACGGACAAGCTCTGAGGGAATCTGAAGAACCTGTTCGAAATGGCCAATCGCAGCCAACAAACCCTCTTTAAGCGGGACAGTTGACTGCCAATCGAGTTTTTTGAAGCAAAGCCTGTAGGCTTTGCTTCACAAAATAGAAATTGAAAGGAGAGTTTATTAGATGTTTTTCTCTGATGGGGAATTTTGATCCTCTAAATGACCTCGAATCACTCTTCCACCAAGCTTGCCGCCATTAATAAGAACCACAACTCTTTCCTCCTCAGGAAAAATAGAATCTTCAGGGAAAACAACATTGCCTGTGCATGTTCCGTTATCTATGATAAGCCTTGTAAAATCTTTTGGCATATTTGCTTGCTCGACGATCGCTCCTTCAGGAATCCATAGAGTGTTTTTTTTTGCCTGTTCTAATGTTTGAGGCGCTGGTAATGGCATAAGACGGTGTACGTCTCCATTTATTTTTATTTCTCCTAACTCCTGATTCGTATAGGTCATTGAAGCGGTGATTTGTTTGAGGCCTTTGCAATTGAAAACTCCTACTTCACCTGCAGTAGTCACCTCTGAGACTTCTGAATTCCTTAAGTGAACGTTCCCTATAGCTTGAATTGTTTGTACCCGACAATTCACAAGAGTCGCACAGCCTCCAGTGGAAAGGCTCCGAAATTGAGAATTTACGAACCTTACATACGGCATGTCGTCAGGCAATTCCAACTCCATTTCCACATCGATCTTCCCACAGGAAGTGGTAAAGCGCTCAGCATATGGTTCATTAATTTCAAAAGTAGCATTTTGCCGATCTAATTTAAAAGAAAGCCAATCTATCACTGGGTTAGAAGATGATATCCCATAAGCATGCACAGCCATAGGTTTATTCCTTTGTTGATTTTTTACTCTGCGGTCAAACGACCGGCAGGGAGCTTATCAAAAAGAAAGAATTGTCATCAAGAAAACAGTATTACGGAGAACGGACAAGCTCAGAGGAAATCTGAAGAACATGTTCGAAATGGCCAATCGTAGCCAATAAACCCTCTTTAAGCGGAACGGTTGGCTGCCAATCGAGGAGCTTTTTTGCTAGCTCAATGTTCGGACGTCTTTGTTTTGGATCATCAGAAGGCAATGGGAGAAAATGCAAGGGCGATTTAGAGCCTGTAAGATCGAGAATCAACTTGGCTAAATCGATTACTGTAAACTCTTCAGGATTGCCAATATTGATAGGTCCTGTGATGGAATCTGGAGCGTTCATGAGCCGATGGATCACCTCAATGAGATCATCGACGTAACAAAAAGAGCGTGTCTGCTGGCCTTTTCCATAAATGGTGATGGGTTCGTTTTTGAGCGCCTGCACAATAAAATTCGACACCACGCGGCCATCATTCGGATGCATGCGGGGCCCATAGGTATTAAAAATGCGGCCAATTTTGATAGGGATGTTGTGAGCTCTATGGTAATCGAAAAAGAGCGTCTCCGCGCATCTTTTCCCCTCATCATAACAAGAGCGAAGGCCAATAGGATTGACGTTGCCCCAGTACGATTCCTCTTGAGGATGGATATGGGGATCTCCGTACACCTCGCTGGTGGAGGCCTGGAAAATCTTAGCTTTGAGCCTTTTGGCAAGTCCAAGCAGGTTCATAGAGCCGAGGACACTCGTCTTCATCGTTTGAATGGGATCCGCCTGATAATGGAGCGGAGAGGCAGGACATGCAAAATTATAGATCTCATCCACCTCTACGTAGAGTGGCAAGGAAATGTCATGACGGAGCATTTCAAAACGGGGATGATCTAACAAATGGGCAATGTTTTCCCGAGAACCTGTATAAAAGTTATCTACAGAAAGGACGCTGTGCCCTTCTGCAAGAAGTTTCTCACACAAATGGGATCCTAGGAACCCGGCGCCGCCTGCGACTAAAATTTTTTTGTAATTCACATTTTTCATAAGTAAGGTCTAGAAGCTACAAAAGTTAACCTGCAATATTCTTTATCGTAAGCCCAAGAGATAAAGGGTGTCAATAAATCTATTGATTCCCCTCGAAGAGAAACGATAATTTTATCGCAAAATGGCAAAGCTGCCATCGATTCCGGCTTATCTAAAGAAGCTGCGATAAATAAAATAATCAACTCGTAGCGCATTTTCAAAGGTTCGAACAGCTCAGAAAATAAGCGAGATTGGGGCCAATCAGATCCGTAAGAAAAATACTCGACTCCTTCTTTCGATGACTGAGAAAGAGGGTGCACGATACAAACTTTTCGCCCTGCACGGACAAAAAGAGACGCTAAAGGAAAAGAAAAATCTGGCCCTTTTCCCCCGAGAATTCCAACAACTTTCGCCTTGGGAGAAGCGTTTACGAACACACACAAGTGCCGTAGAGTATCCAAAGAATGAAGTTCTCCACTAAAGGGAAGAGACAACAGGCGCAATTTTTCTGGCGTTACAGGGAACCCTTGAGTCCCTTTTTGCAAGACAGAGACAAAAAAACGGCTGCCGCTAAGAGCTAAAGCCCCGACCAAAATAGCGAGAGTCCCATAAGGAAACTCCGGCAGTAAAGGCAATGCTGGCTGATCGAGAGGTTTTGAGCCGACTTTATGTAAATGATGCCCGATTGTTTTCGTCTCAATCAGCTCGATGGCCGTCTTGATCACAGCTAAATTTGCTTTTGACTGCAGCTCAAATTTCTGCTCTGCCTGCCAAGTTTCTGGTAAAAGAGAGAGCTGGCTGCGCAAAGAGCCCATCTGGTTAGAGATCAGCTCTTTTTCTTGCAAAAGCTCAGAGCGTCTTTTGGCCATCTGCTCTTGTTTACTTCGTTCAATCACCGAGAGTTGCCTATGAATCGAGCTCTTACCTGCTTGCTGCAGGGCACTTAATTGTTCTAATAATCGTTCGACCTCAGCCCGCTCGATCAGCGCTGTTTGTTCAATGTGCTCTTTTAAAAGCCTTCGTTGCAAGGCAAGCTCCTCTTTCCATCTGAGCCTCTCCTTTTCACTGCAATAGATCTCTTCTTTAAGCCTGTTTTGTAGCGAACTTGCACTCGAGATGAACTGCTGGCTAATCGGATCTTTTAAACAAGTAATTAAAGAGCCCAATTCCCCTTCCATTTGCTCTAACGCATCCTCGAACACTCTGAGTCGCATCCGAGCTTGATCGAGCAGATGAGTATACTCTTTACGAAGATGCTTGATCGTATCCCATTCCGCCCCTTCCCACTGCGAAGAAGGGTGTTGATCAATCAACTGCTTTTTGCTGCCCTGAATTTCATAATTATTGACGATTGCTTGATGTGGCAGGCTAAGAGGACTAGCTTCGAGCAAATCTTTTTGCTGCTGCAAGCTCCACATTTGAGTCTGGAGATCAGATAACGCTGGATCTTCCAAAACAAGACAGCCGCTTTGGAGCCGCTGCAACTCGAAATCAATGGCCAATGCTTTTTCTTTGAGCTTCAAATAAGGATCGAGAACAAGCTGCAGCTGCTGCTCCGCATCAAAGCACCCCTCCCCTGTCAAAGACTCTTGCATCAAAGCTGCTTGAGCCCGAATCGTTTCTTCAAACTGCTGAAATAGTTCCTTTTGCCGGAGGCCAAGATAGGCAAGCTGCTCTTTGGCAAATGCCTCATGCTCTTGATGAAAGTAGCGCTGGAGTTCAGCCATCAGCTTGCTTAGCAGCTGAACACCTTGTTTTCGATCTCTTGTTTGATAGATCAAACGATAAATAGAGCCATTTGTTTTATGAGGCAAAATAGAGATGTTTTTTTGTAACTTGCTTGCCAAAGTGAGCCAAGGAGAAAAACGGACCTGGTAGCGCTTAGCCTCTTTAGGAGCCTTTTGAAGAGTACAACGCAAAGAAAAAGCGCACGTCTCGGCAGTAAAGGGAACTCCAATCGATCCAATCGCTATTTTTTCCCCCTCATAGAAAAGCTCAAAGCTTTCCGAGCCCGTAAAAGAAAAGAACATATCGATCGGCTTTTCTACATCAATACTGACATGACTAAATTGCAACTCTTCAGGATCTTTCAAACCAAGTCTCCACTCTGCACGCCAAAGATCCTCTAGACGATGATAGAAAGAAGACATCCGATCTGGCAACACGCGAGCTTGAAGGCCTAACATTTCGATAACCGGTCGAAGGATGGTGTGCGATTGAAGGAGCGGCTGAATTTGGCTTGTCGAGGGAGGTAGCGATGAAAACAGTTGTTTCATCATGTTTCGCCCTTCGCCTCCTTCTGATTCAGACTGTTCTTGAAACGTTGCTTCCACCGTGTAATAAACTCCCCTGTAGGAGATCAGTATGGAAGCAAGAAGAGCTCCTATGAATCCTGCGCGGAGCAGAGATCTTTTCATAGAGCGAAGCTGCCAAATAAGATCTTGTCCAGTAACTATCCGAACATCTTGACTCATGGCAGTACACCCCAAGTCACGCACTGCTGACCCATCGTAAAGCTGGGCAAAAGTTGAGAGATAAATCGATTCCATTCGGTAATCGGTTTAGAAGCAACATAGACAATATCGCCTGGCATGAGCAGCAAACTATCGTTAGGCAGATGGATCACATGTTCCCAACTGAGCGTATAAATTTTCGGCTGGCAGATATTGCCACGAATGACCTGGATGTATGAGCGATCTCCTGTGAACAAAATTCCTCCCGCTTCTGCTAAAGCGTGCCGAAGAGACATAAAACCATGAGGCAAGTGAATCACCCTCTCGCGGCCCACCTCACCCATAACCATTAAACTTGCTGCTGAAGGTTCTGCGATGTAGACCTTATCGCCTCCTCGCATGACCACATTTTGAGTCATATCCCCTTCTTTCAGAAGTTTGTAAAAATCTACAGCGACAAGCCTCCCTTCTCTGGCCAAATAACTTTTAAATAAATTTGCCTCCGGAGGCACTTTTGCTTTCGAAAGAACATCGAAAAGGCGAATTTTCCCATCCACTGCAACGCTGGAAATTTGCACCATCCCAGCAAGCTCGACTTTGCCCACCATCCGATCTTTGTAGGCAACAAAGACCTCCATATCCTGGATTTGCGTTTGATAACAGGCTTGAATCGCCTGGCGCGCAGCTTCCAACGTCAATCCCTCAACGCAAATCGGAGGAAGATCGGGCAAAGAAACGGCCCCTCCTACAACTCGATATCCCACAGACTGACCAATCGAGGCCACAGCCTGCACAATATCGGACCTTTTAGGATGATAGAGAGCTATTTGCAACACATCATCTTCGCGAATGACATCCTTGTAAGGCTCTAAGAATTCTTCTTGCAAGGGCTCGTATTCTTTTCCTTCCAGTTCAAGAATCGAAAATTTTCCCTCTCGAATTTTATACGAATCGAGGACGAATTCATCAGCCCCAAATACATCTTTCCCCATGTAAGGCCCGCTGCAACTGGCTACTAAGAGAATTAATACCCCCAAAAAACATCCCCACACTCTCTCCATCTGAAAAAAACCCATGCAAAATAGAATTCAGAACTTTACAATGACAGGTATATCACACATGACTGTTTATGAAAGTAGATTTTTGATCAAAATGAAAAGAGTTTTAATTACCGGAGCTGCCGGATTTATTGGATTTCACCTCGCCCAACATCTTCAGAAAAGAGGAGATGCGGTCATAGGTCTAGATAATTTTAATGCCTACTATGATCCAGAGCTGAAATACCGACGTATGCGCGTGTTGCAAGAGGCATCGATTCATGTCATTTGTGCAGATATTCAAGAAGGGGCACTTCTCAAAAAAATCATGGCTGAAGAGGAAATCACCCATGTTGTGCATCTGGCGGCTCAAGCAGGCGTACGCCATTCAATCTTAAAACCACAAGATTACGCAGCCTCTAATTTGCATGGATTTTTATCTATTCTGGAAGCGTGTCGCGCATTTCCTCATGTAAAACTCATCTACGCTTCCTCTTCTTCCGTGTATGGCCTCAACAAAAAAACCCCTTTTGCTGTCGAAGATCAAACGGATCATCCTACAAACCTTTATGGAGCTACCAAAAAAGCCAATGAAGTCATGGCGCACGCCTATCATCAGCTCTACGGATTTTCTGTCACAGCGCTGCGCTATTTCACTGTCTATGGTCCTTGGGGACGGCCTGATATGGCCTACTACCATTTTACCCGCCAAATTTCTGAAGGAAAACCGATCAATGTGTTTAATCATGGACTGATGAAGCGCGATTTTACCTATATCGATGATATTATCGCCGGCACTGTAGCTGCTATCGATCTCGGAGCTTCTTATGAGATTTTTAATCTAGGCAACCATAACCCAGTCTCTCTTCTTTATCTCATTGACCTCCTTGAAGAAAAATTAGGAAAAAAAGCCACACGGAATTTACTTCCCATGCAGCCAGGAGAGGTTTTAGAGACCTACGCCGATATTCAAAAAAGTCAGGATCTTCTCCAGTTCCGTCCCACTACATCGATAGAAGAAGGGATCTCCCGCTTTATCGATTGGTATCGCTGTTATGGTGAAGGACAGCTGGCATAGCTCCTAAAACGGCGCCTGCTTGATTTGCGATCTCTTGATACTTCATATGATTGATGAAGGCAGTGTGAGGATGCACGGCATCAGAATAGGCGCCAGGATGCTGAATCCCTACTTTTTCAAGAGTAAAGGGATTGAGAGGCTTCGAGTCTGCGCGCGTCCACGCAAAATCAGCTTTTAGCTTCCCAAACTGATAAGTTTTCACCGAATGCGTGCCATAACTAGCTACCGCAGAAATGTCATTTGGGCGTAAAGAAAAAGTCGCCCCATCTAACTGATCACACCCTTCCACATACAGATAATGACTGCCCCAAGGATGAGAATGACTTGTCACATAATCTGGAGCAGCAGCATGTAGAAGCTCCCCTAAGTCAGGCTGATGCCATGTGAGGATGACTTCTCCAGAAGGATCTATATTGACTACGGAAGGCCTTGCTAAAGCTGGGTGATGGTTGAGGAAATCGTTTGCATATTGCTCAGCTGCCTGGCGATTGATTTTTTGAAAATAATTGAAGGCAAGTCGTTGGATTTTCCCGATGAGAAACCCCGTAACAAGGCTTCCTACCACGGCTGCGGGAAGTCCAGCTAATAACTGCCCTACCGCTTTTTCTGCTAATTCTAATCTAGCGCCTTCTTTTGCCTGGGTAGCCGCTTGTAAAGCATGAGCTGAGAGGCCGGCTAAAAATAGAGCGCCTCCAAGACCAATTCCTAACAAAAATAAAGGATTGCCGGAGATTAAGGACCGGCCCACACTCGAGCTGGCCATGGAAGCGCCCATGACACACCATGTTTCGGCTAACGCGAATGAATAGATAAAATCGATGAGATACTTCGCGAAGGACCCAAGCGCTTTTAAAGGGTGCATGACGCTGTAGCAGCTGATTTCGATGACATGTCGGAGCAGAGAAACAACTTGATAAATGCCTTTTAAGGGAAGTTTGCCTGCATAAATAGCGAGTTCTTTATACCAGGTGTCCCCATCATGACTATTGAGCCATTCGTTAAATGAAGTGTTGATCCCTAGTTGAGCCCGAAGGTATTGGCTCAGATCGTTAATTTTATTTTGAACGCTTTCTCCAGTCTGATCCATGACAGATTGAAAAATCCAGTTAGGTAATACATGGTCTAACGTTTGATCAAGATCTGTGAGTTTTTGAATCAAATAGTCATGCAATCGTTTTGGTTGCTGAGAAGCGCAATAAAAATTTTCTTTTACGACTGAAAAACAGGTGGCGCCAAGCTCTGTTGTTGTAGAAATACACCCTTGAACTCTTTCAGAATCATATAAACTTTTTTCTACACGTCCATAAATTGCTTTAGCCTGATCTATCATAAAACAAACCTTCCTGAATTTTATTTGGATTAATAATACATTTACATTAAGTTAATTTCAACAAAAACAGTAATTAGCAATATTTTTATCAAATAAAATCAATGAAAAAAGGAATATACCGACAAAAATTTTCACCTTCACTTATTTTGATTATAGGATTATATTGAAGCGTATGGAAAAAAAACTACCTCCTCGTTGGCAACAACGGTTAAGTAACTACACAAGCGCATTAGCCCAATTGAAATCGGCTGTTGCATTATCCTCTCAACGATCGTTGTCTGATCTGGAAAAGCAAGGCCTGATTAAATCGTTTGAATTTACACATGAGTTAGCCTGGAATGTGATGAAGGACTACTTTCTCGATCAAGGAAATCCAAACATCACGGGATCTCGGGACGCTGTGCGGGAAGCATTCAGCAAGGGGATCATTCTAGACGGGGAACCTTGGATGGAAATGATTAAAAGTCGCAACCAAACATCTCATACCTACAATCATAAAGTAGCCGATGAAATCGCAGAGAAGATCACAACTATTTATTATCAGTTGTTTGAAACGTTCCTGTCCAAGATGCATTCTTTAATGAATGGCCATGCAAAATAACGAACAGTTTGGTCTGCCAATCCATGTGATCCATCAGCTGCGCGAAATATTTCGCAAGTATGCAGCCATTGATCAAGTTATTTTGTACGGTTCACGTGCTATGGGCAAAGCCCGGCCCGGCTCAGATATTGATTTATGTATCGACTCCGATGCACTGACGTTAACAGAATTGTTAGCGATTGAAAACGAGATCGATGATCTCCTTTTTCCCTGGAAGGTTGACTTGTCAATAAGAAACAAAATCGATAATCCAAATTTGCTGGAGCACATTAATTTGGTTGGCATCGAATTTTACCGCAGGTATAATTTTGGAGGTTCATTAGGAGGAGATCGCTAGAGGTCTGCACCTATACCAACTGATTGATCAACATGTAACTTACAGATTGGCGTGTTAAAGAAAATATCCAATCGCGAAGAACGCCCTGCAAGATGCACATTATTCGCATTTATGGGGACTCGGCTCATAGGCACTCCTTGTTGGTGCTTAATAAGCATGTTGGCGTTCATTTTATATAAAAATATGCATCTTAGCCCGCTACAAATCACAATCATTGTAGCGCTCAAGCCAGCCTCATCGCTTTTAGTTCCCTATTGGAGTCAAGCAATCTATCAAAGATCTGATAGAATCATCAAGAATCTTATAGGAGCTAATTTCCTTCGCCATCTTCCTCTTTTTTTCATTCCTTGGTTCCACTCGTCTTGGTTTATTATTTTTTCATTCGGGATCTACATGTTGCTTACCAGGGCTACCATCCCAGCCTGGATGGAATTATTTAAATACACTCTTCCTAAAACAAGGCACGAAGAAATTATCGGATATGGAACGATTATAGATTATCTTGGGACTGCGACTTTTACAGTCGTGATAGGTATGTTGTTGGACAATGATCAAGGTATTTGGAAATGGCTATTTTCAATTTCAGCAGGCCTTGGCATCTTATCTTCCTTTCTTTTCATCTTGCTTCCGGAGTTATCTGCACCAACACCTCATACAGAGACTCTCCCTTCTCAACGTTTCAAAATTCAAGAAAAAATCTTTAGGCCCTGGAGGCAAATATGGCAACTGATCTCTTGTCGTAAAGACTTCTTAGTCTTTCAAATAGGATTTATGTTTGGAGGAGCGGGTCTTATGATCATGCAGCCCGTTCTTCCTCAATTCTTTGTTGACACACTTCACTTGTCTTTTACTGAAATAGGGATTGCTCTGGCGTTATGTAAAGGAGTGGGGGTTGCTTTAACTTCCCCTCTTTGGACAAGGTTATTTCGAAAAGTTAATATTTTTAGGCTGAGCGCTCTTGTGACCTTTTTTGCCGCCTTATTCCCTTTCTTTCTTCTAGCTTCCTCTTCTCATCTCGCCTTACTTTATTTTGCTTATGTATTTTATGGAATTATGCAAGCTGGAAGCGAATTGAGTTGGCATATGTCAGGTCTTGTCTTTGCTCAAGAAAAAGACAGCTCTTTATTCAGCAGCATCAATGTACTGACTGTAGGAATCAGAGGATGCATGGTCCCTGCTATAGGCTCCATGCTTGTCCCATTTATTCACCCTGTGGGAGTTATTTTATTGGGAGCGCTTCTTTGTCTACTTGCATCCGGATATTTTCTATTCAACGGCCGCACTCACTTAGCGCTCGAATAAATTCCAAAGCTCAGAAGTTCCAAGCTCATCAATCAGATCGCTAGCAATGAGAGCGTACGAGCTCTTCTTCTTTGCAGCGCGCTCGCCTGCCAATGCATGAAGTGTAGCGCCTAAGACCGCTCCATCCCAGCAAGAAAGCCCCTGCGCTAAAAACGCAGCGATCATACCCGTCAAAACATCGCCAGATCCTGCAGTAGCCATACCAGGATCTCCATAGGGAATAACCAGAGGGGTTCTTTTCGGACCAAAGATGAAGGACGGCCCCCCTTTTAACACAATGACAGCTCCTGTCCGATCAGAAAGAGCCTGGCATTTTATGAATAACTCTTCATCAGACGGAGCCTCTTTGCAGGAGATGAGCGGCAAGACTTCACCTCGATGAGGAGTCAGCACAACTTGTTTAGGCCAAGAAGAAGGATCTGGAATTAACGCATCTGCATCGAGCACGCATGGTACATCGACATGAGCTAGATGTTTTATTAGCCACTCTTTCATGTTAGGAATGCGGCCAAGACCAGGCCCTACAAAGACTGAAGAAGCTCTCGTCAGTTCATGATTCCATGCGGCCTCATCCCACACTGTATGGATCAGCTCAAAAAACGAATGCTCCATCTCTGCATCGTCTGGATGAAACAGCCTGATCATCCCAGCGCCGCTGCGAAGCGCTGCCAAAGAAGAGAGTTTGGGAGCTCCGGAAAATTGCTTAGAGCCGCCATAGCCGACTACATACCCCGCTTGATATTTATGCCGATTTCTTACGAGATGAGGCAGTTTTAAAACCGTAGGATGACAAAGCTCTGCAAAGATCTTGGCTTTTTGCAAATAAACGCTCGGAAACCCAATATCTTCTACATAAAGTTTTCCTACGCAGTTCCAGCCATTTCGGAGAAAAAAGCCGCTCTTTGCACAGCCAAGAGCAACAGTGGCCGTCGCTTGAATCGCCTCATCAGCCCCTTCTCCTGTCGTCCCATTGAGTCCTGAAGGAAGATCGATCGCAATGCAAGGATTATCCGAACTGTTGATCCGCTGAATCCAAGCCGCAAGATCGGGCGACAAAGTCCCTCGAAACCCTGTGCCAAGCAGTCCATCGATGATCAAGCCGTAGAAATTCATCTCTACATCATCGGAAAAAACTCGTCCGCCCTTTTCTTCAAAAAACCGGCGCATCTGTTGATTCAAAGGGCTGCTATCTTTGGAAGAGTATAGACAAAAGGCCTCGACAGAAAAACCTTCTTGGAGCAAAAAAGCGCCCGCTGCCAGAGCATCTCCCCCTTTATTCCCCTTGCCCACAAAGAGAAGAATCTTCTCTTGTTGATTCGTATACTTTTGAGCGATGTCTGCCACTCTACGGGCAGCTTGCTGCATCAGCGCTTCTCTGCTATAGCCGCCTGCTACTGCCATCTCTTCGAGAGAAGCTGTTTCTTGGGCTGTAAGAACTACATATGTCAAAACATGTGTCAAAGATGTTCCTCTTTAATGGCTCTTTGCAAGAGAGCTTTCACCGCTTCGCGAGGATCCAGCCCTTCGAAAATCACTGCATAGGTAGCCTCAGTAATCGGAATAGGAACGTGATGTTTTCGCCCTAGCTCACGAGCCGACACACAAGTATAAATACCTTCTACTGCCATCCCGATTTTCTGCCTTGCCCCTTCTGGAGAAAAACCTTCGGCGATCAAACGACCGTAACGATAATTACGGCTAAGAACCGACATGCAAGTCACACATAAATCTCCCATGCCAGAAAGACCATTTAATGTCTCTGCTCTGCAATCTTTCGTAGCGCACAGCTTTCTCATCTCATGAAGCCCGCGCGTCATCAGCGCGGCTTTCGTATTATCTCCGCAGCCAAGTCCGTCTGCAATCCCGCAGGCAATCGCGATAATATTTTTCATCGCTCCGCCAAAACAGACTCCATTGAGATCCGCGTTCGGATAAATCCGAAAAGTGGGCGTTGAAAATAGTTGTAAAATCAATTGAGATACTTCGGGAGCATTGGCGGCGCATACAATCGATGTCGGCACTTGTTGAATCACCTCTTCCGCATGGCTTGGTCCCGATAGAGCTCCAACAAGCGGATGGTTAGGAGCTCCCAAAAGCTCAGAGAGAATTTCTGGCAATAAAAGTCCCGTTTTTTGCTCAATCCCCTTCGAGGTCAAAATCACGGGACACTCAATCGTCTGCAAAGCCAATACCTGCGTAAACACAGGGCGAATCCCGGATGTTGTGACACTTTCAACAATGACATCTGCTTTGTAGAGCGCCTCGGTCAAATCCGAAGTAAATAAGACAGAAGAAGAAATTTGGAAATTCGGCAGCTTTGGATGAACATGAGTGGCATTGAGCTCTTGGCTTAAATGAGAATCTCGAGTCCATACGGTCACCTTGTGACCATTTTGCGCCAAGATAGAAGCCAACGCAAAACCCCACGTCCCCGCCCCAAGATAACAAATAGTTTGTGATTTTATTGACATAACGCCTTTTCCAATGCACCGATCCCATTAGGACCTTCTTTTGCTTTTAAAGGAGCATAACATTCTTGGCGAGCACTGCACAAGACTGCTGTGGCATGAGAGAAGGCAAAAGCATCAAAAATATATTTTTCTCCCTTACAAAAATGCCACTCACGGCCTTGGTGAATAGCCGTTTTTTCTACCCAATGAAGGGGTAAATCCAAAGAAGCCGCCCTTTTTATAAAGGAATTTTTTAAAAGAACAAGTCCTGTATAAGCATACAAAAAGTCCAATTGTTCATTTTCTTGCACCTTCCGAAAAAGCTCAGGAGGAGTCTCACAGTACTCGAGCACTTCCACTTTTCCCCGCCTTTCAATCAATACCCCCATCGCCTCTTCAGGGTTGTTTCTTTCAATGCAACGAATCGTCACTTCAGCAGATGACCTCTCATGGAGGGAGAGGAAAGCTGGGTCTAGAGGATCCGCTATTGGGTTGTCCACTGGAATTAAGGAGACAGCAGAAATCCCCCTGCGCTCCCAAGCATCTAAGATCTTCGCGTCCACAAAACTTCGATAGAAACTTCCATTGCCATCTGGCCCCTCAATCCCGGAAGGAAGTTTGTTTTGATCCAACAAAGGAAGAGTCGATTGTTGAAAACAGGTGATGTTTCTTCCAAAATGCTGATGCTGCGTAAAATATTGGACAGTTTCGTTGTGATTTGCAGGTGATGTCATCACAGCAATTGGAACATGGTCTGGAATTTTTTCTACAATCCTCTCAAACAATGTTTTCCCAAGAACGGAAAATAAGCCTTTAGGACCGGAAAATCCAAGCCTCGTCCCTTGCCCTCCCGCCAAAATGACGCATCCTATTTTTCGTTTAGACAAAGTAATCTTCACCTCTGGAAAAGACACACTTCGAAAAGGGGTAAAGGACCTGGCTGAAGGAAACAGCTGCTCATAGACGAGCTTTGGGGAGAGGCTCCGCAAATCTTTATCTGGAGCAAGGAGCGGAGTATGGACAAGCAACGGATTCGGAGAGCGGACACGTTGTTTCAAAATACCATGATTGGGATCAGCCCAAAGAGAAATCACCTCTAGAGGAAAAGGACAATCCAGATAATACATCATCGATAAAATGCCAGAATCGGGGACAACAAGGGCTCTACAGCGCCGCTTAATGATCGACATCATTTCAAACAACGAAGTTTTCCCTCTTAAATCGACAACTCTCGGATCGTCCCATCCAGACGTCTTGTCAAAACCAAACAAAATCATCTTTGAAGAAGAAGGCAGCAACCCAAGCAGCTCGCGCCATTTCTCTTCAGGCCAATTGCGCCATAGGCCGTAAGAGGTTTCGGCAGAGATTTGCACGCCAATATAGTCAATGTCTTGAGACAGACCAAACGACTCAAACAGATGATCCAACTCCTCTTTCCATTGCAATTTGGGGATAACTACACCACGCTGCCAACGAACCCAATCAGTGGGACTTGGGCGCTCAATGATAAGATCGAATTCTTTAGGGTTTCTCTTCAGCTGTTTGAGCGTCTCAGACACATCGTAGGGCTCTCCCCTTTTCCAAGACGGAGCTACAATCGTTCTCACTCCAGCTAATAGAGAAAAGCCATCTTGCAGATTCTCTCGAATCAAAAAAGTAATGTCTGCATCAGGAACATATTGTCTAATTCTTTGAACCATGGCATACAGACCAAGTGCAATATCTCCAAGCCCTCGATTCCAAGCTAAAAGCACACGCCTAGATGAGGATTTAGAGAGTTTTTTTAACATCTGATCAAAAGGATTTGGCAAGAAAAGGCGCAGAATTTTTTTAAACATGGCTTTTTAGGATTGTATGAACTCGAGCAAATACTTCATCCACTTCGATTTGTTTCATGCAGCGAAAATCAATCGGACAGGTTCTCTTAAAACAAGGAGAGCAGCTCACTTCTTTATCGATCACAGCCTCTCCATGCCCGTATGGCCCTGTTTTGTATTTGTCCGTCGAACCAAAAAAAGCAATGAGAGGAACATCAAACGCTGCAGCGATATGCATAGGACCGCTATCATTGGTAATGACGACATCGCAACTTTTGATGATGCAGCAAAGTTCACGGAGAGATGTGACGCCGGCTAAATTCATCACAGACTCTGGCAGCCCTTGGCAAATCTGCTTTACGAGAGACTCTGTCGAAGCATCTCCAAAAACAACTACGTAGACTTCTTCTTCTTGGACCAGGCGCAAAGCCAGCTCTCTAAACCGCTCACTCGGCCAACATTTGGCAGATCCATAGGCTGCACCTGGATTCATGCCAATCAGTTTTTTGTCCGCGCGGTAGCCGCGTTGATAAAGGAGCTCTTTCGCCTCTGCCACCTCTTTGTCTGATATATAAAGGCGCGGTTTTGTATCAGAAAGAATAATGCCTAAAGGCTCTAAAAGCCTTTTATAGCTAAGGACCTGATGCTCTTTTTGAAAGCAGGGAGTGAGAGAATCTGTTAAAAGCAAGCTCCGCATATGTCCCGAAAAACCAATACGCCGTTTAACGCCTCCTTGCCAAAACCACCAGGCGGAAGAAAACGAATTTGTGAGCAAAATCCCCAGATCATATTTGCCTTGGATCATTTTTTTAATGATATTGCGCTTTGTTTCTCGGCGCAAAAAACCATTTTGGGGCTTGGTAAAACAAAAGAGCTCATTGATCGACTCATCTTCTTTCAACAGCTCACAAATGGGAGTCTTGCACATCGCTGTGATCGAGGCGTGAGGAAACGCCCTTCTCAAATCAGTAAGCACTGGCGTTGCCATCACCAGATCACCTACCCAGTTAGGCATACGGACTAAAATATTTTGAGGTTCCATATCATTTAAGGATTGTAGCGAATCAGCGTAGTGAGCTACAAATAGTATTTCACAGCTTTTAAAAAAACATGCCAGACCACCAAATCATTTTAGGTATCGATCCAGGAACAAGGATCACAGGATATGGTCTTATTCGAAAAATGGCTCATACTTATGAGCCTATCGATTTTGGCTGCATCCGTCCTCCCGCAGATCTGCCTCTTCACGAACGCTACAAGATCATTTTTGATGGGGTAGAAAAAATTATCGGCCAATATCAACCGACGGCCATAGCGGTTGAATCGCAATTTGTCATGAAAAACGTCCTTAGCGCCCTGAAATTGGGAATGGCCAAAGGAATGATTTTATTAGCGGCGGCACGCCACAAAATTCCCCTTTTCGAGTATGCTCCTAAAAGAGCCAAACAAGCAGTCGTTGGAACAGGCGGGGCAAGCAAGCTGCAAGTGCAAAAAATGATCCAAACCCTGTTAAGACTGCCCAAGCTCCCGCAGCCAGAAGATGCAGCAGATGCGCTTGCTTTAGCCATTTGTTGCGCCCATGAATTAGACCGAGGTAATATTTTATGTACGAATCCATCACAGGCAAACTTAAAGAAAAAGATCCCCTCAAAGCGATTGTTGAAACGGGAGGGATTGCTTATCGACTCACCATCCCTCTAAGCACGTATACAAGACTTCCCTCTACAGGAGAGCATGTGCATCTGTATCTTTCTCAAGTGATTAGAGAAGATTCGCACACCCTCTATGCTTTTGATCAAAAAGAAGAGAGAAACTTATTCGAAATGCTCCTCACAGTATCTGGCATCGGCCCCAAAACAGCAGTCGCAATTATCGGGCATGTGGAGATGAATGCTTTTCAAAGAGCCATTCATACATCGGACATCCGCCTCCTTAGCAAACTACCAGGAATCGGCAAAAAAACAGCAGAAAGACTCATTCTCGATATGCGAGATAAATTCAAAGTAGCCGGAAAAAAACAGCCGTTTTCCTCGCTATCCCTACCAGATGACACCCCATCTCTTCACGCTGATGCGATTCTGGCTCTAGTAAACCTTGGCTACAATGCCTTGCAAGCTGGACAAGCGGTGAACGCCGCGCAAAGAGAACACCCCGAAGAAACGGAGCTCGGCAGATTTATTACGCTTGCTCTACAAAAAATATAAAAAGAGAAAAATTAGGCTATTGAGAAGGTGTCTACAAAGGAAGTTGTTGCATAATTCGACTTTACTTAATAACCACAGAGATAGTCTACCACAGAGGCGGGGAAGCCCCGCACCCCATTGGGTTTTATTCAAATATGGGGTGCGGGGCTTCCCCGCCTCTGTGGTAGACTATCTCTGTGGCAAAAATCCTTAATTATGCAACAACGCCTCTACAAAGTAAGATTTTGTTGATTTCTCGGTTTTTTTGCTGTTGTTAGGAAATAACGCAACTACTGAATGGATTTATATACCAGGACCAAGCCAGACTTCTTTGCTCCTCCCGCTGATTTGAAACGTCCACCTCAAGTAGTTTTCTCCGCTCTTCCAACTGGCTTCGCCAATTCGAAACACCTACTTCAGAGGGATTTTTATCTTTTCTTCTTTGACTGTAATATCGACTAAATTCATTCCCAGTAAACGGCCCTTCTACCTTTTCTAGATGCATTTTGATCGAATTAGGCTGATGTTGAACACAGACAAATTTAAATGTATCTAAAGCCACTTTCCTAACATCCGAATGAACACTTTCATCAAAACACAGTTTAGCAATTCTTCGAAGCTCACTAAGAGTATAGAGCTTATTGAATTTCGTTTCCTTCGAGAAAATTGTTTCAGCATCTACCTTCGGATAGGGATTTTTATCTGAATCGATGCAAAAAACAAGAAAAGTAATAGATTCACCATTCAACTGTCTTCTGTAATTATCCAAAACAAGATGCACCAATCCTTTTTTATAAGACCAGCAGGCAACTAATGGAACGAATGTATTTTTAGTTAATTCAACAAACTCGCGATCAAAATCAGGAGTCTGCCCCAAAGCCCAGGAATACACTTCTTTAACCCTACTTTTTAAAGCAAGCATAACTTCAATATAACTACAATCCTTAAAGCCATAAACAACAACTCGTCCATTTGAACAAAACGTGCTAAGAGAACTTTCAGACACAGACATAACTGACAACCAAATTACTAATTTTTTATATTAATTATATAATCACAAACATTTAACATCAATTTAAAAAAACAAAACGCAACCACCTGATTATTAAGCGCTTGCGCTTTTTAAAATAAACTTTTTTATGACAAAAGAATGGAAAAATTTAATTACAATAATAATTAAAAAACTACTAAAGACACTCGATCTGAGTACCTAACTGCTCGGATAAGTGGTGAATCTTTTCTCGGAACAGCGTATCTGCTTTTACACCCCATTGAGAGTTGATCTGGATTGTTCCCCAATGCTTAGCAGACCCAACAAAATGGATCTCTAAAGGAGACTTTCCGGGATGT
>JAUXXF010000005.1 GCA_030681135.1 Chlamydiales bacterium
TAAGATAAGCGGCTCTTTCAATCAAAAAAAACTAAAAGGAGTCCAGAGGACGAAGTCCTTTGGCGGGGTTTGGGGCGGAGCCCCATAAGGAAATTTGGATATGAGATTACTTTTTTTAGCAGCTCTTCGGAATAGGAAACATTGGACTCTTGCAATTTTGACACTTGTGACGTTGTTTTTTTTAACGATTGCGAGTCATTTAGAGATGTTTTCTGTGGGCGTAATGGCCAATACGGGAGTGGATTTTTTTTCATTGTTTGAGGAGAAAAAAGGGAAGATTGCATTAGACGAGGTAGAGAGAGTTTGGGCAAAGATTGATCGGGATGGAGATGGTGCGATTAGTAAGCAAGATGCTGCTGTGTATATGGCGAAGAAGAAAAATAGCAATCCGCTGAACTGGGCCATGAATAGAGTGGCGTCGTATTTAAATTTCGAAGAGGATTTTTCGTTATTGATAGGGATTTTGGTGTTTGTTGCTTTGTTTAAAGCGACGACACTATTTGCAGCCCGCTATGCAACGCAGCTGCTCTCGATACGTGTAACGAGAGATTTAAGGCAGCAGTTTTTCGAACATATCCAGTCTTTGCCGCTCAGTTTTTATCAGCAACAAAATTTAGGAAGCTTGTCTTCTCGAGCGGTGGGAGATGCGGGGCAGATCGCCTCGTCTTTGAATTCTTGTTTAACGAATTACTTGCAAACGCCGTTTACCATTTTAATGGCGCTAAGTTCTTGTTTTTATTTATCGTGGCAGCTCTCGATGATTATTTTTTTAGGACTTCCCTTGATTGTGATCCCGGTGGTGTTTTTAACGCGCCGTGTGAAAAGAATTTCAAGACAGATCCAAAAAAAACAAGAGACCTTTTCTTCCGTGCTCCTCGATTTTTTAGCGGGTATTCAGACGGTCAAAGTCTTTGCCATGGAGTCTTTTTCTTTGCGTAAGTACAAAGAGCAAAATGACCAGATGGCCGTGTTAGAAAGCAAGAGCGCGAAGTATGGACTGCTTACGCGTCCGTTGCTTCATATGATTGCGACGACATGTTTAGCTGTGGTCGTTCTTTTTGGCCTTTATACCTTGCATATGACGGTAGGCCAGCTTCTTATGTTCTGCGGCCTTTTACATCTGTTTTACGAGCCTGTAAAGAAGTTTGCAGAAGAGACTGCAAACATCCAAAAAGGGGTCGTTGCAGCTGAAAGGATGTTCGAGGTACTCCATTTAAAACCTCAAATCCAAGATCATCCCAAGGCTGTGGCTTTTCAGAGGTTTGAAGAGATGATCGAATTCGATCGAGTGTGGTTTAAATATGGCGAAGAATGGGTCTTGAAAGATTTGAGTTTCTCCGTGAAAAAAGGGGAGATTGTAGCGCTTGTAGGAGCTACGGGAGCTGGTAAATCGACCATTGTTCAACTACTTCCCCGCCTTTATGAAGTGCAACAAGGACAAATTCGAATCGATGGAATGCCGATCGATTCATTTACCCAAAAATCTTTAAGAGATCAAATCGCCTTTGTTCCCCAAAGACCCTTTTTGTTTTTCGATACAGTCATTGAAAATATCTCTTTTGGTCGCAGTTTTTCTAAGAGTGAAGTCGAAGAGGCAGCCCAAAAAGCTTACGCCCATGAGTTCATTGTCGATTTGCCAGACCAATATGATACGATCCTTGCGGAAATGGGGAAAACTCTCTCGGGAGGACAGCAGCAAAGGCTTGCTATCGCAAGAGCTCTTGTGAAAAAAGCTCCGATCCTTGTTCTCGATGAGGCTACCTCATCGCTCGATGCGACTTCCGAACACCGGATTAAACAAGCGCTTCGTGCCCTACAAGGGGAAGTGACACAAATCCTTATCGCCCACCGTTTATCGACGATCGAACATGCAGACAAAATTATCTTTTTGGAAAAGGGACGTAAATTAGCTGAAGGAACGATTGAGCAGCTTTTACAAACGTGCCTTCCCTTTCGAGTGATGTGGGAATATTCCTTGAATCTGTCCCAGAACTAGTACAGGGCGATTTAACTAAAGATATTTGATGCCAAGCGGGCTTTACCGTATCGAGCCCGTGTGCGAGCCCGAGCCCGAATTTTCAGCTAGTTGGGCCATTCTTGTTAAAATCGCTACTATAGTCGTTTAAATTTAGATTTGCAGATATGGCTAGGAGGCGCATAAATTTTATTTCCTGGAGCGAGAGACCATTGCCGAAGGCAAGGCTCGAGCGAAGGAAGAAAAATTTGGGCTAAGCCGACGTAGCAAGATCTGCAAATCTAATTTTAAATGACTATATACGCATCTTTCGTGATCAAAGTAATTCATCATGTTTAGGAATCTTTCGGGCTCGGACACGATACACTGAAACGCTTTCTTGTTATCAAGTATTTTTAGTTGAATCGCCCTCAGAGCTAGCACGACTTGAAAAAAAACTATTGACAATGAGGTTTTATATCGATTATGAGCCTTTCGTTACAATAGTGAGTATTTATGGCTGAGCGATTGAGCCCCTTTTATCTGGAGCTGCTAAAATACATCGAGGAAGATGTAGAAAAACGGAAGATTGAAGAGGGATTCGATCCTGCTTACGACCGACCGTTCCGTGAGTTTCAGGAAGCATTAAGGAAAATTTTGCACTCTGATTCATCGATGACAGAAAAACCAGTGTTGGATGTCATCAATCAGTATAATTTTTTAATAGGCTCTAGGGGAGCGATGCATTTGGAATTGCAGCTCTTACATGCTTTGTGTGTTAAAGATTTTGCAGAGATGGGGCTTAAGGGTTTTTTTCCTAAGATCTATCGAGGAATTCCTAGACTCTATGCAAAAAACAACCCCTCACTATCGAAAGTGAAAAGTACATTCTCCCATCTGCCCTCTTTGAAAAGAGCCGCTGTGGAAAAAGCCATTTATAGCCTGTATCAATGCTGCGAACAACCTAAAGGGCGTCTCGTCATCTTTACATGGGTGATTTTCGATGGTTTAGGAGATTGGATCGCCTCTCAGGAGATTGTCCAGCTTTTGCAAAAAGCTTTTGAGGAAATCGAGATCCAGCATATAGCTCTTTTGCCCAAACAATTCCAATCGCAAGTGGTTCCTGATGCTGCTCAAGTGATTTTTTATGAAGGACAAGAGGATCTTTCTCTTTTTGAAGAAAAACATTGGAAATTGTTTGCTCAGGCGAATGTGATCTTGCAAACACCTACTTTTTATCCCCATACCCAAGCATTGATAGAACGTGTTCGAGAAGTCAATCCTATTGTGAGATGGGAGCATGTGGGAGAGTATGGGTTTGCTGAATCCAGCTGGTTTCATCCTAAAAGCGGTCATTATTCTATGGGGCTGCATTTTTTAGAAAAAGGGATCTTAACAAGGAAAATACAGACAAATGGATTTGCAGCTTTAAGCAATCGCTTGCTATCGCAGTGGCTTTTTGGAATGGAAGATCCTGGGCCTTTGGAAATAGAGCAATACCGGAAGACCCATTATTTTTATTTAGGCTATTTAAAGACTCTGGCAGGAGGAAAGGTTTATCTCCACGCTCTTTTAAAATCTCTCGAGCGCGATGACAGAGCTGTCGATATTTGCATGCCCGATCTAGAATGGTTTATTCGGTATTGCCAGGAAAGAAAAAGAGAGCAGCTTCCTTGTCTGGAACAAGATTTTGGTGTCAAACATATTGAAGTATGGCATCAGGAAGGGGTTTATATTGAAAAGATAGCTGACAGGGGAAAAGTCATCAGGCTCTTGGCTCCTGGAACGTTAACGCATGGCGACTTTCAGGCTCTTTTGACAGCTTCAGAGGAATTTGTCGCTGTTCGAGGAGATCAATCTTTTTCAGAGGTTGTTTGCGCAAATAAGATATTTTTTTATGACAGTTCTCCTCATGCTCGCTATTTTGTGAAAGATCTCGCAGCTCTCGCTGAGAGCCGCATTGCCCCGCATCGAGGTACACTTACTTGTATTCGACAAATGGTCCTCAGCGCTCTATCGCAGCTTCCCGAAGAAGAAGAAGGGGAATGGATTGATGAGCTCTATTTTCAACGCTCCGAGTTTAATTGGTTTGAGGCTTCTCAACAAATAGGTATGGCGTTGCAAGATCCAGATACTTTAGCAGGATTTAAAAAATTTAACCGAATCCTTTCAGAAGAACTTTCTTGCAACCAATTTTTTGAATATCTGATCCATCGGGCCTTTGTCCATGCGAAAGATCCAGCTGTGGCCTATTTGGAAGAGAAAGAGATGAATCTTTTTTCGATGCAAAAACAATCCTTTAAACAGCTTGTTCAACACGTGCAGCTCTTGTTGTTAGAAAAAAGGCGATAAGGTAGACTCTCTCCTGCATGTAATAACCTGTTCATCATCTAAGCTTCTGTCGATTTTCGGGTTCTTTTGAGCCGATTTTCGGGTTCCTTTTTAGGGGGTAATATCAACTTCGTATATTGCCCCCTAAAAAGGAATCCGAAAATCGGCCAAAATAATCCCGAAAATTGACGAAGCCTTAGATGATGAACAGGTTCTAAGAGAGGGGAAAATGAAGCATCTGAATGTCATTGATTGTTTACAAGAGCGGGGGTTTATTGATCAGATGACCTCTGACGATCTACGTAAGCATTTAGAGGAGCCTCGTGCTGTCTATGTAGGGTTTGATCCTACGGCTGATAGTTTGCATCTCGGGAGTTTGATTCCGGTGATGGGCCTGGCTTGGTTTCAAAAATTTGGACATACGCCGATTGCCATTGTAGGCGGAGGAACGGGGCGCATTGGAGACCCTTCAGGCAAAAGCATAGAAAGGCCCCTGCTTAGCGATGAGACCCTCGAGCATAATGTCCGCTCTTTGGATCGTTTTTTTCAGTCTATCTTCCCTCCTGTAGCTCCTAGACCTATTGTATTGAATAACAATGATTGGCTCGGCAGCTTTACATTAATTGGTTTTTTGCGTGATGTCGCTAAACTGTTCCGTGTGGGGCCCATGCTTGGTAAAGAAAGTGTTCGCGCTCGTCTGCAGTCGGAAGAGGGACTCAGTTTTACGGAATTTAGTTACCAGGTGCTTCAAGCCTACGATTTTGTCCATTTGCAGCAGAAGTTCAATGTGACAGTGCAAATGGGAGCAAGCGATCAGTGGGGCAATATTACGGCTGGGATAGAGTATAATCGGAAAGTAGGCGGCGATCCAATTTACGGACTTACTTTTCCTTTATTGACCCGTTCTGATGGGAAAAAATTCGGCAAGTCAGAAGAGGGGGCTATTTGGTTGTCTGCTGATCGACTATCTCCTTATCAATTCTATCAGTATTTGATTCGGTTGCCGGACGCAGATGTGATCCGGATGTTAAAGATGCTTACCTTTTTGGATATGGAAGAAATTTCTCAGATAGAAAAGAGCATGCAGAGAGCTGATTATGAACCAAATTCTGCACAAAAAAGACTTGCCTCTGAGGTTGTGCTGTTTGTTCATGGAGAAGAAGGGCTAGAGGCGGCACTTCGTGTCACTGAAGGGCTTTTCACAGGTTCTGAGGCAGAGCTAAATGCTGAGGTATTGAAAGAGATTTCTGCCGATATGCCTCATGTGCAGCTGAGTCTTGTTGAAGTTGTCGGACAAAAATATGTAGATTTGCTCGCTAAAGTAGGGCTAGCTTCTAGTAAATCGGAAGCCGTTCGGCTTGTGAAAAATGGGGGCGCTTATTTGAACGATCAAAAAGTTCAAGATCCAGCTCACGTTCTTTCTCAGCAAGATGTGATTGATGGATCATTTATCCTACTCAGAATAGGTAAGAAAAATCGCCTGTTGATTTCCGTGTCATAATCTGAAAAATTTGTGTATAAATCGGTTTTTTTTTAATTTTATTTTGAAAAATATTCTGAAATCGTTATTTTGAACTCGTGAACCCCTTTATTTGGAGTCTGATAGAGACGACTTCTTGTGGAAAAGGGACAAATTTTGAGCCTGTTCATCATCTTGATTCGATTCAGGTGAGGTTCAAATGAGGAGATAAATCGCTTGTCTGAAAATGTAGCAGATGAGAACTCAAAAAAATCAAGTCAACTAAGGAGTTCGGATATGGGTACTGTCACGAAGAAGAAGCTAATCCACAGTATTTCTCAAACGAAAGGATTACATCCAAATGACGTCCGTAACGTAATTCAAGCTTTTCTCGACGCGATGACTGATACTTTATCTCAGGGAGATCGTCTGGAATTTCGTGATTTTGGAGTGTTCGAAATAGTAGAAAGAAAACAGAAAATTGGCCGCAATCCAAAAAATGCTCAAGTGCCGATTGTCATTCCAGCTCGTAAAGCGGTTAAGTTTACGCCTGGAAAAAAGATGAAAAAGTTGATTGAATAAAACAGGAAATCCATCGGCAACATTTCAGTCGATGGGTTTTTTAGCTTTAGGAAGGTTTGTGGATGAGCCGCTGATCAGTCCTCGCGATCATTATCGACGTTTGCGTGCTGGATGGGCTCTTTCTCGTCAAAAAGTTTTGTCTAGAGCTGTTTTTTCTTCTCTTCTTGACCACCCGTTTGCCAGGCAATTTGAGCCTTCTAAGGCGATCGTCCGTTTGCTTCTAGGTGAAAAGAAAGAGTATCTGGAGGGAAGCTTAGCGGCTTTATTAGACAGCGGACTCTCGCTCTCTGAAATGAGTCAGCTGGCTCTTTTATGGGTCTTGCACGGAGATATAGAGCCGGCCCAGCATTTGATGAAGCAGCTTTTTGTGTTGTGTAAGCATCCTACGCTATGGACATCGGAATCGCTCTATGATCCTGAAGAATTTCAAAGCTCGAGGGCCTTGCTCTATTCGTATCTTGGGCTGCCAGAAAAATCTACAGCTTTCCGTATAGTAGATCCCTTCTTTCTTGCGCTGAAAGAAGCCTTATCTGGACTTTCTTGTTCCTTTACTCCTTCAGAACATTTTTGCGATTCGACCATAGGGCTCTGGGCTAATCCCTCTTCTTCTGTCAGCTTGTCTGGTTATGGAACATCTTTGGCAACTTTTCGCTCTCAAGAGGTGGAAATTTGCGCTTTTGGGCCTCAATTTTCTCCGTTGACGAATATAGATCTTTTTGGAGTACAAGGAATCCATCAAGCGCAAAGCATGGATGATTTGCACATATGCGGCTGGACTTATTGTTTTGGGCAAAAAGATGTCTGGCTGCAAACTGCAGTCTGTTTAGAAAATTCTCTTTGGAAAATAGATCTTCGATGGGCCGGGCTATCATCGATGAAAAAAACGTATATTGTCTTTTACGTAAAAGCGAAAAGCGCCCATATAGAAAATCAGGTGTTTTTCTCTAAAAGCCTGCAGCGTTATCAGGGTTCTCTGCAATCAGTTTATTTTAATGATCGTGCATTGATGATCACCTCTTCAGAGCCAAGACCCGTGGAATTAGTCCCTTTGGCAGGGGAACGATGTTTTTGGGGCGCAGACTTTCTTCTCGCTTTTGAGATGAATGCTTTTGATCCTTTGGGGCATTTTACTGTAGGAGTGCCATGAGAATTGTTTTGTTTGGGTTAATCCTCGTGCAAGTAGCTTTTGCACAGGTGACAGTGACAGTTACGACATTGACAGATGATTTTCCTGATGGTTCTTTTACTCCGGGCCCCAATACAGGAGATCTTCGAGGGTGTTTGAATTATTTAAACACAGTCTCTAGTACTCCAAAAACGATAGAATTTGGTGTCAGTGGCACGATCTCATTGAATGGCACTCTTCCCGTGTTGAATTTGCTCGATGGAGATCAATCCACAGTGAATTTTAATACAACGAATTCGAATATCACCATTGATGCACAAAACCAGTATCAAGCTCTTATTGCTAGACAAGGCGTCATCACAATCAATTCGACGCAGTTTCAAAATTGCAGAGCTCAAGGAGGTTCAGGAGGAGCAGGTGGCGGCGGCGGTGGTATGGGAGCAGGCGGCGCGATTTTTAGCGACACAGCAGATCTTACCTTAAATAATGTAACGTTTCAAAACTGCTCTGCAATGGGAGGAAATGGGGGCGCCCCGACTACCTCTGCTCAGCAAGGCGGCGGTGGTGGTGGTGGAATGGGTGGCAGCGGGGGAGCTGGAGGTGCAGGTTCCTCCTCAGGTTATGGCGGCGGCGGTGGCGGTGGGGGCCTTGGAACTCCAGCTCCTAGCTCCGTAGCGCAAGGAGGCGCAGGTGGCGCAGCTTTAGGAAGTTTTTCTGGCGGTGGCGGTGGCGCCGGTGGATTTTGCAGCGTTGGCGGAGCTGGGAGTGCAGCTGGCGCAGCAGTCAATGGTTCTGGCGGCGGTGGCGGTGGAGTCTATGCAGCTGGCGGTTTCGGTGTAAGTGTATTGGCTACCAACGGGGGAGACGGCAGTACACAAATAACGGCTGCAGTATCTTATGGCGGTGGCGGTGGGGGCACAAGCGATCCGCTTGCAGCCGGCGGCACAGGTGGTGCAAGTGGCTGCGCTCCTGCAACAGGAGTACAAGGGGGCAGTGGTGGTGGGGGAGTTTCTACTTGCGGTTCTGGCCGTGCAGGGGGAATAGGTGTCAATGGCTCTGGTGGAGGCGGAGGTGGCGGCGTAGATAATTCGGTTACCGTTGTCAATCTATCTGGTGGAGCCGCTAGTGCAGGTGGCGGTGGTGGCGGAGGAGGATCTAGTGGAGAGAGTACCCTTTGCTTTGTAAATGGAGGCCTTGGAGGTTGGGGTGGTGGAAATGGCGGCGCTGGCGGAAATGTGACTTCTGCCTCTTCGCCTCTACCTGCTAGTGTAGGTGGTGGCGGAGGTGGTGGCTCTGGTTCTTTCAATGGTTCTGATGGAGGATTCGGTGGCGGTGGAGGAGGCGGCGGAGGTATCAACAATGCAGTGGGAGGAGTGTCAGCTTTTGGTGGGGGTAGCGGAGGCACTTTTTCTGATACAGGATATAATTCCAGCGGCTCCGGTATTGGTGGTGGATGGGGAGACAAAGGGGGCGGCGGGGGAGCTGGACTTGGCGCCGCGATTTTTATGAATTCAGGAACGCTGACCATCTCAAATACTTCAGGCACTCCCACTTATTTTACAGAGGGGCAAGTAGAAGGGGGAAGTGGCGCAGGAGGTGGAGGTAGCGGCGCTGCTGCTGGGAGTGGGATCTTTTCTAATGCCACCGGTTCTACAATTGTTTTTTCTCAATCACTAGGACGTACCAGTTATATCAATGATACGATAGCAGATAGCTCTGTCAATTCTATTTCTGGGGCTGGCTTTACTCAGGGAAGTGGCGGAGGAGTTAGCGTTACCCTACAAACAACAAATACACAAGGGAGTGTTTTTTATTTTTTAGGAAACAATACGTATAGCGGAGGAACGTCGTTCAATTCTGTGAATGTGTACATTTCTTCAGATAATTGTTTTGGCTTAAAAACGGCGCCGCTAAATTTTCCTTCAAACTCAAGCACTTTATCTCTTTTAAACGATGTTCTTGACATGCAACGTCCTTGGCAAGTCAATTTTACGAATAGTTCGCAAAAATTTTTTATTGATACGAATGGGTATAATCTGACCTCATCCGGAGTGATCACAGGGCTTCGTCCTATTGTGAAACAAGGAGTTGGAACATTGACATTAACGGGTCAAAGTCTTTCTTATACAGGGAATCAGACAGGAGTATTCGTAAACAAAGGCACAGTTGTTTTAAATGGGAGCGTGGCTTGTCCTATTCAAGTTGGCGATGGGAGCTCATTGGATGCCGGAATATTACAAGGTACCGGGACCTCCTTAAATAGTCAAATCGTCACAGTAAAAAATAACGGAACGATCTTAGCTGGCGATCCAACAACGCTTGGTACTTTTACCATTACAGGCTCTTTGGATTTAACTGCGATAGGCTCTACGGTAGAGGCTGCTTTGAGTCCAACAAGTTCCGCTCTACTTGATGTGGGAGGCTCCATTACAGGAACAGCTAATTCGAGCAACCTAGTTATCCTGGCTCAGCCCGGATTTTATCTTGATGGAGCAAGCTATACCATCGCTGAGGCAGCGTCGATTGTGAACGCTCCTTTATTTGCTACGCCAACCTATGCATCAGGATCTCAGAATTTAGGAACTGTTTTTGTCACTTATCCAGGCTTAGAAAAGGTCGTAGTGACTTTCAATACGATTCCTCGTACGTTGATCAATCTTGCTCTTTTGCCGGGCAACCCCAATGCGAAGCGTTTGGCCACTTATCTGAATCAATTTGCGAGCAATCCTGTACTTGGGCCGATTGTATTTGATTTGATTCAGCTATCTCAAGAAGATCTAAATGCAGCATTGGACAGCATCTCTCCTGCACGGAATGCGATTTCGACTTTCGTATCGCAAAATACGATGTTTCTTATCGGCTCAACTGTTTCTCATCGAATGGCGCAGCAAAGGATTATGATGCGGGCAGCGCAGGAGCGTCTTAGGGAGAGTAAAATCTTGCCTGAAGAGGAGTTCTCTGCAAAGCCTGCTTACGGCTTTTTAAAACGCTCTGAGCCCTCTTATAAAGCTTCAATAGAACCTTTTTATGCCCAGAAATGGGAAAGAGAACATTTTTCTGCCAAATCATCCGAGAGTAAAACTCAATCTCCTTACGGCTCGAGCCAAATATGGCTGAGAGATGAGTCTCGCGGCGCTTTTTGGGTAGAAGGGTTGGGGGAAATCATTCACCAGACACCTAGGCAACATAACCCTTCTTATGAAGCAAATACTGGAGGAGCTCTTCTTGGGGGGGATTATTATGGACAAGAAAATGGCCTGTTCGGCGCAGCGATCTGCTTTGCTAGAAGTTCGATTAACCAGTCTGATGATGTCGGCAGTAATGATATCGATTATTATGCAGCAAGTATCTATGGGACTTTTTACATAGAAAATGGCTATCTAGAGCTAGGTCTTTCTAGTGCTATGAATAAATATGAAAATAAGCGCGTTGTTGAATTTCCTGAATTTGGCGGCTCTTTATTTAAACAAACGGCAAAAAGTACTGTTTGGGGTGTTCACTGGGTTCCTCACCTGGGAGCAGGCTACGATGTCAACGTAGGCCTTTTTACTTGTGAACCTTTTATTGGTTTTGACTGCGATGTTCTCTTTTTGCCCTCTTTTTCTGAGAAGGGGGCTACTCCTTTAACGATGAAACAAAAAAAATCCTCTCCTTGTCTCTTTCGTACAGAATTAGGTGTCCACCTTTATCAAATCTATAGTATTTCCGCTGGAGATTTTGTGTTTCGAGAAACATTGAGCTATGTCCATAAAACCCCGTTTGATATAGGAAAGATAGAGGCTAGTATTGTAGGGTTTCCTCCAGGGTTTTACGTAAATTCGTTCACAAATGCTCAAAATTTGTTTTCTCCAGGGGCGGAACTTTTTTATCGATCGAAAACAGATGTTTTTACTTCCCTTTCTTATACGGGGGAATTTCAATGGGGGGCTCATCAATACCTCTCGAATAACTTGCTAGCCAGGGTAGGGATGTATTTTTAATGCAAAGAAAAGTAGTGTTTTTCTTGTTATGTCTCGCTCTGCAGCCTATTCATGCAGCCACTTTGATTGTGAATAATCCAAGTGATCCCACAGGTACTTTGACCAATAATACTCTCCGTTGGGCGATCATTAATGCGAATTCAGGCGATACAATTGAGATTAATGTCGCCTCTATAATTACCCTCTCGTATCCTCTGCCAGCAATTACTCAGGAAAATTTAACGATCACTGCTACCCCTTCACCTGCCACCATTTATGGAGGACTAGCGGTTCCTATTTTCTCAGTGGTACAACCTAGTACACTTACAGGTACCTTGTCCTTGAACAATGTGATTATCCAGGGAGGAGTGTCGTTCGGAGGAGAAGGTGGCGGAACTAGTAGCGGAGGAGGAGGTGGTGGCGCTGGTGGTGGAGGAGGTTTGTACATTCATACTGGTTCTCAGGTTATTTTGTCTTCTACACAAATCAGTAACAACATTGCCGGGGGAGGAAGGGGAGGCGTTATAGTTGCTGGAACTTCGAGCGGAAGCGGAGGAGGAGGAGGATTTGGTGCGGCTTCAAATCTTGCCATTTCGTTAAATACGACCAATCAAGGGGGGACAGGATCGAGTGGTAAACAAGGAGGCGGCGGTGGCGGCGGTGGCGGCAGTCCTTGGGGAGGCAATGGAGGATCTGGCGCCGACGGTGTTACTGGGGGACTTAATATTGTTGTCAGCGGCGGCGGTGGCGGCGGTAGTGGAACGAATGGTAACGATCATGGTGGAGGGGATGCTTTTACTTCTTATCTTCCTACACCGACTGGAAGTAAAAATTCAGGAGGCAATGGAAATAATGGCGGTGGTGGAGGAGGAGCTGGGCTTGGAGGAATTGGAGACCCTGGAGGAAAAGCCAGGGGTGGAGACGGAGGATTGGGAATAGGACCTGACCAGTGTTTTGGCGGCGGCGGCGGAGGAGGATCTCGAAATAGTAATGCTCCAGGAGGAATTGGTATCGGAACTGGAGGCGGTGGTGGGGCTTCTCAAGGAAATGGAGGAAATGGAGGTTCTTTTGGCGGCGGTGGCGGCGGAGCTGGGGGGTCTTTCACGGGAGGGAAAGGAGGATTGGGCGGCGGCGGCGGCGGTGGGTACAATGGAGGGGGAACTTCAACATTTGGAGGAGGAACTGGAGGTTATGCAAGTAATAGTTCTGCAGGTGGTGGTGGAGCGGGCTTGGGTGGAAATATCTTTATCAGCAATCTGGCTCAATTAACAATTCAGGATGGTACAGTCATTCAAGATGGGACAGTATATCCGGGAGGTCCTGGACTCAATCAGGTTGGAGGTATTCAACCCACTGCGGGCTTAGCTTTGGGACCAGATATTTTTCTCTGTTCTGGAGGAACTCTTGAATTTACTAATTCCGGTGCAATCACCATTTTGACAAATATTGATAGCGATCAAGGAGCTGGTGGAGGGGCTGGCGGAGGTCTCGTCATGAATGGAAGCGGTATTACGACTCTACAAGGAGCCAATAGTACCTACACAGGCAACACAATCATTAATTCTGGAACCCTTTCTATCAGTTCTTCAGGGGGGATTGGGCTTTCTTCGAATGTCGTAATCAACAATGGTACGTTGCAAGCGACTGGCGTCAACAGCTCTTTTTATCAAACATTTTCTCTTCTAGGGAACGCTTCGATAAATGTAACGTCAACAGCTGCTAGCACTACGAGGATTTTGGGTCTGGTAGAAGGCAGTGGGTCTTTGACAAAGACAGGGGCGGGGAGATTAGATCTTCTTGACGATTCGAATAGCTACTCTGGAGGAACGAACATTCAAGAGGGGACTCTATCCATTTTTACTGATGGGAACCTTGGAGCTATCTCCGGCCCTCTTTCTATTAGTAATAATGCTACGTTGCTCACGCCAGGCTACCAAACTGTCACTTTTTCTCCTTCACGCTCTGTCTCGTTAAGTGGGTCTGCGAACATCAATACGCTCGTCGGTTCGGTAACGATTCCAGGAGCTGTTGGAGGATCTGGCTCTTTAGTAAAACAAGGGGCAATGGTTCTTACTTTAGGCGGAACGAATAGTTATACAGGCTCTACCACGATTTCTGCAGGGACTTTAACATTAAACGGGCCTTCTAATTCCATTTCTTCCTCTTCTTACGTGTATGTTAGCTCTGGCGCTTTTTTAAATTTAGGGAGCAATCAAACGATTCAAGATTTAACAGGAGCTTCTAATGGCACTGTTTCTTTAAACAGCTTTTCGTTGACTTTAGGATCGAATAACGCAGGGGATCAGGTTTTCCCTGGGAATATGATTGGTACAGGCGCCGTTATTAAGCAAGGCACAAGCACAGAGGTATTTCAGGGGATCAATACCTATTCTGGAAATACCTCGATTCAAGGTGGCACCTTGAGACTCGAAGGGAGTACTAACAGCCTTCCAAATTCAGCAGTTATTTCGATTGGTTCTGCAGGAATTCTTGCCCTTGGTTCGAACCAGACCATTCGCGATCTTACAGGCGATGGAAACGTCTCTTTAGGAACCTTTCAGCTTACCTTCGGAGGTTCTACTTCTACGCCGCAAACATTTTCTGGACAAATTTCTGGTAGCGGCTCGATTGTCAAAGCAGGAACCGGCACCGCGATCTTAACAGGAAACAGCAATTATACAGGAGGAACAACCCTTGCAAGCGGGACTTTGCAGATTGGACAAGATGCATCGCTTGGAATCAGCGGTTTAACAGTCACAGGGACCTCGACATTGGCTATTGGGTATTCTTCTACAATGAGCCATCCAATCCAAATCAACCAGCCTATCTCTTTTTCTATAGATACTCTCGGATTTACTCCTGAGATTTCAGCGATCATTTCGGGGGTTTCTGGAGCAGGGATCAATAAAACGGGCAGTGGCACGCTCACTTTATCAGCAGCGAATACGTATCCTGGAATCACAACAATTAGTGGAGGCACTTTATCGCTATCTGGAGCGTCTAATCCTGTTTCTAATTCTTCAGCTGTTTATATTGGATCTGGAGCAACGCTTGCCCTCGCATCTAATCAGACGATTCAAGATTTAACGGGAGCCAGTGGGAGTTTTGTGAACTTAGGAACTAATCAATTAACGTTTGGAACGGGCAACAACCAGACATTTGCAGGACAAATTTCCGGCAGCGGGCTCGATTCTTTATTAAAGCAAGGGTCTGGTACGGCTATTTTAACGGGAGACAGCGATTATACAGGAGCTACAACGTTAGCTGCAGGAACCTTGCAGATCAGCCAAAATACATCGATTGGCGATTCGAGCGCAGAGCTTCTAGTGACGGGC
This sequence comes from Chlamydiales bacterium, assembly GCA_030681135.1. Classification (GTDB taxonomy): domain Bacteria; phylum Chlamydiota; class Chlamydiia; order Chlamydiales; family SM23-39; genus SZAS-17. The sequence goes on from JAUXXF010000005.1 coordinate 14,747, forward strand.
GATGCTACTTTGAACATTGATTATTCAGGTTCCATGGACCATCCAATCACGATTTTCCCCTTAATCACCCTTAGCATGAATCCTTTGGGCCATGATGTATCTATTTCGCAAAGCATTGGGGCACCTTCAGGTTCTTTGCAAGAAATAGGCAGCGGGCAGTTGATTCTCGAGGCAACAAATACGTATACAGGGACAACGACGATTACAGGTGGGACGCTGACTCTTGCGAGCCCTTCTGCTGATTCTATTTTAGCCTCTTCTCTTGTCATGATTAACGCTGAAGGCACGCTTGCCCTTGCATCGGATCAAACAATTCAAGATCTCTCAGGAGCCTCAGTAAGTTTTATTAACTTAGGATCGAGCGAACTGACCTTCGGAACAGGCAATAGTGAAGTGTTTCGAGGTGTGATCTACGGAGACGGCTCTCTTGTCAAGCAAGGGGCTGGCGATGAGCAGTTATGGGCAGCTAACATCTATAAAGGAGGGACGACGATCTCTGCGGGTTCTTTAACCCTGAAAGGACTGAACGGTTCTTTGCCTCCTGGTGGCGATTTGGATATTGCTTTAAATGCCCTCTTTGACATGAGCGGATTACTCATTCCAGTTCACCAAACAATTGGAGATTTGACAGGATCTGGGCAAATCAATCTAGGGCCGCGTGTGCATGTATTGACATTTGGCACAAATAATGGAACTCCTCAGGAGTTTAGCGGCGCGATTACAGGCCTTGGAATTGTCATTAAACAAGGTACTGGCGAGGCGATTTTTTCTGGAAATAACACGTATTTAGGAGGAACGGTTGTAGCCAATGGAGAGCTCAGCATGTCCTTAAGCGGTCTTTTAGCCTCTACTGGAACTGTGCAGATCAATTCGGGAGCCACCTTTAATATTGCAACGAGCGTTGCTTCTCCTTTTACGATTGGGGATTTAACGGGAAGTGGGTTTGTGACGTTAGGAACAAATACCTTGGCCTTTGGAACTAGTCGCAATCGAACATTTTCCGGGGTGATCAGTGGCAGTGGATCGATCCGTAAACTAGGCTCTGGCATAGCCACTTTAACGGGAGCAAACCTCTTTACAGGAGGCGCCGAGGTCGCTGCAGGGGCTCTTGCCATTAATGGCAGTTTAGTTTGCCCAGTTACAGTGGACTCTGGCGCTACTCTGCAAGGAACTGGCGTGATTAATGGTCTTGTCACTGTAAATGATGGAGGAACGATCCAGCCCGGCAATTCTATTGGCATTTTAACAATGACCAATTTGACGTTAGCTCCTTTGAGCAATACGCTGATTACCTTGCAGCCTTTTACGGCGAGCCAGTCCAATGCTTCCTCGAGTCTTCATGTAACAAATACTGCTACCGTAGATGGAATCCTTGAGATCAATGCTGCGCCAGGGTTTTATCCTGCCAATACTGCCTATACGATTTTAACGGCTGACTCTTCGTTGACGGGTGCTTTTTCTCCTACGGTGGTGTTTGTCTCAGGCAGTCAAGAATTGATTCCTTACAGTATCCTCTATGACTACATTGCAACTCCTAAAACCATTGTGTTTTTCACAGGAAATGTTCCTCCTCCTTCCATTGATACTAGTTTATTGGATGGCAATCAAAACGCGCAGCGCTTGGCCGGATATCTCAATAAACTCAGTAGCGACCTTATTTTAGGCCCGGTAGTCTTTGATTTAAGTCAATTGCCTGCTAACCAGTTACTCACATCTTTAGAGAGCATTTCTCCTGCGCGCATTGCGATTGGGCGTTTTGTCGCACAAAATACGATGTTTCTGGTAGCGAGCACCGTCTCTTGCCGAATGGCGCAACAACGACTGATCATGCGCGAGGTGCAAATGGAAAATACAGTAGCCCCTGAGCAATTTTGGACAGGGCTCTCTCCTCATACGAGCGCGGCTAAGATCTCTACCGCTGAGAGGCACTTCTCTTCTTCTGCGCTTCCTTTTTGGGCCTCACCTGCTTACCAAGAAACAACCAAGCAAGAAGAAACTCCAAGTCACACTCATTCGAGTCCTTATGGAAAAGAGAAAGTTCTAGCCAAGGACAATCAACGCTATGCATTTTGGGGCGAGGGGATTGGCGAATGGATTTATCAAGATGCACGTCATGAAAATCCTGCCTATGCAGCCTATACAGGAGGCGGACTTCTCGGATGTGATTATTACGGAGAAGATGGCCTTTTAGGAGCCGCAGTGGGCTACATAAAGAGTAGGATTCAAGAGGATCATGGGGCAGGCAATGGAACGGTCGATTATTATGCAGCTAGCCTTTATGGGACCATCTATGCTGGTGATGGGTATGCAGAAGTGGGGCTCGCTGGATCGTTTAATGATTTTTATAATCAGCGCCATGTGGCCTATCAGCAGTATAGCGGAGGAGTATTTGATGCGACCGCGGTCAGCTCTCCTTGGGGTGCTGAGTTTGTTCCTCATGTAGGTTTGGGTTACGATTGGAATTTTTCCTGGTCGACATTAGAACCTTTTATCTCTCTAGACTGCGCGCTTCTTTATCAGTCGAGTTTCTCCGAAAGAAACGCTTTTCCTTTAAATATGTATGTACCCTCTAGCTGGTCTGGGCTGCTTCGCACGGAGCTTGGGTTAAATGCGTATCAGGTTTGGACGACAACAAGAGGCGATATTGTCTTAAGGGAAACTCTTAGTTACGTCAATAAAAGGCCTTATGGAGTGGGCAAAATATTGGCCAACATCGTCGATTATCCTCCTGGCTTTGCCCTCAATTCCTTTGTCAATATTCAAAACTTTTTCTCTCCCGGGTTTCAGTTCTTATATCGCGCTCCAGGAGGAGGTTTTATTTCTTTATCATATATGGGTGAGTTTCAAGAAGGCTCTAACAAGTACGTTTCCCATAATGTATTGGGTCAGATAGGCGTCTATTTTTAAGTGATAGAGGTTCAGTCTATAGCATCAATGCTATAGAATCTCAGAAAAAATATGCTGTATGAGCATATTTACATCTGAATGACTCTAATTTTAAAGTACTCGTTGACCAGTTCCAACATGCCATGGGTAAATAAACTGATGCTGATCAGGCAAATAAGCATGCCACCCAAACGTTCTATGGCAGTAAGTCCCTTTTCTCCCAAGATTTTCTTCACGTAAGAGCCCAATAGTAAAATGATCAAAGAAGGGATCCAAGCAGCAACGATGGCAGCAGATACGAAGAGAGGATTATTGGTTGCATGTGCATACATCATGACAATCGAGATCGAGCCAGGTCCTGCGATAAGAGGAATGGCTAATGGAATAATGATAGGCTCTTGCGTTAGTTGCTGTTCAGATTCTGTGCGCTTTGGAAAAATCATGGTCAGCGAAATTAAAAAGAGCAAAATGCCTCCAGCAATAGAGAGAATGGGCCGCGAAATGCCGAGCACTTTTAAGATCCAGTCACCAAAGAATGTGAAGGAAACTAAAATGGCAAGAGAGATGAGTAGCTCGCGGAAAATGATCTTGAGCTGCGTTTTATGATCGAACTTTCGCAGCAGGGCGAGAAAAATAGGGATTTGTCCAATAGAGTTGAGCACAAAAAAGAGAGAAGTTGCGATGTTAGTAAACGAAGTGTCCATGAAGAGCCCTTTTGTTAAGCTAAAATTTAGGGAAGAATAGAAGTTTAGAGAAGGCTTGTCAAGTAGGTGTTTTTTTAAACCTACCACTAGACAAATTTTGGAAAGATGGATAGGGTCTCAGATCCTAAAATTTTATTTTCAGAGTTTTTATGGCGATAAGTTCAGTTCGTTCCCCAACCTCAGCAGTGACTTTCTTTTCAAAAGAACAAGAAAAACCTCATCATGATCACTGCCCGCTTTGCATTGATTCGATGGTTCAGCCAGCAGACGATAAAAAATGTCTCAAGGATGTTGTCAGTGAGGTTTACGCATCTTCCGCTTCTTTTTCTGCTTCCTTGCTTTTGGGAGAATTTTCTGGGCGCTGCAGGATAAACTTGGGAAGCTCTCGAAGTTTTTCCAAATTAGGAAATTTTCTAGACGGCAATGCTTCAAAAGAAGTGTCTAATATTTCAAATTGATGGATTGCGCGATAATAATGCGTTTCAAGCTTTTTGCTGAAAGGATTTCTGAATTGGAAGAGATAATCAGAAATAACGGAGTTCGTCTTAAGATCAAGTGTCGAGAGCAGAACTTTTTTAAAGGGAACTTCTTTAAAATCTCTGGAGTTGACATAAGTAGCAAATCCATGAGTATCCAGCTTTGAGCCTGGCTTCATCGAAGGAATTTCTGTCCATCCAGATCTCCAATAAGCCAAGCAATATGCTTCATAGCGAGACTCAAGTTTCAAGAACCTTTCACCATCTGATTGCGCTGCTGAAGCGATAAAGTCTCGCGTTACAGTTGTAGGATTGAAAAGTTTTTTGGAATCTTGCTGGAGATGTTTATAGATATTCAATCTGGTATCAGAAGAATAACCTAAATTAAACAGATAATAGTCCAAGGAGCTGATCATTTGTTTTGCTAAAAAGGTTTTGTCAGTGTCCTCTGAAAGTTCTCCCTTTTTTGCAACTTGACTGGGTCCATATTCCAGATTTAGATATTCGTCTTTCTGAAAAATCTCTGACCAGTCATTCTCACTTATTCTAGATTGACTGATGAGCTTTTGCTGTTGATTGAGATCTTGTTCATTTGGATCGATCAGGGTGAGGCTTGAATCCCAGAAATTTAATTCCATTTTCATTAAGAAGTTTTTTATTTGTTGATATTTGTTTTCGAGGTTTCTTAATCCCTTAGGTACATCAAAGTACTTTGTTTTAATGAGATCGTTCAATTCGTGATTTAACTGAGCTCCAAGGTTTTTTTTGGATTCAATTTTATCTTGAAACACTTTCAGTGTTTTTTTCATCGCAGAGATCTGATCATGTATTAAACGATCATCTTCATCCAAACAATCTAAATCGATCATGTAAAGGCGCAATCGATCAATATTTTCAAGTAGAGATTCTTTGTTATTGATATAGGATCTGGCATGGGGAACTAACAGTAATAAACGTCTAATCCTTTTTAGAGCTTCTGATGGATTAACGTATTCATTTGTATCTGCGGAACTCGAAATTTCACCATTTTTAATATGTTTTATGAACCAGTTATTGTAATCGAGCGATAAGTCTGAAGTCTTTTTATGATCAATAGGTTCAATAAAAGCTGTTTTCCCATGATCGATTTGCTCGGAGAAAATATCCTCAGCATGTTCAATAATGAATTGAGCAAGTTTCGGTGAGCATTTTGCAATTTCTTCATCTGAAAAATGGGCGTAGAGCAAAGGATCTAGAACCGCTGCTAGTTCATCTGGGTTTACATTGTTAGCATATTTTAGATGGGAGGTTCGTTTTAAAAGAAGAATGAATTTTTTTACACACTCATTTTGTGTAGAAAAAAGATTGTGAAAGAAATTTTCTAGATAAGAAGGATCTTTTTCTAGAAAGTTAATCACAATAGTAAAATCTACAAAGGTAAAAGTGTCTGGTAAAAATCGGATTTGTCTAGATGTTTCATCTTTTATTTTTTTGTGGAACAAAGTTGTAAGAAGCCGAGCTAATAAATGAGGACTTTCCTCTTCTGGATTAAAATTGCTTGACAGTGTTTTTTGTAGTCGCTTGATTTCGGATAGAGGTACATCTTGTATAAAAATAGATTCAGTTTCTAGCAACTTTCCTTCATTTGCATTTAAGAGATCGATCACTTCATGGATAGCATCTTCTACTTTTCTTAAGACAGGAGGAGCTAGTTCGTTAAAGGAGGGAGTTATTTCAGAGAAGATTTCTTCTGCATGTTCAATGATAAATTTTGCAAGGATAGTGGAGGATTTTCTTTGCTTTGGTGAAGAGAAATAGGCAGTCAGGAATGGATTAATGAGCGCTGCTAATCGTTCTATTCCCATTTTGTTGAATTTTTTGAATTGAGAGGTTTTCTTTAAAAGAAGAATGAAAAACTTTACGCATTCACTTTGTTTTGAAAAGAAAAATGAAAGTTGCCCTTTTACCCAATCAGGATCCTCTTGGATTTCTGTTGTTAATTGATCAAAATCTTCTGAAGAGAATTCTTTTGGAAGAAATTCAATGTTTTCCTTGGATCTATATTCATCTGTTTGAAAAGATGCTTTGAGAAAACCAGCTAATAAATAAGGGTCATTCGTGTCAAGGTTGCGAGGTAAATTCCTTTGCAACATAGCCATTTTTGTTGTACTCACGGGTGTTTGAAAAATATTTTCTTTTTTTAAAAGTTTTCCATTTTCACACATAAGCCTAGTGATTGCAGAGACGACGCACTGTTCGACCTTTCCTTCGCTGTTTTTAGGAAGGTGTAGCCGTTGAAAAGGATCGTTTATTAAAGAATTTTCTGCTTGAGAAGGTGCTGCTTGTTCAATATCTATATCTTCTGGTTCTTCGGAAAAATCCGGAAAACATGAGGGAATATTTCCAAAAAAAGAGAGGGGAGGGAGATTCATGAAATTCACCTTAGGTAATTATGTTGTTTGTATAAAGATCTTAAAATAGAAAAAGAGAATGTAGGATGAATGTTTTTTGTGTCAACTCTCTATTTTTTCTTTCTCCGATTCTTTGCTTTTGGGAGAATCTTCTGGACGCTGCAGGATAAATTTGGGCAGCCCTCGAAGTTTTTCCAAATCAGGGAATCTTCCTGGTGGCAAGGCTTCAAAAGAAGTGTCTAATAATTCAAATTGATGGATTGCGCGGTAATAATATATTTCATGCTGTTTGCTAAACGGATTTTTGAATTGGAAGAGATAATGAGAAGCAACAGTGCTTGTCTTAAGATCCAGGGTCAAGAGCAGCACTTTTTTAAACGAAACTCCTTCTTCAAAACTTTTGGAAGCGACATAAGCGGCAAATCCATTTGTATCAAGTTTTGAACCTGGCGTAATCAAAGGAATCCCTGTCCATCCAGATCTCCAATAGGCCAAACAGTAGGCCTCATAACGGGTCTTTAGTTCCGAAAGCCGATCCTCATCTGATTGTGAAACGTCTTCAGAGGATTGCCCCGCTTGAACAATGAGATCCTCAGTTACAGTTGTAGGATCGAAAAGCCCCATGGAACTTTGCTGAAATTGTTTATAGATATTCAATCTAATATCAGAAGAATAGCCTAAATTAAACAAATAGTAGTCCAACGAGCGGATAACTTGTTTTGCCAGAAAGGTAATTTCTGTGTCTTCAGGAAACCCAGCCTCTTTTGCAACTTCAATGGGCCCATAGCCTAAATCTTTATGATTTTCCCAACGTAAAAGCTTTCCCCAGTGCTGAAAAATTTCTGCCCAGTTATGTGCGCTTACTCTAGATTGACTCATGAGTTTTTGTTGTTTCTTGGGGTCTTGTTCATTTGGATCAACGAGAGTCATGGTTGAGCGCCAAAGATCTAGTCCGATTTGCTTTAACGAAGCTTCTATTTGTTGATATTTGCTTTCCAGGATTCTTAATGCCTCAGTGATGTCGCAGTGCTTTGTTTCAATGAGATCGTTTAACTCGCGATTTAACTGAGGACCGAGATTTTTTTTCGATTCAATGTTTGCTTGAAAGACTTCTAATGTCTTTTTCATGGCAGCGATTTGATCGTGCATTAAACGATCCTCTTCGTCCAAACACTTTAAATCAATCATGTTAAGCTGTAATCGATCAATATTTTCAAGCAGAGACTCTTTGATATTTGTATAAGATCTAATACTCGGAATTAATAAAAATAAACGGCTAATTCTGCTTAGCGCCTCTGAGGGCTCGATGTATTCATTGGCATCAACAGAATTAAGAATTTCGCCATCTTTTATACGCGTCATGAACCATTTATTGTAATCGAGCCATAAGTCTAGATTCTGATCAATAGGTTCAATAAAAATGATTTCTCCCTTATCGGTTTGCTCCAATGGTTCTGAGCGGGGAATTTGCTCGGAGAAAATTTCTTCAGCATGTTCAATAATGAACCGAGCAAGTGTGTGTGTGCATTGTACGATCTCGTCCTCTGAGAAATGAGAGTAAAGTAGCGGGTTTATCACTCTTGCTAGCTTATCTGCGCTCATGTCGTTAAATTCTTGTAAGTGAGCTGTCTGATTTAAAAGAAGAATAAATTTTTTTACGGACTCGTTTTGTGTGGAAAAGAGTTTGCGAAAGAGGTCTTTTACATAGGCTGGGTCTTTTTCGAGAAAATTGAGCACGATATTGAAGTGTCGAAAGGTAAAACCATCAGGTAAGAATCGAACTCTTCTAAATTCATCATCTTTTGCTTTTTGATGGAACAAAGTTTTCAGAAGACAAGCTAATAAACAAGGGTCTTCTTCTCCTGGCTTAAAACTGTCTGGCAATGAGTTTTGCAGTCGCCTGATCTCAGATTTGCTGACACCCAATGCAAAAATATGTTTAGTTTTTAATAATTGTCCCTCGTTTGCACTTAGCATATCGATAGCTGCGTGAATTGTATCTTCTACTCTTTTTAAAACGGGATGCGCAAGTTTATTAAAAATGGGAAGAGTTTCAGGAAAAATTTCTTCTGCATGCTCAATGATAAAACTGGCAAGAACACTAGAACAGGTAAATTGTTCTTCCAAAGAAAAGTGGGATGTAAGGAACGGATTCATGAGCAGTGCTAAATTTTCTACTCCCATTTTATTAAATTCTTGCAATTGAGAGGTTCTTTTTAAAAGAAGAATGAAAAGCCTTACACACTCGTTTTGTTTTGAAAATAAGAAATATAGTTGCCGTTTTACTTCTTTAGGATTATTTTGAATCTCTTGAGTCAATTGATCAAAGTCTTCTCGGGAGAATATTGTTGGAACAAATTCGATCTGCTGGCCGGGTCTATTCCCATTTGTTGAAAAAACAGACTTGAGAAAACCTGCTAATAAAAGAGGATCGTTTGTTTCGAGCTCTGAAGGGAGATCTCTTTTTAATGCGATGATTTTTGCTTGACTACCAGAAATTCTAAAAATACCTTCTTCTGCTAATAGTTCTCCATTTTGCGATAGAAGCTTGCTGATAACTGCCGTCACGCATTGTTCTAGCTTTTCTTGATTGGAATCAGGTTTTATAAGTGGTGTGAAAGCTAAGGTGCTCATTCGATAAGAACTTAAGGAAGATTGTAAGGAAGTATCTCCTGATCGAAAAGTTTCCGGTTCTCCAATAACCACTTCCTCTGGAAAGATTTCGTCATAAAAATTTTGAAAAGCTGAAGAGATGCCGCCAAGAAAAGAAACAGGGGGAGAAGAACTCATAAAATTTGCCTTATGTAAAATCTGTTCTATGAAAATGTAATAAAAATAAGCAAAAGAGAGTGCTCGATCAATGATTTTGTTGTCAATATTCTGTTTTTGTTAAATAAATTGTTTGATTTCTTGTGGATAAAACGTCCCTCTTGCTATACTAGATCGCTATGAGTAAGCGTTTTAAAGTAGTTACTTTAGGCTGCCGCACAAATCAGTATGAGTCTCAGGCTTATACGGATCAGTTTCGGCAATTGGGATATACTCCGGCCTTAGAGGGGGAAGATTCTGAGCTTTGTATCGTCAATACCTGTACGGTAACAGAGGGTGCTGACCGCTCTTCGAAGTACCAGATTCGCTCTTTGTTGAGAGAAAATCCAAAGGCCAAGGTGGTCGTTACTGGGTGTATGGCGGAGAGCGCCTCCGAGCAGCTCTTGGCGATGGATCCTCGTATTCAGGTGGTTCCCAATAAGGACAAAGAGCAACTTATAGCCCATGTGTTTCCCGAAGAAGAGAGCTTCCCTGAATTTCATATTGAGGCATTTGACGCTCATACAAGGGCTTTTCTCAAGGTCCAAGATGGGTGTGATTCTTATTGTACCTATTGCATTATCCCTTACGTCAGAGGGCGGTCGCGCTCTCGGAAGATCGGAGATGTCTTGCAAGAGGCGAGAGGACTTGTTGAAAAGGGATTTAAAGAAATTGTTCTTACGGGGATTAATATTGGTGACTGGGTCGATGAGAATCTCCGTTTAGCGGATTTAGTCCGTGCGGTCGATCAGATCGAAGGATTAAAGCGTTTGAGGATCTCTTCGATAGATCCAGATGAAGTGGACGATCAGCTTCTCGATGCCGTATTGCATGGGCGATGTACTTGTCCTAGCATGCATATTGTGCTTCAATCGGGATCGAATGTCATTTTAAAGCGGATGAACCGCAAATATACGCGCCAAATATTTGTAGAGACTGTCGAAAAACTTCTTCATCTCGAGCCTGATTTTACCATCACAACAGATGTGATTGTGGGATTTCCAGGGGAGAGCGACGCTGATTTTTTAGACACTGTCGATCTCATCGAATCGCTCCCTTTTTCTAAAGTGCATATGTTTCCCTATAGCCCTCGCAAAAGGACAAGAGCTGCTCTGTATCCTAATCAGATTGCCCCCGATGTGATGAACCAGCGCAAGCAGCACCTTCTTCATTTGGCAGAAAAAAGAGCTTTTCGCTTGAGAGAGCAATTTGTAGGGAGAACGATGAGTGTCTTATTGGAACAAAGCTCTGATACAAGAGCTGGATTTCTTTCGGGCCATACAGAAAATTTTCTGCGAGTATGGGTCGAAGCTCGCTCTTATAAGCCGAATGATCTTGTCGAGGTTCAACTGGTTGCTAATGAACCTGATGGTTTGATTGGAGTGATTTTATGATGAAGCCAATTACGATTGCTCAGAGATTTCGTCCTTTTTCTCATAAGCCAGGTTCGGCTTGCTTGATTCCTGGAACATGGTGGTCTCTTCAGGCTTTTCCCGCGCTTCTTCGCTTGTCTCATGAAAAAGAAATCCTTGAATGTGCACTTCATCTGACAGGACCTGTAGAGCAGTTTACTCTACAACAAGACATGGAAAAGCGCTGTGTATGGGTGTTTGGTAGAGCGAAAGAAGGGTATTTTCGTCTCCGCCTCACTGCTTCTTCCAACGAGCTCACCATTTACGCAGACAAAACGCCTCCTTCTGGGCTTCGCACTTCTCTAGGAGATCTTACTTCCAAAGGATCTATTTCTCTTCCGATGCAGTGGGCTTTTTATGAACCTTCTCATCTTGAAAGGCTCTCCCTAGGTTCTCATAAAGAGCAAAAGTGGGAAGCGGTTTCCAGCCGGCTTGATCTAAAAGAGCTCCTTCCTCCGCTCCTTTACTTAGCTCAGCATCTTCCTCCAACACAGTCCAAAGGACCTCTTTTTCTTGACAGCAACGAAGATATGCTCAAAACCTTTTTTCGAACTCATTGCTCTGAGATATTCATTCCTCAGCTTATAGACCCACAGCATCAAGGGATTCATTTTCCCTCTATAGCTCCTTACCTCAGCGCGCCACCTTGCGCTTTATTCCAAGAAGCTGCCAGCTGGATCCGCTCCTTATTTGTGAAAGTAGAGAACAATCGAATCTTTATGCTTCCCAACGTACCACCTTCTTTCGACTGCGGCCGATTTACTCATCTTCTCCTGGGTTCTTTAGGTGCTCTCGATCTGGAGTGGTCAAAATCTTCCCTCCGAAGAGCAGTCTTTAGACCAGCAGTCTCTGGCGAGCTCTTTTTCATCCCTCCTAAGCCTTTCCAATCTTTTCGTGTCATCACAGAGAGAGGAAAAAAAGGAATCTATCAAAAAACAGCCGAACCTCTTATGGTGAAAGCTGGGATTGCACATTATTTAGATTGCTTTCAGTAATCATATTGGGACTTCGTCCCAAACCCTACCAAAGGGCTGGCGCCCTTTGGAATCCCTTTGTTTTTTAATCAAATCATCTCCTTGCGCTACGCGCAAGGAGATGATTTAATAAAGAAATAGGATTCTAAAGGACGCAGTCCTTTAGCGGGGTTTGGGGCGGAGCCCCAATGTCTTGGGTTCGAAAAAGGTTTAGTAAACATGTCGGATATAGATTGGTTAGAGCGAGGGTGTCATGTTCAGCCGCATGCTTTTTTAGGGCTCCATTCTAGTTCTACAGGACAGATCATCCGCCTGTGGCGTCCTGGTGCGGTGGAGGTGTATCTTGAAGTATTAGGATCTGTTGTTCAGGCGATGCAATTGGATCCAAGGGGACTTTTTGTCTATGTCCCATCTTCTCGGATTCGATCTACAGATTATAAGATCTATCATCAGAGCGCTCTTAAGGCGCATGATCCGTATGCCTTTTGGCCTCAAGTTGGGGAGACTGATTGCTTTTTGTTCAATAAAGGATGCCATTATAAGCTTTTTGATGTGTTGGGAGCGCATGTTAAACAGGTGGATTTGGTGGAGGGAGTCTCTTTTGCTGTTTGGGCTCCGAACGCTAAAGGAGTGAACTTGATTGCAGACTGTAACCATTTTGATGGAAGAGTGCTCCCTATGCGCTCGATGGGAAGCTCTGGCATTTGGGAGCTTTTTGTTCCAGGGATTGGCCAAGGGGAAAAATATAAGTTTGAAGTAAGAGGGCCGTTTGATCAGCTGTCTATTAAAAGCGATCCGTTTGCTTTTTTCTCTGAACTTAGACCAAAAACAGCTTCTATTGTTTGGGATCTTTCTTCTCATACGTGGGAAGATGAAGAGTGGATGAGGGAGCGGCAAAAAAAACAAGCCCTTGGGCGGCCGATCAATGTTTATGAAGTGCATTTGGGATCTTGGAGGAGCTATGAGGCGTCATTTCCAACTTATCGACAGTTAGCCTTCGATTTAGCTGAGTACTGTCAAAAAATGGGTTTTTCTCATGTAGAGCTGCTTCCAATGATGGAGCATCCGTTGGATGAGTCATGGGGTTATCAGGTCAGTGGATTTTATGCAGTGACCTCTCGTTACGGAACTCCTAGCGATTTTCAATATTTTGTCGATTATTTGCATAGCTGCGGCATTGGCGTGATCCTCGATTGGGTGCCAGCTCACTTTCCTTTGGATGACTTTTCTTTGGCCCGTTTTGATGGAACAGCTCTCTACGAACATGAAGATCCGCGAAAAGGATTGCATCCTCATTGGCAGACAGCCATTTTTAACTACGGCAGAAAAGAAGTGGTCAATTTTCTGATTGGAAGCGCTCTTTTTTGGTGTGAAATGATGCATATCGATGGCCTGCGGGTTGATGCTGTAGCCTCGATCCTTTATTTAGATTACGGACGAAAAGCTGGCGAATGGATCCCAAATCCGGATGGTGGGAATATTAATGGAGAAGCTGTTGAGTTTTTAAAACATTTAAATTCGATTGTGCATGAAAGGTCTCCAGGAGTTTTGATGATTGCAGAAGAGTCCTCATCTTATATGGGAGTAACTCATCAAGAGGGGCTTGGATTTGATCTCAAATGGAATATGGGGTGGATGAATGATACGCTTCAGTATTTTTCGAGAGATCCGATCTATCGGAAATTCCATCAGAATGAACTGACATTTAGTTTGCTTTACGCCTTTTCTGAGAGGTTTATGTCCGTGCTTTCTCACGATGAGGTAGTGCATGGAAAAAAAAGTTTACTGAGCAAGATGCCAGGGCCCGATTGGCAAAAATTTGCTAATGTCCGACTGCTTTATAGCTATATGATGTGTCATCCTGGTAAAAAACTTTTGTTTATGGGAGGGGAGATTGGGCAGTGGAATGAATGGAACGCCGGAAGTTTTCTTGATTGGCACCTTTTGGAATCTCCTTTGCATCGAGGTCTATGGCAGCTAGTGCAAGAAATGAACCATTTTTATCACCATCATCCAGCTCTTTGGGAGCAAGATTTTTCTTGGGAAGGATATGAGTGGATCGATTTTTCCGATGCAGAGAGGTGTGTGACTGTCTACCTTAGAAAAAGCTCAAGCTCGCAGCTTATTTGTGTTCACAATTTTACCCCAGAATTTTATCCTTCTTATTGGATTGCACTAAGGCAAGTTAGGCAGATGAGAGAAGTGTTCAATACAGATGAAGAGCGTTATGGTGGTTCGGGAAAGATCAACTCGCAGTGTTCTCTTGAAGAGACGGGAGTTCGTATTGCAATAGCTCCTTTGGCAACATTGATTTTTGAGGTGGAGTTTGCTTAAAAGCCAGAGGGAATATATTGAGCTTGTCGAAGAGATGATCGAGCACGATAAGCGCTATTATGATAAGACAAACCCTATTATTTCTGACTATGACTATGATCAGAAAATGAAACAGCTCATCGAGTATGAAAAAAAACACCCAGATCATGTGCTTCCCCACTCACCTAGCTTGCGCATCGGTGAGGCGGCGACAGAAGGATTTCAGCAGAGAGAACATATCAAGCCGATGCTCTCTTTGGCCAATACCTATTCGTCTGACGAAATTTCTGATTTTATTAAGCGCGTTCATAAAGGACTTGAGAAAAAGGAAGTAGCTTTTTCTTGTGAGCTAAAGATGGATGGCACAGCGATTTCTTTGCGCTATGATAAAGGACATTTGACTCACGCCTTAACAAGAGGCAATGGCCACGTTGGAGATGATGTAACGGCAAATATCAAAACGATTAGCTCTATTCCACTTCGCTTGTCAGGACACGTGCCTGATGTTCTGGAAGTGCGCGGCGAGGTTTACCTCTCTTTGGCTACATTTGCAAAGCTTAATATCCAAAGAGAAGAAGATGGGTTGGAGCCTTTTGCTAATCCTCGCAATGCGGCGGCAGGCTCTTTAAAACAGCTCGATCCGCGCGAGGTAGCGAAAAGAAAGCTGAATATTTTATGTTATGGCATAGGAGATGGACTCTCACCTAAGACAACTCAAGAAGAGACTCTCCGGTTTTTGGAAAAGCAAGGTTTTCCCGTTGCAAAAGCGGAGCATCGAGCGGTTTGTCATACTCTTGAAGAGATCATGAACTTTGCAGAAAAGATTCATGAAATCAGAGACGAGCTTCCTTTTGAAATTGATGGGATCGTCGTGAAAGTCGATGAACTAAAATATCATCAGATTCTTGGATTTACGGGGAAGACACCTCGCTATGCAGTGGCTTATAAATTCGCGCCGGAGCAAGCATGGACGCGGATTGAAGACATCACTGTGCAGGTAGGAAGATCTGGAGTTCTCACTCCTGTTGCAGAGCTAGAACCTGTCTTTTTAGCCGGCAGTACAATTGCTCGAGCAACATTGCATAATCAAGAAGAGGTGGAGAGGAAAGATATTCGGATAGGCGACTATGTAGCTATTGAAAAAGGAGGGGATGTCATCCCCAAAGTGGTCAAAGTCGATTTCCATAAACGCCACGCTTCTAGTACTCCATGGCATATGCCAAAACACTGTCCAGCCTGTCATGCAGTAACGGTGCATAAGGAAGGGGAAGTGGCGATTCGCTGTCCTAATCCTCGCTGCGCTGCGCAGCGTATGCGGCGTATTCAGTATTTTGCGAGCAAACAAGCGATGGATATCGAGCATATGGGAGAAAAGGTGGTCCAGCAGCTCGTAGAAAGGGGACTTGTGACCCGAGTTTCCGATATTTATCTCTTGACGGCTCAAGATTTAGCGCGCCTTGATGGATTTAAAGAAAAATCCATTCAGAATCTTTTAGATAGTATCGAAGAGTCTAAACAATGTCCTCTTTCTCGATTCATCATGGCTCTTGGGATTAAATATGTAGGGACAGAGACGGCAGATCTTCTAGCTTCGTATGTGAAAAACTTAAAACACCTCATGAGTCTTTCTGAAGAAGAGTTGCTCTCTATAGAGGGGATCGGAGAGAAGACTGCGGAGACGATTGTTTCTTATTTCCAAGATCCTGACCATGTTGAGGAGATCGAACTTCTCTTAGAGCATGGAGTTGCGCCTCAGGTAGTTAAAAAGCTGACGATTGAGGGCCATCCTTTTTCTGGAAAAACATTTGTCCTTACGGGAACGTTGTCTCATTTTACCCGCGAAGAAGCCTCAGCTTTGATCAAGCAAAGAGGAGGCAAAGTCACGGGTTCTGTGAGCAATAGCACTGATTATGTCCTCGTAGGAGAAGATCCAGGCTCTAAGCATGAAAAAGCGAAGAAGCTTGGAGTTGCGATCCTGTCAGAAGAGCAATTTCAGAAGATGGTTTGATGTAGCAGAATAGCCTTTTTAGGGTTCATGTTGAATGGCCTCCATCAGGGTGGCAGAATTGCTCATCCCTTGGTAGCGGATCCATACTGTAGGATGTAAAATCATTTTCAAATAGTGTTGACCATTAGGTAGTTGGCGCGACTCTTCTATAGCAAGGATAGCTGGAGATGATTGGTTGTCTTTAATCTGAAATAGTTTTTCCCGTTCTTCTTGTGAACATTCCATTTCATAGGTTAAAGCTTCTTTGTAAAGGGGGCAGTGAGTAGGAAGTTCTCTGAGTTTAACAAGAGATGGGTCAACCAGATCGAGGGTTGTCTTAAAATAAGGGGTTTTATTGTTGATGACACACTCGATCACATGAAAAAAATTTCCTACAAATTCCTGCGTTTTCCATGCTGCTTTTTTAAATAAATTACGGTTTAATTCTTCACTAAATTGTTCATGCAAGCCTTCAAGTTTTCTTATGGCGGAGATATAAGAAGCCCTGTTTTTATCATCTTTTTGATCTTTAAAAAAATGTTTTTCCAGTTCTTGAACTAAATGATCGAGGCGTTGTACGGGATGGGGGAAATCGTCATCTGACCAGACGCACGGGCTTCCGAATAGACCTGTTTGAATATAGGGCTTGTTTCCTAAAATTTTTCTTAGAGAAGAAGGGTAGGGGGTTTCAGGCATGACTACTTTGCTTATATCGAACCTTACTGACATACATTCTCCTTGTTTGCGCCTAAGATTTTACTTATTTATTAAGTAAATGTACATGAAAAAAATCTTTTCCTTTTAACTAATTCTTTTGAGTGTTAATATAGTTTTTGTTTAAAACTTACTGTTTGGTGTTTTATGTCAATATATCATTATATCAACGGGGATGCTTTGCGCCTCTGTGAATCTTTTTTTGCGCAGCTATATAACGACTCTGAGATGATTGCTGCTAATAGCTTAGATGGCCCGCCTTATGTTAAGTTACAAACAAACTTCGAGTCAGATTCCCGGCGAGTGGAGGCTGCCTCGTATGTAATCCCTCCCGATCAGTATTCTTTAGTATTTCAAGCTTATGCGGGGAGTCGCAACTATGTAGCTAACACAGTAAATCATTGGGGGATGGGCTCTACGATCAATAGTTGGAGCTGGGGATATATTGATCCATGGAATTGCAACCGCCAAAAAACGGGTGAGGCTTTAGAAACGGGTTTAAATGGAGTCGCGCCTTGTCTTGAGGCTCTTCGAGAAAAAGCTCAAATAAATGATGTTGGAGAGCTTAAGAATGTCAAAGAAGATCTGTTAAAGCTGGAGAAGCTATTTTCAGGAGTAAAGAAAACGATCTTTTTCGTGTACCGAACCTATGATCATAGCATTGGAGAGGGGATTACTGAACAAGGTAATGGACCAGAGGAGATTTTTGTCCAATACGAGAGACTCTCTGATATGTTGGGTGCCATTTCAGATCTAAAAGACCAAGTGGAAGAAAAAATCGGTGTTGATGCAACTCTTCCCCAGCCGATGCCTAAAGTTCAGGATTCTTTTTCTTTTAAAACTGAAGCAGATGCGTCGCTCTGGTTTTGTCATCAAATGATTCGCTGCCGCAATGCGATCTTTAAGAGTAACCCTTTTCTGAAAGATCAAGGTGTGTATAACGATCTGATGAAACAAAGTAAGCTGAGTAAAGATATTCCAGATACATTCAAGCGATTTGCTAAAGAGTTGGATGAGGCTGTAGCTCGGGAGCGTGGCTCTGAAGATTTTGTGCAGGAGCTTTATCACCGTTTTCTCAAACAGCTTGGCGAATCTGAAAACGTCATTCCTCCAATCTCTTTTTCTGAATGGCTGGAAACATTATGCCGTGAAGAGGCATCTTTAGATCATTATAAGGCTATTTTTAAGGCGCTTATGAATGATTCGAAAAATGGACCTTATCGACTCAATATGGCTCCTCGTATCATGAATACGATGATGATGAATCCTCAGTATTTTCTTTTATTCGATCATGGCGAAAAACCGAAGGTTCTCTAAAGAGGGAGTTTTTCTAGCTCCCTCTACAATGGATCACTCCACACTCAATACGTAATAAGCGGGGAATGCAAAGTGGTTGTTAGGTCTTGAACTGACAAGGAGAGCAACTTTTTTGCCGATATGGCTACTTAAGTTGACCTGTGTGCTGTAAAGATAGGCGATAGGAGTGTCTTCGCCGCGCAATATAAAATCACCAGGTTTATTTTTTACAGAGTGGGTATAAGGCTCTATGGTACCAAAAATAACAGAGGCATTGGCCTTTTGTTCTGTATAAAAATCATCGATGCTTTTGCTCGTATGAAAAGTGCTCCAACTTAAGAATAAAGATTCTTCAACCGTATCCCAAAGGCGCATGTGGTCTGAAGTGTCTTTTGATCCACTCTTTTTATTCCAGGCGTTTGCGTGAGCTCTTCCGGAGGAGTCGCCGATCAGCTGTTGGTGATCGATTTTGTGTTTGGCTAATAGCTCTTCTTTGGCAGCGCTGCTCAGCTCTGTTTTTGATTCTAAAAAGGCGATTTTCTTTTGCAGGTACGAATCTTTTAATAGAGCTAAGCCTTCTCGCGCTCCTTTTGCAATTTCAGGAAAATCGGAAAAGTTCCGGATGATCATTTGAAATTGTTCCGTTGGCTCTAAGATCGACATCTCTTCGTAATGTTTTTTGCATTCCGTTTCTGCTGCAAAAAATGCTTTGCTCAATGCTTCTTCCGCTTGTCCTTTTCTATGTTCCATCGTTACTAAATAATCAGGACCTCCCGCTTCAGAGATAAACTCTTTAGAAATATAAAACTTGGCGTTAGATGGGGGAGTGATCTCCAGCCATTTAGGGTTCATAGAGCATGTTTGGCCATAGATTTTCTCTCCTGCTTGGAGTTGAGCGATAATGGGAGCGTCGATATGAGGCTCTAGCCTTACATTTACGCGACTAGCTTCCACCACGTTGTCTAAAATATAGCTGCGAAAAACATAGGCTTTCATGTCTTTAGGAGGTTGCACTGCATAAAAATCTCCTTTTTCAGCGACGATGAGAACCAGGTCGTTTTTGTTAAATTGGCGAATGATAGAGCTTTCTAAATCGGGCTTTATTCGCATTCTAACTTTGTTGGCGAGGATTTTTCCTGTAAACGTCTTAAACGTCTCTTGTTTTTTGTTCTGCTGCGTAGGCGGAGCTTTAGTCGGCGCGGCATTAGCGCTTGTGATGGTTGATAAAGTGCAAATTGCCAACATTAGTGGCGAAACCAGCCAATTCATAAATCAATTCTCCAACAAGAGTCTTTCATTTCCTCTCTAAGAGCCAGTTTAGGATCTAAGCTTCCGTCGATTTTTGATCAAAAAATTCCAAAAAACCAACGAAGCCTTATCTTAAATAGGCTCTAATAAGTAATAGTAGAGATTCTCTATTTTCTGACCAAGAAAATTTCTCTTTTTGGAGAGATTATGTGCTTAAAACTGCGTGAATGTGAACACATTTTTTATTTCCGCAGGTGCATCCAAGGGGATTTCCTAAGAAGACATTGTAGTGTTCATTGGCATGAAGGAGATTAGTTACTGTGTAGAGTTTTTCAGCAATTTGTTTGACGTCCCACTTTTCATCTGACTCTTTAAAAGTGAGTTCTTCCAAAGAAACTTCTTCTTCTGTGTTTGCCACGTGATCAGAAGCAATTGGAAGTTCACCTTGTAAAGAGCGCATGACTTGGCAGTGCAAACAATTACAGTGGGGTTCTGCTTTGGGAAGTAAATTCGTATCTTCCAACCCGAAAATTTTTGCGATTTGGGTGATTTTTTCTAATATGTCTGGAGGTAGGTTGGGAAGATCTGCTTGGCTCGCATTGTGAGACATGGATGAGCTGATGACATCGCTGGAGCTTCCTTGTTTTAGGGGAAGAGTAAATTGGAAAGGGTTTCCCCCTAATAACTTATTTTCTTGGGGTTTTTCCTGGTCGTGATGGTGGGAAAAGGCGTGAAAAATCTCCTCCAGGGCTGACTTGTCCACATGAGGCACTTCGATTTGTGTAAGATTGCGCAGCGTGATCACCAAGATCAATTGGCCTGTGGCATCTGTTTTGGAATGCAAAGTGGAAATATCTTTCCACGGAACAGATGCATAAGGAGGAATGCTCAGAAGTTTTGCTGTGATCTTCATTAGGTCCCCTAACAAAAAAAATGTTATTCTATCTTCAGTATATCAGCTTCTCCTTAAGTTTGTCAAATAAATTAGCAGTCGCCTACCTTGTTTGCTTAAAAAATAGCGCAAGCGACTGATTTAAAGGTGTTTATTTTTTGCGAACAGTGTAAGTAATTTCTTGTTTATTCTCTTGGAGCTCTACTTCGCTCTGAGGGGGGATTTTTCCTTCTAAAAAGCTTAAGGCAAAGAGGTTGACGACCTTATTTTGAATGAGTCTTTTTAGAGGGCGAGCTCCAAAAGCGGGGTCATAGCCTTCTTCGGCAAGGAGAGCTACGACAGATGGCGTCCAATGAAGCGCAACGTGTTTTTCTTGAAGTCTCAAGGCGACTTTTTTCAGTTGGATTTGAACGATCTTTTCCATGTCTTTTTCTTTCAGGGGTAAGAAAGGAAGAATGTCATCGAGCCGGTTGAGAAACTCGGGCCGGAAAGTGGCTTTAAGGAGAGGATCCACTGTGGCTAGAAGCTCTTCTTTGTCTACCTCTTTTTGTTTTTCGAGTTTTTTTAAAATAAGTTCGGAGCCAAGGTTTGAGGTCATGATGAAAAGAGCGTTTTTGCAGTTGACCTTTCTTCCTTTGCTATCGGTGATCCGTCCATCATCGAAGATTTGCAATAAGATATTAAAGACGTCGTGATGGGCTTTTTCGAGCTCATCTAATAAGACAACGGAATAGGGCCTTCTTCTTAAAGCTTCAGTCAATTGCCCTCCTTCTTCATATCCGACATATCCTGGAGGTGATCCTACAAGGCGCGATACGCTATGTTTTTCCATGTATTCGGACATGTCCAGCCGGATGATGGCATCTTCTCGATCAAAGAGTTCTGTGGCGAGCGCTTTGACAAGCTCTGTTTTCCCAACTCCTGTTGGGCCGATAAATAAAAAGACTCCAGTAGGGCGCTGCGGATCGCTTAGTCCTGCTCTAGAGCGGCGAATAGCCTCAGATACGGCTTTAATCGCCAGAGGCTGTCCGATGACCCTTTCTTCCAAATGCTTTTCCAGATGGAGAATTTTTTGTGTTTCTTGTTCGAGCATGCGATCTAAAGGAATGCCTGTCCATTTGGAGATAATTTGAGCAATGAGATGTTCATCGACTTCTTCTTGCAAGAGACGCCCCTGTAGATGGTGGAGAGATTGTTGGAGCTCTTCCAATTCTTTTTGCAAACCAGGAAGCTTGCTATAGCGAAGTTCTGCTACTTTGTTGTAGTCGAATTTTCTTTCTGCCTCTTCTTCTTGAAAGCGGAGTTTTTCAAGAGAATTTTTTTTCTCTTTAACTTGCTCGATCAGTTTTTTTTCCTGACCCCATTTGTTTCTAAGAGCTGCGATCTCCTCTTTGAGCTCAGCGATCCGCTTTTCATCTTCTGAGCTAGAAATTCCTTCTTTTTTCATAGCCTCTTGTTTGACGATGAGCTTGGATAATTCTCTCTCTTTTTGATCAATTGGCAAAGGGAGGCTACCAATTTGCATCTTGATTAAACTGGCTGATTCATCGATCAGATCGATGGCTTTATCTGGTAGTCTTCGATCTGTTAAATAGCGAGCTGATAAATGAACAGCTGCGTGGAGAGCGCCTTCAGTGATCCTGACGCCATGATAAATCTCAAAGCGCTCTTTTAACCCTCGTAAAATGGCTACAGCGTCCTCTAAGCTAGGTTCGGCGACAAATACTGGTTGGAATCTTCTTTCAAGCGCTGCATCTTTTTCGATGTATTTTTGGTATTCATTGAGCGTTGTAGCGCCAATACAGTGAAGCAGTCCTCTGGCTAGTGCAGGTTTGAGTAAATTGGCAGCGTCCATTGAGCCTTCAGAGGCGCCGGCTCCGACTAAGGTATGCACCTCGTCAATAAAGAGGAGAACATTCCCTTCGCTTTTTTCGATCTCTGTTAAGATGTTTTTGAGTCTCTCTTCAAATTCTCCCCTGAATTTTGTGCCGGCGATGAGACTACCCAAGTCAAGAGCCATGAGCTCTTTATTTTTTAGCGAGTCGGGGACATCTCCCATAATGATCCGATGAGCAAGGCCTTCTGCAATCGCAGTCTTTCCAACGCCAGGCTCGCCAATAAGCATAGGATTGTTCTTTGTGCGGCGAGAGAGTACTTGAATAGTCCTTCGAATCTCTTCATCTCGACCGATCACAGGATCGAGCTTTCCGGATCTTGCAAGAGAAGTAAGGTTTTTGCAGTATTTTTCTAAAGATTTTAGATTCGATTCTGCGCTTGGAGAATCCATATGTCTCGAGCCTCGCATCGCTTTGATTTCAGTTTCAACGTCAATTTTTTGTTTTTTACAAAGTTTTTTCCAAGAGGCGAAAGGTTCTATGGGTTTATCCCAAAAGGCTAAAAAAATATGATCGCTGCTGATATAGCTGTCATTCCAGGATTTAGCAATTTTTTCAGCTTCCATAATTGTCTGCTGTAGTCCTGCTGATACTTGAGGGGTTTTTGGCTCTGTGCTGTAGGTTGGAAGGTGTTTTAAGGCCAGCTCGACTTCTTTATCGAGAAGGGTAGGGTCAATTGATATAGCCTGGCAGATCGAAGAAAAATATCCTTGGGTATCTAGGAGTAAAGCGTGCAAGAGGTGGTTTTCTCCCACTTCAAGGTGATGGGAGTTTTGAGCGATTTTGAAAGCTTCTTCAATAGCTGCTGTGACAGCTTCTGTAAATTGAGGGGCCATTTTTGTTCTCCTTTTTATCCTTAATATATAAAAACTATAACAAAAATGGCTTTTTTATTGAACTGAACTTTCTAGAAAGAAATTCCTGCATCTGGATTGTTTTTATGCCATTTCACTTGCACTGCATTTCTAAATCCTTTGTCTGAAGCGGTAGCTTCGTCGATAATCTGAGGGATATCTTTTTTACCTTCTTCTTGTTTTAAGGCTTTTTGAATATGTTCTGTAGAGCAAATTCCGAGATTAATCATGACTGGAGGAGACAGCATAAGATAATTAAACTCTTTCTCTGGCAGACGCTCAAACATTCCCGCATGATTTCTGATTAAAATAGAGCCAGCTACTTTTTCGCACTTAGTTGTTGTCTGAATGTAGTTTTTAAGGTCTTCAAGATTCATTTTTTTTGCTTCCGCCCTGTTTAAGCCAAGCATTTCTTCAGCAAACTCTCTAAGAGCGCCGTGAGCTACAGCTGAGGGAAGGTCTTCATTCAACACATCTGAATCTTCTAGGGACCCGCCAGGTGCTTTATGGCCATTTAGGGAAAGGTATTTTTTTTCTCCTTCAAGAGTCGTAAAGTAGGCCAAAGCAATCACATTGATGATTTTTCCAGAATGAAAAAAAACTTCTTTTTCCTTTACTTCCATCTTTCCTTGGGGATTAATGACGACACACTCTACAAATCGAGCCTTGCCATTGCCCACAGTGACGAGCTTGGTGCCTTCATTGGTTCGACTGACGACAAATGCTTGGTATGTGTTTGCGCCCTTTGTAAAAGCGGGGAGGATCAGCCCATTTTGCATAGAGAATTTTTCGTAGACAACGAGATCGGTGTTTTTCCCTTCGACCGCGTAACAAGGTGGATAATATCGCAGCATAGCTGCTTGAGGTTCTGTGAATTTTACTGAAATTGCGCTCATTGAAGGCTCCTTTTAGCGAGTTTTTGATTGAAGAGGGAGGCTTTATAACAAACTTTAGATTTTCATGTCTATCGAAAGTGTTTGGCGTGAAAAGAGTTTGAGTTTCTTGAGCTGCTAAAAAATCAGCTGTTTAGCTTGTTCGAAGTAAGAGGGGCCTATCGTTTGGATGATAGCGCCTCCAAGACACTCGTTATTTTGGTAGAAGACGATTGATTGGCCAGGAGTGGCAGCTCGCTGAGGGGCGTCGAACCGAACGTGTAGCAAACCGTCCTGCATGGATTCAATCACGCAAGATTGCTCGAGTTGGCGATAGCGGATTTTGGCTGAGCAGCGGTAAGGAAAGCTCTCAGGTTTATCTGTAATCCAAGTGTCCTGATGAGCTATGAGCTCATCTGCATAAAGGGCTGGATGCTCGGCGCCTCTTTCGACAAGGACGACATTGCGTTTTATGTCTTTTCCGACTACATACCACGCTTCACCTTCTCCACCTAGTCCCATGCCTTTTCGTTGGCCCAGCGTATAAAAAGCGAGTCCATCGTGCTTGCCAACTATTTGTCCATTGAGTGTTTCAAAATGGCCCGGTTTTGTATCTACATATTGAGCAAGAAAAGGTTTAAAATCTCTTTTCCCAATAAAACAGATTCCTGTGGAGTCTTTTTTTGCCGAAGTGGCAAGCCCATGTTCTTTAGCTAACTTTCGCACTTCTTTTTTTGTTAAATGTCCGATGGGAAATAAGACTTTTTGCAAAGCTTTTCCGGAGACGGCATGGAGAAAATAGCTTTGATCTTTATCTGGATCGAGCCCTTTAAAGAGTTTTCCTTCATTGGTTTGGCAATAATGTCCTGTTGCCAGGTAGTCTGCGCCGAGCTCAATGGCTTTATTCAAAAAAGCCTTAAATTTAATTTCCCGATTGCAAAGGATGTCAGGATTTGGGGTAAGTCCGGCTTGATAATTTCGTATGAAATCTGCAAAGACCTCGTTTCGATATTCCTCTACAAAATTGACGCTGTAATAGGGGATTTCCAGTTGGTTGCACACGGAAACGACATCTTCATATTCTTTTGCAGATTGGCATACTCCCTGAGAGTCAGTCTCTTCCCAATTTTTCATGAAAAGGCCAATGACCTTGTAGCCTTGTTGTTTTAAGAGTAAAGCTGATACGGAAGAGTCTACTCCTCCTGACATTCCCACAATGATTGTTGTATTTTGCATGGTTTAAACTGCTTTCTAACGCTCGATAGTCTTCTTAAAACGATGAGCCTATCCCTAATCTAGAGAAAAAAATCTTCTCCCATCTTTTTCCCTCTAGAATAGGGATAGGCTCATAGGAGTATACGGGAAAATGGGGGTTTACAACAAGGGGTCAATTTTTCGCTCTAGCGACAAGTTAAAATATGTTTATACAACCTATTCATTGCCAGTACGTTGTATTAAAGTTTTTATTGTCTGTTGAGTTAAACATTTAATTGTCTTATAATAAGCAGTGAAATTAATAATAATTAACGATAGGTTTATTTATGGCGGCGTCATTAAGTTCTGTAAATTCAATAAATTATGCTGGAATACCTTGTTCGCAGTGTGGAGGACCTTTAGAAGGTCATGAGGTCGAGATTCACGAAGGAGGAGAGGACCATCCTATTCATAAAAAATGTTTGATGTTAAATAGTTGAGCAGCAACTGGGATTAGAGGATGTTTCCATTCCATGTCATAGGTGTTTAACCCCTATCCAAGTTGATCATTTATTGCCCAGTCACCAGGTTTTTTTCAAATTATTGCACCATGCTCTATCAGGCGTAGGGGTGGGGGCTCAGATGGGGGTGAGTGGAATCGTCTCTTTTGCAGCGATCGATACGATTAAAAGATCTATTTTTCTCCTTTTAGCAAAGGCAGGAATCGGTACGTGGCCTGCGCTATTGGGATATTTATTAGCTTCAGGGGCATATAGAAGTCGTGATTTTTTAGTTACTTCCATGTGGGTCATTTTATGTTCTAGTTTTTTTGCTGCAGGGAATCGAGGCGTTGCTACAGGTATGAACGAGCTTAACACAGGAGTTGCAGAGTTGGGGGGCCTTCTCATAGGAACATTTGTTGTCTCTAAAGTATGCAATTTATTTAATCACATAGAAGATCAAAGAGATATTCCCGGCTTATCTGGTATTTTGACGTTGTTTGCTTTTCTTTGTGTTGGATCATTGCGTGCGGAAACAGCGCCTTTCATATTTAATTCAGCTGAATTTAGATTGCGCTCTTTTGGATTTGCTTCGCTGTTTTCTATGCTTATAGCGGCCCAAGCCCTAAAGGGTGCGTTACCTGATACGAGAAATCGCTATTTAGCTATGTATTGTGCATGCGCTTTTATAGGAATGACCTTGCAAAGTCTCTTTGATGCTTCTGAATTGGGAAAGAAAACCGACGTACCATCTCCTTTTGATCTAGCCTTAGATTAATGTTCTGACTGAAAACAGCCTTCAATAATGCCTTCATTTCTCGTAAAAATCGCGATGCCTCATCGCGATTTTTTTTTATAAAAAGAAAAAGAGATTCCAAAGAGCGCCAGCTCTTTGGTAGGGTCTGGGACGAAGTCCCAGGAAGCAAGCAAGTGAAATCCTAAGCCTGTCTTAAGCGTTCGATTCGTACATCGAGTGAAGGGTGAGTAGCGAAGAGATGAAGGATGCCTTTTTTTTCTGGGTGGGAGATTTTGAAGGCGGCCATTGCGGGGTTGTCGGCTTTGGGATCTTTGATATTTTGAGATACTTTTAAAGCTTGGAGGGCTGCGATCATGGCCTCTTTTGAGGTGAGCTTTGCTCCGCCGGCGTCGGCCCTGAATTCACGAAAGCGGGAGTAGGCGGCGATGAGAAGAGATCCGAGGATCATGAAGATGACCTCGAAGAGGTAGGTAAAGAGCATGTAGCTCACGAAGCTGCCTGGTGCGGAGCTGTTGTCTCGGCTGCGCCCGAAATTGGAAAAGGCGTAGGCGAGAACGCGAGCTAAGAACATGACAAACGCGTTAACGACGCCCTGAAGAAGAGTCATTGTGACCATGTCTCCATTGGAGATGTGAGTGATTTCATGTCCTAAAACAGCTTTTATTTCTGTCGGATTTAATCGATTGAGAAGTCCTGTCGAAACGGCGACGAGGGAACGACTTTGTGTGGGACCTGTGGCGAAGGCATTGACTTCGTTAGAGCGAAATACCCCTACTTGAGGGCGAGGGATCTTAGCAGAGTCGGCCAGTTCGTAGACTGTATGCAAAAGCTGCCTTGCATCGGGATCGATCGTTTTCGGATCAATGAGCTGCACGCCCATCATCCATTTTGCCATAATACGGGAAAGAGAGAGAGAAATGAACGCTCCGCCCATGCCCCAAACGAGACAAAAAATGAGAAGAGAGCGATAATTGATCCCATTTGCTTCAAGATAGGGACGGACGTTTAGCAATTGCAAAATTGTTGAGATCACAATCACGACCAAAAAATTTAAAGCGAGAAAGAGAATGATTCTTTTTGCAAAAGCCATACGAAACCCAGTTTTTCTCCATTAAACCCCACTCACCAATAACTGTCAATTTAGAGCCTCTCAGGTTTTTTAAGGTTGCATGAAAATCTTGTTTCTGACATGTACTCTACCGATTCTTTGAAAAACCTGCTCAGGATGGTCTGAGAAAGGATTTTGAAGCAAAAAAACTCTAACCAAAGAGTAAAAATGAGCAAAGCAATTTTTAAAACGCAAAGCAAGAACGCCTTACTGAGTAAAATAAAAAAAGAGCTTAGTGAACGTTATGCTTGCTACGTATTAATTACTTGCACAGATCCATCTGGAGATGGGAAGATGGATGTAGAGATGGATTATGAAGGAGATGAAGTGCTTGCGGCTTTTCTATTAGAAAATGCTGGACAAGTGTTTGATCAAAAACTATCCTCTTCAAAATAAAAAATGGGCTTTCTTGCCTATAAATGTGAAATTTTGTATTGAGGAGAAAGAGAGGATCTGTCGGGAGGCTCTTTTGTCTACGGAAATGAATAGCAATTTGCAGATGAAGGATGAGCCATGGCTATTTTGGATAGGCCCTGGATCGATCTTGTGTACGTGTGCAGCAGCTATTTGGTTAGAGCCTCAAAGCTTTTTCTATTGGCTTAGCCTCTCTTTACTTGGTTTGTTTTTGTGCAGCCGCTATAAAACGCATGGTTGCATCTATGCATTGGCAGCTCTGGCTTTGGGAGCAGCAGCTCAACATGGCTGGCTCCTTGAAGACCATTTGTTGACGATCGGCTTAGAAGGATCTTTAGGATGCAGTTTTCTGATTGTTGCGCTGGCTTCAGCTCAGAGATGCACAGCGTTGCAGTCTTTGCAAGAGGTTTTGGCGGCAGGACAATCTGCTATTGGTCATTTGGAACAAAACATAGCCGCTTTGATGAGCTCTTCTCAGACTCAGCAAGTTGGATTGCAAGAGAAAATTGAGCAGCTGCAAAAAGAGCAGGGCGAGATGGAATCGGAGCTGTCCTCTATTGTGATCCTCAATGAAGTTCTTCGCAAAAATTCTGCAAGTCAACTGAAGGGTATAGCTGAAAAATCAGAAGCTCTTTTAGATAGAGAGCGTCGAATAGGGTCCTTACTGAAAGAAAGAGATGAGCTTTTTCAAGAACTCGAGCGCGTCAAAAAAGACTCTTCTTTAACGCAAGAAAACAAGCGATTATTAGATGAGTTGAACGCCAGACGCCTTGATGAAGCGCAAGTTCAGTGCATGGGCGAGACTCTCAGCACTTTGCAAGATAAACTCATGCATCAAGAAGAGCTGGCCTCTAGAAGACTTCAAGCATTGATAGTTGAAAAAGAAAAGCTACAAGTAGAGCTTGAACATCTGCAAAAAGGCTCTTCTCAGAAAGCGGAGCTGGAGCTCGAAAATGGAAGACTGCTCCGAGAACTCGATCAGGCTCGTGCGAATGAAGGTGAGATGCACCAGTTGCAAGAAGAGATTGCGAAGCTCCGAAACGAATTGATTGCTCAAGAAAGCCAAGCTGCTGAGAACTCTAAAAATCAAGACCAAAAACAGCTCCAAGAAGAGCTTTCTTCTCTTAAAAGAGAGCATTTTCTTTCGAAGGCTCATATAGAACAGCTCTCTGATGAGCTGGCGCAATCGTTGAGCTCTTTACAGTCTTTAGACCAACTCCGAATGGAAAAAAATGCTCTACAAGACAGGCTTCGTTCAGCCGAATTAGAAATTGCGAATTTGATGCGAAGAGCGCAACCTCAAGCCTCTTCCTCTCCTTTAAAAGAGCATTCGGCAAAGCAGGCAGAAAGAGAAGCTCTCCTTGCCAAACTTGCTGATAAAGAATCTTATCTTGCTCAATTAGAAGAGAGGTTGAAAAAATCTGCTCATATAGACTCTTTGTACAGTCAGCTAAAGGCCCAATTTGAAGACAAAAATGCCGCATTGCATGAAGTGAGATCCCAACTTTTCCACACAGATACCCAGCTCCAAAAACTCCAGTTGGAGATAGCTCATAAGGAGCTCGAAGTAAATCCTTTTTCTCCCGACTTGGAAAAAGAGGTTTCCACCTTAGAGCAAGAACTTCATGAGCTAAAACTGGAAAATGAAGAACTTCAGCAAGTCATTTCTGGGCTTATGAAATCTCATGATTAGCTGTCCTCTTAAGGAAGCTGTTTCTAGCGCGCCCCTTTGGATTCAAAAAACAAAAATTTGGACGTGCCGAGAAGTCGATGAGCTCGCTGATCTTTATACAGCAGCCTTTTACAAATGTGGGATGAAGCAAGGCTCTCGGATAGCGATAGAACCATATTCTGCTCCTGCAACGATGGCTATGTTGTTTGCTGCTTGGAGATTGGGAGCTGCTATTTGTCCCTTGCATCTGCGTTTAACGCCAGCTGGCAGAGACGCTATCTTACAAAGATTGCAGCCTCATCTTGTAGTAGAAAGGGATTTTTGTCCTGGTCTTCAGCGCCTTTCGATAACGACTATAGATTCTCAGCAGCCCGCTTTGTTTTTGATGACCTCTGGAACAACAGGAGAGCCAAAGCTTGCTGTATTGACATGTCATCAGCTCTTTGCAAATGCATATGGCGTATTGGATCTTCTCGGTTTGCAGCCGGGAGACCGCTGGCTACTTAATCTGCCCTTATTTCATGTAGGTGGCCTATCGATCTTGATCCGCTGTCTTCTTGCGAAGGCTGCTGTCGTATCAGACGCAGACTGTCCGTCCATTACGCATATCTCCTCGGTTCCTACCCAGCTTTATCGAGCAACTCCTGTCTATAAAACGCTTCGCTGCCTATTGCTTGGAGGTGCTCCTGTCAGTCATTACCCTCAGTCTCTTCCTGTCTTTGTCACCTATGGGCTTACAGAGATGGGATCGATGGTTCTAGCCAAAAAAGATCCTGCTGATGGGTATTTAGGATTTGCCTTGCCTCATCGCAATGTGCGTCTGGCTGAGGATGGAGAAATTCTCGTTGGAGGAGAGTGTCTTTTTCAAGGATACTGGGAGCAAGGTCGCCTGATCCCTCCGGAGCCGTGGTTTCCAACAAAAGATGTGGGACACTTCGATCCTCGAAGGGGATTTAAGATTCTGGGAAGGAAAGATTTTCAGTTTATTTCAGGGGGAGAAAATATTCAGCCTGAAGAGATTGAGAGCTATTTACTGCAGATCCCTGGAGTGGAAGAGGCTGTAGTGGCTCCCCGTAAAGATCCAGAATTTGGAGCACGCCCCGTAGCTTTTGTCGTGGGGTCTTTAGATAGGAAGACAATGAGAGCTTGGCTCTCTGCCCATCTTCCTTCGTATAAAATCCCGGTAGATCTGATCCTTCTTCCCCAAATACCAAAAAAAGGGATGAAGGTTGACCGCAGGGTTCTTCTTCTTTCTCAATTTTGATTTTGTGGAAAACAACTTGAACATGTTAAAATAAGAACTCATCTTCTTAGCATCTGGAGATTTTTTTTATGAACCCTCAAAAAAAAATGGGTTTTTGGGCAGTGACCTCTTTGGTGGCTGGTAGCCAAATTGGTACAGGAATTTTTTTATTGCCATCCAGTATGGCTCCCTTTGGAGCGGCTGGACTTAGCAGCTGGCTGATTACAGCAACCGGCGCTATGCTTTTAGCGTTTGTGTTCGCGCGCCTTTCTGCAAACATCCCGAAGGCAGGGGGACCTCACGCTTTTATAGAGAGCGCTTTTGGACGAACGTTCGGTTTTTTTTCGGCATGGACCTATTGGGTGATCTCCTGGCTTAGCACTCCGATGGTAGTCATTTCGGTAGTGACCTATTTGACCCCTGTTTTAGGAGAGCTGTCTCCTCTTGTCCATTTGGCAGTAGAGCTAACTATTTTATTTTTTATTACCGGCTTGAATCTCTTAGGCGTTCGATCGGCTGGGCGGGTCGAATTCGTCTTTACCGTACTCAAATTGCTCCCTTTACTCCTCGTTCCCCTTGGCGGGCTCTTTTTCTTGAACAAGTCCCATTTTATCCCTTTTAACCCCACCTCTGATTCGACGATCGGAGTGATGAATGCAGCGGCTTTATTGACCCTGTGGGGATTTATTGGAGTTGAGTCGGCTACCGCGCCTGTAGAGGCTGTCGATAACCCGAGAAAAACGGTTCCGCGGGCGATCATTGTAGGTACCTTGATCGTGGCCCTTGTCTATATATTTAGCAGTATCGTCATTATGGGAGTGGTGCCTGCTGATCGACTTGCTGAATCCAAAGCTCCCTTTGCGGATGCGGCGCAGATCATTTTTGGCGGAAACTGGTATATGGTGATCTCGATTGCGGCCTCCATTGTGTGTCTTGGCACGTTAAATGCCTGGATGTTGACGAGCGGACAGATCGCTTTAGGCGCAGCTTACGATGGTCACCTGCCTCGATTTTTTTCCAGGACAAATGCTTCCGGAGCTCCTAAATGGGGACTCCTCATTTCCTCCTTAGGTATGATTCCTGTTTTACTCGCTACGATGAATCGCGATTTAGTCTCGCAGGTCCATTTGATGATCGATGTATCTGTGACAGCTTTTTTGTTTATTTATACACTATCGATTTTGAGCTATCTGAAACTATTTTGGAAAAATAGACAGACGGGTTCGCTTAGCATGGGTACTCTGGCTCTAGGAGGCTCTGCGCTACTCTTTTGCGGATGGGCACTTTATTCTTCAGGACTTAAAATGGTCGCCTTGGCCAGCTTGATCGCCCTTGCAGGACTTCCTGTTTATTGGCGCAAGAGTAGAAGACGAAGTGAGGAGAAGAGTCTGTCGCCGAACTAAAGTTTTAGAGGGAGCTTTAGTACAAAAATCCAAAGAGATAGAGAGGGATTTTTTTGCCAAACCCAATCTTCATGTCGTCCAAGATTAAATAAGCATCTCGTTCTTCTCGAATTTGGTAGTCATTTTTGTTTTTTCCTCCAATTTCCATGATCCATTGGTCGTCAATCAAAAAATCTCCCTTATCATGAAGGCATACTTTGTGTCGGCTGCTTACCTGGTTGACAAAAAACGTCTCTCGAATCCCTCCTATATCATCGTCCCGTTTTAATGAACGATTGGTTGCAAGGAGTAAATTCGAGTTATTGAGATAAATTTTTGCTGGTTTGCGAATCAAGGTATTCCCTTTTCCCGCAGCAAATACATCTTGTAATAATCCGGAGCTATTCAAATATTCTAGGCAGTTATAAACGAGTTCTCGAGAAATGCCTAAATTCTTGCTCATTTTATCGATATTTGGAATGAGTCCATTGGAGGTAGCAACTAGCCAGAGAATTTTTTTCAAAATTGTTACCGTAGTTTGTCGTAAATTGTAAACCACTGCAATATCTTCAAAGAGCACTTTTTCAATAACATTCGTGAGTTTGGATAAATAATCTTCCAGCCCTTCAAGAAAAAAAGGATAATATCCATGTTCCAGATAGTCTTTAAAATGCTCAAAAACTTGATCCAAACGAGATGCAATAGCTACATGGTTTTGCAAAATATCTGCCAAATCCAGCTGAGGCAATTCAATGTTATGAGCAAAACAAAGATACTCGCGAAATGAAAGTCCCAAGAGCCGATGATAGACGACGCGTCTTGATAGATCGCCTTTGCTCTTATTTAAATCTAATGAAGAGCTCGCAGAAAAAATAATTTGCCGTCCTTTGTAAGTGTCTAGAAGATTTTTGATTTCTATTGACCAATTGGGGTACTTGTGGACTTCATCGATATAAAGAGCTTCCCCTTTTTCTTGGAAAAATTCTTTTGCGATACGAATAAGTCCGTACGAAAGAACGTTCACATGGTCGCCGGAAATATATAAAGCGCGGTTTGGCGTTTGGTATCTTTCTAAAAGATCTTGGCAAAGCATGGTCGTCTTTCCGACGCCTCGATCCCCTGTAACGCAAATCCCAGCCGCCTTCCAATGAATCTGAGCGTATAAATATCTTTTGGCAACGGTTGGAACCGTTGCCATGACTTCTTGGTGAATTTCAACTAAATCTTTTAGCATAAAACCTGGAGTGTAAACTCTAGATTACACTTTTTGGTAAATTTTGTCTAGTGGACATGACACTTTTTATAAGATGCTGGCTGTTAAACTGTTAGCTTGAATTTTGTTCTTTGATATGTGATAGCGTATTAACCGATGAATATTCAGCCTAAAAACTTGGAGTAATACGAATTATCAGAAATAATTTGCAGTTTGGCTTGCGTGAAAGCTGCCTACAAACCGACGATCGTAACGTGGCTATTATCAAGGCGATACAATTTACTTTACGATCATTGGTTCTCTTTGGAAGGGGATCTAAGTGAACTTCGTTTTTACGCTACTTCTTCCTGCTCTTTTGCTGCAAGATGTGCAAATACACGAGCTGAAACGACTTTAGTGGCTGCTGCTGCCACATGACCGATCGTATTCGCTGTCACCACGTGAAAGCCTCCAAAAAAACTTAACCCGAGGCTTGCTGTAACAAGTGCGACACTTGCAAGCATTTCACTTAGTTTCCAAATGATATCTCTATCTTTGTAAGAAAGCGGCTCTAGTGCAGAGGGAAGATCAGTGAAAACAACTAGCACCTTCCGAAGGGTAATCACTCCAAGCCAATCGCCGCTGGGGATGTTAGTCAGCATGGCCATAGCACACGAATGCACTCCATATACTAGTCCTTTTAAAAGGCTATTTGGCATGAACTCAAAAGCAACTCGACCCACCAAAGTTAGTAAAGAGATCCCTACTGCAGGGGCCATCCATGCAATTCTTCGCAACGTAAGTTCACTCTTGCCTGCCAATTGATGAATCATAGCAGATGGATAAAACAGAGGTAGTGCAAGAGTGGTATAGCAAAGATTTTGGCCCAATATTCCAGAGATTACAAAAGGAACGCTACTGGGAGCTTGAAGGGATTGTCCGACAATATCTATGCAAATGGCTGTTGAAAACTCTGTTGTAGGAGCTAGTGGATGTGTCAAAATATACCTCGTTGTTAAAAAGAAAGCATGATCATTAAAATGCAGCCATTATATGCACATAGCATGAAATGATCAACATTTTTTTTAATAGTCGATTGTCAGCTTATTACATCGCAGGCATGGTCCGGGCGTCAAGATCGTAGATGATCCAAAGAGAGCCAAGCACAACGATGACCAAGACAAGAACCATGAAATAAAACAACAGCATCATCCAGCGAGGCTTGTCCTCTTTGCCCATATGCATGAAATAGATCAGTTGGGTAAATGCCTGTAGGACGGCTAAAAAAACTAATAGGGCCATGAGAATCGGCGTAGAAAAAAACTTGAATGCTGCAAGAGAAAAAGAGAGGGTGGTGAGAAATAAACAGCTGATAAACCCAATGAGATAGAGCCTTAATGTTTGGGGCCAGTAGCTTTGGATTGCTTTGAGAGTAGGTTCGTGATTCATCATAAAACCCCTATGAGGTAAACAAAAGTAAAAAGAAAAATCCAGACGAGATCGAGAAAGTGCCAAAACAGACTAAAGACCACGAGCCTTCGAAATACATCCATGGTGATCCCAAGGAAAAAAGTCTGTAGGGCCATAATCGCCATCCAGAAAAGACCGATTGAGACATGAAGCCCATGCGTTCCGACAAGGGTAAAAAAAGAGGATAAAAAGCCAGATTTTGTCCAGTCATGTCCGGCTTTAACGAATTCTCTAAATTCCATAAGTTCCATCGCAACAAATGAGGCGCCAAAGAAAAAAGAAGCGATCAGCCATAGAACAACTTGATTTTTTTTGCTTTTTAAAGAAGCGAGGAGTGCAAATCCGCTCGTAATGCTGCTGATCAATAAGAGCATTGTTTCTGCAAAGGCTGTGCGGAGGCTAAATAGATCCTTAGAAGACGGACCACCGAATGTATTGTTGTGAAGCACTGCATAGGTAGCAAAAAGACTTGCAAAAATCAGACAGTCTGTCATGAGATAGGCCCAAAAACCTAAGGTGACTCTCGAAAAGCTGTCTTGATGTGGGTCGGGAATGCTAAGATCGGGATGAGCTTCTTTGTGATAATGGATCGTCATACGCGTTGCTTGCCTATTTTTTCTTCGATTTCTCTAACTTGTTCGGCCGTAATAATCTCCATGGGTTCTGGCTGCGAGAGGCGAACAATTAATAAAGCGATGATGCCAAGAAAACTTGCAATAGCCAGCCAGTAGATATACCAAACCATG
The DNA here is from genome assembly GCA_030681135.1 of Chlamydiales bacterium. Lineage (GTDB taxonomy): Bacteria > Chlamydiota > Chlamydiia > Chlamydiales > SM23-39 > SZAS-17. Next base: position 50,146 of record JAUXXF010000005.1, read on the forward strand.
GCAAAGCCAAGTGCCAATCCTAAAAAGCCAATATAAGGCGCGATGAGGGTGTTTTTAGGAAGGTGAATGTCTTCATAGGAGTGAATGTTTTTGGGCGCTTGACCTCTCTTAATAGCCCAAAGAGGATCGATTTGATCGACGATAGGAGGAAGTGCAAAATTATAAATAGGAGCAGGAGAAGCGATAGACCATTCCAGAGATCTGCCATTCCACGGATCGCCTGTTGTATCTCTATTCTTTTTTCTGTTTTTAATGCTGTAGAAAAAATCAAACACTTGGACAGCGAGGCCGCATAAAATCAAAAGAGCTCCTAGCAAGACAAGTTGAAAAAGAGGATGCCAGCCAGTGGCTGCATCATAGTGGTCTAAACGCCTTGTAGCGCCCATGAATCCAAGCATATAAAGTGGCATGAAGGCAAGAAGAAACCCGACAAACCAAAACCAAAAAGCGATTCTATTTAATCTTTCATTTAAGAGAAATCCGGTGACTTTTGGAAACCAATAAGTAAAGCCGGAGAAAAACCCAAATAAAAACCCTCCGATCACCATTCCATGAAAATGAGCGATCAGAAAAAGGCTATTGTGTACTTGGTAGTCGACCGGAGGAGCAGAAAGTAGCACTCCAGTCATGCCTCCGACGCTGAAATTAAGCACAAAAGCAAAAAACCAAAGCATGGGAGTCGTGAAATGGACTCTCCCGCGAAATTTGGTAAATAGCCAATTAAATAGTTTAACGCCTGTAGGAATAGCGATAAGCATCGTCATAATGCCGAAAAAAGCATTCACATTGACACTCGCTCCCATTGTAAAGAAGTGGTGCAGCCATACAATAAAAGAGAGAATCGTGATGATGACAAGAGCCCAAATCATAGAGACGTATCCAAACAGACGCTTTTCAGAAAACGTTGGGACAACTTCAGAAAAAATACCAAATATGGGAAGAATCAAGATGTACACTTCAGGATGGCCCCAAGCCCAAATCAGGTTGACATACATCATGAAATTTCCACCGTGTCCTGCAGTAAAAAAGTGCATGCCGAGATACCGGTCGAGTGTTAGGAGATAAAGAGTCGCTGTAAGAATAGGAAAGGCAAAGACAACAAGGATCATGGAGCAAAGTGCGCTCCAAACGAAAATCGGCATTTTCATGAGCGTCATCCCTTGACAACGCATCTTTAAAATAGTGACTAAAAAATTAATGGCCCCCAAGGTACTTCCAACCCCTGCTATCTGTACGATCCAGATCCAATAATCCACCCCTTCGTTTGGGCTGTATTCGATGCCGGAAAGAGGTGGGTAGGCAAGCCATCCTGTAGATGAAAAATGGCCGACGGCAAGAGAAATCATCAGTAGGGCTGAAGCTCCTGCAAACAGCCAAAAGCTGACAGCGTTCAGGAAAGGAAAGGCGACGTCTCTTGCTCCGATTTGTAGGGGAACAATGGAGTTCATTAGACCAAAAACGATTCCCATGCCTGCGAAAAAAATCATCGTAGTTCCATGGGCGGAAAAGACTTCTTGAAAATGGCCAGATGTCAAAAAACCGGTCGAATCACCAACAGAAAGAGCTTGTTGAAGTCTCATCATGAGTGCATCGGCAAATCCTCGCACAAAAAGAAGGAGAGCTACGATAAAATACATGATCCCAATCCGTTTATGATCAACGGTTGTGATGTACTCGCGCCAAAGCCACGTCCAACGCTTATAATAAAAAAGCAGCGCTACAATGAAAAGGCCTCCGAAGCCCATTCCAAAAACTGCCATGTTCTGCACGGGGTCGTGCGTAAAAGCTTCTAGAGTTAATCTTCCAAACATTGTTATTCCATTGGAGCCATGTATTTCATGATAATTTGGTGAAAAAGATCTGGTTTTGCTTGATAGATTTGCACAGGCGCATTGCTGCTTGGTTTGGCAAGCTCTTGATAATCAAGAGCGGGGGCGGTATTTTTTGCCTTCAAAGCCCACTTTTGAAATTCCTCTTCCGTGGAGGCTTTGACAGTGAAGGTCATGCCAGCGAACCCCTCTCCGCTTAAATTGGCGGAAGATCCTCTGTATTCTCCTGCTTCATTCGCAATTAAATGAAGGAGAGTTCTCATACCGGGCATTGCGTAAATTTGTCCTCCCAAATGGGGGATCCAAAAAGAGTTCATAGGAGCGTCAGCTGTAATTTCAAAGCGAATCGGCGTATCTACTGGAATTTGGAAAAAATTGACCGATGCAATTTGCTCTTCGGGATAAATAAAAAGCCATTTCCACTGCAAAGCGACGACTTGAATCGTTTTTGTTTCTTTTGTTGAGGCGATTGGTTTATAAGGATCCAGTTCTGCTGTTTTGATGTAGGTTAAAATCCCAATAATGATCGTCAATACAGTGGGAATGCCCCACCAAAAATATTCAGCAACTCGATTGTCGACAAGATCAGGGTCATAATGAATATCTTTTTTGTCTGCTCTATATTTCCAGGAAAAAATAAACGTGAATAAATACACAGGGATCACGACGAGCAACATAATCGCTTGGATGATCAAAAGAAGATTGCGCTCTTCTAATCCGATGAGTCCTTTAGGGTTTAAAATCGCAATATAATCGAGAAAAGTAGCGACCTCAATGGGCTGCATCACGAGGAAAATCAATAAGACAATCCCCGAGAAGACGAGCATGAAAAGAACTGGCTTTTTGGTATTGTGCATTTGGCTTCATCAATACTCTTTTAAGTTTACATTGTCTAGAAAAAAATATATATCTTTGAAAACGCAATCTTTCATGGGAGCTGATGTGATTAGGACGTATTATTTGTTAACAAAACCCGGCATTATTATGGGTAATTTAATGACGACGAGCGCCGGTTTTTTGTTAGGCTCTCAAGGGCATGTTAATCTATGGTTGTTTCTCATGACAACGCTTGGTTTGGGATGTGTAATTGCCTCTGCTTGCGTGGTGAATAATTGCATTGATCGTCATGCTGATGCGAAAATGGAAAGAACGAAACGTCGAGCTTTGGTCACAGGAATCATTTCTGTGCAGGCGGCTGTTTGTTTTGCTCTACTTCTAGGGGTTATAGGAGCTGTTTTGCTTTGGCAGTATACAAATGTGTGGGCTTTTGTATCTGCATGGCTTGGTTTTTTTATTTACGTAGTCTTCTATAGCGTCTGGAAATATCGGACGATGTATGCCACCTTTGTGGGAAGCGTTGCGGGGGCTATGCCTCCCGTAGTTGGTTATTCTGCTGCTATGGGGCGCCTTGATCTCGGCGCTTTGATTTTATTTGCTCTTCTTTTGTGTTGGCAAATGCCCCATTTTTTTTCTATCTCTGTGTATCGTTCAAAAGAATATCAAGCGGCGTCGATTCCTGTTGTCGCAGAAGAGCTTGGTAGTCTTGCCTTGAAAAGACAGACAGTTCTTTATATTTTGCTCTTTCTCGGTATGATCTCGATGCTGTTTTTCTTTGGTTACGTGAGTTTTCTGTGTTTAGCTGTGAACTTCCTTATCGGAATGATTTGGCTGAGGGTTGCTTTTCAAGGATTCAAAAGAGAGGACTATGCAAAGTGGGCTCGTCAGATGTTTCGGATTTCTTTGATTGTGATCACAGGGGTGTCGGTCATGATCTGCTCTGATAGGTTTTTTTGGTTTTGATGATCTTTGACAGGCCTCATCGGCCTGCTTTTTTTCATTTGCGCAGAGTTATAGGCAGAGACGTTTTCTTTCTGCCTCGCGAGAGATCTATTGATGGATTTTTGTGCTAGATCGATGTTTTGTTGTAGGAGTTTTCTTTTTTTTGATACTACGAGCTGGAGCTGGCGCGCCGCGCAATAACCCTTCAGTACTTAAATCTTCGTCTATTTCTGGCCAGTGAATGCCATAACCTCCTCCACAAATTTCCCACTGGGACCTCTGTTTTGGGGTTGCTTTTAACAGCTTTGGATACCAGATCAAAGGAACAGAGATAGTACGGCCATCGACAAGATCGACGACTAAAGAGTCTCTAGTAAAGTAAACTGCTTCTACTCGTTCATCAGTTTTTAGTGCCAAAATACCCATGCCATTTATCCAAAAATTGTTTTTGATGTTGACTTACCAACCCATGTAGCTCATTTAATTCTTTTTTTGCAAATCCTAGGTTGTTTGCAAGAGATACGTTTTTTAGCCAAAATTTGGCCGAAAAGCCTTCTCTATCTACATGAATATGCGGAGGTTCATTAGGTTCATGGCTATAGAAATAGAAGCGGTAGGGACCTATCAGGAGAACCGTGGGCATAATACATTCTTGTTGGAATACCCAATATACCTCTGAAGTCCGCATTTTCGCAACATGAACTGCTTGAATTTTTAGAGTATGGGAATTTGGAATAAATTTTTTGATCTTGGAATAAGTCTCATCAATCTGCTTTTTCATCTGAATAGATGAAAAAGCAGGTCGAATGAGGGTATATTTTTTCTATACCCTGCTTCCACTGTTTAGTAATGAACGTATCGGAGATTGGTTTCTTTCTCTAGAGAATTGCGGGCTGTTTGAACAGCGCTCAAGAGCTTCTCTGCTTTGGAAGACAGCGTTTTATCGGTGTCAAAATATCCCCAACGAACTGTTATTGCAGCGCCTGAACAGAGCGTTCCGACGATTCCAATTCCCATTAAGGTAGGAGAAACAAAGAATCCGCCAACAGCCAAAAGAAGGGCTGATGCAAGGAGGGCTGTTTTCAAAATAACGCCAACCTGTGCGTCGCGCTGAACAATCTCGATCATTTTTTTTTCTTTTTTGAAGATACCCTTGACGCTGTCTTGTGTAGAGTTTTCAAGGTTTGTTAATTCTTTTTTTACATGGAGACGCTGTTTTTTGAGCGCTTTCATCTCTTTATCCGTTTGATTCAAGATGGCGAGATCTTGTCCAATAAAATAAGATGCGGTGAAAGTAACAATCGTACCCACAAAAGCAGCTATTGGAGCCCATTGTTCAGCAGGATCTTTCTTTTTGGATTGCGTGTGACTCGATTGAGCAGGCGCTGGATTGTTGATAATGACGGTTTGTCTTGGATAACCCCAGAAGTACCAAGAAGGCGTGTAATAAGAGTCGTGATGGTAATAATGATGATGGACTGTATGAGTTGAAGAAGATCCGGAAGATGATGATGTAGTAGGCTTTGATGGAACGATCAGATCGTTTGCATATTTCTCAGCATGCGCAAGAGCTGCTTGTGTCTTTGTAAATGGATTAATTGAAAGAGAACTCATTATAACCTCAGATTAAGTTTTTCGAAAAAGATAATAATAAAATGTGGCTTTTTTGTGTACTATAAAAATTATTATAACAAATGTGTAATGCTAGATAATTGATCTTCTAGGTTTTGTAGAAGGAGTAATGGTTACTTGTATTTAGTGCAGCTGGAAGGTGGTTCTAGGGCAGAATGTTTGTGTTTGACCTGGGTGGAGTTGAGAGAAGGGGGACTGCGAATATTTTAAGATTTTCTTTTTTAGAAAACTATTTTTTTAAAAAAGGGGAGGAGGTAAGAATTTTCCTTGAAGGGGAATGGATAGAAGATGTACCATAGGAGATGCAACTAATCTATAGTTTTTTATGAAAGATTCTTTTCCTCAAGCAAAAAACCCTTTAGTTCTTCGTTATCATCGATTGATGGACGCTTTTGCGAAATCTGACGATGAACGTGATTTTTACATGGATAAAGTAGAGGGTTTTATCATTTATGCCGATTTGGATAAAGCCGTCGATGAATTGGAGTCTCTTGAAAAAGAACTCGTCGAAAACGCTCAGCGCTATTGCTTATTGCCCAAAATGACCTTTTATGAAATTAAGAAATTCATGGAAGGCTTTGTTCATGAAAAAGTGTATGATATTGATACTAAAGAAAAACTGCTCGACATCATCTCTTCCAAAGAAGCTAGAGAGAATTTTTTAGAGTTTATCTATGATCATCTCACGGAACTTGAAAAATGGCAGCAGTATTATGTTGAACGTTCTCGTATTCGGATCATTGAATGGCTAAGGCAATATAATGTGCAGTTTGTTTTTGAAGAGGATCTTGAACTTACGAAAAATCTCTTAGAGAAGGTTAAGCGCAATTTATTTGAGACGAAAGTATCTAAAGATGTTAGTCAAGCGCGCGATGTGTTATTTGCAAAGGCAAAAACCTATTATTCGAATGAAGCTTTAAATCCTCGTCCAAAGCGAGGACGTCCTCCTAAGCAAATCGTAAAAGTTGAGCTTGAGCCTCAAGTCAGTATGGATATTTATACGCAAGTTCCTCCAGCTTGCCGTCTCTTTTTATATCTTCCAGATATTAGTTCAGCAGCTTCTGTTACCTTCTCTTCAAAGTTTGAGACGGAAGAGCATTTATTGGCCTCTCTTCGTGGGAGTCCTAGGCTCCTGGTTGATGAGAAACTGGAAGCTCTATCAGCTCGTTTGGAGTCATTGCGCCATTTATCGGACAGGCTTGCCAGTGTTGATAAATTGGGAGGGGTCGGGGGATCTAAGGAAGGGGAGAGACGATTTTATCAACCCCCTCCTGTTAAACCGAAGCTTACTGATACTAAGGCCGTAGAGGTGATGGGGGATCAAAAATCTGCCAAATTAGACATGGCTGTCGACTCAGTCTTGCCTAAAAAGAGGGGAAGACCTCGCAAAGAGACAGGTCCTGAGGAGTTTGCGACACAAAAACGGCGTCGTTTTGCCATCAAGAAAGTGACGCAGATCAAAAGTAAAAAAGAAAAAAGCTGATCGCATCAAAGCCGATTTGGTGTTGCAAGTTGACATAACTTCCTGGTCTTAGGGGGCTTGAGAAAAACTTGGAACAGCCGCAGTAAGTGTGGACTTGTGTCTGAAGGCAGCTTTTATTAGTTCCTTAAAACAGTTCTTTAGAGTATACTTATCTATAAGATGAGCCCCTATTCCAGGGGTTTGCAAAGAAATGTTTTAATATCCTTATGAGCTTACAGTCCAGTTTAGATCATTTTGTAGAATCTGTTTTGTTGACTCGAGGTCATTTACTTCGAGCTCTTCGAGCTATGCATCATACTCGTTTTATGGATGAGAAGATGGGTAAGCTTGTTCGACAGAATAAAGGGGGAACCTTTCATTTACCTGTCATAGGCCATGAGATGATTGGGGTTCTTTCGGCCTTATCGCTGATTCCAGGAACTGATTGGGGGCTGCCTTATTATCGGGATCGTGCGTTTGCCATTGGGCTTGGGTGTAGTCTATCTGATATTCTAGCAGCTTTTTTAGCTCGAGATATTCCCCATCATTCTGGTGGAAGGATGATGCCTGAGCATTTTTCTCACGTAGGCCTTCGTATTCCCTGTCAATCAAGTTGTGTAGGTTCTCAGTTTCTCCAGGCAGTAGGAGTCGCTAAATCAGCTCAGCTTCGCGCTGCAAAAGAAGTTGTCTATGTATCTGCAGGAGATGGAGCGACCTCGCAAGGAGATTTCCATGAGATGCTGAATTTCGCTTCTCTTCACAAGCTTCCGCTTGTCATTGTCATTCAAGACAATGGTTGGGCAATTTCTGTTCCCACGAATGAACAAACAGCAGGGGGATCGATCGTCCACATGGCACGAGGTTATGAGGGGCTTTCAGTTCACGATATTGATGGATGCGATTATGCAGAAACCTCTCGGGCCCTCCACCAAGCCGTAACGAAAGCGCGCCAAGGTCAAGGACCCAGTCTTGTTGTGGCCAGAGTGCCACGAATTGGTTCTCATAGCAGCAGCGATGATCCTAAAAAATATAAAACAGAAGCGATTCTTGCAGAAGAAATCTCTCGTGATCCGATCCAACGATTTGAAAAGTGGCTCATTTCAGAAGGTCATTTTTCGAAAGAAGAAATAGAGCAGCTTCGTCTTCAACATATGCAAGAAATTGAAGAGGCGGCTCTTCTTGCTGATCAAGAGCCCTTCCCTCTCAAAGAAACAGCTGCCGACCATGTATTCAAATCTTTTTCTTTCCCACCTTCTATCTCAGCTCCTCCCGGTGAGTCGATTGTGATCATGGACGCTTTGCATCACGCGATGCAAGAAGAGATGGTTAAAGATCCTGGAGTCGTCGTCTTTGGTCAAGATGTTGCTCATGGTAAGGGAGGCGTTTTTGGTCTTACTCGGAGTTTCACAGAGCAGTTTGGTTCTCATCGTTGTTTCAATACGCCGCTTGCTGAATCGACCATTGTTGGCTTAGCTATTGGCCTTTCGTTAGATGGATTTCATAAGCCTGTTGCAGAGATTCAATTTGCAGATTATTCCTGGACAGGGATGAATCAGCTTTTTAATGAGCTCTCCAGTTTTCATTATCGTTCTAAAGGACAATGGAACTGTCCTGTCGTGATTCGTATGCCTTATGGTGGCTATATTCAAGGTGGACCTTATCATTCTCAAAGTATTGAAGCCTTTTTAAGCCATTGTCCAGGGCTAAAAGTCGTGATTCCTAGCAACGCTGCGGATGCAAAGCGCTTATTAAAAGCAGCTATCCGCGACCCTAATCCTGTTGTTTTTCTCGAGCACAAAGCTCTTTATCGACAGCGCCTTTTTTGCGCGAGACCGGAAACGGGCCCTGAAGAGCTGTTGCCTCTTGGTCAGGCCCAGATTGTTCGAGAAGGTTCAGATGTAACAGTTGTTGCATGGGGGATGACTGTCCTTATGGCCCATGAAGCGGCAGAGCTTCTTGGTAAAGAAGGACATTCTATCGAAGTGATCGATCTCCGTACCATTGTTCCTCTTGACTTTTCAACCATCCTTGACTCTCTCCGCAAGACAGGCAAGCTCCTTATCGTTCACGAAGCTGCACGCAATTGCGGTTTTGGAGCAGAGCTCGCAGCCAGGGCCGCTGAAGAAGCTTTCTTTTTTCTCGACGCCCCCATTCAGCGCGTTACAGGAAAAGATTGTCCAGTGCCTTACTGCAAAGATCTCGAAGACGAGGTTCTTCCTCAAGTTAGCGATCTTGAAGCAGCTCTTCGTAAACTCCTCGCCTTTTAATGTAGTGGGACTTCGTCCCACGCCCTACCAAAGGACAAGTCCTTTGGAATCCTATTAAAAGGGTCTTATAGTCATTTAAATTTAGATTTGCAGATCTTGCTGCGTCGGCTTAGCCCAAATTTTTCTTCCTTCGCTCGAGCCTTGCCTTCGGCAATGGTCTCTCGCTCCAGGAAATAAAATTTGTGCGCCTTCTAGCCATATCTGCAAATCTAAATTTAAATGACTATATGTAGTAGCAACAAGAAGAGATTGCACGGTTTGTGCTACATTTTCGATTATCAAAAAAATCTTTAATTAACCTCAATCTGAAAGCGAAAAAAAATAATTGTTTTTATTTTAATAGCTTTTTCTAGTTTAATTAAATTTAAACAAATGTTAACATTTAATCGAAAATAATTAAAAAACGTGTAAATGTAATGCTGTTTTCGGTGTTTAATAATTCTTATATAGAATCGATTGGCTTCTCTAGTGCAAATGTTTTGGCTCAAACTGAGCGAGCTTGGAGTTATGCAGCGGAATCCATTAACTCCTTTGCTTCTCAAATATTTACTTTCTCTTCGGGGTTGGCTTTATTGGAAATCGACTGGTTATATGACTTTGCTCCTATTTCCCCATTTGACACTTCCAATATATCAGAAAACTTTGCCTTGGATGTAAAGAATTATTTTCTTGAATCCTTAGCAGTCTTGAAAGAAAATAAAAGAATCTATTTAGATCCAGCTCAACCCTTATTTTGTCTTTCGATGGCGCTCCTTAGCTATTACAAATATCTACAAGCAAGAAGAGCTATCAATGAAATTAAGGAAAATCCCGATCCGCAGATTCAGGAAACTCAGAAAGAAAAGTTAGAAGAACAATATCGAAATCTCGCTTTATCACGACTGGGTTTCTTAGCCCTTCCTAATCTGTTTTTTTCTAAGCCTGCTGATAATGTCTGGAATAGTTGCGTAACTATATTTAATCGAATGATTCAGAATGTTTATTTACTTCGCCCTGCTGTTCGACAAATGAGCTCTTTGCCTCATGAAGCCTGCTTTCAGCTTTGTGATGTTTATTCTCTTCGCCCTGTTCGGGAATTTTCCTATTTTTCTTATGAGGCTTCCTTTCAAGTTGCTGCTAATACTGTGTGTAGTATAGCTACAGCGGCCCTAATATCGCGTCAGCTTGAGGTCTCATCCACAGATGATCCTTTCATTAATTGGGTTTTAATTGCAGGTCTATACAGCTCTTCTCTACAAAATGTTGTTAGCATTTACCGAACTTGTGAATTTGCGCAAAAAAAACTACTGCAGAAGTTGTAAAAAGGAATGTAGCGTATTCATAAAAGACAAGGCTTCGCCGAAGTTTTGGACCTCTATTTGATGCAGCTTATTGATTTGCATACAGCTAACGGCTGTAAATAGGGTTGCAATACTTAAAACAGCAATAGCGGTTAAGGCAGAAAAAATCCAATTAGATTCTCTAGGTCTTTGTAAGGCTACAACAGAGAATTTTGCATCTACTATTCTATTTATATGTGACATAAAACCTTTTAAAAATGGGTAAGGACTTCGTGGCCTGATTCGGTGATGAGGATGGTATGCTCCCATTGGGCTGTGGGCTTATTGTCTTTTGTTCGGACAGTCCATCCATCTTTGAGATCGAGAACTCCTTCTCGGACGCCCGCATTGATCATCGGTTCAATCGTGAAGATCATGCCTGGAGCGAAAGGAATGTTGAGGCGATTGTAGTGATGAGGAATTTCAGGAGCTTCATGAAAGGCAAGGCCAACGCCGTGACCGACAAATTGGTTGACGACTGAGCAGTGCTGGGACGTCGCATAGTCTTCGATCGCTCGGCCGATTTCGTAGACATGATTGCCTGGGTTGCACACTTCGATCGCCTTGAGGAGCGAGGTGAGAGATACATCGATGACTTTTTGTTTTTCCTCAGAGATAGAGCCGATGGCGACCATGCGGCTTGAGTCGCCAAAATAGCCGTCCACGATACAAGAGACATCGATATTGAGGATGTCTCCTTCTTGAAGAGGACGTTTGTCAGGGATGCCGTGACAAATGACTTCGTTGAGGGATGTGCAGATGGTTTTAGGATAGGGAGGTTTACCGTATCCTAAAGGAGCTGGTATGACTCCTCTCTTGGCATGAAGTGCGCGGGAAAGCTCATCGAGTTCCAAGGTAGTCACGCCAGCTTTTGCTGCACTGCAAATCTCTGCTAAAATATCAGAGGTCACTTGACAGGCTATCCGGATTTTCTCGATTTGTTCTGGAGTTTTTAAAATAATGCCGAACGTGTCGAGATACCGTTTTGCAAGAGGCGTTGTAGCTGGATAGTCAGGGTAGTGGCATTTTTTCCATTTTTTGCCGCTGCCACACCAGCAAGGATCATTTCTTGAAGTCATATATAGTACACTTGATAAAGAAAAAGTCCATTAGCGGGCGCTGTCATCCCTGCTTTAGCCCGATTAGGCTGAGAAAGCAGAGTGGACATCTCCGATTCGGACAAAGTTTGTTTGCCAACAGCCACTAATGTACCCACAAGTCTTCGAGCCATTTTATAGAGGAATCGATCTCCTAGGATCCGAATTTCTATTTGGTCGTTGGAGGGAGTTAAAATTTGGACGTTAAACAAAGTTCTCATTGTATCGTCTATTTTCATTGTTGTAAACGAAGCAAAATCATGGGTGCCTATGAGAAGTGAGGCAGCTCGGTGCATGGCCTCGAGGTCCAAGGGCTCATAAATATGCCAGGTGTATAAGCGGCTCAGCGGATCTTGAACAGGGCGGAGGTTGATGTAATAGCGATATTCTTTTTTTAAGGCATGCACGGTAGGATGAAACTCATCGCAGACTCGCTCTATTTCTAAGCCCCGAATATCTGAAGGTAAGACAGAGTTGAGGCTGTAAAGAAGGCGAGGAAGAGGAATTGGCTTGGTAAGAATAAAATTGACTATCTGTTGTTTTGCATGGACTCCGCGGTCAGTGCGCGAGGCGGCCTCAACGATTACGTGCTCTCTTACAATCTGAAGAAGAGCTTTTTCCAGGGCTTCTTGAATACTAGGCCCGGCTTTGGTTTTTTGCCAACCAAAATACCGGGTTCCATCATAGGATATAATTAATTTGATGTTCATGGGAAACAGTATAACAGAAAACGGCTATCTTTGATAATGGATAAAGCCGCTTACGCCATTGAGGAACATCTGGATGGCGATCAGAGTCAATATGAGCCCCATAAGCCTTTCAAGCGCTAAAATACCCCTCCATCCTAAGATCCGTTCGAGAAAAGAGGAGGCTAAGAGGATGAGCAGGGAAGCTGTCCAGGCGAGGAAGATTGCGCTGAGCATAATAAGATGATTTTCTTCTTGCTTAGCGTAAATCATGACGGCCGCAAGGACAGAGGGGCCTGCTACGAGCGGTACCGCCAAAGGAACGATAAATGGCTCTGATGTATGGGGCAGTTCATTGAGAGATTCATCATGACGGGTTGGAAAGACCATTTTTAAAGCGAGCAAGAAGAGGATAATGCCTCCGCTGATTTGAACGGTATCTTCTCGTACTTTTAAAAAGTCCATTAACCTTTCGCCTATGAAATTGAACACCATGATAATCCCTAAAGCGATGAGGAGTTCTCTGATGATGATTATCCGCTGGCGATGCGGAGAAATTCCTTTGAGAAAGCTAATATAAAAAGGAATATTCCCTACTGAATCCATTAAGAGAAAAAGAGAAAAAGCAATTGACCAAAGTGTCATAAAGAATTACCTCTAAAAATCGAGCCCAAAGTTAAACTTTAATCCCTGCAAACCGAAATCTTCTGCAAAGCGATCCCAGGCATAGGTGGGGGCATTGTATTTTGTGTGCAAAGTTTGATTGTAAGCCCACCAGTATTGAAATTCATAGGCAAGACTCAAAGAAAATCTAGTTTTTTCACAAAATGCGATGTATTCCCAAGATAAACCTACATCCGTTGTGATATTAGGAACAACCAATCTTAGGTCTGAATCAAGATTTAAAAGAGTGTCAGAAGAAGGAAACAACTGTCCAATGTTGGTGTCTACATCATACCAGCCGTACAGCAAAGAGCCGAGGAAAGATCCAAAAAGGCTCCAGTGTTTATCGAAATGCCATTTTCCTCTGGTTCCTCCTAAAATGCCTGCGCCCCAAAAATCATTCGAAGATTTGTAGGTGAAATCAGAGATGGAAGAACCTGACCAGGTAAAATAGGTGCGTGTATCGATTTTTGCGCCGCGCACGCCTATAAAGGGATGCATGGAAAATGATCTGCGAAGGAAATAACTTTGGCCCAAATTGATGTCGAGAACATTGTAGGCAACATTTCCTTGTACTGCAGCTGTTGTATAATCGAGATTGTTTGGCACATTTTGATTGGGAAATAAAGCGCCATTTAAGCCACTTGGCTGATTTACGCCTCTATGTTGATCAGTGGTAAATCTTGTAAAAGTAGACCAAAGATCAAGATCTGGGTCGTTCAGCTGATAACCCAAGGTGAAACGGTAAGCAAAGCGCCACGCTTCGTCGAGATAATGGAGCTGATCTGATGCTACAGTGCTGCTGATATTTGGCTCATTTTCATAAACGTAATCAGTGCCCCCTTCAAAGAATTTCCAGTAGATGGCTTCGGCTCCGAAATAGACTCCCCAAGAGTCCAAGTCAGGATATCCACTAGCTGTCTTAGCTCCAAAATTCCCATACACGCTTTGCATCCGTAGATCTTGCATTTGAGATTCTAATACATCAAGTCGCTCACCCAGGTTGCTTGCCAAGATGGTCGTTGTGGAGAGAAGAAGCAGAGGAAGTATATGGCGCATAAAAATTTCCTTTAAAAATCAAATAATGCATTGAGGGTGAGTCCTTGTAATCCTAAATCTCCGCCGAGGCGTTTTAAGATCATCGTAGGATTGGCGGAAGATGAGTAACTAAACCACTGATTTTGTCTCCACCAGTATTGAGCTTCATAGGTAACGTTGATAGCAATATGATATTGATTGCAGTAGGAATTGGTTTCCCATCCAAATCCAAGAGAGCCTTGAGCCGTAGGAACAATTTGATGAAAATTGTCATGCGGGTTACCTAACTCTTGCCCCACAAATAGTGTTTTCGAGCGCACATCAAATTCTCCGTAGAGAAGAGAGGCTGCAAATGCTCCAAAAATATTCCAGTGAGGTCCTATAAACCAGCGAGGAGAAAATCCTATTTTAGGACCTATTCCCCAAAAATCACTCTTTTCGGATAAATCGAGGTTGATCACTCTTCCTGATGGAATGTTGCCTGAGGTCAATGTATGAGCTTTTTGGTTGATCCAAGTGGTTCTCAGAGCTGCTAGAGAAGTGATCGAAAAATTGTGTGATAAGAAATAGCTTTTTTGCAGGCAAAGATCCCCATCGTAAAAATGAAGCCATAGGTCGCTTGTGGCATCAGTGAGAGTGAGAGGGAGTGGCATGGGTTGAAAGAACAATGAAAAAAGTTGCTCTCCCGCTGGAGCATTGACTGTAGAGTTGGCTTTGTCGTAAAACCATGTAAAATGGGCTGCTATATCCCAATCGTCATGAGCTGTTCTGTATCCAAGCTCTGTTCGAAATCCCCACTGCCAATTGAACTCTGGTATTATTGAATGTCCCACAATGGGGCCTGGCGCTATCACACTATTGATCGCCTTTACCTTCATGAGATAATCAGTGCCCCCTTCAAAGGCTTTCCAATAGAGCGCATCTGCTGAAACATAAACGCCGTAGCTGTCTATCTGTGGTCTGGCAGATGCTGTTTTAGCTCCAAAGGTGTCCCGCACAGTATCTGTATACACTTGATCCATTTGCTGTTCTAAGAGACTAATACGCTCATTAGCTTCGCCAGCTCTGAGGACAAGAGTACATAGGGTAGTCAAAAAATAAGACGCTTTTTTCATGGCTTTTCCAAATTGATAAGTCTATTCATAGCTCATTTGCCTTTTTAAAAGAAGGTTTTCTTAAAAGTCCATTTCAGGTATCAAGGAGTAGCAATCATGAGGTTTTGTTTTATGCGCTGGGTTTATTGTTTGGGAGTAGTTTCTACGTTGTGTGTATCTGCGCTTTGGGCAGATGCAGATGAAGAATCTTGCGTGGCTTTTTTCGGACGTAAGAAAACAGTAGATCCAGATCAGGAATCTCGTGTGGCTCTTTTAGAATGTAAAATGAAAGCAGCTCATGACGATATGGCCTATGATTGCAGAAAAGGAGCCCGTTTTGCGTCAGGCCGTCCTGGCTTGGACAGCTATGGATTTTGGGCCATAGGAAATGTCTTGTATTGGACAGCTTATGAAGGGGGGACAGAGATTGCTTATTATGCAGAGCCTGGCATTTTTTCTTTCCCAGTTCCCACAAAGGTCAAGTCAGTTTCTTTTAACTGGGATGTAGGGTATCGGGTAGGAGCCGGATGGGTAAGTCCTCATGATAATATGGAGATTTCGGCTTTGTTTACTCGCGTAGAGCCTGAGGGAAACTTTTCGATGAATGCTACAGCTCCTAATACGATCAATGGAGTGATTTTACCTGATATTTTGGCAGCAACAGGAGGCTTTGCCGAATGGAATGTGAAATATTCGGTGATTGATGTGGAGTTTGCAAGGTCTTATTTTCTTTCGCGCTATTTTTATATGAGGCCTTATTTTGGTTCTAGGACAGCTTGGGTGATGCAATCGGCAGATATCAGCTTTTCTGGATCAGCCCCAGTAACTGCTCATTTGCGCAATGATTTTGTAGGAAACGGCCTTCGAGCAGGGTCTGATTCGAAATGGTTTTTTGCAAGACATTGGAATTTCTTTTTAGGAGCTTCCGCCTCTGCCCTTTTTGGAGGATTTACTGTAGCTACAGGTGCTCATGGAGGTGACATTGGTGACGATGATGTTAAAAGTTCTGCATACAAAATTGTTCCAATGGCTCAAATGCAAATGGGTCTAGGCTGGGAGACAAGTTTTGCTTGCTCAAGCAGCCAGTTGGCGATTAACGTAGGTTATGAGCTCAATTATTTATGGAGACAAAACCAACTCCCTGTCCTTGAAAATCTTCCAAGTCCGGTGTATGGCGCTAGACAATCTCAGGATTTGGCTTTTCATGGGTTGACTGTGGATGTTGAGTTAGCTTTTTAGAGTCTGTCTTCAATTTAAACTTCTGTCGATTTTAGGGTTCTTTTGAGCCTATTTTCGATTCTTTTTGCGGGGTTAATATACGGAGTTTGGTAATTACCCCCGCAAAAAGAATCGAAAATGAGCCTATCCGTAATCTAGAGGGAAAAAGATTCCCCAGATTTTTTTCTCTAGATTGCGGATAGACTCATAGGCCAAAATAATCCCTAAAATCGACGAAGCCTTAATTTGAAGACAGACTCTTAGTTTTTGCTCGTAGTTGATTCCATAATTTGTTCATGAATTTTTTTTGCTCTGCATTGAGATGATGCAGGGCAATGAAACAATCGCTATTTTTGTCAAAAGCAGATTTAGTCCAATTGGCAGATCCTGTTACTAGAACCTCTTCATCAATCCATAAAAACTTGTGATGCATGAGCTGAACGCCTTGGCTTATGAAAACAGAAACGCCTTCTTCTTTCATTTGCTCAGCAGCTTTTGCACTGGCTCCAAGAGAGCTATGCATGTCAATAATGACTGAGACATCAACGCCTCTTTGATGCGCTGCAATGACCTCTTCAATGAGGTCTGGATGTGTCCAGGTAAAAAGAGCAATGCGGATAGAACTCTGAGCTGATCGGATTTTCTTTTGTAAATCAGATAATGCATCTCCCTGAGGGTCTGGCAATAGCCAAATCTCTAGCTTTTGCTGTCCTATGAGAGTGTTCATGTATCCTGAGGAATAAGGAGTTTTTTTTTGTAAAAAATCAGCAAGTGCTGGGCTGATGCAGCCAATGACCAGGTTGTCATGCATTCGCATTGATGCTGTTGTCATATTGGCTGAGCCTATAAAAATCATTGTATCATCGATAATCATGATTTTTTGATGCATGAGGCCCTTGCTGTTCACTGGATAGGTTTTTGTTTGCTTTAAGAGAAGATTGATGCGCGAAGATCCTTTAGGGTCGTAGTAGACATCTACGTTAACGCCTTGGTTTGTTTTGCGGGCAATCGTGGATATAATGGAGGCGTCTGTTAATCCAAACATCACAAGGTGGATAGACTTTTGAGCTCGATCAATGGCTTCTAGTAAAGTGAGCTGGAGATCTTTTGGGTATTGGTTGGAGTAAAGGCGGATAGGGTGAGATGTGGTCGGTAGGCAGGGGGAGAGAGAATCAAATGCAACGTAGAGAAAAAACAGGCTGATAAGAAGAGCTGAAAAGAAAAAAAAGGCCGTACGTGGCCATTTCATGATTTTTACCACAGAGATAGTTGATCAAAGAGGCGGGGAAGCTTCGCACCCCATTGGGATGCGGGTGTTCTCCGCCTCTGTGGTAACTTTATATAAGAGCTTAATCTACTAAACGTTAGCAGCTTTGCTTTTTCTTACATCTCGGAGAACGGCTCCAATACCATTTTTATCAATGGTTCGGATCGCTGAGGTAGAAAGGCGCAAAGTGATGTATTTCTTTTCTTCAGGAAGCCAGAAACGCTTAGTCTTCAAATTAGGAAGAAAACGGCGGTTAGTGATTCCTGTAATCTTAAGACCGATTCCTTTTTTCTTTTTTGCAATCCCGCGTAGAGAATAGCTGCGGCCAAATTTGGGTTTTTTCCCAGTGATAGAACAAACTTTTGACATAGATAATCCTTCTAAAAGTACAAAGCATCATACCAATTAGAAGAAATTCCTGCAAGAGGTTGCTGAGAACCTGTTCATATATTTCTGGCGCTTGCAATCCAAAAGGAAAGGTTATATAAGAAAATTTTGAGGTGATTGATGGAAATAAGTTCAAACATAAAGTCTAAAGTAAATCATTTATACTGTGAGGGTAAATCGGTGTCTCGTAAAACGTTTGTGATTGATACTAACGTGCTCGTGCATGATCCTGCGTCTATTAAAAAATTTAAAGACAATGATGTGCTGATTCCTTTGATTGTATTAGAGGAGCTCGATGGGCTTAAGCGTTACTCTGACGAGGTGGGCAAAAATGCAAGAGAAGCCATCCGTTATATCGATTCTTTAAAAATGCAAAAAAAAGGCGATTTGCACGCGGGCATCGTGATTCCTGAGGGACCTAAAATTCGGATCCATCTTGAAAAACCTGATAGGGTAGATGGCTTTCCTCTTCCTTTAGATCGCAATAGCAATAAACTGCTTTTGCTTTGTTATTCTCTTCAAAAAACGGGAGAATCAGTTGTTATTGTCTCTAAAGATTTTGTGACGCGCGTTAAAGCTGAAGCAATGGATCTGGAGTCTGAAGACTATGAGAATACGAAGGTCTCTTATGTAGCTATGTATAAAGGGATTAGAAAAATTGAAGTTCCCAAGCGAGAAATTGATCTTTTTTATAAAGATGGGTTCTTGCCTTTAGTAGATGAGGGATTTAGACCAAATGAATATGCAGTATTGACCTCTCCAGAAAATTCGTCGGCTGTTTGTAAATATAATGACAAAACAAGACAGTTAGAGCCTCTCTTGCCTCTCCATCGAGATGTTTGGGGACTTCAGCCTTTGAATGTAGAGCAGCGCTGCGCTTTGGATCTTTTGATGCGCGATGATATCCAGTTGATTACCTTAGTAGGGCCGGCAGGGACTGGCAAAACACTTCTCGCTTTGGCCTCTGGCATGAAAAAAGTTTTTGATGAGGGTGTCTATGCGAGAATCTTGATTTCTCGTCCGATTATGCCGCTGGGTAAAGATATTGGTTATTTACCAGGGACAAAAGAGGAGAAACTCTATCACTGGATGCAGCCTATTTATGATAATTTGGATTTTCTCTGCTCGGCCAATAATGGCCCAGGAAATGGGGCTTCCGCTTTACAGTTTATCATGGAAAGTAAAAAAATCGAGATGGAGGCGGTCACGTATATTCGAGGACGCTCGTTGCCAAAAATGTATATCATCATCGATGAGGCGCAAAATCTTACGCCTCACGAGATTAAAACAGTGATTTCTCGAGCTGGAAAGGGGACTAAGGTTATTTTGACCGGGGATCCTACACAGATCGACAATCCATATTTGGATGCTGACTCAAACGGCCTTTCTTATACTGTTGGCAAGTTTAAAAACCATCGCATTTACGGCCATATGTTTTTAGATCGGACCGAAAGATCTGAGCTGGCGTCCATTGCTGCTGAAATCTTGTGAGCTTGTTAGAAGCTAGATTTTAAAACAGCTTCCTAGACCTCTTGGGTATGCTCAGGAGGTCTACTCTATAAAAATCGGAGTCTATAAATTGAGTCTACTTGGCTAGCTTCGGAAAAACAGCAGTTTAAGTCTTTGAGTTTCCCTGACTGTAAATCGTAGACCCATCCGTGGATGCAAAGAAATTGCCCTCTATTCCAAGCTTCTTGGACAATGGTCGTATGGCAGACATTGAGCACTTGTTGTAATACGTTGAGCTCTACCAGCCGATCGTATCTAGCATTTTCATCTGTTATCGCATCGAGCTCTTGTTTGTAATTGGCGTAGACGTCTCGAATGTTTCTTAGCCAGTTATCGACAAGACCTAGGCGGTGGTCTTGCATGGCAGCTTTGACGCCTCCACATCCATAATGACCACAGACGATAATATGTCTTACATTGAGAATATTGACGGCAAACTCTAAAACAGAGAGGCAGTTAAAATCAGTATGGGGAAATATATTAGCCACGTTGCGATGGACCAATAATTCTCCAGCCTCTAACCCTACGACCTCATTGGCAGGAACGCGGCTATCAGAGCAGCCGATCCAGAGATAGTCAGGAGCTTGATCTCGCGCCAATGTCTGAAAATAAGTGGGGTCCGTAGCCGTCTTGTTTTGGACCCACTGTTCATTGTTTTGAAATAGGATTTTGAGTTTTTTCATTACCTTCCGATTATGAAACGGAATTTATTTTTTAGCAACGATGTAGTAGCTGGTGGTTACCAGTCTTTGCCGGTCTGCTTCGACAAATGCCTGGCCATCTTGGGTGAGGCGGTCGAATAAAACCTTAAAATGTTTAGGGAGAAGTTTCCATCTAACAAGGAAATGGATGAGTTTAGCCATGCGGTTGAAGAACTTGTCTGCATGTTCAATGAGGGGGGCTTGAAGTCCATCAATACTGGCGTTTTCGCTAATGGTGACCTCAAAGCCTGCCTGCTTAAAGGCCTTTTCATATTCTTCTACAGAAGGAGTGCCAATGGCGCCGATAAGAGGTTTGATTTGTCTCATCAGTCGCACATGCTCTGGGTTATCTGGACAATAATTTTTCAGGCGTACCCAATCTAGGCAAGCGATCTTGCCTCCAGGTTTTAATACTCTATAAAGTTCTTTGCATAAAGCCCCGAGGTTTTTTGCATAACTAAAGACTTGTACTTGATAGAGCGCATCAAAGGAGTGATCAGGAAAAGGGAGTGGCAACTGATTGAGATCTGCTAATTTGAAGCTGCATTGGTGATCCCTTCCGGTTCCTTTAGCAAAGCGTCTCGCTGATTCCAGCTGGCTAGGATCTATATTGATCCCCGTTACATGGGCCCCTGTAAAAGAAGCGACATGATTTGCAATCCGTCCTCGGCCACATCCAATATCCAAGACCTGATTGTTAGGTTGGATTTCTAAATCGCGGCACATTTTTCTTTCATAAAGAGTTTGGTTGGCGATGATGTTCATAGAGAGATTCATCGTTGGAGGGATATACATTTTTTCAACTTGGCCGACTGAGCAAAGATGGTTGAGCACGCTATAGTAGTCGACGAGTTTTTTCTGAATGGCTTGATAGTAATTGGCTCCCATTTTTTCTATCAGCTCATCTTCATTGACCCAATCGTGATCGTAAATCTCATAAGATGCTAAAAAAGCATCTATTTTTTCTTGAGGGAGCGTATATAATGTTTTTAGAGATTTAAGTACTGTGGATAAGCGATAAAGCCAAAACTGCATTTTTCCGGTTGTTGTTTGAAACATGCTTCCCCTGATTTGATGATTGTGGTTTTTTTTGTATACTTATATCTTGAATTTTTAACAACTGGCATTTGAGTTGTTTTTTGTGTATAAGAAGGATAGAACTAGGAAAACTCCCTTGGAGCATGGGGTTTTGCCCGAATAGAGTTTTCTTGGTGCCCTCGAGGGTTACCTGCCTTTTTAAGGAGAAGTAATGGCTAAAAAATATGATGAAAGTACTGTCCTCTCTCTCGATGCGCTAGCTCATATCAGGCTTCGTCCGGGTATGTATATTGGTCGTTTGGGGGATGGTTCCCATCCTGATGATGGGATGTACATCATGCTCAAAGAGGCGATTGATAATGCCGTTGATGAATTTATTATGGGGTATGGCAAGCAAGTTGAGATTACCTTAGAGGAAACAACCTCCAAAGTATCCGTAAGAGATTTTGGTAGGGG
Organism: Chlamydiales bacterium; assembly: GCA_030681135.1. Lineage (GTDB taxonomy): Bacteria > Chlamydiota > Chlamydiia > Chlamydiales > SM23-39 > SZAS-17. The sequence continues at coordinate 71,588 of JAUXXF010000005.1, forward strand.
AATTCCTTTAGGAAAGGTCATTGACTGCGTGAGTCAAATCAATACAGGCGCTAAATATAACAATGATGTATTTCAGTTTTCTGTTGGTTTAAATGGCGTGGGGATGAAGGCTGTTAATGCCCTTTCTTCCTATTTTCTCGTCAGGAGCGTTCGAGAAGGGCAATTTGTAGAGGTGCAGTTTTCTCAAGGGGTTTTAGGGGGGCAAAAGAAAGGAAAAACAAAAGAACCTGATGGTACTTTTGTCGAGTTTATCCCTGATGTCTCTATTTTTAAAAAATGCTCGTTCCAAAAGGAAATCATTTTAAAAAGGTTGTGGCACTACGCGTATTTGAACGTTGGGCTTACCTTAATCTTTAACCAAGAAAAGATCTTTTCGGAACATGGGCTCTTGGATTTATTGAATGAAGAGGTCAAAGAAGATCGGCTGTACGAGCCCCTTCATTATCGAGGCAAGCATCTTGAATTTGCTTTTCTTCATTCATCTGGATATGGGGAGACTTATTTTTCTTTTGTGAATGGCCAGTATACACAAGACGGAGGGACTCATTTATCTGCTTTTCGAGAAGGTGTGTTAAAGGGGGTCAACGAGTATGCGAAAAAGAATTTTCAAGGAGTTGATTTGCGAGACGGGATGGTAGGGGCGATTCTTGTTAAAGTGAAAGATCCTATGTTTGAGTCTCAAACAAAAAACAAGCTCTCTAACCATGAAATTAGATCGCCGATTGTCCAAGAGGTCAAAGAGGCTGTGCAAACTCTCTTGTATCAGAATCAAGAGATTGCGAATAAAATTGTCGAGAGAATCTTTTTTAATGAAAAACTGAGAAAAGAGCTGGCTGCAGTTAAAAAAGAGGCGAGAGAAAAACAGAAAAAAATCTCTTTTAAAATTCCAAAGCTGCGCGACTGTAAATTTCATCTTGGAGATGGAAGCAAAGAGGGGGAAAGATCGATGATTTTTCTTACAGAAGGAGATTCAGCCTCAGCTTCGATTGTCATGACAAGAGATCCTCTGACTCAGGCCGTATTTTCTTTGCGGGGCAAGCCACTCAATGTTCATGGGATGAATATCGAGATGCTTTATAAAAATGAGGAGATGTATAACCTCATGTCTGCCCTCAATATCGAAGAGGATATTTCTCAGCTTAGATACCAAAAGATCGTTTTAGCAACGGATGCCGATGTCGATGGGATGCATATTCGCAATTTATTGATTACATTTTTTCTGACCTATTTCGAAGGATTGGTGCTTCACGGACATCTTCATATTTTAGAAACGCCTTTGTTTAAAGTAAGAAACAAGGAAAAAACGATTTATTGTTATTCTGAAGAAGAGAAAAAGAAAGCAGAAAAAGAGTTGCAGCGAGGCGTCGAGATTACCCGTTTTAAAGGACTTGGCGAAATTTCTCCTAATGAATTTAAACAATTTATCGCAAAAGATATGCGTCTAAAGGCTGTGATGATTCAGAATTTAAGCGATGTCAAGCCGACGCTAGAGTTTTATATGGGGAAAAATACGCCAGCTCGAAAAGCATTTATTATGCAGCATATTGTAACCGATGAGAGTAGAGATTATGGGTGATGTAAAAGAGCAGATGAAGGAGCATTTTATTCAATATGCTTCTTACGTGATTTTAGACCGAGCTCTTCCAAATATTGTTGATGGATTAAAGCCTGTTCAGCGTCGGATTTTAGAAATTTTATGGCGGCAGGGGGATGATAAGTTGCATAAAGTGGCTAATATAGTTGGTCAAACCATGCAATTGCATCCTCATGGAGACGCTCCTATTTATGAAGCCTTAGTTCATTTGGCCAATAAAGGCTACATATTAGATCGGCAAGGAAATTTCGGAAACCTGTTTACGGGAGACCCTTCTGCAGCAGCTAGGTATATTGAAACGCGTCTTTCTCCTTTAGCAAGAGAGACTCTATTTAATCCGGATCTTACAGAGAAAATCCCTTCTTATGACGGCAGAAATGTAGAGCCTGTGACCTTGCCTGCTAAAATTCCTTTGCTGTTAATGCAGGGGGCGGAAGGGATTGCGGTCGGAATGTCCACCCATATCATGCCTCATAATTTTATTGAGTTATTGGAAGCCGAGATTGCTTGTCTTGAGAACAAGCCGTTCAAAATTTTTCCAGATTTTCCGACTGGAGGAATTATGGATAAAAGCTTGTACGATAAAGGCAGAGGCAAGGTTAAACTTCGTGCCAAAATAGAGATTAAAGATCCAAAGACTCTTGTGATTCGTGAGATTTGTTATGGAACGACTACGGAGAGTTTGATCCGTTCGATCGATGAGGCTGCAAAAAAGGGGAAAATCAAACTTGAAGCGATCTCCGATTATACAACGACTCAGGTGGAAATCGAGATTAAGTTTCCTCGAGGCCAATATGCAGAAGAGATGTTGGATGCACTCTATGCGTTTACAGAGTGCGAAGTTTCTTTAAACTCACAAATTGTTGTGATTAAAGATGGTCTTCCTTGGGAACCCGATGTTCATGAAATGATCGCTTATAATGCGACAAGATTAGTTGAGTTTTTAACGAAAGAACTTGAGATTGCAAGAGATCGTTTCTTGGCAAAGATTTTCTATAAAACCTTGGAGAGGATTTTTATAGAAAGCCGGCTTTATAAACAAATAGAAACGCTGAAAACCTTAGAGGCCATTTATGAGACTCTTCAGGAGGCTTTTTTCCCTTTTAGAAAGCAGCTGATACGTGAGCCTAATCAAGATGATTTAGAAAAACTTTTACAAATCCCTATTCGGCGTATTTCCAGATTTGATATCGACAAGAATAAAGAAGAAATCACAGCGCTAGAAAAACAGCTTCGCGATGTGGAGAAACATTTAAAAAATGTAAAGAAATACGCGATTGATTACCTCAAACAGTTAATTGTTACCTACGAAAAAGAGTATCCTCGAAAGACCCGTTTTAAAACGATTGAAGAAGTTGATAAAAGGGCGATAGCGACGAAGGAATTGAAAGTGAGCTTCGATTTTGAAACGGGTTTTGTCGGGACAAAAGTTTCTGGAGCTTCCTCTTTATCTTGCACCAATTTTGATAAGTTGTTTGTGTGTAGCAAACTAGGTACTTATAAAGTGATGAATATTGGAGAAAAACAATATGTAGAGCAGCTCTCTTGTGTAGGAGTTGTCGACAAAAAAACACCTGTTCAGGTTGTCTATCAGAAAAAAGAGACAGGCCAAGTATGGGCGAAGCGTTTTATTATTGATCAATTTATTCTAGATAAGGTCTACCATTATCTCGAAGACGATGCAGAGCTTCTCCATATTTCTTTAGATCCAAAGGTAACGGTGGAACTTCTCTTGGCCTCAAAGAAAGGTCAAAAAGGGGAGAAAATGACTGTTGATCTGCAAGAGATCCCTATTAAAGGAGCTCAGACCCGGGGCGTTCGATTAACCAATCAAAAAGTTAAAAAGATCTCTTTTAAATAACTTTGGTTTATGTGATAAATTCATTTTTTATATAAAAATGGTTTTATTATGAATAAGCCTATGGTTAGTTGTCAGATTTTGGGGCAACTAGGAAATCAGTTATTTATTCTTTCGACCGCGCTTAGTTATTCCTGGGATTATGATGCGACTGCGATATTTCCAGAGCTGCACAATACAAACTATCGGATTGCTTATAATAGAGAGAAACTCTTTTTTCGATTAGACGCTTCTACTCCTTCTAGACCTTTTCAGAAAGAGTATTGGCAAAAATATTGGTTTATTGCTGACCCGATCCCTTATTGTCCTGAAGACCTCTATTTATTTGGCTATTTTCAGTCGTGGAAGCATTTTCATCGCTATCGTGAAAAACTGTTATCTGTATTTGCTCCTCGGGAAGATACAGTAGAATATTTGTATAAAAAGTATCCAGAGCTCATGGAACACCCCCTGACTGTCAGTGTCCACGTGCGCACGAATTGCAAGAGGACCCACGAATTTGCCCCGTTTATAGGCCTTAGATACCTCAATGAAGCGATGGCTCTTTTTCCAAGTGATGCAAAATTTGTGATTTTTTCTGATCGGATTAACTGGTGCAAGCGTCATTTTTTACCTTCCGAAAGAGATCTTGTATTTATCGAGGGCAATGATGCGGTCGAAGATCTGATATTGATGTCGAGATGTAAGCATCACATCATTGCTAATTCTACCTTTTCCTGGTGGGGGGCTTATCTCAATCAAAGTCCTGATAAAAGAGTGATCGCGCCAGCATTTACTTCTGTGGGGGCTCCTATAGAAAATTACTATTTGCCTGAGTGGACTCTGCTTCCTGTTGTGATAGAACCTTATCCTGAGGATATGTATTGCTATGACAACGTTAGCCAATCTCTCGATAACAATTAGATTTAGCCCAGCAATATTAACGATAGAAACGATTTAACGATAAATTTTTTATCGTTATATCGTTAAATCGTTTCTATCGTTGATATTGCTGGGCTAGCTCTGTTGTACTATTAGTGTTTAGATGCTTTCTTACACTTTTTGCGATTGTTTTTCTACGAGCAAGCCGAGCTTCAATGTTGAAAACACACAGCTGACGCTAATGGCCAGAGCGATCCAGCCTGCAACAAAGGCGCTTGCCATGACGCCGCCGAACATCTGGATGAGGCCGATGGTAAGCAAAGAAGCTCCTCCTCTTCCCATCCGTGAGCAGATGCCGTCAATGATGAGTTTCCCCTGGATTTTTTCCAAAGGAGGCAATAATAAAAAGGAGAGCTCTTTGGAAGTGTCAAAGAGAGTGTATTTTGCTGCCCGAACGAAGCAAAAGAAGATAGAACCTAGAAAGACGAGCAGTTCTAGATGAAGCTCTTTAGAGGGGAACCAAAGGGTGAAGAAAAAAGCTCCTTCTGTGAGCACCAGGCAAACAGGAGTCACTAAGGAAGCCACGACCCAGCGGCATTTTTTGACTAAAATGGGAGTAATAATGATGGCGCTGACGGCCGTTAACAGCCCATACCAAAAAGAGAGCTGTCCATTATAGTCGCAGTAGGCCCTTGGATCTGGGTATTTTTGTTTTAAAATGTCTAAAAAAACAACTTCTCCAAGAGCGTAAGCAATGTAATCTGCAATCGTGACCCAGCCGAGCAAACGCAAATATTTTGATTTTAGACAAGCTCGGATGCTCTCTTTAAGAGATAAAGTGATTTCTTGTTCAGCCTTTTGTTCTTGTTTAGGTCCCGAAAATTGGGTCCAAAGGATCGTGTAGAGCCAGGCAGTAAAGAGCCCTATAATGCATAAAGAGAAGGTCATCAATGTTAAAGAACGGGACCAGAGTCCGTGCGAGAGGGCATCGGAGGTGCATAATTTCACTATCGGGCCTGAAAGCATAGTTCCTATACTTGTTCCTAGCATCAGAGGCGCGTACAACTCTTTCGCTTTGACAAGAGAGATGTATTGATTGACGAGACCCCAAAATAAAACGGTTAAAAGGGCGATTTTCCAAAGTTCAGCCATCACGAAAAAGAGCATAGAAAACGCTTTTGGCAATAAAAAGGCGAGCCATTCATGTCCGGGCAGCCATGTCCAATGGGCTAATGTCGTTTTCCAAAGATGCAAGGAAGGGTAGATTCCTAGAGAAAATAATAAGAAAAATCCTAGAAATACCGAAAGGGTGATAAGAAATACTTTATGAATGGAAAAGCGGTTTAATAAGCGCGTTAGGAGAAACACCATGAGAACTGCGCCGGGAATCGTACCGCATAAGTCGTAGATAGGAATAGAGCCAGCGCCTCCTCCAAGGTCCACTACTGCGAGGGCATTTCTTGCGCTTCTCAAAAGACAGTAATTCACGTTGAGAAGACATACGATGCCGAACATGACAGCAAATAGGATAAAGGAGCGTTTATTAGTGAGTAATTCTTTAAGCATGCAGGCCTTGTATTGATCCAGTGGCTATAATACGTTAGTACTTAAAGTTTGCCAACATGAAAGATTTTTTTGAAAAAAAATATTAAATATTCCAATATGCCTCCTTTTGGGGGAATTATGAAATGTTGGATTTTTCTTGCATCAGCTTTATTGATTGGGACCTCTCTTTTTTCTAAAGAAGCTTCTTTAGATCTTCGCATTCCGGTAGTGGACATGAGAGATTATGAAGACGCCGATCGAAGACAAACTTTTTTAAACACGCTCTATGAGGCGATGACGACTGTTGGTTTTTTTGCTGTTCGAAATACGGGGGTCGATGCAGAGACGATTCGCCATGCTTATGCCCAGGCAGAGATTTTTTTTAAACAAAGCAGCGATAGAAAATCTCTCTCCTTTGTAGAGCCTTTAAATGGTCAGCGCGGTTTTGTTCCAGGAGAAGTGGCTAAAGGAAATGCGCATAAGGATAAAAAAGAATTTTATCATATTGCGAAAGAAGGATCTCTTCTTCCCAATGTTTGGCCGGAGCAAGAAGGGTTTAAAGAGGCTATGACGCTTTTGTATGATGAGCTAGAGCGTTATGTCATTCCTTTGCAGCAGGCAATCATTACGATGATCAACCAACGCTCCTCCAGCCAGCTGGATCTCAATTTGTTAAATGACATGACCGAGCATGGAGAATCTCTTTTAAGGGCCCTTTATTATCCTGCTCTGACAGGAGTCGATCTCGAAAGAAAATCTACACCTCTTTATTGGGCGGCGCCTCATACAGATATTGATTTGCTAGCTATTTTACCTTATGCGACAGAAAAAGGCCTTCAAGTAGAGGTTAATGGAGAGTGGCTCAATGTTGTTGTTCCTGAAGACGCATTCATTGTGAATGTGGGGGACATGCTTCAGAATTTGTCGAACGGCCTTTTTGTCAGCGCGCGGCATCGAGTAGTTGCTCAAGAGGTGGACAAAGATCGATTTTCCATGGTGTTGTTTGTTCATCCTTTTGAAACAGCTCCTTTAGATCCTCTTGCTGCTTGTATTGAACTGACAGGAGGAAAGCAGCTTTACGCTCCAGGAACCAGACAAGAATTTTTGTGGGAGAGACTTTTGGAGCTAGGAATTGCGCCGGCTCTTTTAGAACCTTACTCCAAGACAGGGCATGTGGAACGCCAAATGCAATATCATCGGGCAAGCCCTCAGGTGGTCGATTTATTGATCCAACAGGGCCTTGCAAGTCCTGAGCTACTGGAAGAACTGGCAAGGAAAAAGAACTGCTGGAGTGATACCATTCATCATAAATAGTATGATTCGGTAGATTCCAGAAAGTTACCAAATTAGCTTTTGATTGAAGGGAGAAGTTAGCTAATTTCTTTTTTTCTGATGGCGTACCGAGTTCCTATATAGGCAGCTCCTAGGCCGAGTAGTAGATGCATAGTCATCAAAGGGGAGTTTAATGGAATGATTGCAGAAGTAAAGATAGTCAGGGCTATAGCTGCAACTAAAGAGCACAGATAAAGCTGCGTTTCTTCCAACTTCATATAGGGACTTAATTTTACTTGAGTGAGAGCGATCTCTAAAGAGATTACTTTACGTAATAGTCCGCAGTGGAAGGTTCGAGGACACTCCTTCTTGCTTTTGTTAATCTTTATGTGTGGACAAAGGGGCGTGAGCAACTCGACAGTTTGAGATAAATCATCCCAGTTTACGGCCTTTTGCGGGTTTTGCCATCCGTTTCCTTGGAACCAGGTTTTCCACAGCTGTTCATAATAAGCTCTTTTTTCAACAAACTCTTCAAGATTTTTTTTATATTTTCTGTCACTCTCCTCGCAAATAAATTTGGTTGCTTGGCAAGAGAGAACCCCAGAAATACAAGCTGTTAGTCCGAATACTGCCACTGCCATACTAGCCTCCGTTTTTTGGCCAGTATCCTATACGAATTCAAAAAAACATTCACTCAAAAAAAAGCTTGTCATGTAGAAAATGATTTAATAGCTTGCCGTCAAATCAAACGGCAGGCTCTTATCGGTCAGACTTTCTAGGTTTGGATTGAGGGATTTAGTTTTATAAAGACAATCCTTCTTCCGTGAAGAGCCTTCTCAGTTCCTATATAGGCAGTTCCTAGGCCAACTAGAGATGTATAGTTGTTAAAAGAGGGCATAGAGGAATGATGAAAGCAGAAGTAAGTGCAGTCATTGCCACAGCTGTAATGATAGAAATTAAGAGAGGTCGATTTTCTGATACAGTTGCATGATTTTTAAAGTTCCTGTTAAACAAAGACATTTCGGACTGCATATCTTCACGTAAGTCGTTACAGGTCTTAACAGAACAATCGTCTGCTTCATTTTCTTTTTTATGCGGACAAAGCGGAATTAAGTCGGAAAGATTTTTCAGATTTGGTTTTTCCCCCTCGTCCTCTATCAGAGCCTCCCAATGATGAAGCTTCCATTGCTTCTGAAAATTTTGCACCTTTTGATTAAAAGAATCGCAAATTTTTTTGCATTGTTCGTCTCGACGTTTACAAACAAGCTCAGCTACCCCCCAAGAGATAACTCCAGGAACACAAGCCGTTAATCCGAATACTGCTGCTGCCATACTAGCCTCCATTTTTGGCCAATATTCTATAGGAATTTAAAAAAAAATACCAAGTAAAAAAAGTTTATCTATAGAGAGGATTTATTGAGATATTCTTGAACAGCAGCGATGAAGGTTCCATGGCTCCAAGTCAATGGAGAAACTGAAATGGGCTCTAAGGTTTTGGGGTGGAGTTGTTCTGCCAGCACGCCGCTTGGTAGAGCATGATCTGCCACCCATTCAAGAATAGAGAGAGCTTTGTCTAAATCTTCTTTGTTCTTAGCTGATGCGATGTCATATTGAGCCATCCAAAGAGTCGTCACAAACCAGGGATTGCTGGTATCGTTATCTCGATAATAGGCGTCATTTTCATAGCGGGCGATCCCTTTTCCGGTTTCTTTGATTAAGAGCTTTTCGCGGATTTGCGCCATAGTGCTTTGGACAAAGGGATGGTCGGGCTCATAAGCGCCAAAGGCAAAAATTCCATAGAGACTAGCGTCGATGGTTGCATCGATCTCCAAAGAGCCATCTTTCTTGAAACGAATCATCCGCGCAAATCTCCCTTCTTCTTTTCTATAGAGATAAAGGTCCATCGCTTCTCGGATTTGCTGGGCGCCGTTTCTATACTCATTGGCAAGGCTTGTCTCTCCAAAAGCTGCAGCAAACTGGGAAGCTGCCATTAAGCCTCCATAGACTGTTGCAGTGGTGAAGGTGAAAATGCCTTGCCGCTCTTCCCAAAGATCAAAACTTGGAAGAGGAAGACCGGTGTTAAAATCGCGGTAGTTCATCATAAAATCCGCGGCCTGTTTAATGAGAGATTCGTAAAGAGGTTGGATCAAATCAAGATCTTTATAGATTTCGTAATGTTTCCATAACGCCCAAATAACCAGCGCTGTTTCGTCCTCTTGAATGGGAAGTTGCGGTTTGCCTTCATTGAACCAGGAATGCCAGGAGCTGCCCAAAGAACCAGAAGGTGTATATTTATGAAGAAAATATCCTTCTTCCCTGAGGATTTTTGCACAAAAAAGATAAAAAGGAGCGCTGTTATATCCTGCTTTGTCCAAAGCGTAGGCAACTAAAGCTCCATCTCGAGGCCACATATAGCTGTAGGTATCTCGATTGAACTGGACTGTATCAGAGTCGTTGCCTGCAATAATGCTTCCGCAGCGATTCATTTGCGTGCGGCAGATCAACAAACTTTTTTTGTATAGATTGGAGACTTTTGCGGGAAGAAGATCGATGTTTACACCAGCTTGGCTCACCCATAATTCCCAGTAGTCTTTTGTTCTTTTCAACAGCTCTTCTGGAGTTTTTTTCTTCACAATCTCTTGTAAATGCTTGACCTCTTCCCATGATTTTCCCATCGCGATCCAGTAAAAACAGCTCTCTTCTCCTAGAGGAGGGAGGGTTAAGGGGATGGAGATGATCGAATCGACGCTGCCTTGAGCGATGGGATTGCCACTTAAGATTCCATCTTCGGCATCTCTCCAAGTCCCTTTTTGAGAACCTGATTCCTTGTTTCCTGTCGCAAAGAAATCGAGACCGAATGTATTGTTGGCTCTAATATTGATCAAAAAGTAGCGATCTTTTTTGTAATGGATGAGACTTTTGTTTTCGGGCTGAAAGGCTGCGGTATCTCCAATATCTGTCCCATAAATATGAAAATCGTGAGCGAAAAAGAGTTGAATCTCTCTTTGTTCAGAGCGAAGGTTTTTTACAGTGATTTTTTTTAGATAGATGTTTTCAGTGATGTCGACAAGATCGTTTACGATCATTTGTAATTGCAGAGTCTCATTGGCAAGCTCTACATTTGTCACTAAAGAGTTTCCGAGATAGTTCCTTTTTACCTCCCAGCCATCAGGAATCCATGAAAGGGAATCATCGGCCCAGACTCCAAAACGGAAAGGTTCTCCTTTCGAATGATTTTCTTCTCCGACGTAAGGATAGTAGAGTTCTCGTAAGATGGAGCCTTTATCGAAAGCAATCAGGACCTGGCCATTGCTGATAGGGATGTCTCTTGGCATGTCATATAATCTTTGTTGCCAAGTTTATGGCGGCTTTTTTTGCGATTTCGATCTGTTCTTTTTGCTTTTCGCTGCCCATATCCATAGGCTCTGCATTGATGAAGGAAATATCAGTAATGCCAACAAAGTTGAAAATAATCTTTAAATAGCTTTCTTGAAAGTCCATACTTTTCATCTCGCCGCCATATTGACCGCCCCGGCTGGTAATGATAGCCATTTTTCTATCCACCACCAATCCTTCTACACTTCCCTCTTCTGTATAGCGAAAGAGATAGTGAGGTTGGACGATCACGTCGATATAATGTTTGAGCATGTAGGGGATATGGAAATTCCACATCGGCGTGCTGATTAAAAACAGATCGGCAGTCTTAAACCTTTCGATATGTTGAATAATCTCTACCCATAATTCTTTGGCTTTGCCAAAAAGATTTTTCCCTGACAAAAGAATGTATTTCCCGCTCACGCTCTGCATGCTCAGCTCTGGAAGGTGTTCTTTGGCGAGATTTAGCTCATCGATCAACCAATCGGGATGCTTTTCTTTAAAAGTATCCAAAAATGCTTGCGAGACTTGCAAGGTACGCGACTCTTCTTCTCGTGGGGTGGCAATGATATGTAGGAGCCTTTTCATATATTTCTTTATATCAAATAAAATGTTTGACGCCAGCTTTTTTTTGCTCATTGGGCAATAGGTTTTTATTTTATTGGATTGATATATTTGTTATTATTAAATATAACTTTGTTTTTTGTAAAAATAGGTTTATTTATGAAAACGGTATGTTTGAATATGATTGTTTGCAATGAGAGCGCAGTGATCCGTCGCTGTTTAGCTTCTGTCAAAGATAAGATTGATGCCTGGGTGATCGTTGACACCGGCTCTACAGATGGAACGCAAGAGATCATCAAGGAGTATCTTAAAGATATTCCCGGAGAGCTGCACGAGCGTCCTTGGGTTGATTTTGCAGAAGGTCGCAATCAGGCGATGGAGCTTGCCAAAGGGAAAGCTGATTATTTGCTTTTTATAGATGCTGACGAAATATTGGAAGCTGGATCGGAGTGGGAAGAGCTTACTCAGGATAGTTATTTCATCAATGTTTTCTATGATAAAGGTTTGCATTTAAAAGTTGAGCACCCTCGAACCTTTTTGTTAAACAACGCGCTTGATTGGATCTGGGTGGGGGTTTTGCATGAGCAAGTAGAGCATCGGGACGGGAAAAAACGATCACAAGTACTACTCGATAAAGCTCGTCTACATAGCATTGAAGATGGTTATCGATCGAAAGATTCCTTGGAGCAAAAAGCGATCAAGGATTCAGCAACCTTAGAAAAAGCTTTAGAGAAAGAGCCAACGAATACCCGTTATATCTATTTTCTTGGTCAAAGTTATGATGTAGCTCAAAGAGTTGAGCTGGCTCTTAAACAATATCAGAAGCTGATGACTATGCCAGATGTACATGAAGCTCTTCTCTATATGTCGATGATTCGCAGCGCTCTTTTGCAAGAACAGCTGGAGAGGCCAGTAGAGACAGTGATTGAAAGTTATATGGCAGCCTACCAACGTTTTCCTTGGCGAGCTGAGCCACTTTTTCACTTAGCTAATTTTTATATGCGTGGGAAGAGAACTTTTCTTGCTTACTTTATTGCCAAGACGGCTCTTAGCATTCCTATTCCACAATTCGATGCTGCTCCAGTCTATACAGAGATTTATAAACATTATCTTCCCTGGGTATTTGCCAAATGCGCTGCGCGTTTAGGCTTAGATCACGAAGCGAATGAAATGTGTAGCAGACTGTTGGCTCGGCCTGATTTACCTCCAGAGGTGCGTAGGTTAGTAGATGAGGTGCATGATCAGGAGTCTTTCGATGGTATCCCTTTAACTTATAGATAAAAAAGATATACCCAGATAATCTGAAGATTTTTTTACCGTATAGTTCGAGTGATTAATAACTATTCAAAAAGTCCGCTCAGAAAAGGCCTTTTAGTGAGGAGATGGGGAAGCGTATATTTGCTTCTAGCGCTCAATGCTTTTTTTCGATGTAGAAAAAAGAGAAGAAAGATCCCAACATCGCCAAAAAAAATTCTAGTTTGCAATATAGCAAACTTGGGCGATGTTGTGATCTCTACAACTGTTTTGCCTGCTTTGAAGAGGGAATTCCCAGGTTGTGAAATCGGGTTTTTACTAGCCTCGCCTGCTGCAGAGCTTTTACAGAGCCATCCCTTTGTAGATCGGGTTCATGTATTTGATCATTGGTATGCAAATAGACGTAAAGGAGTATTTCGAGCGATTGTAGACCATTTAAGAGGGGGATCTCGGGCTATCAAAGAGATTCGTCAAATGCGCTATGAGATAGCGATCGATCTGCAACCTTATTTTCCAAACGCTATTCCTCTTTTGTTCAAGGCAAAGATACCTGTGCGGATTGGATATTCTACAGGAGGATTTTCAAATCTTTTGACAGAGAGCGTCTCTTGGAGCGCAGAGTATATGGGGCGCCACCATTTGAATCTTTTAGCACATGTAAAGATTGATACGAGCAAAGATTCTCCTTTGCCCAACTACATTGTAAGCCAAAAGCCAGATTGTGAGTTCCCTCCCGGCTATTTCGCAGTTCATATGGGGACTGCGCATTGTTTGAAGGAGTGGGATGAGAAAAAATGGATAGAATTGATTTGCGAGATGCAAAAGCAAGGGCGCAAAGTGATTTTGACGGGGTACGGGAAAGAAGAGCAGCTTCGATGCGATCGAGTCTCGTTGGCGGCAGGTTGTTTGAACTATTGCAACCGTTTGGGGTGGTCAGATTTTGCATTTGCTATTCAACAAGCTAAGCTAGTGATTTCTGTCGATTCAGTTACCGTGCATTTGGCGGCAGGAACAAAAACCCCGCTCATCGTGTTGTTTGCAGGGATGAATGATCCGGGCCAGTGGGTCCCATCTTATTCTAAATGCCGATCGATCATGAAGAGAGTTCCTTGCGCTCCTTGTTTTGAAAGGCGAGGTTGCAGCCATATGTCCTGCATCCGGGATATTGAAGTGAAAGAGGTGTTAGAAGTAATTTCTATGCTATGTTGAGACGTATTTTGTTTCTTACTTTCTTTTTCGGAGTCTTATGCGTTGCGGGTTTATACCGAAACGATCTGAAGTGTTTTTGGTATGCCTCGGATTGTTCAGGTATGCAATGGGAATCTTCGGAATTTATCTGGGATTTGGGGGTTATTCAGGGCTGTGATAAGGGGCTCAATCGGAGCCCCAGTGAATACTTTAAAAAAGATGTGTTTGATAAGGAAGCTTATAAAAATATTGCAAAGGGGGATGTTGTTTGGGTTAAAAGCCAATTTATTCAGAAGTTTTACAAACATGTCCTTCCTGCAGTAAAAAATCCCTTTGTTCTCGTGATTTGTGATGGGGATGAGTCTTTCCCTTCTAATTCAAGACTTGGAAAACAGTTCGATGATCTGATCAATCACGAAATGATTATTCATATTTTCGCTCAAAATTGTGACTATAGAGGTTCTTGCAAGAAGGTGAGCCATCTTCCGATTGGTCTTGACTTCCATACATTGGCCTATAAACCTGGAGCTCATCGATGGGGGACTAGAGCTGCTCCCTCTGAGCAAGAAGAGGCTTTAAAAGGACTTTTGCAGCAGTTAAAACCTACTTATCTTAGAAAAAAGAGGGCTTTCGTTGACTTTCAGCATCATAACACCATGAGGTCTACCTTTCGCCGTCATCGAGAATTTGGCGAAGATCGGCTCTCTATTTTTAAGCGATTAAAATCGACAGGTTTGATTGACTATGCAAAAAGGATGCCGCGGTTTGATCTTTGGACAATGAAAGGGGAATATGCTTTTTCCATCAGCCCCCATGGGAACGGTCTTGATTGCCATCGTACCTGGGAAGATTTGATTTTAGGATGCATTGTCATTGTGAAAACGTCTCCTCTTGACCCGCTTTACAAAGACCTCCCTGTTGTGATTGTCAAAGATTGGTCTGAAGTCACCGAGGACAATTTGATAAAGTGGCTCGATCAATACAAAGATGCATTTAGCAATCCGTCTTATCGAAATAAACTCACGAACGATTATTGGCTGAAGAAAATTCAGTCTCTGAAGTAAGGCTATTGATTCACGATCCCTTAGGGTTCTTTAACGTGAAATTTATGGAGAAATCGATGAAAAAGAGGGGCAATAATGATTGCAATCACAATGAGAAAAATAATGCCGCTAAAGAGAGCATAACAACCAGCAAACAGTTTGCCTCCAGTTGTTTCCAAAGTGGATACGGGTCCCATGCCCGATAAGATCATTGAAGCATTCAAAAAAGAATCTAGCAAGGACATGTCTTCAAAATAGCTGTACCCACTCATTCCTAATCCCAATGAGAAAGCGATAATTGCAAACCCAATAAGAAGATTCCGAATGATTCGGGAAACAAATGTTTTTACTGAAGCGAGTGGTAGGTGTCTGCTTTCAATCATTTTAATATACGTGAGATTTATATATTTTTTGCAATTTTGCAAGAGCTTTTTCGAGGAGAACCTCTTTACTGAAAACTAGAGCATAGAGATCGCCCCATTTTTTTCAACCGGAGAAAAATTGTTTTTATCTTGTAGTTCTTTGGATCTAGTCCTTTTTTCACCTCTGACCATTTGAGAGGAGTAGAAACGGGAACTCCTGGTAAAGCTCTTATGCTATAAGGTGCAGCTAAGCTTTGACCAAAATTATTTTGGAAGCAATCGATGTAGACTTTTCCAGATGTTTTGCAATAGCTAGGCACTTCGATTTCTTCTAAGACTTTATGGATTTCTTGAGCCACTTGAATAACCGCTTGAAAGGAGGCTTTTTTAGGATCTAAATCAAAGACGATGAAATCCGGGGCTTGCAATTTCTGGATCCGAGAGAAGAAAGGGTGGATTTCGATGCAGCCTAAATT
Source organism: Chlamydiales bacterium (assembly GCA_030681135.1). GTDB lineage: Bacteria > Chlamydiota > Chlamydiia > Chlamydiales > SM23-39 > SZAS-17. The sequence continues at coordinate 86,980 of JAUXXF010000005.1, forward strand.
GGCTGCAAACAAAAGGCTCTCCTCATTTTGAATAAGTAAATAGTTCACTTTTTTGTTTTCATGCTGAATGGAAATTGTTTTCACCTGACAGGCTTTGAGGCGAGTAAGAGAGAAAGTTTGGAGAGAAAATAACCGGTTATTTTTTTAGTCCAATTCACCAACATAGGTAACCTTTTTCAGCTAAAAAATGTCGTTGAAAAATATTCTCAGAGGCATCATATTTGATCGTTTTTCACTAAAGGCAGAAATACTTATGATAAAGAACGATCATTTAAGATCCCCTCTAACTTTACCTCCTTCAATAACAAGCTCCCAATCTTTCAGTAATCATCAATATTGGCAGATTTCAATCGATTTCAGAGGTCCAAATGGGAACCCTCAGTTTCACCTTGTATCGCCCTTTGGAGAAGCATTAACAGTGGATTCAGTGCTTATCCAAAACATTGATCCATCAACTGCTGACCATTTTCAAAGGTCCTCCTCGTCTCAAGAAAAACAACAAATCGTCAACCAATACTTGCAGCAGTGGTTTCAAAATCCTCAAAAGTATCACATTCACGTTGAAAAACATGAGGGACAGCATTATGTCCGCATTGGAGATCCTGGCTTGCGGGGCGGTGGTAAAGAAGAAGGATATGCTTGCTCAGCTGTACAAATTGTAGGCGGAAGTGTCTTTACGATAATGGGCTGGCGCAAGCTCGGTCCCTTCATTATAAGTGTGGGGGTTTCTGGGGCTTTGGATACTTACCAAACAAAGGAAGAAGAATTTAGTAAATCTAACTATTCCAAAAAGATCGGCTACTCCTGTCTAGGAGGGTTAGTATCTGCAGGAGTTGGAGGCTATTTACAAGGCGCTCACCTCATAGTGAACATGGGGCAAGCTGCGTTAAGCGCAGGTGCAAGCGCTGCCGCAACGACAATGGTGAAAGAAGTGGTAGAAACAGGTAAGTTGCCTTCTCCTGATAAGATTATTACAAACACTCTCTCCGCAGGTATAATTGGAGGTGTAGGACCCTTCATCGATACGGGAGTTGAATCCTTGATTGGAGATGTTTCCGGTCATTTAGCACTCATTGGCAAAAAGGTTGTTTCTGGAGGTGTTGGAGGCGCTGTAAGTGGAGGCTTGAGCGCTGCCACATCGAATGCTTTAGAAAGAAAAAAAATTCACGAAGGAATGGGACAAGCGGCTCTTGCAGGAGCTGTAAATGGGGCTGCAACGGGAATACTAGTCTCAGGTTGCAATCAAATACATCAAAAGATTGAACAACTAAAGTTGCGAGTTAGCCTGGAAAACGCTGCCAGAGAAAAGCTTTTGAGAAATGGACCCTCGTTGGAACTAAGCCCGGGAAATGTTGCCGAGGAAGAGCTTTTGAAAAAAGCACTCTCGTGGAGAGACTTAGAAGTGCAGGATGCTGATGATGGTATAAATGCTGACAGAGAAGAGCTTTTGAAAAAAGCATTCTCGCGGAGATACTTAGAAGTACAGGATGCCGATAATGACGTTATAATTACTGGTGATGTTATAATGGAAGAGATATGTGCTATCAGAGAAGTAGCATACTTTGTCAGTAAAGAGTTTTTTAAACTATTGATTCGGGTGAACCTAGGAATTGATTCTAGTAGGGATGGTGATCAGGTTATTGATAAGCTTATTGATCAGGCTATAATGAAAGTGGTCAAACCTGTTAGTGAAGAGTTTTTTAGAAAAATAATGCCGGAGGCATCTCAAGATTTCAATTATATGAAAGAGTCTTTTAGAAAAATGTTTTCTTCGGAAGTACTGGATTCTAATCACCCCGTGAGAATTATGTTCGAAGAGAATATGAAACTTCAACAACAGCTTTTAAAGAAACATACATCCTTATTCAGGGTCGAAAAAGAGCTCTCTATTGCACGAGGACAGTCCTTAGAACCAGGGGAATTCTTAAGATTCATAAAAGATGATGAAGGCAACTTGATCCTTTTTAGTAGAAGCTCAGTTGAGAAACTTACATATAAAGCAGAGCAGCTGAAAAGTCAGGTTGGTATCCTTGAAGAGCAGTGCAAACAAGCGGACTATGAGTTTGAAGAAAGGTTAAAAATACATCACAAACTGATCGAAGAACCTATAAAAACTGTACCAATTAATCCCTTGAATGCATATCTCGTAGAAGCGAAATCCAGCATTCAAAGAGTTCTTCAACCACAAGTTGTTCAACCCGTTGAACAAGAAGATGAAGACCTCACAGATCATGTTATTTTAGTGCACGCCGTTCATCAACATCATCTATTTTACAACCTCCCCGAGTATGTTGGAGGAGAAGAGTGGGATCGTATGGAAGCTGACCTTAATTATAAAACATTAGTCGCATTGAAACTGGTCTTTACGAAGAAGGGAGTTATTGGAAGGTCTAAAAATCCGGAAAAGCAAGAGTATAAGAAGTTTATCGATCGTCCGACGATTCACTGGGCTTGGAATCAGCTAGTGCAGCCTAATAGCGGAGCCCCGGAGGGCTGGGAGGGTGCTAAAATTGCTATTTTAGAGCCGCTGAAGACATTCGAAAAAAGCAGTGATTACAAGGTGTTTTCGCCGACACCTTACGACACCGAAACTATGGGTGAACATGCTCTTTCTCCCGAGTCCACAATTTTGGTTCCTCACTCTATCGTCGACGAAGTAAGAGAGTACCTCAACGAGTATCCTGGGGAAATTAGGGGTTTTGATCTTGAAAGTAAAATAAGAGGGGTGATTTTCGAAACCCTTCAGGATCAGGAAAAGTATCCAGAGATATGGCATATCTGCGAAGAAAAAGGAAAACTGATTGGCCACTTGGAAGAATATTTAGCAACAGGATTTCGATCCAAAACTTGTTTAAAAAAACCAAATGGTGAAGTCGAGATACTTCTAATGGGTGAGAATAATAACTGTTCTGGGGCCATGAGAAGGTTGAGTAGAGGAAGATTTGTTGGATTGCATATGCATTCTCATACTTATCAGCTTGAAGATGCCGAAGGTTATTTCGGAAAAATAGAAGAATTTAGAAGGAAAGGAAGAGAGATTGTCCACAATGATCGTCTGTTTGCAGCCTCTATACAAAATTTTCAGGAGCTCCAAGGCATGGGATCGCTATCTGCTCTAAAACTTTATCAACAACTATCGAAAGATGAGTCTTTAAAAACGTCATTGATCTTAGCGGACTACATTATTAATAATGCGATCGATGCTGACCTAGAGAGTTTGGCTATAAACTACCCGAAATTATCGGCCATCGACCTAAAGCTCCTCATCGATTCTTCTCGCCCTTACTTGATCGATCTATTGGAAAACATCGGTAGGGTGGTAACCTCCAATGATATAGAACAGCAGGCCGCTGCTTATGAGCTGTTTGATCTTTATAAAGGGATGCTTTACCAGATTCTTGAAGATTACCAGAAAGCTTCTGAAAAATCTGATAGTTTCTTACAAGAGATCATACTAGATGATCAAGCTTTTGATCCATCCGAAGAGATTCCTTTATGTATGACAATTGCCGAAACAGAATGGGAAAAAATAGAGGTTCCAGATAATACAGAGTTTGAGTTGGCAGACAGATGGCCACTGGAAGATGAATTTTCTCTCTTCGCGGAGAAAGTGGTGCGCACTATACCATCTGACTTTGACAAGCTGAAACAGCTTTATTTACAGCTTAGGGGCATTGCCAAAGAAAACGGCTTTGATCCAAGAATTGTTTATAAGACAAACATCATCAGAAGCCTCATTTCCCAGATTCTCAAACAACAAACATACCTAAAGGGGGAAACAATACCTTCTCTGCTGGCCTCAAAAGCTTATCGACAAAACTCTCCGGTGAGCAAGCATGGTTTGTATCTTAAAGACTACACACGACAGGCTGGCGATTGCTTGTTCGCTAATATCTCTCCTCAGCTTAACGAGGATCTGTCCTCAGATCAGTTGAGAAGAGATCTCGTAGAGTATATGAGAGATCATAGTGATGTCTATTCTCATTTGCCCGATTACAAAGTAGAGCCGCATCTTCTCAAGGGTGACGGGAGAGAGGCTCTCTCTTTTTCCAACTGGGATGAATACCTCGATTGTATGAGCACCCCTACTGTTTGGGCAACGGACATTGAATTAGGAGCTCTTTCCAATATGCTCCAGGCTCCCGTTGTTGTCTTTACAGATGGAAAAAACCCTAAAGTGTATAACAGGGATTTTCTCTCTGAACCACTGTTTATCCATCATTCGAATTCAGTACATTTTCAGTCTTGTGTGCCTTTCGAGAAGTTGAGTACAAAAGAGATCTTTGAAGCGATCGTTCAAAATCTTACTATGCAAGAGGAGCGGAAAGGTTGTGCCGATATAAAGGGGTATCTGGCAAAGCGTAAAACTCTCAAAGGATATGAGGTGATAGAAACTCTTAAATTATTCGGAGAGTTAAAAGAGTTCTATAAAAAAAGCGCCGGTGTTGGAGAGGGTTATACCGTTGAAACCCATACTAAGATGGTTTTAGATGTTCTTAAGCACGATTTTGAAAACAATGCAGAGTTTCTCGCTTTTCTTGAAAAAATTTCTCTTACCTTTGAAGAATTCAAGCTTTTTCTAGCTTTGCATGACATCGGAAAGGGGAGGGCTGTCGATGAAGTGCCATATCGCTGTCCAGAGAGAAAAGAAAAGGAACTAAGATACACTATTGAAACAATTCAAAAACATGCCGCAAGATTTGCAATCTCTCCAAGAATAGTCCGCATATTTGAAGCTCTTCTTTTGGATGACTTCATGGGAGATTACTTTCAGTGCGATCTTAGCTTAGATAGAGCAGTTAGTGCAGTCATGCGATCAGCAAATCATTGCTTTCTAGAGCCAGAAGATATGCTTGAATTACAGCTCTATTTCAATAAGATCGATGCCAGCAGCTATCCTATTTTGAGAGTTAACTTTTTTGATCATGACTCGGGAGATGCGGTTGAAATTGGCAATGAGACTCTCCCTAAAATTGTTGGATACTGTGAAGTATATGAAATGATGGCGCAATCCTTGCGAGATGCTCTTTTTGGAGAAGTTTCAAAATTGTAAATCATCGTACGTGAAGAATTTTTTGTGGATAGATTAGACCTCTTTCGAAACTAGGCTCAAAAGAACCTTAGTTTAGAAAGAGGTCTATTGATTAAGTAAAAAAGTTTTTGCGTATTCGAGAAGAGAATCTGCACTTGGAGGATTGAAAGTAAGAATTTGCTGCCGATGTTCTAATAATCTGGGACTGCTCTTAAATAAAAATCCGAGCAATTGCTTCAATTTATTTACGCGGAGTTTCGTAGGCGTCTCAGGCGACATGCTTGTCAAATACACATCAAAATATCCCATCAGTGTTTCCCATTTGGGAATATAGGGCTCTTTTGCAAAATGTGCTCGAATCTGATGGAAAATAAACGGATTGATCAGACTTCCTCGACCGATCATAAGGGCGTCACATTTTGTGATTTGCAACATCTTTAAGGCATCTTCGACACTGAGAATATCTCCATTACCTACAATTGGTATCTTTAAAAGAGATTTTGCCTCCGCAATCAGATCCCATTTTGCAGGAGGCCCGTAGCCATCGGCTTTAGTCCTCGGATGAAGTGTGATGTATCGGACTCCACTTTCCTGAGCTGCAAGTAGATTCTCCTTGAATAAAGAAATGTCGTCGTATCCAGAGCGCATCTTGATCGTGACGGGAATGGAAACAGCTTGAACGACAGATTTGGCCACTTCATATAAGATATTGGGATCTTTTAAGAGACTAGAACCAGCTCCTCGACCTGTAACAGTATGAGAAGGGCATCCGCAATTGACATCGATCCGCGCTGCTCCTCTTAGGACAAGCTCTTTAGCCATTTCTGCCATTAAAGAGGTGTCGGATCCCATGATTTGCGCTGCAAGAGGAATGGGGGATAGTTCGTCTGAGAAATAGACTTTGCTGAGCGATTTGACATGGGCGTTCATGGGAACCCGAAGAAAGTCTCTTACAGCCTCATCGAATCCTCCAACGGAAGCGATAGCTTTTCGAAAACAGGCATCGCCAACTCCCTCCATGGGAGCTAACTGAAGATAAGGACAGCCATTGACATCTTTAGGAAGAAGCATGGCGAATCTTCCAACAGCGATGGATTTTTTGATTATGAAAATCGATCGGGATTGTTTTTTTAGAGATGTCCAAGATCTCACATCCTTTAAACAAACTCTCGTCAAAATCAAAATCCCGAGAATTTGTGCTAAAAATAAGCGTGCCGTCTTGAGACAAAAGCGCTAATGCCTTGGAAATTAAAAAGGGATAGTCTTTTTGAATATCAAACATTTGATCCATTTTTTTAGAACGAGAGATTGTTGGGGGATCGATCACAATCAGGTCATAGATACCTCGCTCTTTTTCGAGAAACTGCAGGCAATCTTCTCGAATAATGGGGTTGTTCTTTAGAGGAAGTGCATTTAATAAAAAATTCTCCTTGCCCCATTCGGTATAGGTATTTGAAAGATCTACGCTCTTGGTGAAAATAGCCCCTGCAGCTGCTGCATGAACGCTGAATGAACAGGTATAGGCGAAGAGATTTAAAAGCCGCTTTCCTTTAGCCATTGAAGCCACTAGATGGCGAGTTTCTCGGTGGTCGAGAAAAAGCCCGGTGTCGAGATAATCGGTTAAATTAACCCTGAATTGTAGTCCATATTCAAGGACGGAAAAAAACTGTTTTGCCTCACCCGTTTTTTCATACTGTTCTGTCTTTTCTCTCTTCACTCTTGTCCGCCAGTAGATCGATTCAAGGGGCGCTTGAAACAACGAGCTGATAGCGCTCGTGGCCTCGTCGTAGAGATCTTGGCGAGGCTCATCGCTGTCACGAGTACTGGTGAAAAAGTGGACGCAGAAACGTCCATCGTAAAAATCGATCGCCAAAGGATATTCTTTGATGTCCCTGTCATAGATGCGAAAGCAGTTTGTTGTTGTTCGATTCGCCCATTTTCTCAAATGGCGATAGTTTTTTCGCATTCGATTTTTTAGTGGAGAAGTTTTGTCTTCGTCATCCCCAATCAATGGCAAAAATAGGTGTGGTGCCTTGTTCATACAATTAGTTTTCCCGTTTTCCCATCGCGCTTCCTGCAAGCCATCCCGTTGTCCATGCATTTTGAAAGTTAAACCCTCCTGTAATCCCATCGACATTGAGAATTTCTCCAGCAAAAAATAGCCCCGGAGTAGATTTGCTTTGCATCGTTTTCCAATCGATCCCTTTCAGATCTATTCCACCTGCGGTCACAAATTCTTGCTTATAGGTTGTTTTCCCTTCAATGGCATAAGGGTCGGCATGTAATTTAGCGGCAAGTTGAGCCAGCGTGCGATTTGCAATTTTGCCGAGAGGGGTTGCAGGGTTGATGTTCAGGCCCTTACATAGTCGAAGCAGTAGGTTGTTTGGAAGGAGAGAGGGGATGGGTTGTAGAGGATGCGTCGCTTTTCTTTCCAACAGGGTTTGATAGAGAACTTCTTGATTTTTCGAAGCTGTCCAATTGATAAGAAGAGTTGTTTTATAATCGAGCTCGTGCAATTTACGGGCAGCCCAAGCGGAGAGTTTTAGTATGGCAGGTCCACTAAAGCCCCAGTGAGTCAGTAAAAGAGGTCCGCGCTGGTGAAAAGAGGTTCCCTTGAGTGTTACAATGACATCACCGAGAGAGATGCCGGCAAGATCGAGTAGGGGAGATGTCGGGACATTAAAGGTAAATAAAGAGGGCACTGGCTCAATGATCTCATGGCCAAAGTCTTTAGCAATGGAGTAACCGAAAGAAGAAGATCCTGTGGCTAAAAGAAGTTGGTCCGCAAGGATTTGTCCACTTTGCATCTCGATGAGAAATTGTTTTTTCATTGTTTGAATAGAAAGAATGCGCTGTTGTTTTTGGATTTCCACGCCTGCTAAAGCTGCTGCATTCATCAAACACTGAATGATCGTTTCTGAAGAATCGGTCGTGGGGAACATTCTCCCATCGCTTTCAATCTTGAGAGCTACTCCTCGCTCGGCAAACCAAGAAACCGTGTCTTTAGGTTGAAAAGCATGGAAGGGGCCAATGAGCTCTTTGGATCCACGGGGATAATGTTGGGATAACTGAGGTGGGTCGAAACAAGAGTGGGTGACATTGCAGCGTCCTCCTCCAGAAATACGAACTTTAGAGAGAAGTTGGTTGGTCTTCTCAAGGAGAATGACTCTGGAAGAGGGGGAGACGGTTTTACACCGGATTGCGGCAAAAATGCCTGCAGCTCCTCCTCCGATAATAACATTGATGATAGGGCGGTCCATATTTTGGGTATTATGCTATATGAGATGGACGTAAGGATCAATAAATAAAAAAACTTTTTAGTGGAAATGATATAAAAATTTCTTTACGATCGAAAATGTTTAGCGGTAATGTATTTATTGTTGTATCATTTAGTTATGAAATACAAATTACAAAGACAGGAAATTGATAAACTTTTGTTTAATTTTTGTTTTAACAGAATTAAACGAGATAAAATCGATGTTCCTCTAGCAAATAAGAAAATTGTACAGGGGATACCCGCCATTCTTAAGGAAATCCGAAAGAAAGGTCTTCCGAGCTATTTGTTGATTAAAAAGCTCAAAGGAAAGCTTGGATACGGAGTTTTTCTTCATCCCGAAGCTAAGCCTATCCCAAGAGGGGCTCCGATTGCTCCTTACTCTGGAAAAGTGATCTTATCTCCTCAAAATATGGGGAACGATTCTGACTATGCCTTTGGTCTTATTTCAGACCTTCTTCTTACAAGAGAAGAGCAAAGGAAGTGGGATCCTACTCGCTCCTACCGCCCGCGCCGCCTTTATTCGGTCGACCTAGACGCTCATAAAAAGGGGAATTTTACTCGCTTCATTAACCATTCGGAAACGCCCAATATTGAAGCCAAATTTGTCCGGATTCCTCGAAATTCAGAAGGCCTTTCTCCTTCTTCTTTTGAGATTATCTATGTTGCTAAAAAAACGATCCGCCCAGGAGAGCAGCTTTTAGTCTGCTACGAGGGAGAAGATAAAACCTACTGGGGAGTTCTCAAGATCAAACCTTTTCCTATGACGCCAAGAACGTTCTTGTTGAATCAGTCTTGTGAGATTGTGGAAGGACTCTAAGAGGGTTTCTTCTGCTACTACAGCTTCCAGCGCCGGACTCTTTTGAGTCCGGGCCGTGTAGTTGTGAGAGCTGGGTTGCAGTTGAGAAACTTGGATTTTTTTGCGCTCAGCTATTAACGTTTTTTCTTATGATACCAATGATAAAACGCTAAAGAACCGAGTACAATGAGAATGCCTCCTCCAAAGAAGAACCACTTTGTTCCTGCATTTTTATGTAGGATTTTCATTTCCAAGTCTTTACCTGCTGATTTCACAGTCTTGTTTTTTGATTGGCTGATCTGATGAATTTCGTTTTTCATCTGAGAAATAGAGTATTTGGAATGTACTCCATAACCGATCATTAAAATACCGACTGCAATCACGCCGAGAGATATAAGCTTTTTAACGTTCATAATTAAATAACTCCTAATAACCACAAGATTAAGATAATGATTAATATTGTCGTTAGCAATCCAAAAGGTGCATACCCCCAATTTCGGCTATAATCCCATCTTGGAAAAGCACCAATTAATAGCAAAATCAAGACAACAATAAGAATTGTACTTAGCATCTTTTACTCCAAGAATGTATCCTGATATTGATGTCTGGATGCATTCGGTTGATATTCATGATGTTAGCTGTCATCAGATCGCAATGACGATCGATGGCGGCACAAAAACCCTTGTAGGGGTTGATATTTCGGTCTATTGCACACTTGCTGAATTATTGTCAAAAATAGTTGTACAAAAGAAAAGGGTCTAGAAAATGACGCTCAGACTTTGTTTTCTAAAAACTGCGATATTTTTAATGCTGTTTCTTTAGTAGAAACCAGAGAAGAATCAACACAAATGTCAAATTTTTCTTGGGCTATTGCACTTAAAGTCTCATGCGTATCGATCACATATTGTTTTGCATAAGAGGCCCGGGGTTCAGGCCGTTTAAGGCGTTCAGTTCTCAGGGCATCTCTCTCTAAAAGAGTTTTAAGAGGGGGAGGTAGCAAACAATAGACGTCGTCTGGGTTTTTATCTCTCCAAGGGATCTGAGTATCGATAATTATCCTATTTCCTATTGCCTGAATTCTTTCCTCTAAAGTTTTGTCTGCTCCTGATTCAACACATAGACCATCTTCGATCAATTGATCTCGATCTAAGTAGGTCCACTGACCTCCTAGGTGCTTTTGAAGTGCCTTACCAAGCGTAGATTTTCCGCTGCAAGAAGGGCCAAATATGTAAATAATTCCATTCATAAATCAATATTTCTCGTTTGATGTTTTTGGCGCATATTTTGAAATATTGCCAATTTTTTTCAAAAGATAAAAAGGGTAGGATTACAATTGTCTTTTAAAGAGCTATTTGTATAAACTGACCAAAAAGAAGTGAGCATGTTACCCTATATGAAGCTACTGAATGCATCGAAAAATATTCCGGTTCGCCGATTAAAGGGTTCTCTTGTGTCATTTTTTGCTTGTCAATTTTTCTTCTTCTTTAATAGAGAAGAGCGGGGATTGATAAGGTAAATCATTACTAATCAACGCCCTGGCTCTTCAAGCCAGGGTGTTTCCTTTTATGGATAATGATCCTGGCTTTCAAGTCTAGGGTTTTAACTATAGGAGGAAAAAATGTCTTCAAAAATTCTTACTGCCGCAGTCTGTCTAATCATTGCTGTGGGTCTCTTTTTGTATAAAAGCAATTCTTTGGAAAAAGGCGTTGGAAAGATCACAATTGGGATTATTCAAACAGCAAGTCATCCAGCTTTAGATCAACTAAGAGAGGGGTTCGTTACTGAACTCAAGAGATTATCCAATGAAGAAATTGATTTTGTCATACAGAATGGGGAGGGTTCTCTTTCTCAAATACAAAGTATCGCTGCAAATTTTCATGGGCGTAAAAAAATTCAGGCCGTTTTTGCAATAGCTACCCCTGCTTTGCAGGCAATCACAAGAATTGAAAAGGAAAAGCCTATTTTTATCGCTGCTGTGAGTGATCCAGAATCTTTAGGACTAAAAAATACGAACGTCTGTGGGACAACCGATCGGATAGATACTGATGCTCAGTCAAGCTTAATCAAAGAGTTGCTTCCTCACGTACGTAAGGCTGCAATCCTTTATAACCCTGGTGAGAGCAATTCAGTAGCCATGGTAAAAAAAATGGAGACTTCTCTTCAAAAACAGGGGATTGATTCCATTTTATTGGGAGTTCATGTGGAAAGTGAAATAGGAATGGCTGTCAATGCCGCTGCACGCAAAGGGGATGTCATTTTGGTTCCTGCTGATAACTTGCTCGTCAGCGCTATGCCTCTTGTTGCAACTCAGGCTCTAAAAAACAAATCTCCTTTAATTGTCAGTGACGTCCCTTCAGTAGCCAAAGGAGCTCTTGCTGCAAAAGGAGCAGATTACAAGGAGTTGGGCGAGCAGACGGCTCTCCTTGCCTATAAGGTGCTCATTGAAGGAGAAAGTCCAAAGAGCGTGGGGATTAATGATCCTTTGAATACCAAAACGGTGATTAACCAAAAGATCCTAGAAGCTTTACAAATGACAGTTTCCGAAAAGCTGGTTGCAGAGAGCCAATTCATCGGTCAAAGGAAGGTGAATTAATCATGATCCTCTGATTGCAAAATACCTGGGCAATAAATTGTGGATTTTACAAAATGGGCGTATTGAAAAAGAATTCGGACTTGAAAAACCCTGAAGAGTTTTTTCAGTCGAGGGATTGTAGAAAACTGTCAACCTTTAGATGAGCATATGTTAGTTGGAAAGAAAAATTTTACCAAACCCATTCATCCAGATCTTATTGCGGCACAAAAATTAGCCTATGAACCAAGCGGGTTGATGATGGATCATTTTGCGACAGAGGAAGAAAGTGAAGAGTATGGAGCTTCTGAATGCAAAATAGATCATTTGAATATTAAATTCAGAGTAGCAAAGATCACGCCGACAAAGGTTGGACAGTTTGTTACCTTATGGAAACGGATAGGAAATGGACCTATTCAACCTTTTGATAGGGAAGATCCATTTGATCTGGTTGTTATTAGTGTTCGGAACCCCGAACATTTTGGTCAGTTTGTTTTTCCGAAAAGTGTGTTATATCAGCAAGGAATTGTATCCAGGAATGGAAAGGGAGGCAAGCGAGCTATGAGAGTTTATCCTCCATGGGATAAAGCCGACAATAAACAAGCTATAAAGACTCAAAAGTGGCAGCTTTTATATTTTTTTGAAATTCCTCTGAATTCGCAGGTTGACATCTCTCGTATTCAAAAAATCTTCCTTCTTTAACTGGACTTTGACCATTTATCGGCTATGCCCGGAAGTGAGTATCTCGAGAAATCGGCTCCCTTAAATGTACAAAGTCCAGTTATAGTCATATTAATCGTGTTTAGTGTTTTGTCTGTAAATTAATATATTATTAACTGCTGTGTGTTTAATTGTTTTTTTCTGAGTGGGTTAGAGATTTTTATTCGGAAATCTTGATTGGTTTAAATTCGGAAATTGCTTAGAACTGAAATTAGGTTTTCTCTATCTTCAATTCCAATATTGGGGTGGCAAAAGGGTGTCTACAGAACCTTACTTTGTAGACAGCTTCTAAGCCTTCCATGTTTTTATAGGAAAAAATATGAAAAGTACTTTTCATTTAGAGGCAATCCCAGAGCCATGGCATTATAATCCATCGAAATGGAGTCAGAGGATTGTTGTCTGTTGCGTTGCGGCGGTTGCAGCGTTAATAGCTGTCTACATGGGTCTTTATCAATGGCAGTTGATCGATCACGTTTGGGATCCTGTTTTTGGTAACCAGTCCAAGCAGGTTCTCGACTCTGAAGCTTCTCATACTATGTGGAAATGGTTTCGTATTCCTGATTCAATTATGGGTGCAATTGCCTATCTCGGTGATGTTATTTTTGCGCTGGGTGGCTCGACACGTCGGTGGCAGGATCGGCCTTGGCTTGTGATATTATTTGGTCTTGATGTAATTCCTTTAGGAATTGTCAGCTCTGTACTGGTGTTTATGCAAGGAACTATTGTAGGTGCTTGGTGTTTTCTCTGTCTTATCACAGCAGTCATATCGCTTGTCTTGATTGTTTTAGCTTATGATGAAGTTTGGTCGTGCATTCTTTTTTTGCATAGAGTTTGGAAAAAAAGTAAAAGCGTAAGGCTGTTATGGAATACTTTTTGGGGGACAGCTTCTGAAATTGCCTATGAAGTCGGTGAAAATCTCATTCGAGAAAGAGAAAGGAGGAAAAAGTAAGATGTGGGCACGTGTTATTGAATTTATGCTCGCTATTTGGTTAGCGCTCAGTCCTTTTATTTTACGTTATCCTTCCCATGAGACGTTTTTTTGGATAAATGATTTAGTGTGTGCTTGTCTTGTAGCTTTGTTCGCTCTTGTTTCTTTTTGGTATCCCTTAAGGAAAATTCACCTTTTAACAATCGGAATCGCCCTTTGGTTATGGAGTCTTGGCTACAGCAATTTTCCTGAGCAAACATCGCCACCCTTAGAAAATTCTGTTGTGATTGGGCTATTACTCTTGATATTGGCCATTGTTCCTAGTCATGCAAGTCTACCTTCCCATTCGTGGCAGGAATTTATGAAGAGAAAGTAATACATAATGTAATTGTGCTTCCTTTTGTGGAGTATTACTTTGTTTTCGCAGGCAACAACTAGGAGCCCAATTGCAAAGAAAAAGTTCAAATCTCTCTTCTTTAGAAGTGGGCGTATTCACCGCGTCGGGATATTCTTTTTGAGGAATAGGCACTGCTGCATGTGTGTGTTTATACCGAAACAACCTGAAGAATCGGTTTTTGGCTGTTACAATGCATAATAATTGCTTAAGAGAAATCAATCTGCTACTGTACAATTTAAATGACTATATACCGAAACAACTTGAAGAATCGGGATTTTGGCAAGGAGGCTCCTCAGAATTTTTTGTCTGGAGCGAGTGACCATTGCCGGAGGCAAGACACGAGCGAAGACAAAAATTCTGAGGTAAAGCCGACACAGCCAAAAACCGATTCTTCAGGTTGTTTCGGTATA
>JAUXXF010000026.1 GCA_030681135.1 Chlamydiales bacterium
AGGGTTCGTCGATTTTCGGGATTATTTTGGCCGATTTTCGATTTTTTTTGCGGGGGTAATATAGGCGAATTGATATTACCCCCTCAAAAAAAATCGAAAATCGGCTCAAAAGAACCCGAAAATCGACAGAACCTTAACTCAAGCATAAGGTCAGACACTTCGCAAAAGAACCTGAAGGAATCGAAAGAGCCTGAGGAGAAGAAAGCGCCATTTCCCCTGTAATTATCTGAGCTGAGCCCACCACCTGTCGCATGAGATGCTCCATCACAATCGGAGTAAACCCTGGCGTATGACAAGAAAAAATCAAAAATTTTCGACGAGGAGACAAAAGCTCTTTACATAGCTCCAACAGAGGCAATACCTCGTCTTCGATCTTAAAAACCTCTCCCTTGGCTCCCCTGCCAAATGTAGGAGGATCTAGAATAATCCCCTCATAAACTGACTTTCTTTTCACTTCTCTTCGTAAAAATTTTACAGCATCATCAACAATCCAGCGAATGGGCGCCTTATCAAGCTGATTGAGCTTGGCATTTTCCCTAGCCCAATCCACCATTCCCTTAGAAGCGTCGACATGGCATACCTCAGCCCCTTGCTTTGCTGCTGCAAGAGTCACTCCTCCCGAATAAGCAAAGAGATTCAAAATTCGATCTTTTGGCTCTATATATTGTCTCATCCATTGCCATAGATCTGCATGCTCGGGAAATACTCCTAAATGTCCAAAATCTGTCGGAGAGATCTTAAACTGCACATCTCCGATAGTAGCCGTCCATTCTTTAGGCAGTTTCTTTGCAAACACCCAACGATTTCCTGGCTCTCTAGAAAAAGAAGCATCAGCTGAAGCCCACAAAGCTGGTTTTTCGGGACGCCATAAAGCCTGAGGGCAAGGGCGAATCAAGGTATGTTGAGAAAAACGCTCCAGCTTGCGGCCAGATCCGCTGTCGATCAGTTCGTAACTCATGAAAATGTCATTGCTCCATGCACTAAGCGGCGCCAAAGGGCCCCAAGCGCAGTATTCACTACCCATTGAATGCCGGTTGTCCGATCCAAAGGGGCACGCAAAAGGCCAATATCGCTGGCTTCTCCTCTTTGCGCAATTCCGATATAAACAGTTCCTACAGGCTTTTCTTTGCTTCCCCCACAGGGGCCCAAAAGACCAGAAACTGCCATCGCAATATCTGCATCGGTCTCTCTAAAAATCCCTTGGATCATCTCTTCAACAATGTTAAAACTCACAGCTCCAGCTTCTACGAGAGTCGATCGAGAAATTTGTAAAAATCGTTCCTTCCAGGCATTACTATAAAGCACTAAAGAGCCTAAAAAATAAGATGAGGCTCCAGGCATAGCTGTGATCGCAGAAGCAATGGCACCCCCACTACAAGATTCAGCAAGCCCCATTGTTTTTTTTTGTTCTATGCATATTTGATGCACTGTAGGAGCTATGGCCAGAGGCCCCAAATAAAACGTGGGGAAGCGAGAGCGCAACCTCTCTGCCATCTCACGTAGCTTTTCTTCAAAAGAGCCACAAAACTCTATGAATAAAAGTCCCTGCGAAGGATAAATCCCAATGTCCACATCTGCATTGTTTTGTCGCATCTCTTCTAAAAAAGGATTTACTTCTACTTCACGAAGAAGACAAAGATAACATCCCAGCCGACAATAAGGCTTCAGAGGAGGGAATTTAGTTTGGAGCAGAGCCGACACTTTGTCAATAAACATTTTCTCCATCTCTCGAGGAGGCCCTGGGAGCAAAAGGAGACTTGTGGGCCCTTCACAAAAAACCCCTGAAGCTGTCCCCATCGAATTTGGCAATAAACTTTTTTTCTCAAACAATGGCTCTAAGGCTTGCCTTGTCACATCATCGATCGTAGGCCCCAAGCCTCCAGTCACTATCATGAGAGATACACGCTCAGAGGCTTCTCTATAAGCCTTCTGAATCAAAGACACATCATCGGGCACCACTGTATGGCGAGAGACAACATACCCCAAAAGAGAAAGCTGCCGGCTTAGAAAAGCAGCATTCCGATTGACTGTATGACCACTCAATAATTCAGAGCCAATTGTAAGGATTTCTACTTGCATAAAGTGTACCAAGAGCTCCAAGAGTAATATAAGAATCAGCTACATTAAATACTGGGAAGCTGAAGCCCCAAAACGTAAAATGAAACAAATCGATCACGCATCCATAGCGGCAATAGTCAAGACCATTACCAAGAGCTCCTACAACAACGAGCCATAGAGGAAAACTAGCTCTTTTATGTTTATTAAAAAAAATCAAAAAAATCACAAGGCCGCAAATCAGGAAGATACGCAAAACAAATAATATACCTGGATACCCGGAAAACATCCCCCAGGCAGCCCCCATATTCGTCACAAGATTTAACGAAAAGGTAATCCCTTTCCATTGAAAAATCCCAAGACCATGAAAAGGATACGGCTCAACCCAATGAATAAACGGAATATGGCTCAAAGCCCACTGCTTGGAAAAAATATCCACTCCCAATAAGGCAAGCAGGCAAAGAGCCAATAGACAAAGATTACAAAAGTCCTTTTTCAAATTTTTCCTGCGCTTTGACCGTCATCGTTGCATAAGGAATCGCCTCGAGTCTTTTCATGGGAATCTCTTCCCCAGATAGATCGCAAACTCCGTATGTATTTTCCGTAATTTTCTCTAAAGCCCGGTCAATTTGACGAAGGAGCCCAAACTCTTGGTTGCTCACCTCTAAATTAATATTGCGCACAAAATCATCTGTCCCCTCATCTGCCGAATGCTGTGAATAGCCTTTCGACTCATCTGCCTGCGTCACCTCTTTTTTGGTGTCTTGCAAGGTGCGAGTAATTTGACCGCGAAGCTCTTCCAATCTCTTCTTAAAATAAGCAATTTCTTCTTTTTTCAATGGCATGAATCATCCTCGACTTCTTGCGCAGCAACCTCTTCCATAGGCACAATAGAGCGGATCGCCTCAACAAGTTCATTGATATGTTTAAACCGTTTATAAACACAGGCAAAACGAATATAGGCAACTACATCCATTTTCTGTAAATGCGCCATGACGATCTCCCCTAATACCCGACTCTCAATTTCCCGATGCCCTCCGGCCATCAAATCCGCTTTAATTTGGGAGGCTAACACCCTAACTTGATCATGGCTGACCCGCGTATGCCTACACGCCGCATCAATTCCATGAATCAATTTATCTTGTTGAAAATCTTCATAGGTACCATCCCTTTTTTTTACTTGCATGATCAAATCGACCGTCTCAAACGTCGTGAAGCGACGCATACATTGCCCGCATTCGCGACGTCTTCGTATTGCATTTATTTCTAATGCATTACGAGAATCGGTCACTTTAGAATCTTCATGGTTGCAAAAGGGACATCTCACGACAATCTCACTTAGAGTGATCTCTTTGCCTATTTAGGCTGTTCCACATTTTTTGTGAATATTTATTTCAGAAATTGTATTTAAAAACAAGAAAAACGGAGAGGGTGGGATTCGAACCCACGGTACGCGTTAACGCACACACGCTTTCCAAGCGTGCTCCTTAAGCCACTCGGACACCTCTCCAAGGAAGAAACATTCGCCACTAAAGAGATCATAGGTTATTCTATTGGCTCTTAAGTGACAAGAGGGTATTGTTATTTTTATGAGAAAAAAAATCTTTTGCCTAGTTATTTTTGCATTTTTCGCCTCCTGCGAAAAAGGTCCTCCTACTGAAACAAAAAAACCTTTGGTATGGGTAAGCATTGCCCCTTATCAAAAAATCATTCAACGTTTAGCAGGACCTGACATCGAAGTAGAAACAATCGTTCCTGGACAGGTGGACCCGCACAGTTTTGAACCCACATCAAGACAAGTGATCCATATGGACCGAGGACTGGTCTGGTTTCGAATCGGAGAGCCCTTTGAAAAAAAAATCTTGCCACTTTTGCAAAAAAGAAATCCCCAATTAGTCACACTTGATCTGAGAGAGAACATCGAACTCATCACAGAAGAGGGTCCGTCGTGCTCCCATTGCAGCATAGATCATCAGGACCGTCACATTTGGATGAGCCCAAAAACCACACAGATCCAAGCCATCCAAATTGCCCGGACACTGCAACAAGTATTTCCAGAAAAAAAACAAGAGATCGCTCAAAATCTGGAAGCTCTTTCTAAAGATCTCCTTGAGCTCGATGCGAAAATTCAGACTCTTTTAAGCTCTTCAGTCCATCGAACGATCTTGGTCTCGCATCCCGCCTTCGGGTATTTTTGCAAAGACTATGCCTGTACCCAGCTTTCTGTCGAATATGAAGGGAAAGACCCTCGCCCAAAACATATTGAAAAAATTTTAGCCCAAGCAACATTACACCAAACTAGAATTGCCATTGTTTTGCCCCAGTATAATAATAAAGGAGCGCAGCTTCTGGCAGAAAAACTTCACATCCCCGTGCACATGGTAGACCCCTATTCTTCCGATTATTTTGAAACTCTCCTTTCGCTTGCAAACCTCATCGCTAACTCTAAGCAATCTTCTACGCCATGAATCATGCAGTCCAGGTAAATGACGTTAGCTTTTTTTATGCAGAGCAGCCCATTTTGAGGCACGTCAATATAGAGATCAAACAAGGGGAATTTATTGGCATCATTGGCCCTAATGGAGGAGGGAAAACCACCCTTCTTAAAATGCTCATGGGTTTTTTAGCGCCCCAAACAGGTTCTATCCAGATCTTCAATAAAACCCCCGAAAAAGCTCGCCTTTCTATCGCCTACGTTCCTCAAGCGCATCGATTTGATCGAAGTTTTCCCATCACAACTTATGAATTGATCTTAATGGGAGCTCTTTCAAAAATTCCTCCTATAGGAAAAATCCCCCCCTCCATTGTTGATAAGGCAGGTGCGCTCATCGATCATCTAGGGCTAACATCTCATCAGCATAAATCTTTTGGAGCTCTATCTGGCGGCCTAGCTCAACGGGCCCTTTTAGCAAGAGCCCTTCTCTCGGAACCAAATCTTCTTTTGCTCGATGAACCAACTGCAAATATCGACCCTCCCTCTGCGCTCTTAATCATTGAACTGCTCCAACAGCTTAAAGGAGAAAAAACCATTCTTCTTGTGACTCACGATCTAAAAACAATCATTGAACGGGTCGATCGAATCCTATGCGTTGAAGGCACTGTCCACTCTTTTTTCGCGCAGGATGTTTGCGAACATTTTGCTTTCGGGTTATACCACACTCCCCTGCTCGACGTCCCGATTAACCACTTTTTTAAGAAGAAAGGAACCTAGCCCAGATGTTTTTCCAAGCGCTCATTGAAAATTCTTTTTTACAAACAGCCCTTTGGGCGGGCCTTCTTGCCTCGATTGCCAGCGGCATCATCGGCTCTTTTGTCGTCGTAAAAAGGATTGCCTTTATCGGAGGGAGCATTTCTCATTCTATTTTGGGCGGAATGGGGCTTTGTCTATGGCTTCAAAGGGTTCACGGAATTGAATGGGCAGATCCTATTTTAGGCGCTTTTGGAGCCTCTTTAGTGTCAGCTTGGGTGATCGGTTGGATTCATCTCAATTATAGACAAAGAGAAGACTCTGTGATCGCCGTCATCTGGTCTATTGGCATGGCAATCGGAGTCATTTTCATTACTTTAACTCCAGGCACCAATGTAGAGCTCATGAATTTTCTCTTTGGTAATATTTTATGGGTCAGCTCAAAAGATTTACTACTACTTGCAGGACTCGATATCGCCATCCTATGCCTTGTCGCCTTTTATTATCGGAAACTCCTCGCCCTTTGTTTCGACGAAGAACAGGCGCGTTTACAAGGAGTTGCTGTTAAAAAAATTTACTTACTCTTGCTTAGCCTAGTAGCTCTTTCCATCGTCCTTTTAACACAAGTGATTGGAACCATTTTGGTCATCACACTACTGACTATCCCCGCAACCACGGCGGCTCTCTTTACAAACCGTCTCTCTATACTGATGACTATCGCTTCTTGCCTGACCGCCTTTTTTTGTTTTTTTGGCCTCGGAGCTTCCTATGAGCTCAACTGGCCGCCAGGGGCCACCATCGCTCTCATTGCAGCTATTTTTTACTTATCGGCCCTGGCGTACAAAAAAAGAAAAATCGCCTACGCTTAAGAGGTCTATTGACAAAGGAACTTATTTCAGGTAATATCCCCTGGAAATTCGAATTGTTCCGGAGGAACCTAGATGTACGCTATTATTACAAGCGGCGGTAAACAATACCGCGTCGCTGAAGGCGATGAGCTCAATGTCGAGCTGCTTAACGCTGAAAAAAATTTTATATTTGATAAAGTTTTATTGATTGACGATGGAAAAAATCCTATCGTTGGATTGCCCTATATCCCGAACTGCACCGTTCATGCCGAACTGGTTGACGAAGTCAAAGGCCCAAAGGTCATTGCCTATAAATACAGAAAGAGAAAAAAATCTCGCCGCCTCGTAGGGCACCGTCAACGGTATACACGAGTAAAAATTGTCAAAATAACGACAGCAGCTTAAAGGTTTACACATGGCACATAAGAAAGGACAAGGGTCTACTCGAAACGGACGTGATTCCCACTCTCAGCGGCTTGGGATCAAGGCTACAATGGGACAATTTGTCACAGCGGGAAGCATTCTCGTAAGACAATGTGGAACCAAATGGCATCCTGCAAAAAATGTAGGGATGGGAAGGGATTATACGATTTTTGCATTAACAGATGGGATTGTCTCATTTCGCAAAGCCGATAAAACCTACGTGTCTATTATCCCCCAACAACAATAATTTGATTGCCCTATGTTTGTCGATCGCGTTACACTAAAGTTATCGGCAGGCAAGGGTGGCAACGGCGTCATTGCATGGCGCCGAGAGAAATATATCCCTAAAGGGGGACCTGCAGGAGGAGATGGAGGCCATGGCGGCTCGATCATCCTACAAGCAGATCCCCAAGTTCACTCTTTAGAAGCTTATCGCAATCACTCCATCATCAAAGCGCAAAATGGCCAGCCCGGCGGAGGCAATAACCGCACAGGGAAAAACGGGGAAGATTTTGTCTTAAAAATCCCATTGGGAACCCTCGTTAAAAATGCCGCAACCCAAGAAATTCTTTATGATTTCACACAAGAGGCTCAAAAATGCCATCTTTGTGCGGGAGGTAAAGGGGGCAAAGGCAATAGCCGCTTCAAAACTTCAACGAATCAAGCGCCTTTTATATGCACACCTGGAACGGAAGGGCAAGATTGCGAAGTAGAACTAGAATTAAAGTTGATTGCGGATGTCGGCTTTGTCGGGATGCCTAATGCAGGAAAATCGACTCTGATTAAAGAGCTTGCTCATATCCAAGTAAAGATCGCTCCTTATCCATTCACTACTTTAAAGCCGAATCTGGGAATTGTAGAGTTTGATGATTACTCCCGTCTTTTACTTGCAGATATTCCTGGAATCATCAAAGAAGCTCATGCTGATAAAGGTTTGGGACTTTCTTTCCTAAAGCATATAGAAAGAACCTCTGCATTGATTTATGTCATTGAAATAGCTCCTTGGGAAGAACGGGATCCTTATGAAGAGTTTATGATGCTGCAACATGAACTCAAAGCCTATAATCCCGCGATGTTGGAAAAGCCTTTCCTTGTCGCATTAAATAAAATCGACCAAGAAGGCGCAGATCCTTTCATCCAGTCTTTCCGAGATCGTTATCCTTTTGACCCATCTACTCTCTTTGAGATTTCAGCTCTTCAAGGAATTGGGACAGAAACCCTAAAAACCGCAATTCGTGCGCTCGTAAAAACCAGAGAGACTAAGGAAGCGCTGGCCCTTATATAAAGACCAGCCTCTTAAAAAGCAGATTTCTCTCAATCCTCGTCAAAGTCAAAATCGAAAAACCAGTCGTCGCCGTCTTCATCTTCTTCATCGAAGAATTCAAAGAGACCTTCATAGAGTTCTACGTCTATATAATCTGGATCAGCAGGCTCGACTGAACAGCATGAAATCACCATTCTAATCGTCTCATCTTCAAATGAGATCAATTTGCCTGTATCGTCTCCATCTCTTGGGCAAGTAAAACTGCCAACCTGATTGCCCCACGCATATTCTGCTGAGAGAATTTTCACATAACGATAACCATTTTCTTTTGCCAATTCCAGTGCTTGCCACAAAATATAGCCAGTTGTCCCAGCGGTCACTAGAAATTGGTCCATCGATTCTTCTTCAGGGCTAGGAAACGAAACAGCCTGAAGCTGCGAGCTAGAAAATAAACTAGCTAACACCATTAACACTGCGAACATCTTTGATTTCATAAATAAATCCTCGTGTAAGTTAATAAATAGGAAGGACATCCTAACCTATAAACATTTTTTTATACAAGAAAAAATTTACCACTTTAGAAGGTTCAATGATTTTCTAAGAGAGCCAATGATGACATGAATTCGTGTCATGATTATCTTAGTTAAAAAACGCGCTAAAGAGGTGTTTAATGAATAAATCTCTTAAAGTGATCGGCGTTGCTATTTTTTTGAAAAAAAGGACAACCAGAATTCTTGTAGGCGAATTGCGCCGCGTACATCAAGTTCTAACGTTTACCTATGATGAACGCTATTTTCAAGCAAAACACATTATTCCGCTCGGACCAGAATTTCCTCTTACTCAGCGACAATTTGAATCAAAGACTCTTTTCCCTTCTTTTCAGGATCGAATCCCTTCCCTCGAAAATCCAGCTTATAAAGAATATTGTCTAGCAACGGGAGTTGATCCTGAAGAGAAAGATCCCTTTCTCCTACTCTCAACAATTGGACGCAAAGCAAACCGATTCAAAATATCTAAAATCGAATGAAGAAAGCAGGGCTAGTATTGACTTAATACAACCCTGCTCTCTTCAAATGAAATGTATTTGGCGAGAATTTGTGAAAAAAGCTTGATTCGATTTTTCAGTTTGCTTCGGCATTAACCCTGATCATAAAAAAATTTTGCCAAAAGGATCGATAATTTTGTAGACTGTTTTTGTCCCTAGTGAATCTATAACAGTCATCACATCATCGACGTAATCAAAAGTAGCTGTTGGCATCATCTCTTGCTCAGGCCCTCTAGGAGCTCTTTGTTCTATGACTCTCCCCTTGTCATCGTAGATATTTTCTAAAACTTCTCCGCAAGGCTTGATCTCGCGAATCATACGATGAGACTCGTCATATTCATAGATAACGATACCACTATCGGGGCGAGAGACTTTGACAAGATCTCCTTGTGTATTGTACTCATAGGAAACCTTCCTTCCATCTTTTACGTAGATTTCTGAAATGTTGTCTTCGGAATTATAAGAAAAACCACAAAAATCCCCATAATCATTCTCAATGCGCGACAAACGCTCATCTTCATAAAAATAGTTCAAGGTACTGCCTTGCGGATTAACCCATTTTTGTAAAAGACCGTTTTTGAAAAATCTTTTCGATCCATCTACTCCAAAAAGCACATCATTTTCAATATAGGAATGAAAAGGGTTGCTATTTTCACTACCCGGCTCTTTGAAATGATCAAGATTTTGATTGTCTTCTGGAGACACTTCCCATCTTTGATTTTTCGAATGAAAATAGTAAACAATGACAGTCCCGTTTGCTTCTGCAAGAAGTTTTTTCTCACCTTGTTGAATGAGAGAAGGATTCATGCTTAATTTCCATCCATAGCCAAGATTTCCCATTAAAGGTTTTTGACTGCTGTAATTTCTTCGTACTGTCAAAGAAAAAAAATCTGGCAAAACAAGATCCATTTCATTGATAGAAAAACTTCCGTTGGTTGTATCAATGGAATCCAGCACCAAGCTCACCAAAGATTCATCCTCTTTCTCGTCGGCTACTACTGATTGAACCTGAGAAACTGGATGATCATCTACTTCTTGTTCCACAAGAGAAACAACCTCCCTCGGCTCAATGAAAAGTTCTTGCCCATCTTCTATTTCTACAACCGTCTCTGGTTCAAAAAAAGAAGCAGCTTCCTCTGTTTGAGAAGAAGGCTCTTGCGAAGTCTCTTTTGCTGCATTCACTTCTTTTTCCCATGCGAGAAGTTGCTCTTCAACCTGACGAATGAGAACTTGAAGCCGGTTTATTTCATTTTTAATTTGCTCTTTATCTTGTTCGCATAAGGCTTTCATCCTAATACACCAAAAATCATTACGCTTTAATTTACTCTTCTTAGACTTGCTTAGAATCTCATTTAGAATTTTCTGACAATCTTGATAAGCTTGATGACAGCATTCCATAGATTGATAAAGAAGCTCTAACCCCTTTTTCTTTTCATGAAATCCAAGTTGATTAAATTGTTCAATCAATTCGACATGCCTATTCCATCGAGAGAGCATTTCATTGTGAATAGAATTGCATTTTTTTTCGCTAATACCAAAAACCAAAGTTGGAATTAAAGTTAACAAAAGAAAAAACCGTTGACATTTCATAGAGATCGACTCCTTACAAATTTAAGAAGCAGATCCTACTAAAAATTTTTTCAAAAGTACAGAAAACAATTTGCAACCGGCTCAAAAGAACCAGAAAATCGACAGAGCCTTAGTTTCGAAAGAGGTCTATTATTTTTTCGGCTTTACGGGGCAGCTTGATTTACCGAGGATTTGGTAGAGAATGC
This sequence comes from Chlamydiales bacterium, assembly GCA_030681135.1. GTDB lineage: Bacteria > Chlamydiota > Chlamydiia > Chlamydiales > SM23-39 > SZAS-17. The sequence continues at coordinate 10,598 of JAUXXF010000026.1, forward strand.
ACCAGCTAAAGAGCGATTCGATAAGAGTAAAAAGTCCAGCTGCAAAAGCTATCCAGCTTGATTGCCAAAAGGCATATCCGAATAGAAGAGCGGCTATTGCAAGACGTATAAGGCGATCTTTGGTACCGATGTTTTTTTTCATGTGAACTACCAGAAATATAAAGAAACAGGTCTAAAATGTCATACCCTAGAAAGCGAAAAGCCCGGCTTACGTCGAGGCAGGACGCCGACCGGGAACTCCCGATCCATTTATAAAGCTCATCATATGGGGGCCCTGAAAAGAATTCAAGGGTATCCGTTTTTTCAAAGAACCCAGGAGCAACTACGGCTTTCTCCAGCAAGAGGAAGTGTGGCCAGAACTAGAATCGAACCAGCGACACGGGGATTTTCAGTCTTAAAAAACCCTAAAATCGACTGAAAGTAAATCCGTTAACAGCCTCTTAGGACTTCATACTTCAATTGCACTAATCCGCTTGGATAAGATTGAGTCGAAACTAAACGACACTTATGCTCTTGATTCATCTTACTAAAAAGAGGAATGCCTGAACCTAAAACCATAGAAATTATAGATATGGTGATCTCATCGACTAATCCTGCCTCTAAAAACCTAGAGACTGTGATGCCTCCATCAATCCATATGTGTTTAATATTTTCTGCAAGCAGTTTGGCCAGCAATTCGGTTGGCCGCCCAGAAAATAGCTCAGCTTCTTTTCTGACTTCGGTCAGTGTGCTACTAAGGACGATCACTCTTTTGTCTTTGTATGCCCACTCATCAAAACCAGCAACAACCTCATAGGTATTTCTACCCATGACTACTGCATCGATACTGTTAGTAAATTCCTTGAATCCATAGTCTTCATCGCCTACATGACCATAGTGTAACCAATCGAGGTTGCCATCTGTACGAGCAATATAACCATCAATGCTGCTTGCGATATAGATGGAAACCTTTGGACGCGAAAGTGGTGTAGTCTCTAATTTTTTTGGGGAATTTGATTGCTTTGCTATGGATTTTTCCATTCATATTCCTTTTTGAATGATTTTGACTCTAGAACTAACAGAGCAGTTGGGTGCGTGTATTTCTCTTGGCACCAGCGATATTTGTCTAAAATTTTTGAAGGAACAGACTCAAAATTGGAGCAGTTTATAAAACCGCACTGTTTGTAAAAATGAAGAAGATGCTCAAAAGGAATGCAGTATACAGTTTGAGATTGGTTCACGTGAGCCAATAAAAAATTTACAATCTCCTTGGCTATCCCTTTTCCACGAAAGGACTCAAAAACATACATCCCACCAAGCTCAAGATTACTCTCATCTACTTTAACCAACCTGCCTAATCCCGCTTTTTCTCCATTGAATTCGGCAATCGCAATGATTTCATTTTCGAAATGCGAATGGATAAATTCGACTTGATCATAGCAATTGTTTATCCATTCCATTTCCTGCTTTTCTGCGGTTCTGATCTTTGGGATGACATTACCAGGAATCTGGATTTCACCATTACTCATAGGTTGCAGCCCCGATTGCAGAGCCAGCAAAGCGATAATCCAAAGCATATCCAAACCTGTTCGATGAGAGCAAAAAACCTGAGGCAAAAGCTATCCAGCTTGACTGCCAAAAGGCATATCCGAATAGAAGAGAGGCTATTGCAAGACGCCTTAATTCTATAGAGGAATCCAGATTTTTTCCACGAAATTTTAGCACCTGGCCAGCTCCTTTGATAAGAACAGCTTTTTTTCTATTTTTCATCGATTAAACCTACCTCTATCGAGTTGACATCTAAAAAATTAGACTTACTCACTACTTTACGACCGCTTTTTTGCTCCAGCTCTTTTCTTGCATTACCGGCGATTTCTCCCCCTTCTCGAGCTGCTTTTTTATTTTGATGGAATCCTTGGGTATCGTTCTGAACAGCGATTTCTGTTGTAGAAGCCTCTCCTAACATGGTGAAAATCAATTCGAGATCGGTCATATGATCGCGGAGATTTTGATTCTTCAAACCTTTTAATTTTTTGCGTTCTGAGGGTTTAAGGCCAAAGGTTGCATCAGCAATTTCTGCTGTGAGAATCGCATATTGCCTCTCTTCTTTAACTCCCCGTTTTTCCCATTCGTTCGTTAGTTGCTCCCGGATAGCAATCCCACGTATCCGTTTTTCAATCCAATCATCGAGATAGCCTTTTGCTTTGTAGATAGCGCGACCGCGTTTTGCAGCTAATTCAGGGTCTTCTATCTCTTGAATGCGCTCATAACCGACCTTAGCAAGCCAACGCTTGAAGGGTTCTGCTTTAGCAGAAGGGATTGACTGGATGATTCGAAAAACGGTCTCTGTGTTCGCTGTATCGGTCTCACGCACTTTCCCGTCAGGAGTCAGTAATTTCAACTGTACCGTTTTTGAGTACAGTTTAACAAACCCTGCATTTTCAGATAGTTGAATCTTAAGATTAGGCCAATATCGACGTGGGCTCGAGCTTTCTGTCAAGACGCTACGATGTCGATAATCGAAAAGAACCATTCATCCTGATGGATGGTCTTTCGGATTTGCTTGCTCTTAAAAATTTCTATTTTTGAGGGTTGTTGCTCGAGCTCATTCTCCATAAAGCGCCTTAGAATAAAATAGTTTTTAAAAGAAGATTACAAAGGTTCCCAGAGAAAAAGAGAAGGAAAACCCCGGTAAAATCTCCTCAGAGAAACGAATTCCTTGTGATGGAATTTCATTTCTGGGGATTCAATTTGAGGTGATTTAAGGAAATGAGCCGCTACGGCTATATTACGACTTTCTCCGACAAGGGAAAGTGTGGCCAGAACTGGAATCGAACCAGCGACACAAGGATTTTCAGACTTAGAAAACCACTTCTTTCTATTGCCTTTGATTGAGCTTAATCAACCAAGATGCCCAAAGTCTATAGAGGAATCTAGATTTCTTCCAGTAAATTTTAGCAATTCAAAGCAATTGAAGGCAACATTGGGAAATTGGCAACTCCGTTGAATTTCCGTTGCTTTTTCTCTCTAGGGCTACTTGCCTTACCCACTATGAACCAGAGCCTTTAACTATGCCTTTTGCGATTTTTTATTGACATTCCTCTTATTTTGGTACAATATTACGGATATAGATGAACAAATCCGTTGTTTTGTACCATGAAGAAAAAATCAAAGCTTGAATCAGCTATTGCCGCCTTTAGGGAAGCGGGCGGGATTCTTACCATGTCAGAGGCTATGACAGTTGGTATACATCGCCGAGAGCTCTATGCCCTTCGAGATAGGGGAGACTTAGAAGTCGTTAGTAGAGGACTATATCGATTGGTTGATATGCCTGATCCCTCATTGCCTGACTTTATCCCCGTAGCAAAAAAGATCCCTCATGGAGTTATTTGCCTCATTTCTGCGCTCGCCTTTCATGAAATAACAACTCAAATCCCTCATTTTGTTTATGTTGCGTTGCCAAGTCAAGCACATAAGCCTGCGATTTCCCATCCACCTATGCGTTATTTTTGGTACAGCCAAAAGCTATTGAGCACAGGAGTTCAGGAACACTCCATAGATGGCTGTACTGTTATGATCTTTGACATTGAGAAAACCCTCGTTGATTGCGTTAAGTTTCGCAACAAAATCGGAATGGATGTCGTTCTCGAGGCTCTCAAAATGTACTGGCACAGTAGAAAGACAAATCTCGAAAAACTCTTTGAGTATGCTAAATTATTCCGTGTAGAAAAGATTTTAAAACCGATTATGGAGACAATCGTCAGTGGGTAATACAATCGAAAAACCAAAAAAAAATCTTGGTGAATCAATACGCCAGCGATTAAAGAATCTGTCGGATCAAAGGAATCGTCCCTTTGATGAAATACTTCGCTATTATGCAATGGAAAGGTTTTTGTACCGCCTAAGTATTAGTCCTCATGCTAAAAAATTTTTCCTGAAGGGCGGGTTAATGCTGAAAGTCTGGGATTCATTGGACCATAGAGCCACGATGGATATAGATCTGCTTGCAAGAACCTCCAACCAAATTGATAATCTACATATGATCATTACAGAGGTTTCAGAAATCTCCTGTGAAGAGGACGGGATCGCTTTCGACACGCAAAAACTCATTCTCCGCAACACTCAGACAGGGGGAGATTATAACGGTGTGAGCAGTAGTTTTTCAGCAAAGTTGTTCACAACAAAAATGCCTGTTCTAATAGACATTGGCTTTAATGACATTATCATTCCCAAACCTCAGCAAATTCAATATCCCACCCTCTTAGGCATGCCAGAACCAACTTTATTGGGTTATACATTGGAAACTGTCATAGCTGAAAAACTCGAATCAATCGTAAAACTTGCGCTCGTTAACACTCGAATGAAGGATTTTTATGATTTATGGACCATCTTAAAGAGCCACGAGATGCAATCAGAAAAGCTAAGTATTGCTATCCAAAAAGTATTTGCAAATCGTAAAACCCCTTTTAAGCACCCAGTAGCGTTTACGCCAGAATTTTATGACAACAAGGAAACTCAACAACGCTGGAATAATTTCCTATCTGCCATGGGAAAACCTAAAATTAAATTTGAAGATGTCATCTTGGAATTGTCAAGATCCATTGAGGTTTACCTTGAGTTTCCAACCTAAAAAAGTAGAAATAATAATGAATAAAGAATCAGTGCCTTACAGAGGTCTTTGTACAGAGTTCTATGAATTGGATAAACCCAATGCGCCAGAAGATGCTCTCCAATGCTATTTAGCTTATGCAGAAGAAGCTCAGGGCAAAATATTGGAGCCGATGTGTGGAACTGGACGCTTTCTTGTTCCTCTTCTAAAACAAGGTTATTCAGTTACTGGCTTTGACTATTCGCCTCATATGCTCAATGTATGTCGAAAAAAATGCAAAAGTCAAGGGCTCACCAGCGCTTTGTTTGAAGCTACCTTTGAAACATTCTCTCTATCAGAAAAATATGATCTGATTTTCATTCCCAGTGGCTCATTTGGTCATTTGATTACTCCCGAGCAGATTACCACCGCTCTAACATTTATTGGAGATCGATTAAATCCTGGAGGAAAGTTCGTTTTTGAGGTAGAGACCTTGAAATCCATTAGAGAACCTCAAGGCGTGTGGAGAGGACGATGGGTCAATAAGCCTGATGGATCAAGAATCGTGATGAGCGTCCTTTCTAGATTTGATAGGACATCTTGCATTGAAACTGGTCTTTTTCGTTACGAGTTATGGGAAGCAAATGAAATCTCTCGAATAGAAGTAGAAGATTATTATGTCAGGCATTATGAGCCTTTAGAAATTGAACGGCTATTGAATCAGCATGGGTTAAAAGTTATCGGCAAGTGGCAGGCAGAACCTCATTCTCGAAAAGAAGCAAATGATTCTGATGAAGTTATTTTGTATGAATGTGTTAAGAGCTCAAGGACGTAAAAATGGAACATTCTAAAATGGATCGGATTAGTCGCTTGGGTACTTATGGGATTTTAATACATGATTCCAAAATCTTACTCACTCGAAAAAAATCAGGTCCATATAAAGGGCTATGGGATTTGCCTGGAGGCGCCATTGAATTTGGTGAAACACCAGAAGAGACTTTGAAACGAGAGTTATTAGAAGAGTCTGCGTTGGCTATTAATCAGTTTGAATTTTCAAATATAGCTACAGCAATCGGCAAATATGATGATCGCAGTATGCCGTATGAATTTCACCACACAGGATTGATCTATAAAGTGATGAGCTGGTCCGAACGGCCAGATTTAGCGCCTGAAGAAGAAAACCGTTGGGCTATGCTAAGCAGTCTTCAGACTGAGGAATTGACTCCTTTTGCAAGGCATGCAGTAGTTGCTTTAGCACCAGGTAAAGAATGGCGACCTCAAAACAGTATTCGAGGTAAAGTAATCGGTCTGGCGAAGCATAAGAATCGCTTACTTGTATGCGAAGTTCTTAATGATGAGGGAATCTTGAAAGGATGGTGCCCTTTAGGTGGTGGTATTGAATTTGGTGAAGCTGCTGAGAGTGCTTTAAAAAGAGAATTCCTAGAGGAACTTGGATGTAATGTTCAAATTATTGGAGATCCGATGGTATGTGAGAACATCTTCAAGCACCATGGAATCCAAGGCCATGAAATCATTTTTGCTTTTCCTATTCGTTTCGATGATGCACAAATTTATAAAAAAAACCGTTTTCAAATATTCGAGGCCAGAGGCAGCTCTCATTGGGTCGAGTGGATTGCAATTGAACGCTTCAAGATAGGATCATATATTCTTTTCCCGCCTGCCTTATTGGAAAAAATAGACTCAATTTGAAACTTTTTGGCAGTTCTATTCAGAATATTCTGAACTTGCTAGATTTGGGCCTGTTTTAAAAAAGGAAACGTCTTTTGCAACAATCGATGTTGGGGTAATCTGTACCATCGCATCCAATGGATCTACGACATTTTCTACAAACCACTTGTTCCATTTGTTACTATCCCTTCCCAAATATTTGGATACAAATCGATCAAGACGGTTTTGGTCAACGGCTTCGACTTGTGAGACTCCACGAATGCCTACATGTTTGAGAACCCCTTTTTCTAAATTAAAATCCACAATCCCAACGGCACAGCGAGGCTCATGTTTAAGCCTTTTGATAAAGCTATCTTTTGTTGTTCCAAAGATCCAAAGGCAGGACTCTTCCCAGACAACCCATACAGGAGAATCTCTTGGTTCACCTTTAACAACGGTTGATAGATGAGCCATAAGAGGTTTTGCAAGTACTAAATCTATATCAAAATCATTCTGGGCAAACATCTATCTCTCCAGACTTGCTTCTTCTAAATGATCGACATCAAGATTACAGATCAATTTCAAATTCTGATTGATTTTTTCGATATCCCAATCCCACCAAGCTATTTTTTGCAAACGGGCGATTGTCTTATCATCAAAGCGCATCTTTACGACTTTTGCAGGGTTCCCTGCGACAATAGAGTATGCTGGAACATCTTTGACGACTACCGCTCTTGCAGCAATGATGGCTCCGTTGCCTATGGTAACACCGTTCATAACCAATGAGTCATATCCAAACCAAACATCATTCCCAACGACAATATCGCCTTTAACTGGCAGATCATAGACATTAAAAGCATTTTCCCACCCATGGCCAAAAATAGGAAAAGGGTAAGTGCTGATTGCATCAAGCTTGTGATCGCCTGTCATAATAAATCGTGTCTCAGCTGCAATTGCGCAGAATTTCCCGATAACAAGCTTTACTTTGGAAAAATCGTAGTTATAGAGAACGTTGTATTCTTCAAATTTCTCGGGGCCATTTCGACGATCATCGAAGTAGGTATAGTCGCCGATGGCAATGTTGCTGGCTTTGACAAAATGTTTTAGGAAAACAAGGCTTGCATATTCTTTGAGCGGGTAAATCGACTTTGGATCGGGGCCAGTAATTTTCATAGATTTTTCCTTAACATAAACATCTTTGAGTCTTTTTCGTAACCTTTCCTGGTGAACTCAATCGAATAACCCAGTTTTTGATAGAAGAGGAGAGCTTCCCAGTCCATTGTGTTAACAGTAATAAATGAAGCTCCATGCTCCTTTCCAATTTTTTCAGCCTCGTGCATGAGCTTTTTTCCCCATCCCTGATTGCGCAAAGTTTCATCTACCCAAAGAGAATCTACATAAAGAGATCCATAAAATAGGGTGCCAGAAGCTCCTCCAAGAACCTGTTCCTTTTGATCTTTAATAAAGATGCTAAAAGGACGAATAGGAGAAAGCCCTTTTGCTTGGAAAGCTCTTTCGCTAATTCCATGATAAAGAACTTCTTCATACTCTTTAGGGATAGTAGTGTAGTGTTCTAAATGGAACGGTTCATTCTTCATATAGTTTTATTCGCTTGTTAGGATCAGCAAAATTCACCAATGGAATTCGGCCATTGATTTTATCCAGCATAAAATCTGCACAAGGCTTTATGAGCACTCTGATATCATCCCAATGCTCATTTTCTATGCCGACACAAATCGATTTAGCACGTTTCATCACAGGTTGATGCCTTGCAGGTAAATGATTCATTACCCAATCTGCAGCAGCAGGTTTGGACCTTATCGTATCTGTTTCCAAAGTGCTCCAGATGCGGGCGAAGGTAAGTAAAACATTTCGAGTGTCATGCTCAAGATCTGCGGCAAGTCTATTTACATCATGAAGCATGGCTTTCATAAAATCATGATAGGGCACTTCTACTAAAAGTTGGCTAGGCTTTAATCCCCACAGAGTTTCGCTCCCTAATAACACTTGAGTAACAAGGACTGCTAGATCAGGCATTTCATAGTTTTCCCATGGTTCAATGATGCCCTTTTCAAATGAATCCCGTAGGTACTCGCCGTATTGGAAATCAAAATGAGGGGGATATTGCCAAGGATTAATCATTCTCTTCTCAACGAAGGTTATTTCAAGAGGCCTTTTTGAGCTTTTCATGTAAATGCCAGAGATTTGAAGAAGCTTCGCAATTAATGTAGCTTTTTCCTCTGAAGTTGTCGCACGATTAGTAACGGCGAACAAATCAATGTCACTGTATTTTTGTAGCCCGCCTACAAGAGCTGATCCATAAAGATAAACTCCTAAAAGATCAGGCCCTAGAATCATTTTTAATAACTCTAAGCTGTCTTTTAGTTGTTGTTGCGTTTCAAGGCTATAAGTAGACTTCATAGGGAATCTTCTATCCTTAATTGCATGTTGTATAAATTTGCATATACGCCATTTATACTGAGCAATTCTTTATGAGTTCCTTGTTCTTCGATTCCATTATCGGTTAAGACTAAGATTCTTTTTGCATTTCGTATGGTTGAAAGGCGATGAGCAATGACAATCGTTGTGCGATTTTGGATCAATTTTTCCAGAGAATCTTGTACGGCTTTTTCGCTCTCATTGTCTAGTGAGCTTGTGGCTTCATCAAAAATAATAATAGGGGGATTTTTGAGAAAGACTCGGGCTATGCTCAAGCGTTGCTTTTGGCCACCTGAAAGCTTTACGCCTCGCTGTCCGATATCTGTTGAATATCCATTAGGGAGCGACATAATAAAGTCATGAGCATTGGCCTTTTTTGCAGCTATGATAATTTCGTCTTCAGTCGCTTCCAGATTGCCATAGCGAATGTTGTCTAAGACTGTTCCAGCAAATAGATAAACATCTTGCTGGACAAGGCCTATATGCTTCCTTAGAGACTCCAACTTAAGCTTTTTGACATTCTTGCCATCAATTAATATTTCTCCAGCGTTCACTTCGTAAGATCTTGGAATCAAAGAGCAGAGCGTCGTTTTTCCAGCCCCTGAAGGACCTACTAAGGCGATATATTCTCCCGCCCTTACGTTTATAGAAATGTTTTTTAGGACATGCTCGTAGCCTTCTCTATATTTAAAGCTAACGTTTCTAAATTCTATATTCCCTTGAACATCAGCAAGTCCCGTGGCTTCATTTGCATCCTTAATATCTGGCTCAACTTCTAATACGTCCATAAATCGATTAAAACCAGTCACGCCCTGCTGATACAGTCTAATAAAGTTACCTAGTCGCTGAATAGGCTCAGTCAAAATCACAATGTAGAGCAAAAATGTGAGCAAGTCAGCCAAATCTAGAGATCCTTTAACGATACTTATTGCTCCAAAGATGACAATGGAGATCGTCATCAGTTGAGTAAAAGAGATTAACCCATCATAAAAATAAGCTTCGGCCTTATAGCCTTTACTCCTGCTCTCCAGGAAACGATTATTTTCAGAGGCGAATTTTTTCTTTTCGACTTCTTCATTGGTAAAGGATTTGACGACTCTAATGCCAGCAAGAGTATCCTCTACTTGAGCGTTGATATCTCCAACTTTGTCACTGCTTTTCTTTAATGCGGCATACATCTTTCTGGCTGTATAAAAACCATAAATTCCCATGACAGGAACAAAAATGAAAGCGATAAGAGCCAGTTGAGCATTGATATTGATTAAGATGATAAATGCGCCGATGAAATTCAAAAAGGATAGGACAACATCTTCTGGGCCATGATGATAGAGTTCTGCCAAGTCAAATGTATCATGAGAGATCCTGGTCATCAATTGACCTGTTTTGTGCTCATCATAAAATTTGAAGGAAAGTTTTTGATAATGTTCAAATAGCTCACTTCGCATATCTCTTTCCATCAATGCGCCCATAACATGTCCTTTATAGTCAATAAAGGCATGGCAAGCCGCATAGACAGCAATCAAACCAAGCATAATGCCGCCCATCATGTAGATTTGATGGAGAGCATCCGTTGAACCAACCTGTAGCAAGTTTGTGGTGATGTATCGAACACATAATGGAATAGCAAGCATTGCTGCCGAAGCAATCACCGCACATGCCATGTCTGCATAGAAAAGATTCGAGTAGGGCTTATAGTATGAGAAAAATTTCTTCAATCGTGGATTCACGGCATTACCTCATTGGCTAATTTTTCCCACTCGCTTGACTTGAGTCGGTAAAGGACATGTCTATTTAATTTATGCTCCTTTGGTAGCTTGGGATGATCAAAATCGTCTTTCGGATCATGATGCATGCCAATCTTCTCCATAACTTTTCTAGAACGCATGTTCTGTACTGCTGTAAAAGCAACGATTTCTTCTAAGTTTAGCGTTTCAAACCCGTATTTTAAACATGCTAGCGCACCTTCCACCGCATAGCCTTTTCCCCAAAACGGATATGCCAAACGCCATCCAATTTCCACAGCGGGAGTAAAATGAGCAGGAAACGTCGCTTGAGTGACATCATTCATGCCTATAAAACCTATGAATTTTCCATCTGCTGCTAAGGAAACTGCCCACCAACCCCATCCTCTTTCTGCGATCTTAGTTTGCATACGATTCATCATTTCATCGCTTTCTTGTCTGCTCAGAGTTGCAGGGAAATACTCCATTACCCGAGAATCTGCATTAAGGTCTGCAAATGGCTCTAGATCTTCTTCGCTCCAAGGACGAAGAATGAGGCGATTAGTTTTAAGAAGAGCCATATATTTCCACAGAGTTAAGTTAGAGGGAGATTGTACAACTTTTTTTGCCAAAATACAAGGATTAGGTCGTTTACTAGACCTCTATAATCCAGAAGCAGTTTGATAGCGAAAGGGAAGGAGTTATTTTTTAAGAAGCAACTTATTATAAAGATATTTCTTGATATCTTCAAAGATTACATCGATTTGATTAGGCGCCTCTTCTACAAGAAAAGCGGTCAGCTCAACTTGTTCTTTAGCAGGAAGACTCGGGTGATGTTTTCGAGAAAGTCTTGCTGGGAGCTTTCTCATAATCTGACCTAGCTTGTCAAATTGCTGATCAAGCTCTGTGTTGCCCAAACGAGCGGCTCGATTTTTAGCGATTACAAATTCATCCGAAATGGCATTAAACCTTCGACAATAGTTTCCAAGCTCATAAGGGTCTTCCATGTATATTCTTTGAAGCTTTTCCTGTTCCTCTTTTGAGGCTGCCTGGTATTGAGAGATGTTTTCAGGTGAATGCTTGCTGTAGACAAGAAATGACGATGCATATTCGATCCAAGCTTTGACTTTAATAATAGACGACTCTAAATGGTTTAACGCTTCTTCAGCAATAAGGCTCATTTTTTCTTCACGCTTTTCTTTTCTCCATCTCCAGAAACAGAACGGAACCGCTATAGCCACAAGAGCAAGCAACATTGTTCCGATTCCTGATAAAAGAGATCCCCATTCACCCATAGAAAAATACTCCTGAAAGCTAAAGTCAATACATTGTAGCAACCTAAATGGGTTTAATAGAAGGATTTATTGAATGAAATTTTTTATGGGATTAAACATGAGCAGCTCGAAGCTGCCGCCACTCTGCGGCGGTTAGCCCTTTGGATTCTAGCTTGCTAAGACCGACCGCTAGCATCCTAAAAGCATCAGCTCCATGGCTAGCGAAGTTGTGTAGCGGGCGGCTAGACCAGCAACCGAGCTGCTCATTCCAATCTTTGCGATAGCTTTCTAAAGCGGTTATTCCCTTAGAGCATTTCTCTTCATCGAACCAGCAACGGAGAAGAGCGTTCCGACCCGCATCAATACCTTCGATTACTCCAATATCTGGTGTTATCGTAAAAAGGATTCCGTGATTTCTAGCCACTTCGACTCTGGATAATCCCGTTGAATACTCGTGAACAGCGGCATCGTGCGGGACAATATGTTTACCATAGGTGTAAGGTTTGTTTTTGATGTATTGGAGGTAATGCGTCAGAGCTTCGCCACTGTTCTCATAATATTCGAGCAGGTGAATCTCCTGCCCACACTGCTGAAAGAGCCAAATTGCCGTTGAATCGTTGTATCCTAAATCCCAAGCTGTGTGAACGGGGACATTGGCATCATAGTAAACTTTGCGAATCCGTCCTTCTCTGCGAGCTTTGGTGATCTGCTTGCCATAGTAAGCCCCCTCGTTTGAAGTTTCAAATGCTTCTTCAGGTGTGCTAGGAAATTCCCGTTTCATATCTTCGCCTTGAGTGATGGCTCGTTTGACATACCAGGCCCGCTGCGCTGATTCCAACTTGCCGTTTATTTGACCCTCTAGTGCGTTAAAATAGCTTGAGAGATGTTCTGGTACTATCAAGTCTTGTGAATCGATTCTATAGTCTTTGTGGCCCCACCACGGAAAAAAGTGAAATCTGAAGTCCAAAGGCGATAGTTTTTTGCCTGAATCTCTATTCGCTTGTGCCTCTTTACACATTTGGTAGAAATATCCCTCTCTTCCTTCTGCTGTACTCTCAATGAAAACATACTGACCAGCTGCTAAAGCATTCAAAGAGCCAGTCATGATCTCACGAGCTTTATCAGGATATCGAGCAGAGATTTTGCCAAACTCTGAAACATGGAGGTATTGCAGGGTGCTGGACCGCATGGATGTACCTATGCGAATTGTAGAGCCATTGTTGAACTGAAGCTCACGAGCATTATCGGTATTGACCTGGCGAAGGGTTTTCAACTCTTCAGGAAGGCTATCATAGGCGAATTTGACACGACGAAACATCATTTCAGCATCTTCTCTCGTATGGGCTATGATCCCTGCGTGCTGATTACTGTTAAAAAGAATGCGATCAAGAAAGAGCAGACAAACAAACGTTGAGATTCCTAGCTGGCGAGCTTTAAGGATGAGATTACAGTGCCACATGTCTTGGTAAAGCTTCTTTTGAGCCCAGTTCAATTGAAACACTGACTTATTGCCAACTTTATCGATGATCGAATAAAGATGGTTTAGCCGCCAAAGTGGATCGCTGAGATGGCGTTCAGCCTGTTCAATCACCAGCATTAATTAAATCCTTTGATTGACCATCAACCTTTTGCAATAAGAAGGCTAATGGATTGGCAGCATCACCACTAACTTTTGTTTCTTGTCTATCAACCCAACCGCAGACATTTCCCATGATAAATTTGGTGAAGCCAGCATTGAATTCACTCAGAAGGCCACCCTCTACAAGCCGAACCTCTTGCCAGGCTTTAGCTTTTTCATAAACTCCCAAAAACTTTTCATTTTGTTCGGCAAATTCGGCTAGACGATTCGGGTGATAACCTCTATTAATAGCAAATCTTTTGAAGTAAAGGCTTTCTGGGGACTTCATCCATTCTAAAAAAGCATCAGCTTCTTTCTCGATAAAAGCCTTTGTGTATTTTTCTGGCCTTCCTCCATTTTCGCAGCCTGGATATGGTTTATGATTTTTTGGTGCTGGCATAAGATCCCTAAATCAACTCTCCAATGCAATGAGAGGGAGTGGTAGCTAATTTTACATATTCATTTTTTCCAAGAGCGCAAGGATATCCACCCACCAAGGCATAAATTTGTCCTTTGTCGTAAACACTCATCATTTCCTCTAGCATTTTCTGCTTTTTATCCCAGGTTGCTCCAGAAAGGATGATGATTTCTTCTTCATCTAGAATATATCCGATGGCGCCTTCTACGAGAGTAGTCCATCTCCCCGATAAGTCATTAAACCGCATTTCCTTCGTCAACTTGAGATATTGGATTGCTCTATTCCTGTTTTTTGATCTCAAGGCTACAACGAAGGTTTCTATAGCGACTTGAGATGGGCATGAATTTGACATGAAAGTAAAGCCTTTGTTTATTAATCCTTAGATAGTTATATGAACTCAATATGCATTAAAAATATTTTTATTACAAGTTACGAAAATCAATTAGAAAGGAAGAAGAGAACATACCACGCCTTTCGCTCTTAAAGCGAAATGGCGATATATAACGTACGTTATCGTTATCGTAGACTTGTTATTTCCATAACTCTTTGAAAATTAGACGATAAATGATGGCCGTTAGGTAACCTTTATAAAGAAGAGTAAGGTAACCTTAAAAGGAGTAGTCAGGTAACCTTAATTCCAACCCTACTCTTGAGAGCGTTTTTTTTGCGAATAACCAGATTTCGCAAATTTTTTCTTTGATTCAGCTGCTTTCTTACCAGCTTTAGCTCCTTCATTTCGTTTCTTACCCTGGTATTCCAGAAAATTAGTCACCTGTGAATACGCCTTTCCAAGCGTATAATCATCCCTCTGTTTTTGAAGAAATGCAGGATTCTCGGGATTGTCCTCCGTCCAAGCAGATAATACTACTTCTAGCCTACTTTTTGGTAATTTTGCTTCCGATGCAAGCTCCTCTAACTTGGACATTGGTAAATAGATGCTGCCCTTTTCAACTAGCACATTCGATTGGTTAGAGAATTCTTCAAGAATCAGTAACTGAAGCATTGCCTGCGCTGCATGCGTATTTTTCGTGCCGACTAGAGGAGGAAGTTCGGTGATGGGAATCAGTCTACGAGCTGATCCCTTTGGTAAAAAATGAGGATAGTTGGGAAGAATCAAATCACCCAAAACAATGTTAATCTTTGATGGTTCGCCATTTCTGTGTTTTTCAATTTCTCTTAAGGCAATCATATTTCCTTGGCTTCCATCGGGAAATGGAAAGCACCCAAATGCTTGAGCATGGAGAATGGCCTTAACTTGTCCTATTGTTTTTGGATTTGTGTCTCCATCACATCCAATGAGATGTACTATACCTTTGTAGCCCCCTGTTGTACAAATCAATCGAGGATCTTCTCTTCGTTCAAGCCAGTTTAAAAAGCCAGTTTTCACCTGCCATCGCAATAACTTATGTCCAGTTAGAGATGCAAATTCTTCCATGCCTTTTTTAATTAAACATATGAACTTGGGGTCTACACAGGGAACATTAGCGATAGCTCTTCCCTCTTCTGAGTAACACGTCAAAGATGTCTCCTTCATAATGATCTTTGAGTTTCCTCGTAAAGGTGGTTTGATTGTTGATACCCAGATAGCCTTAGCGATAGAGGGAGAGCTATGTCTTTGTAAATCCCACTGTTTTTTTGTAATGTCATTCCATACTGTTTCGCATAGGATTAAAAAGGCTGGAGAGTGAAAAAAATGAATCCCATTCTCCTTGTCTACTTCAACAAACCAAAAATCCAAAAGAGACTTAACTTCTCCTGTTGCATGATAATGCTGAAAGTTGCCTTTCAACTTATTGGAAATTATTTGAGAAGATTCTTGCCCACCTCTTCCCAAGTTAGAAAGTAAGGATAAATAGGCTGCATCCCATAAAAAAAGTCCGTCGCAGCCATATTCGCTTTCATTTACACTGCCCTCAGCAAATTCTAAAATTTCTAGTGCTGGATTGCGGATTGAATTTTCACCTTTGTCAGATTCAAGGCGACATTCTTGCAAGGCGTGCGTAAGAGAAATCGGGTATTGAATGCAACCACTTAATTCTCTGCATTTATCTAAAAATTTACGAACTAGACTATCCATTGCCAAAGTGTCTGCGATATTTTCTTTGGCCAAAATTCTTTTAGCAATGTCAAAATGTATCCATAGAGGATCTTCCGTAGAAAATGTAACGAGAAATTCTTTAATAATTTGAATTGCTACGTGCGGGGCAGAAACTCTTCTAGTCTCGGTTTTCAGCAGATTGAGCTTATAATTGCATTGAAGAAACTCTGCTCCCAATAATTCTTTGTGCTCTTTGAAAAAAGCATGGAAATCGTTTGAAATCTGAGGCTTGTAATTTTCTATGATGAGGTCGGATTCTTCGTTCATAAAGGTCATCCTCCAGCATATTCATCAGCGTAAGTTTGAGAACTTTTCTTTGGCTTATTTTTAATGACCGATTCTGAACAGTGCTCGACGAATCCTTCAAAATCTTGCTTTAAAGCGATAGCTTCCATGATCTTTGTGAAGTTTGATTTAGTCATTGTTAGCTGGAGAAGGCCAGAAGTAAAATTTTTTGATAAATTGAGTTGCTGACGTGCCCCATCAGTTAAAGCAGAGGCCCCTCTTGCAGCCGTTTGATTTTGTTTTTCTTCGTTATTTATCGCTGATTTATTCACATGATGAGCAAAAAGAATTGTTGGGTTCCCAGGTAGATCAATTGTTAGTTCCTCCAGAAGAGCAATAAATTGAGTCGCTGCTGCGTTGTCAGTTTCTGCATCAGAACCCATCAACCTCGAAATAGGATCGAGGATTATCAGAGCCCATCCATCTTTTGGAGCCATTTCCATAAGTTTCATTTTAAGCTGACGAAAATATAGACTTGGTTTTTTATCCTCTATAAACGCCGCTTGTTGGCCACAGAATGAAAAAGGAGCTATTCGTTTAGTAGCTTCTAAAAGCAGACATGGCTTTAAAAGATCAGACTGGGCCTTTCTTAGCTTTTTTGCAGCTTTGTATAAAACTCTGTGGATATCATCGTACTGATTCTCTCCAAGACCCAAAAAGACATTCCCTTTTTTCCCCTCTCCGCAATGCTCTGTTGTTGCAAATGTATCCAGCCATGCAGTTCCAGTTGAAACTGAGATTACAAGCTGTGCTAGAAGGTGAGTTTTACCCACTCCTCCTGCGCCAACAATCATCGTTACAATTCCCTTTGGAAGAAACCCAATTGGCATCTTATTTTCACTTACATATTCTAAAAGCATGGGTTTATTAGGAGGCTCTATAAGTAGGAAATTTTTATCGAGCTGCTCAAGAAATTTGATTGAAAATCTGTCTTGTATTCCCTTATTTTTCTCGATCAACTTTAGACTTTCTTGAGCCGATATAATGATGTTATGGGGATCTTCGTCACTTAGAGCTTTTTTTTGTAAATCCAGTGACAAATCTAGAATTCTTCGTTTACTGGCAGATTCCTTCAGCAGATCGATATATGCTTCAATATAGGCCGATGTTCCTGCAAATTGAGCTAGTGTTGTAACGTAAGCGGGTCCTCCGACTGATTCGAGTTTATTTTTCCCCTTTAGCTCTTGGCATGTTAAGTAAACATCTCCTACACCATCGGCTTCCCATATACCCTTGAGAGCTTGAAATATACATTTATGTTCAAGAAAATAGAAATCTGAAACAGAGAGCATTTTGCACGAGATGCTTAAAGATTGCAGACTCGTCAACATACACCCTAAAACCATCATTTCAGGCTCTTTGGAATTTGGCATTGTTATTTCTTGATGCATACAATTACAGCTCCCGACTTTCTGAAAGAAACTGCAATAAGGCTTGCTCATCCAAAAGAATGCGCCTGCCGATTTTGTGGACGACTTTTTTTCTGAATCCGTTAATATCTTTCGACAAAATATTTTTAAGCATATTCGGGGTCAAAAATTGATATTTTTGAACTGCCTGCTTTTTTGTCAGATATTTTTCTGGTAATAATGCGGTCACGATCTAACTCCTATAAAATGGTTTTCAAGATTCTCTTGCTGGAGATGATTTCCCTTAAAAACTCAAACTGAAGTTAGAATGACCGAAATGGACAATGGATAAAATGCAGGCTTTTTAGATCAAAAGGTCTGCTATTTTTCTCAGTCTTTGAATGCTGATTTGACCCACTCATCGACAATTCCTTTAAAAAAAGGATGTGATAGGGTTAAGGATTTATATTGGAAGATAAGAGGATGATTCGCAATTTCTTGTTGTGGTTTTCCTTGCATTTTCATTATTTTAACCATTACAAATATTGCTATTTGTAAACCCTCTAAATTCAATTGTCGAAGGTCCACATCAAAAACTAACGGAATAAAAACAGGGTACTGAAGAGCGATCGCATCTTCTCTAGGACGCCCTCTTTTTACACCTCTGGGATTAACTATTCGGACAACATTTTCTAAATTTCTAAATTCAACCTCTTCTCCATTGGGGGGTTTATCAATGTTTGGGTTTGCCCATAAATCTAATAAATCCACCAGCTCCTCGCTGGAAAAGAGTTTTTTACTAACTTCTTTGGCATTCGCCTTGATATCGAGCCAAAAAACTTGAGCGGCAGCTTGCCATTTAATATGCCTGCGATCCCATTTGGTAATGGCCCAATAGTTGCATAGAACAAGCATTTTACCTGGCTCCTCGGCCCCATTTTCAATGTCCTTTTTTAAATCCAACATCGATGGGGAAAAAGTAGTAAGGTGGATTAAATACTCTTCTTGCCATGGAGATAACTCATCTAGGCTCTTTGCATGAACACTCTCAGCACCCTCCTCGAATGAACTGGGAGATTGACCAGAGATTTCTGAAGCTGGCTTGCGCAGCGTTGTGTTGCCATAAGTTTTGTATTCTAGGTACGTTCCTCTTTCGAGAAAATACTTACCCTGAACCAACGTCAACAAGGCATTGATATATAACCCATCAACGACAATAGCTTTCCTTCGTCGATCTTTCTCTGAAATGCATGATTGGGTATGTTTTTGCTTAGAGTCTTCAAGTTGCCTGTTTAATTCTTTAACAGGAAGATCTAACCAATCTTTTGAAGGCTCTATGTGGTCATTAACAAAGATGCTCAAAAACACATCGACAAGATCATTTGCTTTATCATCCATTTTCAACTCCCTGAAAAACTTGCTCTGTCATTCTGGATACGGCATCAATAGAGCGTGATTCGACTAAGTGTGCGTACCTGCGTGTTTGAGAGACGCTACGGTGTCCCAATAAGTGGCCTATTTCTCCTAAAGACAGGCCCTGAGCCAGCATTGCGGTAGCATAGCTATGACGACAATCATGCCCCCGAAATCCTTTCAACTCCGCACGTTTAATGGCTGTTCTAAATGCCCTTCTAAGCTCAAGCGGCTTTGATTTTTCTTCACTGGGGAATATATAGCCTACTGAAGAAGATTGCTGCGCTAAATCTCGGAGTAATTCTAATGCTAATCCTCGAATCGGAATGGAGCGCATGTCAGTGTTTTTTGACTTGGTAATAGTGATTTTCCCCTGATGGAGATCCACATCGGTCCACCTAAGACACCGAATCTCGTTATACCGCCCCCCTGTACTTAAAAGCAGAACTACAAAAGTAAAGAGGTAAGGATTATCGCTTATACGACACGCCTCAAGAAAACGGCTGAGTTCTTCAGAACTTAAAAAGCGGGTTCTTTCTCGGGGTTCTTTTTCTCTTGTGATTCTGCGAACTGGATTTTCAGAAGCCCACTCCCACTGTTTTACACAGATGCCCATTAAGTGGCTTAAAGTGGCAAGATAGCGGTTGCACGTGCTCTTGCTACGAACAACTCCCTTTGGGGTTGGCTCTGTCAAAAGTTTTTGTTTCTTTTCGGATAGGATAGCTGGCCTGACGTCATGCAGAAAGAGAGAGCCAAGTTCTTTTTTCCACCATAAGAGGTGGCCACTCTTAACCACTGAAACAGTCTGCTCTTTAAAGTATCTTTCTACTGCTTCTGAAAAAGTATGACGCTTGCCCTCTGAGTAGAGTTGATGCCGACCGCAGCGAATATCTGCTTCTGTTTTGGAGATCCAAGCTTTAGCATCATTTTTTCTATCGAACACGGCCGTGAGTGCTTTAGGCATGCCTTTAAGACGAACTTCTGCTTGATAACGAACACCGCCTTTCTTAAGGGGTGTTTCTCGAATATAACCCATTTTAACTCCCTACAAGCGAGTAGAAGACCAATAGTCCTCTGACCAATCGATCTTAACGCTTGATTTACAGTTACTTAAAAGGAGTGCAAATACTGATTACCGTAGATTCAACGGAACCGACACTCCAAAGCGACCATCAAAAATATTTTGGTGGTCTGTTTTGGGTGATTAAGAGAAATTACCAACTCCGTTGGAATTCCGTTTTTCTCCAGCAAGAGAAAGGTTTGGCCAGAACTGGAATCGAACCAGCGACACAAGGATTTTCAGTCCTCTGCTCTACCGACTGAGCTATCTGGCCTTAAGGAAAGGACAGATTGTGACAAAAAAGAAGTTTTCTGGCAATAACTTTAAAAATCTCTACCCTCCAGAACCCGTTTTTTCCAGAGGTGCATCTGCTGCAGGCCTGCTTTGAGCCTCTAGCAGGATCATATCTTCCACAATATTGACCGCCTCACCCATTTGTAAATCTTGCAAGCTCGTTTGAATCGGCTCATCGATCGTATTCACCGGCATATAAGACTGACGAGCCCGCACTTTTTCCTGCCTTTGTATAAAGGCTTGGAATTGAGGGTTTTGAGCCAGTCGCTCTGCACTGTTTTTCTTGAGCTGCGGCAACATTTTTTTCCAAAAAGAGACAACGCGCTGCAAATAGGGCAGATATTTCCTTTGGAATAGATATCGCGTTTTTTCATCCAAATCGGTCAAAGGATCTAAAAATACCGGTTCCACTCGATCTGGAGAAAGAGGGAATTCTAAAAATCTTTCCCCAATTTTATAGGGAGCATACTGAGTTGGGACTACGATATCGGCAATGACCCCCTCAATCTGCGTACTCTTACCAGAAGCTGTATAGTAACGTCCTACTGTCACTTTGAAAAAGAATTCAGCTCTCTCATCCGTCACTGTCTGATATTGGATCGATCCCTTTCCAAATGTCCGTTCATCTCCGACAATGAGCCCTACCCCGTAATCTTGCAAAGCTTGAGCCACAATCTCAGAAGCAGAAGCCGACATTTTAGACGTCAGAACAACCAAGGGGCCGTGATAAAAACTGCGGCCTACGATATTGCGAAGAAAATGAACCTCTCCCTTCGCATACTTGGAAACCACGATGATCCCATTGGATACAAATAAACCAGCTACCTTTACGGCCTGACTTAAAAATCCCCCTGAATTTTCTCTAAGGTCCAAGACGAGTCCATACAAAGGGCCAATTTCCTGTAAAGAACGGATCGCTTCTTTAATATCTTTTTCGCTGCTCATCCCATCTGGAGTTTCATAGAAAGAATAGAGCACAATCTTTCCAATAATGCCGTCTTGATATTTTTCATACCCTACCTGGATTCTTTCCTCATTCATCACAATGGGCTTTTTTTGCAAAGGCACTTTAAAAAAGACCTCTTGCTTCCCTTCAAAATCAAGGCGCTTAAATCCTAAAATAATTTCTCCCCTGTCTTTATTTTTCAGTTTTTCAATGACCTCTTCAAAAGAAAACTGTCTAACGCTTTCTCCATCGATTTCAACCAGTAGGTCATTAATCTGAATAAGCCCGCTCTGGGCAGCAGGACTTCCTTTAATCAGCTCAGCAATCATCACCCCGTCCACGCCTTCGGATAAAATCACTCCGACTCCCTCAAACTGCTTTTCCAGGCTTCTTCGCATCTCATAAGCCTCTTCAGGGCTAAAAAAAGCCGTGTGAGTATCTAAGCTTTTAGCAAACGCTTTTAAAATCCTTAAAGAAATCAAATGCTCTTTTTGCTGGCTAGAAAGTAGCATTGCATCTGCTTGTACGTATTGATTTTCTATACGTCTCAGTTTTGTCTCAAAGAGAGCATAGACTTTTTTTCTCCTATCCATTGTATCTAAGAGAGTTCGCTGCTTATGAAACGTATAAAACCGGAGCATTCGCCCTTTTTGTCTTTCCAAGAGCTTCTCCTCACTATCAGCATACGCGGAAGGGGCAAGCATAGATGAAGGAGCCTCTTCAGGAAGCTGCGCAGATGAAAGCTCTGAAGCGATTTGCTTTCTCAACTTTTGCGCCCGAAGAATAGAGGACTGAATCACCTCATTGAGCGTAAAAAAATCACTATAGTCCCGATTTTGCAATCTCTGGATCATCCCTTGTAGCTGCTGATCGGTCAGCTGCAGATATGGCAACACTTCCTTTTCGAGTAAATAACATTTTTCTGGGTCGAACTGCTCTATATAAATCTTCATGCATCTACGGACAAGCGCCGGATTAAAATTCTTATTTTCAACATGGTAGGCAAACATTTTCTGCATGACATGATGAACATCCACCAAGGAAAGTGTCTCTAAAGCTGTCCATGCAGGAGTCATCCAACATAAACATAGAACCATTAACCAGATCATCATGCGTTTCATAGAGAGTCCTTTTTGAAAATAGACAAAAAAAAATAGAAGAGAGCAGGAAAAAAGATCTCACATACAAAACTTAGCGTCTTAAGCTTATCTTTATCCGCCCTCTTCCACAGTTGATTATATATTAAAAAATATTTTTTTATCACAATAAACAAAAATTAAAGGATGCTTTTTAAATATAAACCAATCTACCACACAACTTTAATGACATTAAAATTTTTAAGAAAAACCGTTCCCTTTGCCTTAAATAGGCCTATCCGATATAATCCCGTACTATTCTTAGTATCAACCCTATTTTAGGAGAAAGGCTCTCATGCCGACATTTAATCAACTTGTTAAACAAGGCCGCGTAGATAAGGTCAAACGACGCAAGTCTCCTGCTCTACAAGAATGCCCACAACGCCGTGGAGTTTGCCTCCAGGTGAAGACAAAGACGCCAAAGAAGCCAAACTCAGCGCTGCGGAAAGTAGCTTGGGTTCGTCTATCGAATGGCCAAGAGATCATTGCCTATATTCCAGGTGAAGGACATAACCTTCAGGAACACAGCATCGTTCTCGTTCGAGGAGGCAGGGTAAAAGACTTACCAGGCGTCCGTTACCACATCGTCCGTGGAGCCCTTGACTGCGCAGCAGTGAAAGATAGAAAAAAATCCCGCTCCAAGTATGGGGCTAAACGTCCTAAGTAATGCCAGGATGCCGTTAGTATCGGCTTCCTTGCTCTCGGCTTTGTTTAGAGAGTTCTAAGCAAAACCATGAGCAGGTCTTTGAACCAACAAGGGCCGGGTGAAGGATAACTTATTTGTAAGGAATAAAAGAGTATGTCTAGAAGACGCCGCGCTGTAAAGCGCAGGATCCCAAACGATCCGATTTATCAAAGCTATACCTTAGCCAAGTTCATCAACAAAGTGATGCAAGGTGGTAAAAAATCTGTTGCCCGAGCAATCGTGTACCGTGCTCTCGAGAGATTTGCAGATCGGGTCAAAACCGATAATCCTTTAGATGCTTTTGAACAGGCACTTGAAAATTCCAAGCCCTCTTTAGAGGTAAAAACCCGTAGGATCGGCGGAGCTAACTACCAAGTACCCGTCGAAATCCCTGGAGAGCGAAGAATGGCCATGGCCATGGCCTGGATTATCACCCACGCCCGCGGAAAGCCAGGAAGAGCTATGGAAGAAGCCCTTGCATCAGAACTAACTGATTGTTACTACAATCAGGGGACGACGATCAAGAAAAAAGATGACACCCACCGCATGGCTGAGGCAAACAAAGCCTTTGCCCACTACAAATGGTAAGGAGTTTCATTTATGGGTAAACGTCCAGACACAGATCTGATACAAAACGTTCGCAATGTGGGGATTATGGCCCACATTGATGCGGGCAAGACAACCACTACCGAACGTATTTTGTTCTATTCGGGAAGGGTGCACCGCATCGGAGAAGTTCATGAAGGAGCCGCGACAATGGACTTCATGGAACAAGAGCGGGAACGTGGAATTACAATTACTTCCGCCGCTACCACGGTCCACTGGAAAGAATGTAAAATTAATATTATTGACACTCCAGGGCACGTCGACTTCACCATCGAAGTGGAAAGATCTTTAAGGGTTCTTGACGGAGCCGTTGCTGTATTTTGCGCCGTTGCCGGTGTGCAGCCGCAATCTGAGACAGTATGGCGTCAAGCAGAGCGCTACGGAGTTCCTCGAGTCGTTTTTGTCAACAAAATGGATCGTACAGGAGCCGACTTCTTTAACGCGATTCGTTCTATGAAAGAGAAGCTCCATGCCAACGCAGTCCCTGTCCACTATCCTATCGGTTCAGAGTCTGGGTTCAAAGGAATGGTCGATCTGATCGAGATGAAGGCCTTCCTCTTCCATGATGAGACCATGGGAGCCAAGTACGATATCGAAGAGATTCCAGCAAATCTTCTTGAAGAGTGCCAAAAAATGCGCCTCTCTATGCTCGAAGAGCTTGCCACCATTGATGATACCGATGATGTGTTTATGACCAAGGTGCTGGAAGATCCAGATAGCCTCTCTATTGAAGAGATTCATCAGGTCATCCGCAAAGGGGTCATCAACAACAAGATCAATCCTGTTCTTTGCGGCACCGCCTTTAAGAACAAAGGGGTCCAGCAGATCCTCGATGCGATCGTTCGTTGGATGCCGTCACCACTAGATAGAGGGATGATCAAAGGCCATAAAGTCGATTCTGATGAAGAATTTGAGATAAAGCCTTCTGATGACAGCCCTCTTGCAGCACTCGCTTTTAAAATCATGACCGACCCTTACGTTGGAAAATTGACCTTTATTCGTATCTATAGCGGAACCCTTTCCAAAGGAACAGCGCTACTCAATACGACAAAAGATAAGCGCGAGCGAGTCTCTCGTCTATTGGAAATGCATGCCAACCAACGAAAAGATAAGGATGAATTTTATACAGGAGATATTGCTGCGTGTATCGGATTGAAATATACGAGCACTGGCGATACCCTTTGTTTAGAAGACGAACCTCTTCTTCTTGAGAAGATGAACTTCCCTGAGCCTGTGATCTCGATGGCAATCGAGCCAAAATCGAAAGCAGATCGGGAAAAACTCTCTCTTGCATTGTCTGCGCTTTCTGAAGAGGATCCTACTTTCCGAGTGAATACTAACGAAGAGACTGGACAAACCATTATCAGAGGGATGGGAGAGCTTCATCTGGAAATTCTTCGCGATCGAATGTTTCGCGAGTTTAGCGTTGAGGCCAATGTAGGAAAACCTGAGGTTTCTTACAAAGAGACCATTACCATGCCAGGATCTTCTGAGACAAAATATATCAAGCAGTCAGGCGGTCGCGGTCAATACGCCCACGTTTGTTTGGAAATCGAACCAAACGAACCAGGAAAAGGAAACGAAGTTGTCAGCAAAATTGTTGGCGGCGTGATTCCAAAAGAATACATTCCTGCGTGTATTAAGGGTATTGAAGAGGGATTGACAACAGGCGTGCTTGCAGGCTATCCATTGATCGACATGAAAGTCTCGATCACTTATGGATCCTACCACGAAGTCGACTCGAACGAGATGGCCTTTAAAATTTGTGCTTCGATGGCTGTAAAAGACGCTGCGCGTAAAGCAAAGCCGGTGATCCTAGAACCGATTATGAAAGTCGTTGCTACTACGCCAGACAACTGCGTAGGGGACGTGATCGGAGATCTTAACAGACGCCGCGGAAAAATTCTCGGTCAAGACACATTAAAAAGCACCATTGATGTCACTGCAGAAGTACCACTCAGCGAAATGTTCGGCTATTCGACCATTCTTCGCTCGATGACTTCGGGCCGTGCGACTTATACTATGGAACCTAGCCACTTTGAAAAGGTTCCAACCAAGATCCAAGAAGAAATTTGTAAGAAGTAAAGAGTGTATGGCAACAAAACAACCTAGAAAAAAAATACGCATCCGGCTAAAAGCGTTCGATCAAAGAACGCTGGATCGCTCTGTGCAAGATATCGTTGAAACAGCAAAAAGGACAGGCGCACGTGTTGTAGGCCCTATTCCTCTTCCTACGAAGCGGGAAATCTACACCGTTCTTCGCTCCCCTCACGTCGACCGCAAGTCGCGAGAGCAGTTTGAGAAAAGAACTCACATCCGCGTGTTAGATCTTTTAGATCCTACTCTAGATACGATTGACAAGCTAAAGGTTCTGCCTGTGGCCGCTGGCGTCGATATTAAGATCAAAGCATAAAGAGAAAGCTCGAATACCGCCTCCTACAGGGGGCGGTATTGTTATGTAAAACGGTGTTATTAATACTGCGCGCTTGGAGTATATCCCAGCCCAGCAGATCCTTTAACAGTTTTTTCAGAAACAATCGTATTTCTCCATAATACAATCTCAAAAGGCCAGGTCATTTTGTGGGCCACAGCCTTCCAATCAGATGCCACCGAAACGCCTTTGGCACTCATTGCATCCATAATTTTTTCAGAATTTTCCGATTGATCCACATCTTTTACAAAACCTGATATTTTCATATTAATATCAGTTACAATGATCTGACGCGCAAGCCAAAAAGCTCCTATCGCTAGCCCACTCACTGGGATAGAGAGATAAGAAAAAGTAGCGAAGACAGCTGCAGCTACTATACCAACAGTTGCTGTATTAAAAGCTATCTGCTGATAATTATAAGATGTTTGTGCAATAGCAGGTTTACGGTGCTCGGCGGCTATTTTCTGCTTATCCACAGAAGATGTTGCTAAACTGTTAAAAATCCCGTTAAAACTTAACGTGTTTCTTAGATCTATTTCCATATGTTCCTCCTCATTAAGGGTGATAAATAGGGAAGATTGTAAGAGATCGACAAAAAACCCACAAGGGAAATATGTAAAAATTGTTTAAATAGACGTGCACAGGAAAATCTGTCAGATTTTCCTATGCAAAGCTTAATTCGACGGCACACTCTGTGTCGTCTGTATTTCATAACTATCAAATCGATAAGGAAGCGGCATTGTGGTTTTCACCCTTCTAGAGACACTTAGACTCAAACAAACAAGATACGTAAACCATGTCTCCGGACGCTCATGCTTCCCCCCTTTCTGCGACATTATCGTGTAAAACGGTCTTATTGATACTGCTGACGCGGCGCGTATCCTTCTTCAGAAACTGAAAATTTAACAAGCTTTTCAGCCGGGATCGTATTTCTCCATAGCACAATGCTAAAAGGCCAAACAATTTTGTGAGCCACAGCTTTCCAATCAAATGGCACCGAAACGTGGTAGATTTCTATTTTACTTTGAATTTTTTCAGAATTTTCTGATTCATCCACGTCCTTTGGCGAACTTAAAAACCTATTAATATCAGCTACAATAACCTGACGTGTGAACCAAAAAGCTCCTATCGCTAGCCCACTTACTGGGATAGAAAGATAAGAAAAAGTAGCAAAGACAACTGCGGCTACTATACCAACGGTTGTTGCATTAAAAGTTATCTGCTGAAAATTATAAGACGTTTGTGCAGCAGAAACTGCATAATCCGACTGTGCTATCTTTTGCTTTTCGACAGAAGATACTGCCAAATTGTTAAAAATCCCGTTAAAGCTTAACGAGTTTCTTAGATCTATTTCCATACGTTCCTCCTCATTCAGGGTGATAAATAGGGAAAATTGTAAGAGATCCTCAAAAAACCAACAAGAAAAATATGTAAAAATTGTTTAAATAGAGGTGCATAGGAAAATCTGTCAGACTTTCCTATGCGAAGCTTAATTCGACGGCACACTCTGTGTCGTCTGCATTTCATAACTGTCAAATCGATAAGGAGGGGGCGTTGTCGTTTTCACTTTTCTAGAGATAAGTTTATTGTCCTTAAAGACTAAAAAATAATGGTTCTCTTCGAAATTGCGTACACCTGCACTAATCCGCTCAATGTACTCATATTCCACTGTCCCATTAGAATGCCGATGAATCGCATAAGGCTCACCCAAACGCTCAGTGACCTCTGAAGTGGTAGCTCCTACAGGAACGTCGTGAAATGAGTTCATCGTGACTAAAGCGCCACTTGTCCCACAAGCACTTAAAAACAAACAAACAAGATACTTAAACCATTGGCGCCACACGCTCATACTTCTCCATTTTCTTGCGATTCATTCGAACTTGGCGGCAACTGCCTAGGCTCTGCCCAAAGCCGCGCCTCAATCTGCGTACGGAATTGATGATCGGACGTAATATACTCTCCTCGCATCAAATAACTGCCATCTTCTTGCAAAAGGTAGGTTTCATACCCTTCAAACTGCATTTCAGGATTCCGAAATTCCCAGGCAATCATCTTTTCATCAATCACCCCACAGCCCGCAATCTGCCCAATATTTTGATTTTCCATATCGACAGAAAATTGCTTTGGCTGAAAATTGTAAAATGTCAGCTCATTATTCATGCTTTCAGAAAGCCCTTGGATCTGAACTGTTTGCATACACTCCACCTTACCAGAAAAATCAGGCTGCTGCACAACCCACTCTGTAGTGAATAGGAGCTCCTCGTCGATCATATTCATGATAATTTTCCCCTCGCCAGACCAGAGGCCGGGGGATAAAATAAACGTATGGTTAACCATCAAAACATAAACCTTCTGCTATAAATACTTTGTAATACTCCAAGAGCCGCCATCGTCGTGACAAGAGAGCTACCTCCATAGGTCACAAAGATCAAAGGAACCCCCGATATGGGCAAAAGCGCGCACATCATCCCTATATTGATCATGACGTGCATGGCTAAATATGCAGCCAACCCTGCGGCCACAAAACGGCCAAAAGGGTCCTTTGCAACAACTGCCACCTGAAAACTAAAATAGATCAAAAGATAAAAAAGAAACAGCAGGAAAACAAGTCCCACAAAACCAAACTCTTCCCCAAAAGCTGCAAAGACCGAATCCGTATGGGCAGCTGGCAGCCATCTTCTAGAGGAAAATTCACTTTTATGCCAGCCGCTCCCCGTCAATCCTCCAAGAGCTATGGCTGTCTGCGAGGCTCTTTGATGATACGTATCAGGGTTGAGCCGTTCGTACTGATAGCCTTTCATCACCGAAGTAAAGGCAGGACGCATCTGCTCATGAGATAACACTCCAATAAACATCAGCATCACGACAAAAAGAGCTAACACACCACAGCTAGTAAGCATTTTTAAAATACTTTGATGAACTCCTGCAAAATAGGACATGACTAGAGCGATTGGGTATAAAATCAACGCCGTGCCTAAATCAGGCTGTTTTAAGATTAATAAAAAAGGGACTCCTACGACCAAACCAATTTGACAAGCTGTCTGCAAAGACCCCACTGCTCTACCTTTTCGCTCCAAAAACCACGCCAAAAAAATCACCATAACAAGCTTTGCTTGCTCAGAGGGCTGAAAACTAGCGACGCCAGGAATCCGGTACCAACGGTGCACATGTTGAATAGAACTCACAAAAAAAAGACCAATGAGCAAAAGAACAATCAGCACATACAAAAAAAGACTCCAATCACGAAGTTTCCGGTAATCAAACCCCGCAACAAAAAAAAAGACCACCCATCCTAATAAACACCAACGCACCTGCGTTTTGACAAGAGGAGTCCAAAACACAAACTGCTCGGCATCTTGATTGGCCGTCATAGAAGAGATCACAAGAAGGCTGATCACCATTAAGCAGCCCACGACAGGGAAAACACGCCAATCCATGCGTGAGAAAACTCGAGGATTCCAGATCATTGACTCACCTTCTGCTGAAAATAGAATAGAATCCTTAAATTATGCAATAATAGCATATATGTATACGATCCATTTAGATACAGTCGACTCAACAAATACGTACGCAAAAGCTCATGCGGGAGAATTTCCTCAGCATCAAATCTCTTGTGTCTATGCAGAAGAGCAAACTGCCGGCAGAGGACGCGAGCGAAAAATCTGGATTTCTCCGAAAGGTCTTAATCTCTACGTTACTTTTTTTTGCACCTTGCCCCCCAATGCCCCTCATCTCACTTCGATTGGACAAGTACTCGCTCTCAGCTGCGCATCAGTTCTTCTCAAATACGGCCTTTCTCCTGGGCTAAAGTGGCCGAACGACATTCAACTGCAGGGCAAGAAAATAGCTGGTATCCTTTGCGAAACGATTTTTCACCCTTCCCTTGCTCATCTATTTTTAGGGATTGGCGTCAACGTGAATATGGATCAATCTCTCCTTACCCAAATCGATCAGCCAGCCACTTCTCTCTCAGAAGAAACTGGCCATTCATGGGATAAAAAACTGCTTCTCCAAAAAATCCAGATGCAATTTTCCTTAGATTTTCAACGATTCAAAGAAGAAGGCTTTACCCCCTTCCACTCTTTATTCGACCATCTACTCGCCTCAAAAGGACAAACAATCTCCTGCTCCGACGGGCACAACACCTGGACAGGAATCTGTCATTCCATCTCTCCAGATGGAAGGCTCAACCTCTTGCTTCCCGATCAATCGATCAAGACTTTGAGCTCTGGAAATATCCAGTAACAAGGACAGCACACTCGTGAATCATTGCCTGTCAATCAATTGTTCGTGCGATCGCCCTGTCCCCTGATGATCTTCTACTACCTTAGAAAAAGTCTGGTCTGTCAATTCTTGCTTCGAAGATAGCTCCCAGATTCTCCTGTGGAAGCCCTTCCTTTTGTCGACAAGAGATAAACAGGAAATGTTTTGAGGAGTTAATAGCTCCACCGTATCCATTTTCTGCATGATGTCAGTCCACATTTTCGCGTTTTCTGGATCATCTAGTACAAGTTGAAGCGTATCGGAGCGTAATACTCGACCAGCAGACAAACTGGTGATAGAAAAACGAATTTCTTCGTAGTGATCGGTGGTTAAAAACTGTCGACTCACTATTTTTTTGCTATCTCTTCACCTTTATGAGCAACAAGATAATCGAACTGTTCTAAAGAGTAGTCAGTAGCAGTGAATACTTTTCCAGCAACAAATGAAATTTTAATCAAATTTGAAAAATTCTTTGTTGCTATTTCCTTCATAGATCTGATATCCCAGAATTTTAATTCCCCAGAACTAGACGTGTTCTCTGATTTACTGCTCCCACTTATTAACACAAATCCGTCTATCACCAAATGAGAAACACAAGATGGATGCTTACCCAAAACAACATGTTTTTTTTCAATTAAGTTAACAGCCACCACCGCACCAGTTGTATATCCTAAATATACCCATTCTTCCTTCTTAAGAACCGTCACTATCTGACCAAATTCTGAAGTTTCGTCATCTACAAACGCCCCTATCACTTCATATTGATCAGTAATACTTCTTCTCTCAAGATCTATGACACAACAATGAGAACTATTTTTTGTTTCATCACTATTAAATCCACAAATTAACTGATGACCTTCGATATGAGCGCTTGAAATCTTTGGCTTCCCCTGTTCTGTGTCTAATTCAAACTTTCTTACAGTATTTTTCTGTATATCACGCATTATGATTCTATTATTATAAGCAAAAACTAAAAACTTTCCTAATCCAAGAAACTGAGCTTTCTGACCATCAAGTTTTTCTGAAGTTCTGCGCCGAATAAAGTTCCCCTCAAAATCCCACTCTCCAATAACCTGCCCAAAGACACAAAATATTCTTCCACCAATCGCGCATACTTTGTCAATTTCTAATAGACGATTTGTAATCGCAAACTTTTCAACACCCGTCTTAACATCTATAATTCGTATTGTACCATTATATGGTTGCCTTGTAGCTTTTACGAATCCAGAGCAAACAATATGACCTTCTACAATTTTTATCGTTTTTCCCCAATACACTTTTGGGGTAGGAGCAAACGTCCATAGACATTGTCCAGTTTTTAGATTCCAAAGTTTAATCACATCGCTAGCAGTTACGATGAAATCATCTTTAACATCGAATGCCTTTATTTGCAGCCCTACTCCATTAAAAAGTGTTTTTGTATAGTTGCCTTCTTGAATATTTTGAATCAGAAGATTTTGACCGGTAAATAAAGGAACTCGAGCGCCAAGTTCCCGGCTTTTAAGAAGAGAAAAAAAATTTTGAGATAAAGAAATAGCAGACATAAAAATTTCTCACAAATGTAGAGAAAAAAATTATAACCACTTAAAGATCTATAGGCAAGAGAGCTTTAGCCCCTCATATAACTTCTTATGAAGGACAGCTCTTTTTCATTTCACCTTACAACTCTGGGACAACCACTAAACTTGGGTGAACACGGGCGCGCAGAATCTGTTGGATCGCGCTCAAGGTAGAGCCCGTAGAAGAGTGACACGTAACACAAGCCCCTTCGTAAGAGATCACAACTTCCTTCTCATCTTTAATCGCAAGGACATTGACCCCTCCGGCATCGAGCTCGACATAAGGTCGGATTTCTTTATCGATCACTTCTTTGATGAGAGAAAGTTTTTGCGAAGTAGGGAAATCTTCCCAACCAGGAATACCTCCTGGAATCTCTCCAAAATCATATTCAATCGGAGTTGCGTCATATTCGACGGTATAAGGGATATCCATGCACTTTGAAGCGGCGTCTTCAATCGCTGAAATCGCCTGATTGAGAAAAGGATAAGCTTCTTTAGGAAATGCTGGGATGTCTTTACGATCTCGAACATGTTGATCCAAAAGATCTGCTGAAATACGCAAGGCCTGATCGTAATTTTTCCTAAGAACGAGCTCAGAGGCAATTTCTCCTGCCGCAACAAGTCCGATCGGACCATAAGCTTGAAATCTCACATCAGCAATCACCCCATCGGATTCATCAACTAGCCAATAAAAAGACAAAAGGCCTTCTTTACCTACACATAGCCGCATATGTCTTTGCTGAGCCTCTTCTAAGGTAAAAAACCCTACATAATGGAGCCGATCCACTTTTTCCCGAAGTTTTTTACTAAACCCCTCCCATAAATGGGGGCGAATCAGCTGCTTTAAAGACATTAGAGCTCCTCCGATAAGCGCTGCAAGGAAAGAACAGATTCAACAATCAGATCGACTGCACGAAGAATTTCCTCTTCTGTCGTATAGCGGCTCAAAACAAAACTCATCGCACTTTCTGCAAGGGAAGAATCGATGCCCATTTGTTGCAATAAAGAAGAAAGAGGTTGAGAAAAGGCCCCACCTAAAGACGCTAACACCCCTTTTTTATTTAAGGTATAACAAAGGAGCTCTGCATGAATGCGAGGAAAAATAAGCATTGAAGTATTTGGCAGACGCATCTGATCAATAAACGGACTTTGAATCTCTGGGATTTGTTTCATCAGCTCAGACTCAAATAAATCTCTAAGACGTACCGTTTCCAAGCTCATTCGATCCAAAAAAAGCTGTGACTGCGAAGCTGCCGCGGCAAGTCCCATGAAAGACGCAACATCAAAAGCGCCTCCGCGAAAGCCCCCTTGCTCAGATCCTCCCAAGATATAAGGAGAAAGAGGTGCGGTTGATTTCACAAATAAAGCGCCTGAACTTTTCAAAGCATGCATCCGATCTCCGGAAAAGCTCAAATAATCCACTCCCAACTCTGCAAAAGAGAAATACAGTTTTCCGATTGCATAAGAAGCATCGAGGTGGAGTAAAACTCCTTTTTCAAGACATAGCTTTGAAACCTCCTCGAATGGCTGCAAGACACCTGTCAGCCCATCGGCCATCGTCATGCTGACAAGGGCCGTCCGAGGACTAATCATCGACGCCAATTTTTCCAGGTCTATTTGTCCTGAGGCTGTCACAGGAATGATTTTGACAAAACACCCTAACTCTTCAAGCCGCTGCATCATTTCGGTCGTGGGAGCATCTTCAAGAGCGCTGATGAGAAAATGGCACTTCCCCTCTTTTCTCGCCGTTTGCAAAAAGACGCTCCAAAGCGCTTGATTCACCGCTTCAGCGCCCGAAGAGTTAAAGACGCAAGTATCTTCCGCACCGGCGCCTACAAAATCATAAAGCAATTGATAGCGAGGCTCCAAAGAGGCCTTTAACTCTTGTCCCATCCGATGAGGGGCAAAACCTGCTCCCCAAGATTCAAACAAATAAGGCTTCATCCACTCTAAAGCGGCAGCGCAAGGACGCGCAGCAGAGTGATTATCAAGATAAATCACGAGACCACTTCCCTTTTTCGTACGTATAAATGATCGGCTCGCCTGTCGCGATCTCCAAATGAACCACCTCTTCATGGCTCAGCTGCTCTAGATCCATGATGATCGAGCGAAGAGAATTTCCATGAGCAGAGACAAATACATGCTTTCCTTCTTGGAGCCGAGGCACAATATGTTTATGAAAATAAGGCAATGTGCGAGCTGCCGTCATCGCCAAACTCTCCCCGCCAGGCGGAGCGATATCATAGCTGCGGCGCCACTTTTGCACCTGCTCAGCGCCATATTTTTCAGCAGTCTCCGCTTTATTTAGCCCTTGAAGCTCCCCATACATCCGCTCATTGAGCTCCCAAGCTCTGTATACTGGAATCGTCTGCTTTTTGGCCTCTTGGCTATAAATATGGCCCCACTCTCCCAATTTCCCTTCATGAGGATGGAGAAACACCGGCACTTTGCCGCTACTATGCTGGTTCATCGCGAGCACCAACGTCATCTGAGCCCGAATCAAAGTAGAAGTAAAGATGATATCGATCGGCATTTCCCGGATTTTTTTACCCCCCTCGACAGCTTCTTCGATCCCTTTTTCAGACAAAGGGATATCTACCCAACCCGTAAATAGATTCGATTGGTTCCACACAGACTTCCCGTGTCTCATTAAAATAATTTTAACAGCCATAAAATACTCCAAATCAGTATACCAAAATCCTGGTTTATTCTATACTGCCTACCCATATGGAAAGCAAAAGATTAAGCAAAGCGCTGGCCGCTGCCGGCATCGCCTCTAGAAGAGCGTGTGAAGAAATTATTTTCTCCGGACGCGTAAAGGTCAATGGCCAAGTGATTAAAGTCCCACAGACCCAAGTCAATTGGCACACCGATCAAATTCACGTCGATGAAGTGCTTGTCACTTCAGAACAGAAAAAAGTTTACTACATGCTCAATAAGCCAGCCGGCTATCTATGCACGAATGTAAGACCCGGCAATAAGCGGATTGTACTCGATTTATTTGACAGAGACGAACGTTTATTCACTGTAGGGCGCTTAGATCGAGACACGACAGGGCTGCTGCTCGTCACAAATGATGGACATTTTGCAAATAAAGTCATCCACCCCTCTTCAAACATTATCAAAGAATATCTTGTCAAAACTCTTCAAGAGATCGAAGGGCATCACCTAGAAGTCCTCGCTGAAGGGGCTCGCGTAGATGACAAATGGGTTAAACCCGTAATGGTTTCAAAAGTGCGTCGCGGCACGTTTAAGATCTGCGTAAAAGAGGGAAAAAAACACGAGGTGCGCATCCTTGCAGAACGGGCGAAACTCACCGTTACAGAACTTACTCGTATTCGAATTGGCGCTCTTTTTTTAGGGGGCTTGCCTGTAGGAGAATACCGTTCTTTAACACCTCAAGATCACAATTGTGTTTTATCTTCTCTTGAGTTAAAAAAGTAGGATGGACTGGTTCTTAGGAACTTTTACCCTTTTGCTCGGCTTCTACATGGCTTGGAATATTGGAGCCAATGATGTAGCCAATGCAATGGGAACATCTGTCGGCTCGAAGGCTCTCACTCTCAAGAAAGCTATCTATCTAGCCGCTATTCTTGAATTTTCAGGAGCTTTTTTAATGGGCTCCCATGTTTCCG
The DNA here is from genome assembly GCA_030681135.1 of Chlamydiales bacterium. GTDB lineage: Bacteria > Chlamydiota > Chlamydiia > Chlamydiales > SM23-39 > SZAS-17. The sequence goes on from JAUXXF010000026.1 coordinate 46,063, forward strand.
AGACGATCCAAACAGGAATCATCAACCCTTCTATGTTTGCAGAAGATCCCATGGTATTCGTGCTTGGGATGATGAGCTCACTTCTTGCCACAGGCATTTTACTGCAAATCGCCTCTTACTTTGCTCTTCCCGTCTCTACAACTCACGCACTCATTGGCGCTATTGCAGGATTTGGCTTAATTATTGGAGGAGTCGATGCGATATTTTGGTCACAAATCGCCGCGATTGCCGCAAGTTGGGTCATCTCCCCCATTCTGAGCGGGATCCTCTCGTATTTTCTCTTCGGGTTCATCCAAAAAAAAATCCTCTCTTCCCTAAGCCCCTCGGAGGCCATGCAAAAGTTCTTGCCTCTATGGGCCTTTGCTGTTTCTTTTTCCCTCTTCGCTACCCTTCTTCGTGGAGGAATCCCGCAACTTCATATAGAGTGCAGCCTTTTTACTTCCCTATCTATAGCGGGCGCTTTTGGACTGATCGCATTTTTAGGCAGCTTTAAGTTAGTTGGATTCATGACGAAATCAGAGTCCATTTCGAGCTCTCAACTTTCTCAAGCTATCGCCCTTGAAAAAACCGAAAAGATCTTTGTTCTCTTACAAATCTTTAGCGCATGTCTCATCGCCTTTGCTCATGGAGCGAATGATGTGGCCAATGCCATCGGACCTGTCGCCGCCGTCCTCTCCGTCATCAAAACGCACTCCTTACAACTGCACTCTTCTACCCCCCTCTGGCTTTTAGCTCTCGGAGGAGGAGGAATCGTCATTGGCCTTGCAACATGGGGCTGGCGCGTCATCGAAACCATCGGCAAAAAAATCACCGAGCTGACTCCCTCCCGCGGTTTTTCTGCTGAATTTAGCGCCGCTATCACCATTCTTATCGCCTCAAAAATAGGGCTCCCCATCTCCTCTACTCACGCCCTCGTTGGAGCCGTCCTTGGAGTTGGTCTAACTCGAGGTCTTCAAGCTTTAAACCTCCGCATGCTCCGAGAAATCGCGCTCTCCTGGATTGTCACTATCCCCTTATGTGCTCTCATAAGCATTCTATGTTTCTACGTGTTGCGACTTTTTATTTATTAAAAAAATCTACATCTTTACTATAAATTAATAAAAAGACTAAAATAAGGGAAAAAAAAGCAATTATTTATGACTTGCAGCACTTTAACCCTTTCTTCTTCACTGGCCACAGTCTCTCCTTCGCCCTGGCAAATGACTGTGCTCAAAGCGGCTTCCTATCTCACAGACCCTATCTGTAAAACGCAAGAATCCTACTATCTCTACGCCAGCGGACAAAGGGAAGGGCTTACAGAAACGTTTGAACAAGCGTTTACCTTGCTTGTAATAGGAGTCCTTGCAAATGCAGCATTAGCTTTATTTACAACTCCCTTAGGAGCCTTGCTGCGTTATATTGTAGTCCTCAGCTGCCCTGAAAAACATCTCTTTATCGAACGAGAAGGTTCGGCAAAAATATTGCCAGCTGACCGTACTCTGACCATGCTCTCTTACAATGTCTGTTTTATGCCGGGAGGATATGCCGAGACAGATGGAGGAGTTACACCTCCCTCGTATAACAATCGGGAAAGGGTTCAAAAGAATATCGATCGGATCAAACAAAAGGATTGGGATCCAGATATTCTCTGCTTATACGAAGTGCCAGATATTTGCGACGCTGCGTTCTTGTCCGAGCAACTCTCTGATTATCCTTATATCATCCCTATGGCAGGCCCGAAAACAGTCGGACCTTCTTCTATGATGTACGTTGCCAGCAAATATCCTATCGATCGAAACTCGATCACTTTTACTCCTTTTACCAAAGGAGAAGAACTTACTGGACGCGCCGCTCATTCTGAGAAAGGACTGTTATCTTTCGATCTTGCAAATTGTCCTGTTTCCATTGTTTCCACGCACTTGCAACACTCAGAAATTCCGGAGCAAGCAACCCCAGAGGATGAGAAATCTCGTCCAAAACAGATGGAAAGAATTGCTCAAAAGATTAAAAATCTGCATGAAAAGGGAAAAATCGTCATTTTTACTGGAGATCTCAACAACCAAGAAAAGGAATTACTACCTACAATGGAAGCGCTCGAGCTTATCAGATCTTCCGTTCAAGAGCCTTCTACAAACACTCTTCGATTCTTGCATAGAGGCCAAAATGTTGCTGGAAAGCCCACCTGGGGAGGAGATGCATGGTGCACAAAATTCATGGGCAGAACATCTTCTAAAGACCTAGTCCTCGATTATACTTTCGTCTCGGAAGAAGCTGAAATTATGACAGAAATTCATCAGGTCGGCTTTGATTCCGAAAAACCTCCTCTTGAACAAAGAGACGCTCTCTCTGATCACTGCGCCCTGCTTAGTAGGATCACACTTCCCCTGTCAGTTTAAGAAAATACTTGACTATATAAGAAAAATATCCAAAATGTTCTCCTTTTTAAACCTAGCAAACACAAGGAGAACTGGTTATGTCCATTGAAGTAAGTAGCGCCGATTTTAATGACTTTAGTCAAGATTTTGATGATTTTTTCAAGCCTACGGCTTTATCTATTCCAGAATTTCACCAAGCGATTTTTTCTTGGGAAAACGGCCCGTTTTTTTCGACAAAAACTTTTGTCCCTCAAGAAATTCTCTCAGAACTTGCAATGAAAACACAAAGCATGGCTCGAGAGCATCATAGAGGAAGCGGGGCTAGCGCCGAAGCAGGAATCTCATGCGGTTGGGGAGGTAAAGATGGCATTGAATTGAGCGGGTATGCCACAGGCACAGTCCATGATGACAAAGGCAATTCTGCCCAAGTGACGGTTGAACAGAAAAGCGATGGAACAGGAAACGTTGATGTTTCTGTAAGACACGACGAACAGTCAAGGAAAAACTAACCAATCCATAAGAACAATAGCAAAAGCTGCCATATTGACTTAATATTGCAGCTTTTGCAAACCTCTATTCTAAAGAATTTTGGCACCAGTCAGAATTTTAAGTTTATGTAGGTATAGATGAGCGTGAGAATATTTGGCATTTTACTTCTTCTTTGGTTCGAGAGCTGCTCTTTATCTCAAAAACAGAAAAATGCCCCAATAGAAAGAATAGATTCAGAGCAAAAAACAACTTTCTTCGTACCCATTCCAATTACTAAATTTTCGTCTATTCAGTCCCCCTGCATAAATATAGATATCAGTGGCAAAATGTTTTCCTTGGAACTTGATACAGGTTTCCGAGGAGATCTTTCTATCGCTCAAAATCTGACTGATCAGATCGCTCCAAAAACATTTATTTGTAACAAACCTAGATATGGCGTTCGAGGCATATCCTATCCAACCAATTTCTATCGAATTCCTAACGTTACAATTGGTGCAATGTCTTTTAGTCATCCTATCTTACAAGAAGATCATCCGGAATTTATCAGAGACTCTGTCTGGGTTGAAAATGGAGAGGACCCGTCTCCCGGTGAGTCCGGGAGATTGGGATGGGAACTTTTTTATACTGTAAATTTGCTGATAGATATAAAAAATTCTCAAATTGCTTTCTGCGACAGTTTGGATACATTAAAAAAGCAAGGCTATGCTGTCGAAACCTTTGTTCGCACTCCCCTCTTTTTGGAGCAAGGACTGGTCGAATTTGAAGCCAATACACCGAAAGGCCTCTTGCTTTGCATGTTAGATACAGGTTCTACGTATAATATATTAAATGCTGAAATAGAAGGAACGCAGTCTTTGGAACAAGCGCTATGGGAACCCAAAAATAAGTTAAACTACCCCTTCTTTCAAATTCAGGAACATGACTTCGGTGCAATCAATTTTCGTCGCATTCCGATCAAAATTCCAGTCCGAATAGATGCAATTTTAGGTATGGAATTTTTCCGCGACCACCTTGTTTTTCTCGATTTTTCGGGGAAATATGTCTATATTGCAAAAACTCTCTGAATAATTATGTACTTGATAACCACATGACATTCTATGTGCTTATACAAACTAGATAGGGAGGACGCATGAATGCAATTTTTTGGACAAGAGTTATACTTCTAGACATCGTTCTATGGACACTCCTTTTCGGGACATTTCGTTAAATCATCCTGAGAATTTTCCCAGAAAAAATCCCAAGATCTGTTATTAGATCTTTTATGGACATCAATCATCAAGCAGACAAGATCCTTGCGCAGATAAAACTCTTTATGCTCACCCAAAACGGGCGAAGATCTGAAGAGGCCACAATCCAGGAATTTTACACGGCGCTTTGCACGGTTTTAAGAGAAGAAGCGATCATGAATTGGGCGGCGGCGCTCGATACGTTTCATACAAAAAAAATCAGAACAGTCAATTTCCTCTCCATGGAATACTTGCCAGGAAGATTGCTTTCTAATCATATCAGCAATGTACATAGAGAAGAACTAGTAAAAGCTGCTCTTGCAAAAGCAAATCTCTCCTACGCAGATCTTGTTGGATTTGAGCCCGATCAAGGCCTTGGCAACGGAGGTTTAGGAAGGCTCGCTGCCTGTTTTTTAGATTCGCTCGCCACCTTGCATTATCCTGCGCGCGCCTACGGTTTGCGTTACCAATATGGGATTTTCGAACAAGAGATTTGGGCAGGCGATCAAGTAGAGCGCCCTGATTGCTGGCTGTTAAATCAAAATCCTTGGGAAAGTAGACGCGATATCTATGCAGCCAACGTCCATTTTTCAGGTCAACTTGTACAAGCACAAAACAAACACGGAGATGAAGTCTATTTACTCGAAGGACCGGAAGAAGTGAGAGCCCTTCCTTTTGACACGCCTATTGTCGGCTATGCGAGCAACCCCGATTTTACAGTTCTGACACTAAGGCTATGGTCTACCAAAGAATCCCCCCGAAATTTTCAGCTCCAAAGGTACAATGCAGGATTTTTAGGACAAGCAGCCGAAAACACCAATTTAACGGATGTACTTTATCCCAATGACAATACAGAACTTGGAAAAAGAGTTCGCCTCAAGCAAGAATTTTTGTTGGCATCAGCCTCGCTGCAAGACATTCTTCGAAGACATCTGCACAGCTACGGGGATTTATCAGAATTTGCAGATAAAGTCAGAATCCAAATTAATGACGCCCATCCAGCATGGCTCATTGTAGAAATGATGCGGACGCTGACAAAAAATTACGACTTTTCTTGGGACCAGGCTTGGGCTACTTGTCAAGAGTGTTGCAGTTATACAAATCATACAATCCTACGAGAAGCCCTCGAGGAGTGGAATGAGCATCGTCTGGAAGAGATGCTTCCTCGCCAATATAAAATTATCCAAAGGCTCAACCAACAATTTTGCGACAAGATCCGACTTTCCTATCCCAATGATGAGGCAAAAGTTCAGCGGATGTCGATTCTAGAACATGGACAAGCTAAAATGGCTCACTTGGCCATCGTAGGCTGCCATACCGTCAATGGCGTGGCTAAACTCCATACAGACATTTTAAAACGAGATCTGTTCCCTGATTTTGCCAGCTTTTATCCCAACAAATTTATCCCCATTACGAATGGGATCACACAAAGAAGATGGCTCGTTGCAGCCAATCCCCTGCTCACTCAGTTTATCTCTGAAAGAATCGGCTCTGAATGGATCTGCGATTTTAAACAAATTAAAAAACTCGGCTCTTTTGCCCAAGATCAGACTTCTCAAAAAGCTTTTTTAGCCATTAAACAAAAAAATAAAGAAAAATTGATCGATTTCTTGAAAAAAGAAAATCCCCTTCGAGATATCAATGGAAAAATCATTCCTCAAGCGGTTTCATTGACTCCAGCCGCTCTCTTTGATATGCAGATCAAACGTTTCCATGAATATAAAAGGCAACTCTTAAATGCTTTGCATCTCATCATGCTCTACCAGGAACTCAAACAAAACCCGGCCTCTCGCTCCATCCATCGCGTATCTCTCTTTGCAGGCAAAGCAGCTCCGGGCTACAACCGAGCTAAACAAATTCTCCATCTGATTACCTGCCTTGCTCGAACAATTAATCACGATCCTGATATGCACGGACGCCTATCCATCATCTTTGTAGAAAACTATAACGTCAGCAAAGCGGAAATCCTTATCCCTGCAGCAGATCTCTCAGAGCAACTTTCCACCGCAGGTTGGGAAGCCTCTGGAACAGGAAATATGAAACTTGCCATCAATGGAGCCCTTACCATCGGCACAGAAGATGGAGCGAACATTGAAATGCGCCAATCGATTGGAGATGCAGCATGGCCGTTTCGCTTTGGGAAAACAGCGGAAGAAAATAAAGAGCCTTATAAATCATGGGATATCTACTTAGCACACCCAAATATCCAACATGCAGTTAACGCCTTAAAAGAAGGGCATTTTGCTCAAAGCGCCAGCGAAACAGAGCTTTTCGATCAAATCTATCACTACCTCATTGAAGATGATAAGTATAGAGTGCTCCAAGATCTGCCTGATTATTACAAGACGCAAAAAAAAGTCGAAGAGCTTTTTCTCGCCCCCTTAGCATGGGCCGAAACAGCAATGTATAATATTGCAGGAATGGGGCCCTTTTCAGCAGATGAGGCCATTCGCATCTATGCGGAAACAGTGTGGAAGATAACCCCTTGCCCCACCGATCCTGCCATCCTCCAGACAATTCAAAAAGAATGTAAATGTTAAGAATCTGTTTTTACTTCTTAAAAGTTTAGCTTACCTTAACAGATTATTGAGCCCAGTTACAGCTGCCACTTTGTCTGCAGCTCTTGCAACTTTTTCTGCTTTTCCAACCTGGAAAAGCTTCGCTCAAAAAGATCCATTAAATGCGTTTGACGCCCTTTTAAAGAGACAAGACGCAGCCCTTCATCTGTCAACGGATCTGAAGCAATTTTCAACTTTCCTGCATAGCGATCGCGAACAAAACTCAAAGCAGTAAGCCGATCTAGAAGCGCTCCTTCTACAGATCCCTTCGCAAGAGCATCTAAAAGCTCTGGGACTGTTTCATATTTGCGGACAATGATCTCAGGATATTTTTGCAAGATCATCAATGTAGGATCTGCCAGAACAACCCCTACTACTTCATGAGAGAGATCTTGCAGCTGGGTATAAGAGGCTACCGCAGAGACAACCAATACAGGCCCCAAGTCTACTAGATTTTTAGAAAAATCATACTTCGATTGGTTCGATGAATAAGGAGGCAAGGAACTCAAGATCGCATCATAGTGGTTTTGCTGAAGACCTCCAAATAGAGAATCCCAATTAGCCTCCACTTTGATCACCTCAACGCCAGAGTACTGAGAAGTGGCCAACAAAACCTCTTCTATAAATCCATTGACGTAAGGCTGAAAAGATTCTAAATTCAAGGGATACCAGTTAGGATCGATTCCTATCCGAAAGGACGTCTCTTTATTCCCTGCTCTACCACAGCATTGAAAAAAGAAGACTACCAAAAAAAACAAAGCTATTTTAACTATTTTCATGGGAAGCTATATAGGTTTACCGCTGCTTCGCCATCTTACACAAAGCAGCGAATGAACACAACGTTCAACTAGACTTTGGCCATTTGAGGAAGCAGACTTCTCGAAACGCATACAAAAATAATGTTAATTTATTGTAAAGAAACAGTCAAGATATAGTGATATAAAAATTTCCACATTTGCTTTTTCCTCTCTCCCTGCTGTACAGTTCATGATATGGAAGACTCATCTGGCTACCCCCTAGAGCAACTCAAGAACATCAAAAAAAACCGTTTTGATCAAGCGGTGAAAATTCTTGAAGAAAAAAAGGCTCTACTAGACAAAGCTAAGCTCAAGCTCTATGATGTTATGCGAGAAAGAGACGAAGTGCTCTCTCATAAGAAAAATAAATTGGAGCAGTTAAGAAATGCTCTAGATGAAGGGACGACGACTGACAAGATTGGGCAAATGAAGCTCTACATGAAAGTAGTCGATCAGCAATTAGCAGAAAAAGAAAAAAAAGTAACTGAACAGAAAAAAGTCGTTGACGCCGCACAAAAACAGGTCGATGTGGCCACGGCGGATATGTTCCAAAAGAAAAAAGATGTTGAAAAGCTGGAAATGCATAAAACGCAGTGGCAAAAAGAGGCCCAGTATGCTACACAGCAAAAAGAAGCTGTAGAGCAAGACGAGCAAGGCTCTAGCACGCACGCTTTGCGCAAACGAGAAGCAAAGGCAAGAAAAAAAGAGAAAAACGACCATGCCCACTGATCCCATAAGACGCCTCCCCCCTCCTTCTCCCTCCTCATCTAAAGACAAAGCAGATGAGAAAAAATTTCGCGAAGAGATGCAAAAAATAGAAAAAGTTCGCGAAGTAGACCCAGATGAACAAAGCCGTAAAAGACGAGACCAACTCGCTTTTGAACTTGATAAAAATAAATCTGAAACAATCTCCACAAAATCCTCTTCCCTCCTTCCGTCTCCTTTAGATGTCAATTTTTATAAAGCAGAGAAGGAAGCTAAACAATCTAGAGGGGGCAGCTCTGAGCGGTCCGTCCGAAGCTCAGCCGACTATTCCTCTTCTACACCAGTGCCAAGTCCTGCCTATTCTCCAGCGCCAACCGTCCAAAACCCGACTCCTGCCCCCAAACAAACAAGTAGCCAGTCTCTTCCCAACTCCCCTGTTTTCTGGCAGACGACAGATCTGTCAACTAACGACATCGAACCAGAGCAAAATTTTTCCGAGCCCCCAAATCCACAGATAAGAACTGCAACTCCTGCTCAAAACAATGAAGCCCCAGATGAAGATGATCGCTATGAATACGTCTATCAGCCCGAGCCCTCTCCTGAAGCTGGGATAAACAAAGAAAAACATCCTTCTTCTCGCAAATCTTCACTCGCTCCTTCTGAAACAAATCCCGAGCCGACCAAAGAGAAAAAAACTTCTCCCCTCCGAGAAGAAAAGCCGAGCGCTCATAAAACATCTGAAACTGAACTTCCAAAACCCTCTTCAATCACTCCCTCAAAATCAGAGCAAGCTCAAACTGCAGCTGAGGCTCAGACTCCTCTCTCTAAAGGTGACGAAGAGTCTATGTTGGGAACCTCATCCAACATGCCTATGACGAGCAGAGAATCTGCACTTTCGCAAAAATCGGAAGAGAAAACAGCTGCGGTTCGACCAGCTGGTGAAAAATTTCCTCCAGTCTCCTCGTTGCAAGATCAAACAGCTAAAGATCAAGAAAAAGGCGAAGGGCAAAATAAAAAATCCTCAGGAGAGGCCATCCCCGCTGTTGTCTCGCAATTTACTCCAGACATCCAAGGATTCGTTCAAAGCGCAGCTTCCGCATTGCCCTCTTATGCAAGCCATGAGACAGCAGCTCTTTGGCAACAAATGGTCGGAACCATTTATGTGGCAACCAGTCGTCCTGGGATTTCCACAACAACGGTTACGCTAGATTCAGCAGCGTTTACAGGATCGAAATTTTTTGGCTCGACCATCACAATCGACAAATATGCGACAGCTCCCAACGCGCTCAATATCAGTCTCTCAGGATCTCCTGAAGCTGTTAGCGCATTCAACCAAAGTCTTCCTACTCTCGCCACAGCCTTTAAACAAGGAAACTTCCCTTTTACTGTACAACTAAAAACCTCTTATAGAGCGGATAAACCCGTATTTCATAGAAAAGAAAAAGAGGACCTCAAAGATTCTAAGGACCGCAAATAATGACGACAGCTTTACACCAATGGTGGACCCTTAAAAAAATCTCCCCAGAAATCCAAGAGCTCAATCAAGTTCCCCTGCTCGGGTCAGCTCCTCCTTTTGATTGGCAAAAGTTTTCTTCTCTTCTCACTGAGAGCTTAGGCGCTCAGCCCCTATCGATTTATCCAACCAATCCAGGCTGGAGGACAAAAGAAGAGCTTACCCTGGGCCTCGGCCAGGATCTTGTTGTCCTTTCCGTCGATTTAACCCCTCTTGGAGCCTCTGCTTATTGGCTGATGTCAAGACAAGATATCAGCAAACTCACCTCCCTTCTTTTTAGCAAAGAATCGAACGATTCCTTGCTAAGCTCTGATCTTTTACAAGAGGGATTTTACCGCTATGTGCTTCTCCAAATATTGGATGCAGCTACCAGCATAGATCCTCTACAGACGTTTACTCCTATCTTGCATGAAGAAGCTCCTCTTCCAGAAGACAAAGCATTTTGCATGGATCTTGTTCTTCAATGCGGAGCCCAAGCTTGCAGCGGAAGGCTGCTGATTCCCAATGAACTGCGTCTTCACTGGATGCGCCATTTCAATCAACAAAATCTCAGCTCCATCTCTCCTCGATTATTACGAACCATTGAACTGACTTTGGGGATTAAAACAGGATCTGTTTTGCTTCGTCATGAGCAATGGAGCAAGTTAAAAAAGGGAGACGTTCTCCTGCTAGATCAGGGAAGCTACGATCCTCGCCATGGTGAAGGAATTGTCTCTTTGACCTTAGGAGCCACCCCTTTATTTCATCTGAATATCCAAAAAAACTCTATTCACCTACTCAATTACGCCTTTATTTACGAGGATGCCACAGATATGTCAACACATGATGAGCCACCAGAAGATCTTCCTACAGAAGACGAAATCACTCTACAAGATGAGACTCCCGAAGAGGAAGCTGAATCCGTCGGAATCAAAGAGACTCCTGTTTATATCACAGTCGAACTGGCCAGAGTGCGGATGCCTCTTGAAAAGCTCATGCAGTTAGAGCCAGGGAATCTCTTAGAGCTCCCCATTGACCCAGACCAAGATGTAACCCTTTCCGTTGGCGGACAAAAAGTGGGGAAAGCCGAGCTTGTCTACCTCGGAGAGCGTTTAGGCGTTCGTATTATGCAACTAGGTTAAAATGTGCCGCCTCTTATTCAACAGTATCTCTCTTTAGGCCAAGAACTTTTTGAAAAGGGCTGCGTCGAAGCGCCCCTTTTTTCAAGAGGAACCTATCACATAGAGGTAAAAGATCATAAGACGAGCTTCTTCCCTTTTTTGCAGCTCGAGGATGATGGGAAAATCTTAGATAGCTTTTGCACATGCAAAGTATCGGAAAGCGGCCACGGATGTCCTCACCTATCTGCTGCCTACCTGCGCATTTATCAACACACTTCAGAGCCTCTTCATGTCCGCTTTAAAAAGTCGCTTTGGAACCAGATGTTTCAATTATGCAGTAAAAAAATCGGTAATGATCCTGCTTGTTTTGAGACGGAAGGCAACAAAAAATGTTGCCATTCAAAAACGAAAAAAATGCTCTTTTCTATTGAGCTAAAAACAACAAGAGCTGAAGAGGCTTTTCAAGAAATCATCACAAAGCAAGCGGAAACTGAAGAAACCTCCCTAAAATTCTCTCAGCTAACTCCAGAAGAGCTTAACTACTGGCGCCTCGGCAAAGCAAGTAACGAACTTTCTTATGAGCTCTCTTTTTGGTCTGATCTGGCCAAATGGATCATGATGCTGGCCGACACTGATGAGCCCTATGAAGTCCACTTTCTTGAAACAAAACAGGATCTTCCTCGTGAAATGAGCGTCACTTTCCCAGATCTGACTCTTTGGTTTTATATCTCTGATGTCAGCTGGCCTTCTATCATCCCAACATTGACTACAGCGCGGTCTCCTTTGGGGGTCAATGACAGCGCTCATGAATCTCTCAAGCAGATCACCTACAATGAAGAAACGAAAAGCTTACTCATCGAGCGAAAGGAACATGTTAACCAAGAGAAGACGCAGCCTCCACCTGGCATTCCTGTGGATGAAAATTGGATCTATAGGCCTTTCAAAGGCTTTTATCGAAAACAACCAGATCAATGGCTTTTACATCCTCTCGTCCCTTCTGAAAAAATCGCTTCCGTCTTAAGCTCTGCACAGACCACTCTAGAGCAGTTTCTTTCCATTCACCCCACAAAACTCCCCGCTCAATACCATTTGGAATTTGATTCGTCTGGGAACCTCCACCTCGAGCTCTATGTGTTTCAATATGGAGATCTCCAACAACCACACTCTTATTGTTTTTTCCCTTGGGTCTATTTAGCCGGAAAAAAAACATTTTATCATCTGGAAGGATGGATGTTTGAAGGAAAAGAAAAAGTCATTGAAAGAGCTCATGTGACCGAGTTTATCAACCAACATCGTTTATGGCTTTTTCAGTTTCCTGGATTCCAAACACATCTTGGAAGCCTGGAAGCCAGACTAACTTATGAGCTCAATGGAAAAGGACAGCTCGTGTTTAGCGCAAAACTAGACTATCCTGACCAGTTTGCAGACACTCTTGATCTAGGACAGTGGGTGTATATCAAAGGGCAAGGTTTTTATACGAAAAAAGAGAGCCAGGGCCGCTTTTTTCTACACCCGGGACTTACTGTAGAACCCTCGAGCATTGCCTCATTTATTGAAGCGCATAAAGACGACCTCGAACAAGTAGAGCATTTTTATAACCCCAAAAACCCCGTTGCACAATTAGGGCTTACGATCTCTTTAACTGAGGACCAAGAAATTTCTATAGCCCCTCAATGTCAATATGCTGCTGAAGTAAAGCCTCAAGATATTCAAATATTTGGCCATTTTATCTACGAAAAAGAGAAAGGGTTTTTTGAGCTTCCCCTTTCGATGAGACTCCCCGAGCGCTATCGAGAACCATTGATGCTTTCTTCAGGCCAAGGGGCCTCCTTTCTTGCCTATGAATTAGAGCCTTTGAAACCCTGGATCAGTTTTCTTGATCCAAAAATCCAAAAACCTACTACGTTAGAGCTCAAAATCAGAAAAATTCTACGCAGCAAAAGAACGAAAGGAGAGCAGTGGTTTGTCGATTTGATCTATGAATCAAATATTGGCTGGGTCGATATTTTTACCATTTGGGACGGCTTCCAACAAAAGAAAAGATACCTTTTTTCTAAGGCCGGCCTTTTATCTCTCAAAGACCCCCGTTTTAACTGGATCCGCGGTCTCCGAAAGCCTCAGCTCGATCGAGTCAAAGGGCTCATTCGGCTCAACACATTAGAATGGATCCGTTTGAGCGTCTTTGAAGAGATCAAACTACCTCATGATGAAGAGGCGCAAGAGACAAAACATTTACTCGATCAAATCAGTCGATTTGAGACGGGTCATTTGATGAACATCAGTAAGCTCAAGGCTCATCTTCGTCCTTATCAAGAAACCGGACTTCACTGGCTGTGGTTTCTCTATTGTCACCACCTTTCAGGTCTTCTTTGCGATGATATGGGGCTTGGCAAAACCCACCAGGCCATGGCGCTTTTAGCTGCCATCTCTTCTGAAGAATCTTCCCCTTCTAAAAAATATCTCGTTGTTTGCCCTACTTCTGTGATCTACCACTGGCAAGAACTGTTGAAAACATTTCTTCCCGACATACGCGTTTCAACCTATTACGGAGGAGCCAGAACGCTTGATCATTTTGAAAGAGACTTTGATCTTTTACTCACCTCTTATGGAATTTTACGCACAGGGAAAGAAGATCTTGGGGGACTATACTTTGAGCTCGCGATTTTCGATGAAATACAAATTGCTAAAAACCAACATTCCCAAACTCACGCTGCCTTGAAGCATCTCAAGGGGAAAATGCGCCTTGGCCTGACAGGAACACCCATTGAAAACCGTATTCGAGAACTTAAATCGCTCTTTGATATTGTCTTGCCGGGATATATGCCCTCTGACGCCGCGTTTCGAGAAATGTTTGTCACTCCCATTGAAAAAGAAAAAAATGAAAAACAAAGAGAGCTACTTACAAAACTTGTCAAACCTTTCATGCTGCGGCGCAAAAAAAGCGAAGTGCTTCTCGATCTGCCCGAAAAAACGGAAGTGATCTCCTATTGCGATCTTTCCCACTCTCAAAAAGAGCTCTATAAGCAAGTCGCTTTCAAAATGAAAAACACCGTCTACCAGGAACTTTGCGATACAGAAAAACCTGTCTCTTACGTCCATATATTTTCCGCTCTATCGACCCTCAAGCGAATTTGCGATCATCCTGCGCTCATCGAAGGCCACAAGCTAGAACTGACCTCTGGAAAATGGGATTTATTCATTGAACTCCTTTCGGAGGCAAGAGAAAGCGGGCAAAAGGTCGTCGTCTTTTCTCAATATCTTGAAATGATCGCCCTTATTGAAAAATATTTGAAAAAAAAGGAGATTGGCTTTGCCTCGATCAAAGGCTCGACGCAAGATCGGAGTGGCCAATTAAAACGATTTCGGGAAGATCCCACATGCGAGGTCTTTGTCGCCTCTTTGCTAGCAGCCGGGGTTGGGATCGATCTCACCGTCGCCTCCGTGGTCATCCATTATGATCGCTGGTGGAATCCCGCAAAAGAAAACCAGGCTACTGACCGGGTCCATCGAATTGGCCAAAACCGAGGCGTACAGGTCTTTAAGTTGGTCACTAAACATACGATCGAGGAGCATATCCATAACCTCATCGAAAAGAAAAAAGGGCTGATTGACGAGATCGTAGGCTATGACGAGGCCTCCCAGATACGCTATTTAAGCCGAGGAGAGCTCGTCGCGCTCTTCGAGACCGTATTTTCTGACGTAAGTATTTAATAATCAATGCACTAAAAAATAGATCGCAAACTCTCCCCGCTCTAGGGTATACTATGGGCTTTCATTTTAGCTTAAAACAAAACAATGAAACCAAAAATTGCCCTTGTCGGGCGGCCTAATGTAGGCAAATCAGCCCTTTTTAATAGAATCTGCCAAAAGCGGGTCTCTATCGTAGAACAGCAAGAGGGAATCACGCGCGACCGAATCTATGCTGAGGCTGAGTGTTTTGGCAAAGAATTTACTCTAATTGACACCGGGGGAATCGACGCCCATTCAGACCACCTTCCTTTTAACGCCCTCATAAGAAAGCAGGCTCAAATAGCCATTGAAGAGGCTGATGCTGTCATTCTCGTCGTCGATGCACAAATCGGCCCTTTACCGCTAGATGTTGAGGTTGCTAGACTGCTGCTCAAAGCGCAAAAACAGGTCATCGTAGCCGTCAATAAAATCGATCATTTAGACCACCTTTCTCAAATCCACGCTTTTCACTCTTTGGGCATCAAAGAGCTGGTCGCAGTTTCAGCTACGCAGGGTTTTCAAATTGTAGAGCTTATCGAAAAAGCCCTTGAAAAAATCCCAACCGTCCCCGATCTTATAGATGTTGAACCTGCAGAGCCCCTTCCTCAAAGACCAATTTATATCGCTATTGCCGGCAGACCGAATGTGGGCAAATCAACTCTTTTAAATAGACTACTAGGCTTTGAAAGGACCATTGTCAGTCCGGTGGCTGGAACAACCCGCGACAGCATTGATGAAACTCTTGTTGTCGATGGACAAACCTACGTCATCGTTGATACAGCAGGGATCCGCCGAAAAAAAGCAGAGACAGAGGTCGTCGATAAATTCGCCGCCATTCGAACGCAAGAAGCTTTAGAAAAAGCAGACATTTGCCTTCTCGTCCTTGACTCCTATGAAGGGATCACAGCGCAAGAGAAGAAAATCGCTTCTATGATCGAAGAGTTAGGAAAAAGCTGTATTCTTATTTTCAACAAATGGGACTTAATTAAAGACTTAAAAATGGAACATGCCCTCCGAGGCGTGCGAGAAGCTGCCAGCTTCTTGTCCCACTGCCCTACGCTGTTTCTCTCAGCAGAGCACGGAAGAAACATCGATAAGATTTTCCCTAAGGTGCAAGAAGTATGGAAAGACAGACATCAGCGCATTGGCACAGGAGCTCTCAATAAATTCATCGAGTCATGCCTCCAAAAATACCATCCTCCTCTTATCACCGGCAAAAGACTTCGAATCTACTACATGACCCAAAGCCAGGTCGCGCCCCCTAAATTTATCGTCTTTGTCAACAAACCAGACCTCATGCTCGATACGTATAAAAAGTATCTTATCAATCAATTCCGAGAAACCTACCGCTTCAGCGGCTCGCCCCTCTTTTTCGAACTGCGAGGAAAAGAAAAGACCACTTTCCACCAAATCGAGCCATCAAACAACCAGACTCACGATCGACACTAAAAAACGCGAGCCAAAATTGGTTAATCTTTAATTGAAACTGCTAGCAACTTAACAACCCCATAGCATTTTATTCTCCATCAGATTTATGCTACAATTATATCAAATGATCTTCCGTTTATGCGAATTCCACCAGTCCGAGCTATTTCGTTTTTTCCTTTCAAAGAAGAACTAAAAAACTACTCATTCTCCTTTCTCCATAAAGACTCAATGGCCGCTCTTGCGGTCGCCTTAACGACAATTCCTCAGTCGATCGCTTATTCCCTGCTAGCGGGGCTTCCTCCGATTGCAGGCCTTTTCTCCGCGATCTTCGGCACAATTTTTACAGCCCTTTTCGGCTCATCGCGCCATCTTGTATCAGGGCCTAGCACAGGGGTTGCGATCTTAATCCAAACTTCGATTAGCGATATTTTATATACCTATTTTCCTCAGGCCTCCCTTGCAGAAAAAAATCTCTTAACGCTTCAGATTTTAGGTCAAATTGTCTTAATCATGGGACTCATCCAAATTGCTGCTGCCTTTCTTAACGTGAGCAAGCTGCTGCAATTTGTCAGCCGCCCTGTTATCTTGGGGTATTTTTCAGGGATCATTGTTGCGATTCTCGTGACGCAGTTTTTTTATTTTTTTGGGATCCCCTTCCCGAGAGCAGATCAGCCTATTCTCATGAAGGCTGTCTATTTTTTCCTCTCTTTATCCCAGGTTCAATGGAACGCTACAATCATCGGTCTTATCGGGTTTGCTTTTCTTTTGTTTTGTAAAAAAAGATATCCAAATTGGCCTCAGGCTCTCATGATGCTCGTCATTACATCTGCTGTTGCGGCAGGAGCTCATGCCTGGTTAAACGTTCCCCTCGTTCCTACCCTTCGCGAGTTCCCTTTAAGCGATTTTCTTCCGAAGCTCTCCTTTCCTCTCCTGGATTTATCGCTTCTCAACAAAGTCTTTCCTGCTGCTGCTGCCATTGCCTTATTAGCCATCCTCGAAGTATTTTCCATCTCCCGCCAAGTCGCCGCTTTGAGCGGACAAAAGCTCTCGACAAACCAAGATGTCTTTGGTCTAGGAGTAGGCAATACGATCTTATCGTTTATCTCAGGATCCATGCCTGCCTCCGGGAGCGCTTCTCGCACTTCTCTCAACTACCGACTGCATGCCAAGACAAGAATGGCAGCAATTCTCAGCGGCCTTTTTGTAGCTCTTATTATTTTTTTCTGTTGGCCTCTTGTACAAAGGATTCCTCTCGCAGCTCTCGCTGCCCTGCTCATCTCCACGGTTCCCTCTCTTCTCAACTTTCAGGAAATTAAACTCTCTCTCAGGGCCACAAGAGAAGATGCTTGGGTCTTTTTTCTCACCTTCATTTCTTGTCTTATCTTCAGCCTTGACGTCGCTTTCTTCATCGGCATCGTGATCTCTATCGGGAACTTTCTTCGAAAATCCTCCACTCCCCATCTCGTCGAATATGCTTTTAACTCCAAAGGTAGACTCGTCACGATCTCCCCTCAAGAAAACATCCATCGGCAAATACGCATCATCGGGATTACAGGAGAGCTCTACTTCGCCTCCGCGGATCTCTTCCAATCAGCCTTACACTCTATCGCAGAAGATCGCCAAGTCCAAACTATCGTTCTCAGGCTAAACACCGTCTATCACATGGACGCCTCTATGTGCCTTGCCATCACGGCCCTTCACGATCTTCTTCGTTCTACCAATCGCTTCCTCGTCATCAGCGGTGTCACCGAAGAGGTCTGGCATGTCTTCCACCGCGCAGGCCTCGTCAAACAAATCGGCCTCGACAACATCTACTTCACCGACGAAAGCAATCCACAATTTTCCACCTGGAAAGCGTGTCTCCGCGCTCAAGAACTCATCCACCGCCAAACTTTGAGCGAGACTTCGCCGAAAAGTCTGCCAAAGGGCTGACGCCCTTATGAGATCCATTTTGAGCTTTTTGCTCTTGAAGAATCTTAGCCGCCTCTTCATCTGAAAGGATATGAGAGAAATTAGAGTGATGAAATTGAACTTCTGCAAGCTCCGGCAAAAAATTACGCACCCGTTCATCACTATAACTATAGCGAAGCCCTATAAATTCTATACCTAGCTCTTTTGCAGCTGTGGCCACATCCAGCAAATGAGTCTTTTTGTCATTGATAAATACAATTTTTTTAGGACTCATCCCCATAAGATCTAACAGCTTTCTTAAAGCAGGCCCCTTGGGAGTTCCCGAAGTAAACAGCACTCCTTTTCGATAAAGCACACCCTGGCCGTTATTGAAATAATGATCTTTCTGAGAAGGGGCCGTCTTAGAAAGATCAATCTGATGGTCAAGGAGCTGCTGTATTGTACGAGTAGCAAGAGCGAGCCCCTGCGTTGTTAGCCCCATGACGCGTATATTTTTTTTCTGCAACGCAGAGACAATTTTTTCAGAGCCCGGCTCAACAATCTTCATCCGCGTTAAATGACGAATCGCTTCCCACTGGGCAAGCGTTTTATCCAATGGATCCCTCTCATGCTTATTCTTCTGCAATTGATACAGGAACCATACGTCCGCCCCAAGAGTTTGTACAGGCACAAGCAGAGTATCATCAATATCAACCAAGACAAGCGCATCAGGAGAAGCATAAGACACAATCTCCTCAAAATGACAAGTCTCTATGATATCAGAGGAAACTGACGAAGAAAAAACATGGATGCTCATAGAGCACAAGAAAAGAAGTTGCAACAGGAAAGGTTTCATAAAAGCTCCAAAAAGACAGGTGAGAAAAATGTTCGCCATACTACAGAAATTTCTTTAAATTTGCAATTCACTTATAAGATCCTCTTGGTCACCTAGGAAAACCCAAAAGCGCTTGCAAAAACAACTCTTCATCGATTACAGTAAACCACTTAACAGACTTTTTTGAGAACAATGACAACTTTTTTTCGCATCTTGATGAATGAATATTTTGTCGCGGCTTTTTTCTTCGCTTTGACCTTCCTATTTTTAATACCGCAGACCTATAAACATAGCCTCCGATGGAACAAAACAAAAAAAATACAAATTTTGCTTCGATTGTGATTGTTGGATGGGCTATCGTTTGCATTTTAATTCCATCTTTTCTCTTGTTTCTTCGCGATATGAATCATCTATATTTCTCAATTCACATCGAATATTACAGGCTATTAAACATCCTTTTAATCGCCTTGTCATACTTATGCCTTTCTAAAGCAGCTTTATACCGAAACAACTTGAAGAATCGAGATTTTGGCGTGGTTGGCTCGATACCGGCGATGGAGTCATTAGATTTCCTTGCAAACAGCCTCTTGTCCTATTGGAAAATCTCTAGAAGTCTCTAGTTTAGTTAGTTGCGTCCGACTTTTTTAATGCATATGTTAAAATAGTCGCGACTAAAATAACATTTATGTTAAATTGGTCGTATGAAAAGAGTATATGAACTATTGCTAGAGGAGCACTTAGGCAGCCACAGGCAAATGGCTTTCCTCTCAGGTCCTAGGCAGGTGGGGAAGACAACTGCGAGCTTGGAGGCTTCTTACGAAGCGAGCCCTTCTCATTTTTATTTTAATTGGGATAACGAAGACCACCGCGCTTTGATTATAGAAGGCCCTTTAGCTATTGAGCGTGCGGCGGGTCTTTCTGTAGCAAAAAAAGAGCTTCCTATTCTTGTATTTGATGAGATTCACAAATATCGAAATTGGAAGAGATTTCTTAAAGGTTTTTTTGATACTTATGAAAAAAAATGCCGCATTGTTGTGACCGGTAGCGCTCGTCTTGATATTTATAAGCGGGGAGGGGATAGTTTGATGGGGCGTTATTTCTTGTATCGGTTACATCCTCTTTCGATACGAGAAATTGTTGATTGCGCACTGCCTCATCAGGAAATTCAGGCTCCTCGCGAGATCGACTCTATCGATTATGAAGCTCTTTTCACTTATGGAGGATTTCCTGAGCCTTACTTAAAAAGGAACCGTCCATTTTTTAATCATTGGAAAAGATTGCGCATCGAGCAACTATTTCGCGAAGATCTTCGAGATTTAAGCCGTGTTCAAGAGATAGGACAAATTCAATTATTGGCAGAAATTTTACAAGAAGAGGCTTCCCACGCTTTAAACTATTCCGTTTTGGCTGGAAAAATCAAAGTTTCAGCTCCTACACTTCAAAGGTGGATCGAGCTGTTGAAAAATCTTTATTTTTGTTTCACGATTCAACCTTGGTCGAAAAATCTCACCCGTTCTTTAATTAAAGAACCAAAGATTTATCTTTGGAATTGGGCTTTAGTCGATGATTTAGGGGCTCGTTTTGAAAATTTCATTGCTTCTCACCTGTATAAAGCTGTCCAGTTTTGGACGGATTGCGGTTTTGGCGAATATGGGCTCTATTATCTAAGAGATAAAGATAAAAGAGAGGTTGATTTTTTAGTAACGAAAGATAAAAAACCTTGGTTTCTTGTCGAGGCAAAAGTCTCAGGAGATAAAGGGATTTCTCGTTGGCTTCATTATTACCAGGAGAAATTAAAAGTCCCTCACGCTTTTCAAGTAGGATCTGATTTACCTTATGTGGATTTAGATTGCTTTCAGTTTACAGAACCTGTTTGCGTGTCTGCTAAAACTTTCCTCTCTCAACTTATTTGAACTTTCTTTAACAAAGAAAAGTTGAATTGATTTGTTTTCTAGAAAAAAGTATTTTGGGGAAAAAGGATGCGCTTGTGCTGAATTTTATTTTTAGAAAGCTTTTAAGTGACAAGAAGCTGATTTTTCAAACTAGTCGATTATTCTCCTATTCATTTGGGAAATGGGTACTGAGTCTCCTTGCCGCCTTTCCGGGCCTTTGCTTTGCGGAATCGGCCGATAGCATTGTCTATGTCACCGACAGTAACACCAATGATATTTATCGTGTCGATCTGACAACAGGACAATCTTCTGTTGCGGCAAACATTCCGACTGCTGGTGGAATTCAAGGGATTGCTCTATTGAACAGCAAAACAGCTTATGTCGGCGACTACTTCAACAGCGAGATCTATCGCGTCGATCTAACAACTGGCCAATCTTCTGTCATCACAACAATTTCTGGCGCTAATCTTGAAGCCATGGCTATTGCAAATAGCACGAGAGCTTATATAGTCTCCGATGAGGGTGGTGTTTACCGTGTTAATCTGCAAACTGGGGCATCGGCTCCGGTAGTGCAAATTCCTGGAACCCCAGGACTTGCTGGGATTGCTTTGATACCAGATAGCGCAACTGCTTATGTCTGTGGTTTTAACAATGGTACAATTTATCACGTCGATCTGGCAACTGGCCAATATTCGGATGTAGTGACGATTTCTCCTAATGTAGGAGGAATATCTTTGATAAATAGGACAACAGCTTATGTTGCAGGCGGGAACAGTTCTAACATCTATCGTGTCGATCTAACAACTGGTCAATATTCCCTTGTCACGAATATTTCTGGCGAAGCGCTCCAAGATATCCAGTTAGCGAACACAATAACACCCTATACGATCAGCCCTAATAACCTCTATTTCATCGACCCAACAACCGGCGCCTTTTCTCTCACAAGTAATGTTGCTAATGATTCTGGTTTAGCGTATATGGCGTTTCAATTACAGCTGCCAACAAGCGGACTGAATGGTAATAATCTGACTTTTGTTAACTATCTTAATGATAACGCTTCCTTTGACACGTTATTTTCATTGACTTTGCAGGACAATTTTACAGCTGCGTTGGAAAGCGCAAGTCCGATCCGCAATGCGCTTTCTTTATTTGCACTAGATGACAACCTGTTTTCTTTAAACCATGGACTTTCTCTTCATTTACGCAATCAGCGTCATTTTAGAAATCGAACACCCTATCAAAAACAGCAGAAAAGCCAAGAAGTGGCGGCGAATACGGAAGCTCCCTCATTATTATTAAAATTGATCGACGAAGAACCTCAACAAGCATACAGAACAGAGACGTCTGAAGATGTTTCCTTGGAGCGCCGAACGGCTCTTAAAAAGACTCCTTTGGCTTCGGCAGAATGCACCTCTTTAATGAAAGATTGCCCCTATACTCTCTGGTTTGAAGGGATTGGCGCATTTGCTACACAAAAAGCCCAAGACCAAACAGTTGGTTTTCATCCGAAAACAGGGGGTTTTATTTTAGCATTTGATGGAATGAAGACAGAGCAGAGCCTTGTCGGCGGAGGCTTTGCCTATACCTTTACTCACGTTTCTGAAGATAACGATGCTGGGTCTAGCGACATTAACCAAGAATGTTTTTTCCTCTACTCATCCTGGGAAAATTATGGCTTTTATCTAGATGGAGCTCTCTGGACAGCTATTTTTCAAACTAGCCAAATGCGCAATATCCATTTGACAGGTGTCAACTTCGTTGCAGAGTCTCATCCTAAAGGATTTCAACTGTTGCCCCATCTAGAATTTGGATACGATAAAACTCGTATTTACTCGAATAACCATGTTGAGTGCATTATGGATCCTTTTGTCATGCTAGATTGCGCGAATTCCTGGCAGTGGGGCTACTCAGAAAAAGGGAGCTCTCCTTTCAACTTCGGGCAAAAAGCGCAGTACTCAGCTTTTCTTCGAACAGAAGCCGGTTTTCGTTTTTACGAAACTTTTTTCTTTGATACTTGGCGGCTTGTATTAGAGG
This sequence comes from Chlamydiales bacterium, assembly GCA_030681135.1. Classification (GTDB taxonomy): domain Bacteria; phylum Chlamydiota; class Chlamydiia; order Chlamydiales; family SM23-39; genus SZAS-17. Next base: position 68,613 of record JAUXXF010000026.1, read on the forward strand.
AAAAAGGAAGCTATGTGAACAAAACTCCTTTTGGGGTCGGCAGAGTTAATGCCTTTCTTGTAGGCTCCCCAGGATCTTTTACCGTCGAGACATTTGCTTTTTCGCAAAATTTAGCCGTTTTTGAGATGATGTTCATCTTCGAACCCCTGGATTCCAAATATCCCTATGGATCGATCTCTTATCAAGGGGAATTTTCTCCCTCATTTCAGTCTCATCAAGCAACAGCAGAGTTTTCTTGGACTTTTTAAATGGGGGGCCGACAAACTTGTGAAGTGGGAGAGTGTCGTGGCAAAGTTTTGCTGGTCAGTTTTTGTTTTACATGTTCATTGAGGAAGTTTGCTGCCATAGAAAGGGCGCTGAAAAGCAGTAAATATGCTATTAAAAAAAGAGCCCCCTTTTGTACAGGGGGCGCAGAGTCTAAAAAAAATCCATTTGTTATATTTTTACACTCAATGGGAGCCCCTATAAGGGCATTAGTATTTGAAAAGGAGTTGGAATCTAGAAGGGGGTTGGAATGTGTAATTTGCGTCTTGTCCATAGTTTGATTGATACGTCTGCTTGAGTTGAGCATTTTCACTCTTTGTTTTTTTATTTTGGGTTACCTTTGTTTCGTCGCGCATATCGTCACTCTTAGGCGTCTTAAGCGTTTGGTAGAGCTTATGTCCGAAATATACTGCTCCAACCAATGCTACTGTTCCGAATATTGCCCAGCCGATTGGGCCGCCTAGAAGACTTAGACCAAGAGCTGCTCCTACCTTAGTTCCGATGGTGGGAGTACCGAGCGTTGCAAAGATAGGTTTTGCGACGAGCGCAACTGTTGCTACAATGGTTAAGGCTCCGATCACTAGATCTTTGCCGGCGTCTAAGACCTTTTTAATAGCTGAGTTATTACTAATTGGCGTTGCCATGATTTCCTCTTATTTGTTATTAATATTATTGATAAGCTATACCTTTCGTGATTGAAGAATCGGCAGCTTAAGCTCCAACAGGTCTAAAATTATCTCTCACTCGACTCCTAAAATCCTGACCTAATACAGAGTCAGCAGTAATAGCAGAGAGAGTGGAAAAAAAGCCAAATACAGCTAATTTAAAGTCCTCAAATTCTCGATAATACGTGTTGTAGATCACACGCTCTTTCATCCACTTCCATAATCGCTCGATCGGGTTTAAATTAGGGCTCTATGGAGGTAAAAAATGCAGTTTTATCGTTCATCTCAGGATCCATGCCTGCCTCCGGGAGCACTTCTCACACTTCTCTCAACTACCGGCTGCAAGCGAAGACAAGAATGGCAGCGATTCTCAGCGGCCTTTTTGTAGCTCTTATTATTTTTTTCTGTTGGCCTCTTGTACAAAG
>JAUXXF010000028.1 GCA_030681135.1 Chlamydiales bacterium
TGTACAGGCACAAGCAGAGTATCATCAATATCAACCAAGACAAGCGCATCAGGAGAAGCGTAAGAGACAATCTCCTCAAAATGAGAAGTCTCTATAATATCAGATGAAACTGTCGAAGAAAAAACATGGATGCTCATATAGCACAAGAAAAGAAGTTGCAACAGGAAAGGTTTCATAAAAGCTCCAAAAAGACAGGTGAGAAAAATGTTCGCCATACTACAGAAATTTCTTTAAGTTTGCACTTCACTTATAAGATCCTCTTGGTCACCCAGGAAAACCCAAAAGCGCTTGCAAAAACAACTCTTCATCGATTACAGTAAACCACTTAACAGACTTTTTTGAGAACAATGACAACTTTTTTTCGCATCTTGATGAATAAATATTTTGTCGCGGCTTTTTTCTTCGCTTTGACCTTCCTATTTTTAATACCGCAGACCTATAAACATAGCCTTCAATGGCATAAAAGAAAGAAATCTACAAATTTTGCTTCGATTGTGATTGTTGGGTGGGCTATCGTTTGCATTTTAGTCCCCTCTTTTCTTTTGTTTCTTCGCGATATGAATCATCTATATTTCTCAATTCACATCGAATATTACAGGCTATTAAACATCCTTTTAATCGCCTTGTCATACTTATGCCTTTCTAAAGCAGCTTTAGCTTTTGAACGACTGAAAACGCAAAAAAAGACAACAAATTTTGTCCTGATGACATTTTTCGGAACTATTTCAATCTATTTTCTCTCAGCGAGTTCTATTTCATTGATACAAGCAGTTACACGATCATGCGTACATTAACTGTTTTGAACATGGCTATGATCTCCCGATAAATGCCACAATGAACATTGCAAACGTTGCTGCTAAAAACAAACATGCCACGGCAAAGCAAATACAAGCCGTCGAAAGGAAATGGGATTTTTCCGTGCGTTTCCATTGGGAATAGTAGAAAACGGCTTTAGGGATTAAAATCCAGGTAGAGACAAAAAGCATCGCCGTAAAAAATAAACCTCGAATCAGGAAGAATGTGAACGAATCTATGATCATCGCGTTAGTCCCTTATTTTCATTTGCTTTTTAGAAGTTATTAAATTTTGAGGTAAAGCCGACGCAACCAAAAACCAACTCTTCAGGGAGAAAACTGCAAAACTCGCTTCGAGGCGTAAATTCGATGAGTGCGAATTTGCGCCCGAATGAAGTTTTGCTGGTTCCCTCCGGGGTGTTTCGATTATAATCAAGGGCCTGGTAATGGAATTAACGCCGCGCACCACATCATACAAGCAGCTGATGCAGGCCCAGCGAGCCCAGAGATCACTGGAATACAACCAATCACACACGCAGAGTAAGCCAATGGCCCAGCATCGGCGCCAGGAATATTAGACATTGCTGCTATAGCAATAATTGGGATAGCGAATTTGCTAATATTGCGCGCTATTCCTGGAAGTAAACCAGAAAAACGATAGCTTTCTTCTTGTCTTTGATTACTGAAAGTGGATAAACCTACAGGTTGGGTACACATAAAAAACCTCCAAAAATATGATTGAATTTACAAAAAGGAAAAGTGTATTTTTTTCTTGAATTTCTTGTCAATCTAGAAAAAAAAGCTCCTACGGACGAAAAATGAGCCCCCAAGTACGCGATTTAGTTAAGAAACTGTACTAAACCCTAGCTTCTATCGATTTTAGGTTTAACAAAGACAAGAAAGTTAAGTTAAATTTTTAACGCTTGCATTACGTCGAGATTGACAGGAAATTCAAGAAAAAAATACACTTTTCCTTTTTGTAAATTCAATCATATTTTTGGAGGATTTTTATGTTTACCCAATCTGCAGGTTTATCCGCTTTCAGCAATCAAAGACAAGAAGCAAGCTATCATTTTTCTGATTTAGCTTCAGGAATAGCGCGCAATATTAGCAAATTCGCTATCCCAATTATTGCTATAGCGGCAATGTCTAATATTCCTGGCGCCGACGCAGGGCCTGTGGCCTATACTGTATGTACAGCCTGGTGTATGGCTTTAGCTACCCCCGTTTTATTGCCAGGTTGCATACTCGCTTGTATTCCTGTAGGAGTGGCTCCAACCGTATAGGTTTTACTATGCGCGGTTAGAATCTTGAATTTTGAAACCTTCGGAAGCGGAGCTTAGATTTGATTTGTCATGCAGAGGCTCGTATCGAAGCAATAGACCTCTTTCGAAAGAGATCTAATATAAGTGACGAGCGACAGTTCAAAGATGGGTTGTTATGATGATCTCTAAAATTCAAGATTCCAGCCGTAATTATTAAGACTTATAAGGAAGATATTTGTCGCTAAGGGCTGGGTCAAACTTAAACCGCTCTCCATCGACTTCAATGATAGGATAGACCCATATCTCATCGTTTTCTCTGAGCAGCCGATCGCACCCCATAATAAACCCTTTGATAAACCCGTAACGCTGCATAGCAAGCTGCATATAGCGTGAGCTAGTGGGACGGAAAGAACTACGAGGACCATCGACAGGCGATATGACTTCCTGGTGAAAGCGGATGATCTTATCGGCCACTCGGGTGGCGATGGAAGAAGAGGAGCTAGGGATCTTTGTAGGTGGTCTTGTTAACTCGGTATCGCGTCCCCAAGGTTCTTGAAAATGGGACCGTGCGGCGAGCGGCAATGCAAAGAGGACAAATAGCTTAAAAAGCATGCTGCAACATGAGTGTCGGAAATAGTTTCGACTCATTAAGAATACACGATGCATTTCTCTCATACAGACGCTCATTGTAATATTTTGCCTCTTGTCCAGCTCCATAAATCCCACCAAAATACCATCCCGCTTCAAAGCTAAGAGTAATGACTCCAGCAGCTACGTTGCCCCGATGGATAAATTGATAGGCTGCAGCAATAAACAGCCCATTGAGAAAAAAAGCGGTCAGAGCCGATTTTTTCTGGCCAATGTATAAATACCCAGCTCCTGGAAGAAGAGCATTGAGCACTTGCGCTGTCGCCACCGATTTCTTATTTGTATAATAACAATCGAGAAGACGGTCGAGATAAGAAGGATGAATAAACTCTTCATTCATCCGCTCGATGCTACAAAGATCGCCTACGCGAAGAGCGGAAGAAAGAGCTAGTTTTTCTCCCGTTTCCGGAAAGGTGTTTTGGAGGATTTCTAAAATCCTCTGTTGCTTTTCTGGATCTTCCATCTCCCGATAGCACTCATAGAGGATCAAGAGCAAATCGTGATAGGCAGGAAAGGACTTGTCCACATGGGCAAGCTCTGTCCGCTCAAACTCCTCGGTCGCCTCTTCGTAGCGCTTACCCAAAAAGAAACAAAACACAATGTCGTATTGGATTTCAAGTTTGCGAGGACTGTCTGGTGGCACCAAGATATCCGCTCGCTTGAAAGTAGAAACAGCTCGGTACAAATCGAGCTGATCTGCAAACCCATGGGCAATGATGTACTCACGACCCCAGTCACTGTGCCTTTCTTCAGAACTAAGAGGAGGGAAAGCGCTCTTAAGGGTAGCGAAATACTGATCTTGGATCTCGTAAGAAACTCGTGGATCAATCTGATCAGTCACCCGATAGCAAGAGGTCAAAAAAAGGCAAAGTACAAGGATAATTCTATTCATCATCGACTGTTTTGATCATCTCCATTCCCTCTTCAAAATTATGCTCTAGCATAGGAGAGCCGGCTTGATCTCGGAAGAATTCTTCTTGCGCCTTGGAGATCTTTCTCATGTCTTCCAACGAATTGAGAATATGAGGACGGATGAAGATCACAACATTTGTATCGTCATTCACGGTCACATCTGTAGAAAAGGCCGCACCAATTAGAGGAAGACCTCCAAGACAAGGAAGTCCAGTCACTGTCTTCGATCGGGTTGAATTGACCATGCCGCTAAGGATCAAGAAATTGTCATCAGGCACATGAACGGTCGTCTGCATCGTGTTTTTCGTTGTCGTAATCCCTTCCAGCGTAGTCGTCCCATTGCTATTGACAATCACCTGATTGGACTGAGCAGTGACTGTAGAGCTTTGGTCAAAGGCAATATCTAACGTCACAACATCTGAATTGCCAAGGACAGGGGTAATCGTAAGGCTCATCCCAATATCGCGATATTCAATGTTCGTCGTATTGACTGTATTTGCCTGCATGTTGCTGACAAAAGAACCGGTAAACGGAATGTTTTGTCCGATAAAGATCGAAGAGGTTTTACTATCCTGAGTGATTAATTTGGGATTCATAACAATCGATGTCTCTACGTCTTGCTGCAGAGCATTGAGCAAAGATCCCAACGTCAAGAAAGTTTGTCCTTTATGGCGTATCACCTCTCCAATAATGCCTAAATCAAACCCATTTGCTGCAAAAGGAATCAGCTGAGGAGATGGGACTGTCGTCGTAGAACCAGTCGACGTACCCGTAGAGGAGGGACTTGTGGGCATGGTTCCGCTAGGATTAAGGTTATTTAACCCTTGAGCAAACGTATCTGGCGATGTAGTACCAGAACCAGGAGGCAAATTATTGATGCTTCCAGAGAATTTATTCCTGTATTTATACTTACCTCCCCACTCCAATCCGAAGGTGAGCGAGTTGGCTAAACTTGTCTCAATGACCAACATCTCAATGAACACTTGTTTTAAAGGAACGTCTAAGCTCTTAATCAAGTCGCGAAGACGCGTCAGAGTTTCTTGATCCCCTGATGAAAGGAGAGAATTGGTCATCTCTATCCATTGGATCGAGTTGATCGCATTGAGAAGATTTTGATTAACCGCGACGCTTGCGCCCACAAGATCTTTGGCAATTTGGCGAAGAGCCCCCTGGATCTCATCTCCCTTATGGAATTGAAGCTTATAGACAAGAAAGCTTGTGTTATCGATCCCCTCAATGGGGTTTTCTCCTAATTCTCCCGGCTCCAGGCGGTTTGGCATATCAAAATTTTTCAAGAGATCTTTCACTTGATCTAACGATTTTTGACTTCCTGTAAAGACGAGTGAGCGGGTTTTTTCTACCCATCTAGCAGAGCCAATCGAATTAAACAGATCTGGATCGCAAAGACCGCCTGATTTCACATTCTCCGCAAACTCTTCTAGCAATTTGATGAGATCAGGTCCCATTAAATATTGGACGGGATAAAGAAAAAACTGGGCAGGCCCTGCGCAACAAATGCCTCCGCTTGCTGCTGCTCCCGTACCGCAAATGTCAGCTACGTCGAATTTCTCAACGAGTTTTTGCACCTTGGAAAGAGCCTCTTCTGAACCGGTAAACATTAAGGAATTCGTCTCTTGGATATATCTCATGGAGCTTAAAGCGGTCACAAAATCTGTATCTGTCGTTCCCGACTTTTTCAGATCTGTTGAAATCTTCCCAATGGCGCTGACCATCTGCTCGCCGCTGGCATGCTGCAGCTTATAGAGGAAAAAGGAGGTTTTGCCTAAATGCTGAATCGTTTTTTGCGATGACGCTACATCGATATCTTTGATCAGCGTCTGGATTTTCTGCAGAGCATCCTGCGTTCCAGTGAAAATGAGAGAATTCGTGCTCTCCACGTATTTCATCGATTCGAGCGTCGATAAAAAACTCGGGTCAGCCAGCTGTGATTTTTTTAAATTCTCTCCAATATCGCGCAGTGACTTTTGGATACGCACCGCATCGAGATACTGAGGTTTATAGAGAAAAAAATGATCGATCGATGGAATGGCCGCCGTAGGGCGAGGGTAATCATATTTACCGAGCAGATCCTTCGCCTCTTCAATGGCTCTTGGATCTCCCGTAAGCAAAATAGAATTGGTCTCTTTGACATAGCGCATGGTGTCGATCACATGAATGAGCTTGTTGTCGACCATCCCCGATTGTTTTAAATCTTTGGCAAGCCGCTCCAAGTCTTCTTCAACAAGATCCCCTGTCGTATTTTGTAATCTGTACAGAAAATATCCTGGAGCCGCACCTGCCTGACTGGCCACATCGTAGTCACCTATGAGTTTTTTGATCTCTTCAATAGCATCAGGATTGCCAGTGATCAGCACAGAATTGGTTCCAGCGATATACTGAAGACCTTCCAAAGCATGTAAAAGTTTGGGATCTGCAGCGCCCGATCCTTTCAGATTCGCTGCCAAGCTTTTCATCGACTGCTCAATGAGGCCTGTCGTGGTGTTTTGCAATTTATAGACATAATAGCTCGATTTTTGCATCGATGCACTGGGCACATCTAACGTGGAGAGAAGATCTTCTACTTTTTTCAACGAAGCGGGATCTCCCGTAAAGAGCAAAAGATGAGTCGCAGGCACCCACTTAGCACCTTTAAGCGAATAGAGGAGCCCCTTATCAGTCAAATGGCTCGACTCTAGATTTTTCTCCATCTCTTTAATAGCTCCAACGAGATGCTCGGCTGTCTGATGGCGAGGAGTATAGATCAAAAACTGCTCTTGCCCTCCTTTCGCCCCTGCCATCCCTTGACGGGCGCTATCGAGAGCTGGCAAAAATTCTTTAATTTTGTCGATCGAGTCTTTCGAGGCCACAAAGATGACCGAATTGGTCTCCTCGATTAATTTGGCTTGGTGTAGAGCTTCCAACAAATCATAGTCGAGTACTCCAGCATGTTTTAAACTGGAGGCAATATCTTTTAAACCTTGGAGAACCCTCTCTCCTGATGCATGTTCAATTTTATAAACAAACACGTTGTCTGCTTTAAACGCTTGTCTAGCTCCTTCTCTTTTTTTCGGAGGGGTATCCAATCGCTTTAAAACAGCTCTCGCTTTTTCATTCAGTTCCGGAGTTGATACGATATAAATGGTATGAGAGTGCGGCTGAGGAACCATGACGAAAGGACTTCCATGGATCACAGGTTCCAAAATTTGATTAGCAAGTCCTATTAAAAACTCTGCCGAATTGTGCCTTGTCTCATAAGTTTTGGTTTCAATATTGGCGTAAGGGGCGTCTAAATTTTCAATCAACAAAGCCACTTTATCGACATTTACTGTCACATCGGTCAAAATAATCTGCTTCGTTTCAGGCGAGACATCTAAAACGGCCTCTTTCGAGATGAAAGGACGAATAACCGAGGCGACCGACTCGGGCTTCATCATCTTAATACGGAAAATCCGCGTAACAATCGGAGAATTATGGGAGCTCTCATTTCCCACAATCAAATTGGCAATCTGTTTGACATCTGAATTTTTGTGGATCACCAAATTGTTGTCCTGCTCCAACAAGGTCAGTCCATGAATACGCAACACCTGCACTAATGTGGCCATCACGTTTTTTGAAGTGATCGGCTCATCAGAGACAACGGTAATATTGAAATTTAAATCAGCTTCATCAAAAATAAAGTTTACGCCGCTGATTTTGCTTGCAAAACGGATGTATTCGATAATAGAAAGAGTGTTATAGTTGATGGTATACCCTTCCGTAGAGCTCATTTTCATCAACTCTTCATGCACAGCAAGAGGGGTTGTCGCAAGAGGCACTTCCTCACTGACAAGTGGGAGCGTCTCTTCCACTACTTCGGAAGAATGCAACGCCAATGCGTAAAACAAACAAGAAACATTAACTAAGAGAAAACCAAACTTCATACCGTTCAACTTTTGAAGCCACCACACGCTCGAGCTTTACAACTTTTATCTTATCCGACGAGCATCACACCCTCGTATAGTACCCTCTTAGAGAAATTGATGCAATAGTCCAGACAAAGCTCTCCCTAGATTTCTCCCCTTTTTCCGCATCGTAGAATACCATTTTAATTAATGCAACGCACAATTGTGGCTCTCTTTTGGGGCTCTGCCCCAAACCCAGCCAAAGGACTGCGTCCTTATGGAATCCCCTTTTGTTAAAAAAAAGGCGTCCCGAAGACTAAAGCCTTCGAAACGCCTCTTTTAAGGCAAGTTTTGTTCTATAAATGCTTAAAGCTTTCTCTGTACAAGATTTCCAAAAGCTAGATCTAAATCAAACGAACGCTGAGGACTTTTTCTCTGTTCCTCCAGTCCTTCTTCGTAAGCTATTTTTTTAGTTAAATCTAGCCCTTCTTCTATTGCCTTAATAGCCCCTTCTACCGCCATTTGTTCCAAAGGAACCATTGCTCTTTCGCCTGCTCTTTGCACCCTCGCCTGAACAACCAAAGATTTCACATCAAAAACTGAACCTAATTCTGGGTGCTGCTTTTCCAAGTCTTTCGTTCTTCTTTGAATTTCTTGAGCAATAGTTTTTTGTTTTTCTAAATTTTCATCTTTTCTTTCTTTTGCATTTTTGAAACGATAATCTGTTTTTATCTTGTCTACATCTTCTTTAGACAAAGAAATGCTTATTTCCATCCATCCAAACTTTCCTTCAGCAATTTCAATCCCTCGTTCCTTTGCTATTTGCAAAACTACAGAATTCATGTACGAATCTACTCCCCTTTCTTTGCTTCGAAAATCAAATAACTTTTGGTGCAAACTAAGAAGGCTTTTTAAATCCCGCAACATAACACCTTTATTTAGATCCTCATTATTCTTATCCTCTTGAAATGGTATCTGATCAGGAATCTCCGCTGATTCTCGTGGGACCTCGGAAGGAGAGGGAATCGCTAGTATTTGCTGAGCTTTCTTGTCGATTGCTGCAAGGACACCACCCGTAATAGCGCCCATTGGAATTCCTGCGACAGCAGAACCGCCAATCATAATAGCCCCTAATAAAAGAGGAGAAAGCGGTGGAAGAAACAAGGAAACCCCAACAAAAATCCCAGCTACTGCGGCAAACATAGCAACGGCTGCTAAGGCAACTACAGCTACTTTGGCTACCTTAAGGGCTCCCAATTGTACTTTATCGAGGGTTTCTGGCTCAAAAAAGGAAGAAGACTGTCTTGTTTTTTCTACATTTGATACATTATTCATAAATACCACCATTTTTAATAACAATATCTTTCTATTATATCATATTAATTACATTAATTTCAACAAATAATTATATAGTTAAATATCAATGAGTTATAATGACTGTTATTTTGTACTTATGAGTAAATCAAAGGGGATTCTAAAGGGCGAAGCCCTTTAGTGGGGTTTGGGGCAAAGCCCCATAGCCCTGAAAAGACGACAGTCACATGAAAGCAATATCTGGCACTTCCTGTAAAAGAGCGCCTTCTTTTTCTGGAAAGTGGACTTGCAACCCATAAGCAAAAACACCTCTAATTGCACAAGAGCTCTTGGACTGTTTATTGAGGATTGCAGAGGTGATTTTTTGAGACATAGCTGAAGCATTTTGCTCTTCTTTGGAAAAGTGAAGAGGGGCGATCGAGTCAGAAACTCTGATGGGCTCATTCTTTTTCTTTTTTAGCAATAAAAACGCCTCTTGGAAAAGAAACACTAACTGTCCATACATGACTTCTTGATAGAACCAAAGAGAAAAGTCTTCGAAGGTCTCAAAAGTGACCTCTCCATAATTCGGATCAAACCAGGAACATTCATCCCCTCTTTTGACAAATCCACAGGCATGACCTGAAATCCTATCATTTTCATAACGCCATCCCGCCATGACTAAAACAGATTGCTGATCTCGAGATTTTAAATAAGTGATCAGAGAATCGATGCCCTCACGCTGGGTGGTTTCATCGATTTCTTCTTGACCGAGCACTTCTGAAGCATAGTCAAATTGGGCAAAGGACTTTTGGATAGTCTGTATATCTTCCCCGCTCTCTTGATTTTGTCCGAGAATGATCGGATAAGGAACCGATAAATCAGTCATTGTATAAGAACTAGGTTCTTGGAAATGGGCAGATCTTGTTTTCCGATACATCCAAGAGTAGCTAAGGAAATGACAACTTCCATCCCAATTGGGATCTAGGCGCTGGGCTAAAGCTGTTTGAGCAAATGGAGTATATCGACAGGGGTATAAATGGGTGTAGAGATACGCTCTTTGTAAATTCTGAACTCCTTGATAATATCTATCATAAAGGTGGATCGCTCCCAAAGTAACCAGAAAAAGGCTAGTGATGGCCATGAGAGCGGGAGATCTCACCAAAGTATTTAAAGTGGGCGCTCCATAAACATGATAAAAAACCTGACTAACCGATCCCATAAAATTACTTACCATTCACTCTTAAAAAGATTTTTAAATAATTAACACCAACAAACTGCATTAGATTATAAAACAAAAAGACATAACCAATCAATTATCATGATAATTTTAATTACTTAGGAAAGAGTCGGCAATTGTTAACAAACGACTTATGAGATACTTAAAAGAAAAATTTTGAGCTTATATAAAATCAAAAAGGGTTCTTCCTGAGAAATCGGTCACTTAAGTGCTATCGAAGACGCCTTCACGGTTGAATAATGTGTGCTATCCGTCACGTGAAAATAAGGAGAAGAAACGTTCTAACATCGGAGGTTCATCATCAATGATTTCTTTAGGCATAGCCCAATCCTCACAATGAGTAGGCGGCTTTTCTCTGTCTTCACACCAATTCATTGGTTCATATCCCTCCGGATAAGATCTACATTGCGGAGAGTTTTCGTAAAATACTTCACAATCAAAATCGTAGAGAGCTACTTTTGAGATTTCCCCATCAGATGTTTGAACAAAGCCAGCGTTATGAGGGAGGCCTGATATAGCCACATCGCATAAATTAGCTTTAGCACTCAAATCTTCGAGCTCTTCTTGTGGTCCATCAAATTTATCATCTGTTGTGTCTAGAATCAGTTCTAAAGGTTTTAAAAAGCGAAGTTTTTCTTCAACTATAAACGGGCCTTTAGAAGTTTCCACCAAATAGACATCAGGAACTGTTAGATGTTTATACTGATTCTCCTCAATCAACTCCCGGATTCGTTGCGATTTTTCAAAATGAAAACGCAAATCTCTCAAAGTCTTTTGATCAGAATCTGACACCGAATTACTCAAGGCGGGATCTTCTGTAGAAAATTTGAACACATATTTTTTTATTCTGGGGTGAGTCATGACAATTTTAGCCACCCCGGCACCTAAAATTTCCCATTTACCCACAGAAATTTTTTCTAAAAGAGGCTGCAGCCTTCCCTGTCTCTGCTTTGCGTCTTCTATAGATTTTCCGCGGCTAGGTACTTGCTTGATCGCATTTTCTAATTCATGATAAATTTGCTCAATTTCCGATTGATAATTTTTCAAAAATCGAGTGAGCTGTTTGTTCATTTGTGGGGCTATTTCACAAACTTCGAGCTGCTTACTATCATCTCTTTTTCGAACTGATAAATCCATATTTGAAACATCCATTTCAAATGATTTCTCAGCAACATATTGTCCTTTATTGCCTACAAGAAAACCCACCCCTAATAAACCCAATGTGGACAATCCATGAAGTGTAACCAAAGCCACACCAGAGACAGCTTGACCTAAACTCATCAGAGGATGATTCGCGGAATCTTCAGTGACATCAAGTGCTCTCAAATGCGTTTGAGCTATCGAAGACCCTTCCGAAATAGTTGCATTAGGATAAAAATAAAGCGATCCGGCAGCAACAGCGATGACCGCCCCCCCTGCCGCGTAGCGGCATATTTTTGAAAGATCCTTCCATGTCGCTTGACTCGGGGTCGATTCTTTACTATTCAAAAAAGTTGCATCACAGGAATTATTAATAATTTTCATTTTATTTCCATTTACTTACTCTTAAAGCATACTTTAATTAAACTTAAATTGAAACAAAAACACCGCCGTTACTTATTAAGTATTTAATTTAATACGAACGCCTACAAGATAAAATATTTGATATATGATTTTCATTGATGAAAAATCAAAAAGGATTCTAAAGGACGCAGTCCTTTAGTGGGGCATGGGGCGAAGCCCCATGATACGAGCCCTCGAAGACCTTGCGAGCTGGGCCGATCAGAGAAAAATCAGGTTGATGGCGTACCTTTAAGCAATTTTGTGATTTCGATAATATCCTCTTCGCTAGGATACGGGTACCCCCGACGCGCCCAGAAGTCTCTCCATTGCCGACCGGATCTTCTTCCTGACAATTGCAACTCAAAGAAGAGCCCGATATCTCGAAAAGCCTCTAAGTCTAACGAGTCATTAGCTAGCGGCAATTCCCTGGCAGCAAGAATGTCTGTGAACATGCCCAAAACCGTGTCTAGTTGCTGAATCCTTAGATCAATCTTCTTGTTGATTTCGCTAGAATCACCCCGTTGATTTTTCAATTGCTCTTGCGCCCGAATAACCTTCTCTTCGGCATTTTCAACGAGCTTTACAGCATCAGCCCTGTGCTGCGCCCAATCGGGTCTTCCCATTCCTAGCAACTGAGGAATCAAGTGGAAGAAATGATCGTGTACAAACTCTTTTTCGGCAGAAAGTAGCGCCCCGTGAGTCAAGTAGGCTTCCACGAATTCGCAATCATCGGCAATACCCTCGGAAGAGAGAATGATTAAATGAGGCAGCTCAAGAGTATTTTGACGAGACTCGCCCTGCAACTGACGCCAATTTGCCATCAAAGCTTCATGATCGGGAAGGATAATAATTTCTTCATCGCTTCGAATATCATAACCTAAACGCTGAAGGAACTGAAATCGCTTCAACGAGTTATGATACCGGGAAATACCAAGAATCTCTTTTGCTTCCTGAAAAGATAAAGGTTCTTCCGCTGGAAAAAGTTCGCGTATTTGAGTTACAGCCCCAATATCCAAAGAAAACTGAGTAAAACGAGGATTTAGCTTGAATGCTAGCAGCTTTCCTCCCGCAAGATTCGGTTTTTCCTCGATGCAATCCCAGAGTACTCCCAATTTTGGCAATTCTTCACTTGATTTTTTAAGAGATACGATTTCCGTTTCGATGGAATAGACAGCCTCATCGTCATCTGAACTAGCCAAAAGATCTAGTTCACTGAATGAATCCTCTTCGCAAAACGGTCCCCCAAGTATCCCTTGCCGATCAGCCGGGTTTTCAGACTTGACTTGGCTCACATCATGCTTTTCTGTGACGCTGTGCTCACTCTGATATGGCGAGAAACGAGCAAAGAGCTCACCAACAGCATCTGAAACCATAGAAGCTATTCTGTTGCCAACAGAACGAACGGCGATAATAGGCGCGAAAGATAAGCAGTTATTAGTAAATCTATCTAAAAAACCAATTAACACAAAACCTCATCATTTTAGTTATTTTATTAGCTATATTATACAATAAAATTTAATTAAAATAAACATTTCTTTATATACTTATTAACTAAACAACAGCTTTCACAAAAAACAGCCGATCGAAGCCATTAATAATCAGCAAGATAAATATCACTTACTTTGTATGCGTTAATTACAAAAAATCAAAAAGGATTCTAAAGGACTCCGTCCTTTAGTGGGGTTTGGGGCGAAGCCCCATGATAAGAGCCCTCGAAGACCTTGCGAGCTGGACCGATGAGGGCGAGATCGGAGAAGAAATCGGGGTCAGAAAACGAGATTTGGAGGGGGCCGCCCGGGCAGCGGATGGTGATAGGGCTGGGGATGGAGAAGAGGACGGAGGCGATGACGGCTGTGGCGGCGGCTCCTGTGCCGCAGGCGAGAGTTTCAGCCTCGACGCCGCGCTCGTAGGTCCGGAGGGAGAAAGAGCCGTCAGGGAGGGGGATGGCGAAGTTCACGTTGACGCCTTGGGGTCCGAAGGCTGGGTGGCGGCGAATTTGGGGGCCGAGAAGGGCGATGTCGGGGAAGGAGGGGGCAAAGAGGACCGCGTGAGGGACTCCTGTGTTGATGAGATGGAGAGTGAGGGCGGAATGGCCGAGATTGAGGGGGAGGTTGAGGGAAAGGTTGCGAGGCTCTCCGAGGCGAACGGCCACATCTTGTTCAGCGAGCCAAACATCGATCAACCGGTCGTGCATGAGAATACGCTGGGGAGAGAGACCTAGATCGTGGGCAAAGCGGACAAGGCAACGGAGACCATTGCCGCAGCTTTCAGCTTCGCTCCCGTCGCTGTTAAAAATACGCATCCGGAAGTCGGGCTGAAGCAAGATGACGCCATCTGCACCTATGCCCCACTTGCGATCGCAAAGAGGGGCAGCGAGAGAAACATCAAAAGATAAAGAGCGGTCATCAATGAGAATAAAATCATTGCCCGCCCCTTCGTACTTGGAGAAAATCATTTCAGATAAGTTTCTACTTCTTTCATGGAAGTGACAATCTTGTCGAGAAGACCAAATTGAAGAGCCTCTTCAGCAGTCATCCAATTATCCCGATCAATCGCCTTTTCAATCGCCTTGGCGTCTTTGCCTGTAGCATCAGCATAGATGTCAACAATCATCGCACGAGTTTTGAGCATCTCTTGCGCCTGAATGTTCAAGTCTGTAGCTTGACCTCGGATCACTCCCCCAATCAGAGGCTGGTGAATCATGATGCGAGCGTTAGGCGTTGCAAAACGTTTCCCCTTACCAGAAGAGAGACTCAAAAGAGAGCCCATCGAAGCTGCAAGTCCTGTGACTAAAGTGATTACAGGAGAAGAGAGCATTTTGATCTGATCCCAAATGGCAAAACCAGAGTCGACAGATCCGCCGGGAGAATTGATCACAAATAAAATAGGCTTGCCCGGAGCAATATGATCCAAATACCATAAATTACGAATAATCTCTTTCGCAGTTCCGGAATCGACGCCATCAGAGAGAAATATTCTTCTTTTTTCTAAAATCGCCTGATCAATCTTATCTGTAATAAACTTTGAAGGCTGATTTGTTTTTTCTTCATGCTCAGTTTCTGACATAACTATACTCCTTATTTTCAATAACCAGTTCTGGATATAAAGGGAACTTTTCAAGAAGTTCAAAAGAGCGCTGCTTTGCGCGCGCTAGCAGAGAAGGCTCTACCGCGACTTGACTTTTCGAAGCTAATCCTGTTTTAGCTACTATCTCAGGTTTTGCTTCTCGAAGCAACTCATAAATAATTGAAGCGAGCTCTCTCATCTCCACCGGCTGCATTCCCAGGGTCGTCACAGCGGGAGTTCCAATCCGAATTCCAGAGGTATACCAGGCGCCGTTAGGATCTCGTGGGATCGAATTGCGATTGACTGTAAGCCCCGCCTGGCGAAGCACGGTTTCCGCTTGACGCCCTGTCAGATGAAAACTTTTCATGACATCCGCAACAAAAAGATGATTGTCTGTTCCCCCTGTTAAGATATGCACTCCCTTTTGCTGCAAACTTTCAGCAAAAGCTCTAGCATTTTCTACAATCTGATGCGCGTATCTGGAAAACTCAGGAGAAGCCGCCTCTTTGAAAGCCAGCGCTTTGGCCGCCATTACATGAGGAAGAGGCCCGCCAAGGACAAGAGGACAACCTTTATTGACAGTCTCTTTGAACTCTTCCGTACAAAGGACCATCCCACCGCGGGGGCCCCGAAGCGTCTTATGCGTTGTCGTCGTCACAAGATGCGCGTAAGGGATCGGGTTGTAGACCCCCGTCATCACCTTCCCCGCAACTAGCCCCGCAAAATGGGCCATGTCTACGAGAAGCACAGCATCCACCTCGTCAGCAATCTCTCGCATCTTGGCAAAATCAATCAGGCGAGGATAAGCAGAGTATCCAGCGACTAAGATAAGGGGTTTTTCATGGAGAACCTGCTGACGCAGCGCTGCATAGTCAATAAGGCCTGTTTCAGGGTCTACGTCATAGCTTACCGATTGCATCATCTTCGCAGAGATATTATGCCGAAATCCATGCGTTAAATGCCCTCCAGAACCTAAAGCCAGCCCCATCATCTTTTGACTCATGAGGACCTGCCGTACTTTTTCGTACTCTTCCGCGCTCAGCTCATCGATGCTTTTCTTTCCCAAAGCTTCCACTTCGCGCGACTGGACCCTCTGTACAATGATGGACCAAAACGCAACAAGGTTTGCATCGGCGCCGGAATGAGGTTGAACATAGGCATGCTCTGCGCCAAAAATTTTTTTCGCCCAATGAACAGCAAGCCCCTCAATCGTATCGACATTCTCGCAGCCTGCGTAAAACCGATGAGCCACATACCCCTCGCTATACTTGTCGGTGAGCAAATTTCCCATCGCAAGCTGAACAGGGAGCGAAGAAAAATTTTCAGAAGCGATCAACTTTACATGTGTTCTTTGATCCTCAAGCTCCTGGATAATGCTCTGTCCAATTTCAGGGAACTCCGCACTCACCGCATCTATCGACGCCAGATAGGCTATCGCCGAAGTGGTCTGTTTTGCCTCTGGCACTTTTTGTAAGTATTTTTTTAAATAAGACATAAGAGCCCATCCCAGGTTACAAGACTTTCACGAACTTAGCTTTCGTCGATTCTTTTTTAGAATAGCATACGGCCGCTGACACAGCCCTCCAAAAAAAGAATTGAAAATCGACTGACACTAAGCTCGCGGACAGTCTCTCGTTTCAGCCAAAAAACGTTATTCTACGATTATCCTTGAAGGTTTTCTACTAAAATCGTTAAAGTATCCCCATAAGTATTTCGAGGTATATTCTCATGTATCAAGCTCTCAAGATCATTCTAGACATTCAAGAATTAGACATGAAGATGATCAGGCTTATGCGCTTAAAAAAAGAGCGCTCGGCAGAACTACAGCATATTGATTCCTTGCGCCAGGAACTCATGCAACAACAGACAGATAAGCAAACAGAAATTGCTGAGCTCAGCCGGACTATTGTTACGCAAGAGATAAAAATCCAGGAAATCAAGGAAAAAATTAAAAAGCTCGAAGCGAAACAGGGCACCGTCAAAAAAGTAGATGAATTTAATGCATTGACCCATGAAATGACGGCCGCGGAAAGGGAAAAAATCGCCACTGAAAATATTGCAAGCGACATGATCGACAAGAGAAATCTTGAAGAAGAGATCCTGCAAAGAATCAAAGAATCCCTCATCCAATCAGAAGCGAGCAGCAAGGCTCTCGAAGAAGAGATCAAAGAAAGCATCCGGATGATCAATCAAGAAGGACTTGAGCTTAAAACAGCCAGAGACGCTTTGGCTAAAGAAGCCGATCCTGAAGTATTTCGCATCTACGAAAAGCTATTAAATAATAAAAAAGACCGCGTAGTTGTGCCTATTGAAAACCGCAATTGCAATGGATGTCACATCGCTTTAACAGCTCAGCACGAAAACCTTGTTCGCAAAGGAGAGCGTCTTGTGTTCTGCGAACATTGTTCCCGCATTCACTACTGGCAAGAGAGCGAAGAGCTCGATGGTGCTGCAACAGCTAAAAAAAGACGACGACGCAAAGCAGCGTCAGTATAACAAGTTATTGGAAAGGTGGGCTATCGCTGCTTTTTTTTAAAAAAAGGAGAGGAAAGTCCGGACTTCACAGAAGCAGATACCAGGTAATCACTGGGGGCCGCAAGGCTACGGAAAGTGTAACAGAAAATACATCGCCTATATTTGCGTATAGGACAGACTGAAAATGTTGGCATAAGGTGTCAACCGCACTCAAGGAAACTTGGGGCGTTATAAACCCTATCTGAAGCAAGGTCGAATATGGGTGCGAGCTTCGCGCAAGACCCTAAGCTGGCTGCTCGAGGAACCTGGCGACAGGTTCCCTAGATGAATGATAGCCATTTGCAATCTTGCAAATCACAGAATCCGGCTTAAAGCCTTTCCAATTTTTTAAATTAGGCTCTTAGAAGCTGTCCTAAAACCTAGCTTCTATCGATTTTAGGACAGCTTCTTAGCCGCTTCTTCACGTTTTTCAGGGGTCTCTAGACCTTTTTCCTTCAAAATCTCAAGGACTTTAGCGCAAGAAACCTTAATAGCACTCTTCTTACTTAATTCCTTTCCCATTTTATGACCAGCCAACCTAGGATTCTGCAAAGCAAACTCTAAAACTTTCTCTCTTATAACCTCGATAGACAGCGGTGGTTCCATAGGTAAAGGTAAAGTTTTGAATCTAGGCCAGCCTGCTTGAAACGCCTTGTCTCGTTTTTCCACATTGCCAAGATCGTATTTGTCCAAAATGTGTTTTACTGTCCTGAGAGAAATGGTGGTTATACCGAGCTCTTTTAATTCCTTATATAATTTCTGAGCTCCCCACTCAGGATTCTCGTGCATTGCATTTAAAACGATCCGGTCGTTATGACCGATTTTTTCTTCATCGAAAACTGTGACATCCCCCATTTGCGGCTTTTCAACTCGAGAATCTTTTGGTCTCTCACTGCTTTCTGTTTGTTTTTCGATTGATTCTGGAAGCTCAGAAAAAATTGAGCGCTCCCCTGTTTCTTCATGTAAATCTTCTAGAGAAAAAGACGCTTGTTCGCAATAAGACGGATCTTGTATTGATAGAGCCCTAGCTGCTTGCTTTCGTTTTTCACGAGTATTAAGGCCTTGTCTATCCAAAATGTTACGGATCAATTTTACAGGAAGGTCAATCTTCTCCTTTTTTAATTCATTTTGAATTTGAAGACGCGACAGAAAACAGTTCTGACAAGCAAGCTCTACGACTTTCCTCTCCACATCACTGTCAACAAACAATCCAGCTCTAAGCTCGAGGACTGATGAATACGTTAAAGTCTGATCTTGTATTTGTAAGGGCTTAGCTGCCTGCTTTCGTTTTTCAAAAGTATGAAGGTCTTTTGCCTTCAAACTGTTATGGATCGATGTTTCAGAAATTTTAACGTGCTGGGTTGTTAGCTTCTCCTCCATTGCATGACACTCGCAAGCAAACTCTACAATTTTCTCATCCGTCATTGTTCTAGGAACGAGAACTGATTCTGAAGGCTCAAAAAAAATTGCCCCATTCCCTATTTCTTCATGACTTTCTTTTTCGTTTAAGCGTAAATTTTCTTGAAAACCAACAGCTTCTCCCTCGTGAGCCCACTGCTGCTCCATAAATCCTTTGTGAGAATCGAGAGAATCACTCATCCATTCTTCTCTAGACTGGCCCAATACTTCAGAAGGATGTATCATCTGATAAAGCTCATCTAGCTGAGAAATGCTCTTTGGCTCGCCCTCGAAAGGCTCCGCTTGGATTTCAAAAAAAGACGTTGAATTCTGAGAGTCTTCCAGCTCGGAAAAACGGATACGCTTAGCTTCAAGTGGCTCGCTAGGAGAGCCTTTTCGTTTATAACCTGTTGACTCAACAAATAAATCTTCTAAAGAACAAGCCCCCTGTTCGTAATAAGACAGATCTGATGGAAAATCAGAAGGGCTAAATGCGTAGTCAGAAAAATCCAATGAATCCGATAAAATCCCTTCCGCTTCCTTCTGAAAAGGAGATGATAAAGCAGCCATAGCTACCTGGGAGCTCTTTTGCCTTGTAGACCGTTGCGATTCTTCTCCATCTTGAAAAAAACCTTCCAATCCTGGGGAATTAAAAAAACACTTTTCTGAAATTGGGGTCATATAAGTCTCGTTTTCAATTTTACTACATTTTAAATAATTTAATTAATTAAACATTCAATGTTATTACATAAATAAAACAGAAAATAATTACATTTTCTTAAGCGATGGAACAAGAAACTGTTAAAAAATAAGTTATACCGAAACAACCTTAAGAATCGAGATTTTGGCAAAGGGGCTCCTCAGAATTTTTCGGCTAGAACGAGTGACCATTGCCGGAGGCAAGGCACGAGTGAAGACAAAAATTCTGAGGTAAAGCCAACGCAGCCAAAAACCGATTCTTCAGGTTGTTTCGGTATAAACCGAAACACCTGATCTTGTACTTGTATTACGCGAAACGATTTCGTTTGTCATAACGGCAGTCTTCTATTCGATAATCAGAGTCCTTCTGATCATCAGACGCGTTGAATAATGGATTCGATAACGTCTGACTTTGCATTTGTAGAGCAATAAGAGCCTGTTTTCGTTTTTCACCCTGATCAGAGGGCTTTCTTTTCAACGGCTGAAAAGACCACTTTTGAGAAGGCAAGACATCTTGCTCTCTCGCCTCTTCTCTTGCGATGTTAGTCGCTCTGATGCTATGGCTCTTTTGAGAGGTCTCCACCTCTTTCAGTTCTTCGGGAGTTCGGGTAGGTAAAATGACGAATCTAGACGCTCCTCGAGAATATCGATTAGGGGCAAACACTTTTTTTCGTATTTCAATAACGTTAAGGCCTCGTTGCCTCAAAAACTCATTTACCGCCCAGAAAGAAACAAAAACACCACTCTCTCTTAATGCCCTGGTTATTTCAAAATTATTCCGTTCAGGGTCTTTAGAAATCATGGCTATCACCTTCTGCTTTGTAAAATCATCCATAATACTTGTGGAATACAACCAATCATTGAACTCTTGCGTTGTACAAGAAGACAAGATTTTAGGGATAAGCCAGCCAGCTTTCACTGCGTCATTTCGTAATCTTTCTGTGGTAATCTCACATCTTTTAAAAACCGTGAACACATCGTTTGCACTAATGGTGAAGCCCTGATCCCTCAATGTGTTGAATAATCTATGGGACCCCGCAGAAGGATCCTGATGGACTGCTTTTAAAACTATCCCCTCTTTATCGGACATGTTTAGATTCTTTATTCGCGACTCTTTGATATGAAAGGCTACTTCGCTACTTGCCGTTTGCCCTTCGATGATCTCTGAAGGGTCAGAAAGAGCTGACCGTTGTTCCTTTATTTGTTCATCAGTTTCTTTGTCATCTACGTCTAAACTTTCGTAAAAATCAACAGTTTCTTCCCTATGAGCTAATTCCTCTTGCATAAATTCTTCGTGAGAATCAAGACCAGGCCGAGCAAATTCATCCATCCAGTCTTCTTTAGAAAAGCCAAATACTTCAAAAGGGTCTACCATCTGAGAAAACCCATCCAACTGAGAAATACTCTTGTCCTCGCCCCCGTACGGCTCCAACAAACGGCTACATTTGGAGGCAGGAACCTCTCCTTGATGAGAGGCTTTGCGCTTACGACCCGGCTCCTCAAATAATTCTTCTAAAGAAAAAGGCCCTTGTTCGTAATAAGACACAGCCTCTAACTGAATATCAGAAGGGCTAAGTAGACTATCAGGAACATCTAACGAATGTGATAAAGTCCAATCTTCCATGTCTTGAGAAGGAGACGAGAACACAGCCTGAGCCACTTCGGAGCTTTTTTGGACTGTAGACGTCTGCAGATCTTCTTCATATTGAAAAAATGTTTCCCACTCAGAAGAGTTAGAAATTTTATTTGTCGGAAAAGAGGTCATATTAATCTCATTTTTAATTTATTATATTATAAACAATTAAATTAATTAAGTCCATCAATTTAATGTTAATTATTATTTGCAAATTAAAGTAAATAAATTATTAATTTAACACGCTTATCAAGCTCAGAGAGCAAAACTTACGTCTTATACCGAAACAATCTGAAGAATCGGTTTTGGCCTGCTGGGGCTTTACCTCAGAATTTTTGCCTTCGCACGCGCCTTGCCTCCGGCAATGGTCGCTTGCTCCAGACAAAAAATTCTGAGGAGCCGCCTTCCCAAAATCCCGATTCTTCAGATTGTTTCGGTATAGAGTCTGTCTTCAAATTAAGCTTCTGTCGATTTTTATTCAGATAGGTTCAAAGAGAACTTCCATTTTGAGGTTATAATGCTTCAAACATTTTACGAAATTGCAAAGAAAGATCCTGATGAACTGCATTTAAAACGCGACTCTCTTTATCTGGATCTTCTAGAGAAATACCGTCTCTTCTTCTAACACAATATCAGAACTGCTAAATCCAGAGTCAGAAGGAGCCAATGAATCCGATAAAGCCTGATCTTGTATTTGTCGAGCCTTAACTGCTTGTTCTCGTTTTTCAGGAGTCTCAAGACCTTCTTTCTTCAAAATGTTGTATACCGAAGAGCAACAAATCTTAAAACCATCCTTTCTTAATTTGTTTGCTATGTTAATAGCACCCCATGTAGGAGTCTTGGAAAACACCGCTAGAACTTTCTCCCGCTTAGAAGGTTTTGCAACTAACGAATCCACTATCTCTTGAAGCGCAGGTTCCAAAGGAGACGACAAGATTTTAGATCTAAGCCAGCCGCCAGCTTTAGATGCCTCCTCTCTTAGAGGTCTCTTCATAAGCTGGTATTTTACAAAAACTCGTTCTACTTCTTTTCGCAAAAGAGATACACCCACACTTTGAAAGCTATTACGTAATCCCTCATTTCCCAAAGAAGGATCCTGATAGATTGCGCTTAAAATGATCCGCTCTTTATCGAGTGCATTTAGATCCCTTATTTGTGGCTTTTCACTGTCAAAGCCCGTTTCGCTACTTTCTGCTTGCTGTTGGATTAGCTCTGGAGCGTCAAAAAAGGCCAACCTTTTCTCTATTTCTCCATTAGTTTCGTCTTCATCTAAATCTACGATTTCTTCCGGTTGAGCTAATTCCTCTTGGATAAATTGCATAAATTCTGTGTCAGAATCGAGAGAGGGCCTAGCAAATTCACTCGTCCCCTCTTCTCCAGAAAAACTAAATACCTCAAAAGGATCTACCATTTGACCAAACCCATCCAACTGAGAAATACTCTTTTGCTCGCCCTCGAACGGCCCCAAAGAACTACTTATCTGTTGCTCGTTAGAAACAGAAATGGGGGTTTGGGAAACTTCCGGCTCTGGCAAACGGCTGCACCTAAAGCTGACGAGCTCTCCATGAAGACGGGCTTTTCGTTTATAACCCGCTGACTTACCAAATAAAGTTTTGACTCCAACCCAATCTGTTTTAAACGCCGCTTCTCGTTGTTGCAAGGTTTCAACACCGTATCGTCGCAAAATAGTACGTGTTTTGCGTAGAGGAATATCTATATTACGCTGTTTTAATTTATTGCTCAGCTTAGTAGCCCCGAAAGAATAATCTTCCTGCAGCGCATCTAAAACTATCTGGTCTTCAGAAAGAAATTTTTCTTTATCACTCCCCGTTTGCTGCTTTTCAACGCAAGGAGCTTCCTGTTGCTTGCTATTTTCTGAAAGGCTTAATCCCTCCTCCATTTCTTGAAAACCAATAGTTTCTTCTTTGCGAGCCCATTCCTGTTGGATAAATTCTTCATGAGAATCGGGAGGAAACTGAGCAAATTCACCCATCCATCCCTCTCTAGAAGGATTCAATACTTCAGCAGTTTGTACCATCTGATAAAACTCATCCATTTGAGCAATGCTCTTTTGTTCGCTCTCGGACAGCTCCAAAAAACTACTGATCCCTCGCTCGTTAGAAACAGAAATTGGAGCTTGGGAGCCTTCCTGCTCGGATAAACAGATACGCTTAGAGGCAGGAGTCTCTTCTATAGGAGAGCCTTTTCGCTTACGATTTGACTCCTCAAATAATTCTTCTAAAGAAAAAGGGCCTTGTTCGTAATAAGACTCAGTTTCTAACTGAATATCAGAAGGGCTAAGCAGGAAGTCAGGAAAATCGAATGAATGTGATAAAGTCCAATCTTCTATGTTTTGAGAGGGAGACGAAAACACAGCCTGAGCTACCTGGGAGCTCTTTTTGGTTGTAGACTCTCGTAGATCTTCTTCATCTAGAAAAAATTTTTCCCATTCAGAAGAATTAGAAATTTCATTTACCGGGGGAAAAGTCATATAAATCTCATTTTTAATTTATTATATTTTAAACAATTAAATTAATTAATTAAACAAACTTAACAATAATTATTAATTTCATGCAGGCAATAGTAAAATCATTAATTTAACAGACTTCTCAAGCAAAAGAAGAAAAATTTCGCCTAAGCAGACGCAGCAAGATCTGTAAATCTAAATGACTATAGATTCAAAGAAAGCTTCCATCTCGATCTTCTATTTGTCGATGCTTAACTGCTTGTTCTCGTTTTTCAGGAGTCTCAAGACCTTCTTCCTTCAAAATCTTGTATACCGAAGAGTAACAAATCTCAAGACCATCCTTTCTTAATTTCTTTGCTATGTTAATAACACCCCATGTAGGATTCTTGGAAAACACCGCTAGAACCTTCTCCCTCGCCGCTAGAGCTTTCTCCCTCGCCGCTAGAGCTTTCTTCCTCGCCGCTAGAGCTTTCTCCCTCTTAGAAGGATTAATTATAGGTTTTGCAACTAACGAATCCACTAACTCTTGAAGCGCAGGTTCCAAAGGGGAAGACAAGATTTTGGATGTAAGCCAGCCGCCAGCTTTAGACGCATCCTCTCGTAGTTGTTTGTTCGTAAGCTTGTATTTTTTGAAAACTCGTTCTAATTCTTTTAGCAAAAGAGATACACCCACGTCTTGGAAGCTCTTACGTAATTCCACGATTCCCAAAGAAGGATTCCGATAGACTGCACTTAAAATGATCCGCTCTTTATCGAGTGCATTTAGATTCCTTATTTGTGGCTTTTCAATGTGAAAGCCCGTTTCGCTACTTTCTGCTTGCTGTTGGATTAGCTCTGGAGCGTCAAAAAAAGCCAACCTTTTCTCTATTTCTCCATTAGTTTCGTCTTCATCTAAATCTAAGGTTTCTTCCGGCTGAGCTAATTCCTCTTGGATAAATTGCATAAATTCTGCGCTAGAATCAGGAGCTGGCCGAGCAAATTCACTCGTCCCTTCTTCTCCAGAAAAGCCAAATATTTCAAAAGGATCTACCATCTGACCAAACCCATCCAACTGAGAAATACTCTTTTGCTCACCCTCGAACGGCCCCAAAGAACTACTTATCTGTTGCTCATTAGAAACAGAAATGGAGGTTTGGGAAACTTCTGGCTCTGGCAAACGGCTGCACCTAAAGCTGGGAAGCTCTCCATGAAGACGGGCTTTTCGCTTATATCTTGTTGACTTACCCAATAAATTTTTAACCCCAAGCCAATCTGTTTTCAACGCCGCTTCTCGTTGTGGCAAGGTTTCAACATCGTATCGTCGCAAAATAGTGCGTACTTTGTTTGGAGGAATATCTATATTGCGCCATTTTAATTTATGGCTCAGCTTCGTAGCACCGAAAGAATGATCTTCTCGCAGAGCATCTAAAACCATCTGGTCTTCAGAAAGAAAATTTTCTTTATCACTCCCCGCTTGCTGCCTTCCAACGCAAGGAGCTTCCTGTTGGTTGCGACTTTCTGAAAGGATTCCCCCTTCCTCCATTTCTTGAAAACCAATAGCTTCTTCTTTGGAGGCCTGCTGCTGCTCTGTAAATTCTTCATGAGAATCGACAGGAAACTGAGCAAATCCACCCATCCATCCCTCTCTAGAAGGATTCAATACTTCCGCAGTCTGTACCATCTGATAAAACTCATCCATTTGAGCAATGCTCTTTTGTTCGCTCTCGAACAGCTCAAAAAAACCACTGACCCCTTGCTCACTAGAAACAGGAGCTTGGGAGCCTTCCTGCGCGGATAAACAGATACGCTTAGAGGCAGGAGCCGCTTCTATAGGAGAACCTTTTCGCTTATGACCTGACTCATAGAATAATTCTTCTAAAGAAAAAGGGCCTTGTTCGTAATAAGACACATCTTCTAACCGAATATCAGAAGGGCTAAGCGGCCAGTCAGGAAAATCCAATGAATGTGATAAAGTCCAATCTTCTCTGTTTTGCGAAAACACAGTCTGAGCTACGTCGGAGCTCTTTTGCGTAGCAGCCTGTTGTAATTCTTCTTCATCTTGAGAAAAATCCTTGCTTTCAGAAGGACTAAAAAAAATTCTCGGCGAAACAGGGGTCATATAATTCTCATATCACGATTTAATATACCGCATTTTAAATGCTTAATAACATCAAGTCAACGTTTAATGTTAATGTATAAATAAAAAAATTAACTATATTACAAATCAACACACTTCTTAAAGCTTTGTCGATTTTAGGGAGTTTTTTGAAGAGCAAGAGCCGCTTGCTCCCTTTTTTCAATCGTATTAAGCTCTTTTGCCAGCAAAACCCTGTAGACCGAACTGCTAGAAATAACAACGCCCTGCTTCCCCAACAGATTTGCTATTTCTCTACGGGTCAACTTAGGGTTCTCGCAAGCGAGCCGTGCAACAGCCTCCTGTTTAGAATCACTAATCATGAGCCTTTTAACCAACCTTTCAGAACAAGGCACCACAGGAAAAAGCGGAGCGTTCAATCTAGGCCAGTTTAGCTGAGCCGCTGCTATTCGCTTTTCTTTATTAATAAGACCGTATTTCCTGAAAATCGCATCTACCTTTCCTAAAGTGAGGTCTTTGACCTTATCTTTTAATAGGTTAAATAGTGCTCTATGTCCTAAAAGAGGATCCTGACAAATTGCATCTAAAACGATTCGGCCTGTAGAATCCATTCTTTCTTCATTGAACTGCTCTCCGTTTGCTGCTTGTTGTTCTTCCATTGGCTCAGAAGAGTCCAAGAGAGCAGCCTCATCATATAAAGCCTGACCTTGTCTTGATAAAACATCTGCCGCTTCTCGTCGTTGTTTAAGAGTACTAAGCTTTTTTATCGCCAAAATTTTATAGACCGACCTTTCACAAATAACAATCGGCTCCTCTTTCAGCTCTTTCAACCGATTCGCTATTCCGCGATAATTCAACTCAGGGCTTTCGCAAGCGAGCCGTACAACAGCCTCCTGTATTTTAGGATTATTAGTCTTGGTTGGTTTGGAAGGCAAAGGAGCCAACTTTTCAGAACCAGGCTCTATAGGTAAAGGCAGGACGTTGAATCTAGGCCAGCCTGCCTGAACTTCTGCCATTCGCTTTTTATCCGAATTAAGTTTGAATCTCGTAAAAACGGTTTGCACTTCTTTTTGAGTAATCGCTTCACCTTGCTCCGCTAACTTCTTAAAGACTTTCACAAATCCATCTTGACCCTTATTTTGATAGATTTCATTTAAAACAATTCTTTCTTTATAACTAATTGTTTTTTCATCTATTTTTTTTATCCCATTTTTTTGAGAACTTTCCTCATCAGTTTCCCGTTCGTTTCCTTCTACATTTTCTTCTATTTGAGCCAACTCCTCTTGTATGAATTGGATAAAATTTCCATCAGCATCGAGAGGAGATTCATCCATCCATTCCCCCCTAGAAAAAAAAGCGTCTTGTTCGTAATCAGACATAGCTCTTAACTGAATATCAGAAGGACTATATGGGTAATCAGGATCATTCCATGAAGGCGATAAGGTCATGCTTTCTATGTTTTGAGAAGAAGGCGAGAACGCAGGCTGAGCCGCCGGGGAGCTCTTTTGAGTTGTGGGATCCTGATCGAGAGGAAATTCACTCATCCATTCTCCACTAGAAGGACCCAATACGGCAGCAGTCTGTACCATCTGATAAAACCCATCTATTTGAGGAACGCTCCTCTCTCCACCATCGAACGGCTCCCAAAAACCACTTATTCCTTGCTCACCAGAAACAGAAATTGGACCTTGGGAATCTTTCCCCTCCGATAAACAGATACGCTTAGGGGCAGGAGTCTCTTCTATAAGAGAGCCTTTTCGCTTGCGACCTGCCTCACTAAATAATTCTTCTAAAGAAAAAGGCCCTTGTTCGTAATAAGACACAGCTTCTAACTGAATATTAGAAGGGCTAAGTAGGCGGCCAGAAAAATTCCATGAACCTGATAAGGCCCCATCTTCTATGCTCGGAGAAAGAGGCGAGAAAACATCCCTAGCTACCTTCGAGCTCTTCTTGGTTGTAGACTCTCGTAGATCTTCTTCGTGTTGAAAAAACCTTTCCCATTCAGAAGAATTAGAAATGTTATGTGGCGAAAGAGGAGCCATAATAAACCTTATTTTTCATTGATTATCTTTCAAAAAAGAGCACCACTCATAGGGACGTCTATATACCGAAACAACCTGAAGAATCGGTTTTTGGCTGTGTCGGCTTTATCTCAGAATTTTTGTCTTCGCTCGTGTCTTGCCTCCGGCAATGGTCAACTCGCTCCAGACAAAAAATTCTGAGGAGCCTCCTTGCCAAAATCCCGATTCTTCAAGTTGTTTCGGTATAATTGGCCTTTGGGCGACCTTGAGATGGAATCGGTATATTCACGTTCAAAGATCAAGGTTGTTTTGCCTGTAAAATTCTACCAACAGCACGAGTAGAAGTCTTAATGCCCCGACTCATAAACTCCTCTGCTATTTCCCTACGACTTAACCGAGGATTCTTAGCGTAGAACTCTGTCACTGCCTTTACGAGCTCATCGCGAGACAAAATACAACATAAATCTTCCGGAAGTTGTTTTCCCTTTAAAATTCTACCAACAGCAGAAGTAGAAGTCTTACAGCCCTGACTCGTCAACTCCTCTGCTATTTCCCTATTACTTAACCGAGGATTCTCAGCGTAGAACTCTATCACTGTCTGTACGAGATCAGCGCGAGATGAAATACTTAAATCTTCCGGAAGAGGGTCTTTAGGCAAAGAGGGAGTGTTGAATCTAGGCCAGCCTGCTTCAGCCTCTTCTATTCGGAGGTTCCGATTATTCAGGTTGTATTTCTTGAAAATAGCCTCTACTTGTCCTAAAGTGAGTTCTTTAACCTTATCTTTTAACCGATTAAATACTGCCTTAAATCCTAAAAGAGGGTTTTGAAAAATTGCAGCTAAAACGGCGCGGTCTGTTTCATTGATTTCTTCTTCATTGAACTGTTCTGCATCCTCTATTTCAGAGCACGCTCCTGCCGCCTCTCCGATTTCTGCTTGTTGTTCAATTGGCTCCGAAGATTCAAAGAAATCAACCTCGTCTCTGATTTCTCCATCGATATTTTCTAGATGAAAAAAGCTTTGTTCGTAAGAAGACGGCTCTTCTACACTAATACCAGAGCGATCAAGGGCGCTTTTAAAGACATTGAATACATCCGATAAGGAAGCTGTTTCATCTCTGATTTCTCCGTCGACATCTTCTAAAGAAAAAAAGCTTTGTTCGTAACAAGCAGGCTCTTCTACCCTAATAGCAGAGCCATCTAGGACTCCACCATCGGGATTCACTAAATCCGATAAAGTTTGATCTTGCGTCTCTGGAACGATATCCTGTTGTTTCGGCTCTTCTATGGCTTTCTCTCTTCGTTTTTCAGGGGTATTCAGACCTTCTTCCTTGAGAATTTTATACGCCGCGTGCATAGGAACTACAGCGAGGTCATTACTCATTTCCTTTCCAATTTTTCGACAACCCCACTGAGGGTTTTGTAAAGCGAGGTCTGAAATTTTGTTTCGCGCGGAATCATCAATTCTCATAACAGCTCTTTTCCCAGGCAAAGACCCTAACTTTTCTGGAACGAGTCGCGTAGGAGAACCTAGAAGTTTAAATCCAGGCCAGCCTGCATCACGCGCCGCCGTTCTCTTGTCCTTCGTACTCAAATCGTATCTGTCGAAAACGCTTTCTACTTGCTTTTGCGTGATTTGTTTGCCGTTCGAGGTGGTGATTTTCTTTGCCTTTTTTAATTTTGTAAATAACGAACGGTATCCCAAATCAGGATTTTGATGGATTGCATTTAAAACGATCAGGTCCTTTTCTTTGAACTGTTCTATATGCCTTGCTTCAGACCTTTCAATAGGAGAGCTCGTCTCAATGATTTCTAAAAGAGTCTCCCTTTCCTCTACTCCCTCATTAACTTCTATGTGAACCGATTCCTCTTCGAGGACTTGGATAAATCCTTCATGAGACTCGAGAGAAGCTTGAGCGGCTCCACCCATCGACTCTTCCCTACAAAAGCCAAATACTTCAAAAGGATCTACCATCTGAGACAAACCATCTAGCTGAGAAATGCTCTGATCACTCTTGAAC
The DNA here is from genome assembly GCA_030681135.1 of Chlamydiales bacterium. Taxonomy (GTDB): domain Bacteria; phylum Chlamydiota; class Chlamydiia; order Chlamydiales; family SM23-39; genus SZAS-17. The sequence continues at coordinate 29,466 of JAUXXF010000028.1, forward strand.
GGCTCCAAAAAACTACTTATCTCTTGCCCCCCCGATATACAGATGCGTTTAGGGGCAGGGGGCTCTTCCATAAGAGAGCCTTTTCGCTTACGACCCGACTCAGCAAATAATTCTTCTAAAGGAAAAGGCCCTTGTTCGTAATAAGACACAGCTTCTAACTGAATATCAGAAGGGCCAAGTCGACGTTCAGTAAAATTCCATGAATCTGATAAGGTCCCATCCTCTATGCCCTGAAAAGGAGAAGAGAAAACGTCCCTAGCTACCCGAGCGCTCTTTTCGAGGGTAGGGCTTTGCAAAGCTTCTGCATTTTGGGAAGAATCTTCCCATTCAGAAGGATCAAAAAAAATACTTGGCGAAATAGGGAACATATAATTCTCATTCTCCTGATTTAATACACATATTTTAAACAATTAAGAAAGATAAATCAATGATTAATACTAATATAAAAATAAAAAATTAAATATGCTATAAATCAACAAACCTCATTATAAGAAGAGACTTTCTTCAAATTAAGACTTCGTCGATTTTATACCGAAACAACCTGAAGAATCGGTATATAGTCATTTTTGAAGAGCAAGAGCCGCTTCCTTTCGTTTTTGAGGGGTATTAAGATTATTTTTGCGCAAAATTTGGCAGATCGCTGGTACAGAAATAAGAAAGCCCTGCTGCTCTTTTAATTGCTTTGCCATTTCACCATACGTCATGGAAGGGTTCTTGCGAGCAAACTCCATAAGTCGCTCCTTACCAGCCGTGGCAATAACCAGTTTAGTTCTAAGCGGAGGAACAGACCCTGAAGGCTCAGAGAAAATTGACCTCTCTTTTATTTCTTCATGTTTCTCTTTTTCGTTGACTCTCTCAGGAGAATCGAGAAAAAGTGGAGAAGATTCACCGATCATTTCTCCTCTTGAAGCGCTCAATACTTCAGAAGAATCTACCATCTGAGAAAACCCATCCAACTGAGAAATGCTCTTTTCCGTATCTTTGAGGGGCTCCAAAAAACTACTTATCTCAAGAGGTGCCACTTGGTTCGACGAAGGATCCATGACATTCTCAGGATCTTCCACCCCAGGAAAATGGAAATCGTTAGATTCAGGGCGTTCTCTCTCATCACCTCTTGACTCAACAAATACATCTTCTGAAAGAACATTAGTAGAAGAACTCACTGGCCTATTGCGAAAGGATTCAATGTCATCATCAGGAAAATTCAACGAAACGTTAGAAGCAAGAGCTGCTTGCTTTCTTTTTTCAGGAGTGTCAAGGCCTTTTTCCTTTAAAATCTTTCTCACCGACTGTGCAAAAATATTAATACCCTGGTCTCTTAATAAAAATTCCATTTTTTTATAATTCAAAAGATGGTTCTCACAAGCGAGCTCGACAACTTTCTGCTTCATAACACTGTCAATAACCACCCTTTCTCTACGCAAGAAAACTAAGTTTTGAGACATCGTTTTCATAGGAAAAGATAAAGTTTTGAATCTAGGCCAACCCGCTTCATAGGCCGCTTTTCGTTTTTCCAAAGTGCCAAGATCGCATCTTTCCAAAACACTACTAATTTGATTCACCGTAATGTGTATCCCTTCTCGTTCTAATTTTCTACACAGTCTTTTACTTCCAGAAAAAGGATCCTCATGCACCACATTTAAGACCACCTTCTCTTGATCATTGAAATCTTCTTCATGAAAAACCCCGACCTCCTCATTGTTCCGCTTTTTCAATCTAGAGCGCTTTTGTAGCTTGCTACTTTCCATTTGTTGTTGAACCAAAGCTAGAGACCCAGAGGAATTTCTTTGCCGAACCAATTGAACGTTTGTCGAAAGGGGCTCAGGGAGAATCAACTCTTCTTCTATATCTGCGTCTAAATTTTCTAGAGAAAAAGAATCCTGTTCATAGTAAGAGAAATCTTCTAACACAATATCAGAAGGACTAAATGCGCAGTCAGAAAGATCGAATGAATGCAATAAAGTCTGATCTTGCATTTGTGGAGCTCTAGCTGCTTGCTTTCGTTTTTCAGGAGTATCAAGGCCTTTTTCCTTCAAAACCTCACTCACCTGCCGCGCAGAAATATCAACACCCTCTTCTCTTAATAGCTTTTCCATTTTACTATAACTTAAGAGATAGTTCTTACAAGCGAGCTCTACCACTTTCTCCTTCATAGAGCTGTCAATAACCACCGCTTTTTCCCCAGAAACCGCCTTTTTTTTTCTGGGCGCGGGGGCTAGCTCTTGAGGCATCGCCTGGGAAGGCAAAATCTTAAATGTAAACTTTCCTGCAAAAAATGCTTTTTCTCGTTCCGCCCGAGTAATAAGGCCGTATCGGTTCAAAATGGTACGTATATCGGATGGAGAAATCGCTATATCAGGCCGCACTGCTTTTAATGTGGCGTATAATCCGTCATGACCCAAAGAAAAATCCTCGCGCACTGCGTTTAAAACCAACATTTCGTTGTAAGTAAATTTTTCTCTGCGGAAAGGTTTGATTCCCTTTATTTGCTGCTTTTCAATCCAAGAGGTCTCGCTTCTGCGACTACTTTCTACTTGTTTTTGGATCAATTCTTGAAAATCAGAAGGGACTGATCTCTCCCCTATTTTTTCATGAATCTCGTTTGCATTTACGCCTAAGCTTTCTTGAAGACCAACAGTTTCTTCCAGTTGAGCCAATTCCTCTTGCATAAATCCTTCGTGACAGTCAACAGAAGCCTGAGCAAATCCAGATATCTCGTCTTCTTTAGGAGAGCTCTCTAACTCAGAAAAACGGGAACGCTTCGACTGAAGAGACTCTTTAGGAGAGCCTTTTCTCTTATTGCCGGCTGGCTCACCAACTAAATCTTTTAAAAACTGCGAATCTTCTTCGTAAGAATCTAGATCTTCTGACGGAAAATCTAGAGGGCTAAATGGATAGTCAGTAAAATCCCATGAATGTGATAAAGCTCCTTCTTCTCTCCTTTGAGAAGGAGACGAAAAAACAGCTTTAGCTACCTCAGAGCTCTTTTCGACTGTGGAGCCTTGCAAAGCTTCTCCATCTTGGGAAAAATCTTCCCATTGAGAAGGGTTAAAAAAAATACCTGACGAAACAGGGGTCACACAAACCTCACATTAAGTTAATAGTTAAATTATAATAATCAACATTAAACATTTCTATATGAAATAAAATAATTACACTTTCTCAAGCTCGCGGATGAGTCTTGTCGCAAATCCATTCCATGTTCGAGCCAAGAAATTGTACGGAGAACGCTCCCTTCAGAAGGCCCACTTGCCTTCAAAGAGAGAGAAAAACTCCAACCGACAGATCCATCTATCGATTTTATACCGAAACAACCTGAAGAATCGAGATTTTGGCAAGGAAGCTCCTCAGAATTTTTTGTCTGGAACGAGTGACCATTGCCGGAGGCAAGGCACGGGTGAAGACAAAAATTCTGAGGTAAAGCCAACGCAGCCAAAAACCGATTCTTCGGGTTGTTTCGGTATAAACAGCTTTAACGCGGTTCAAAAAAGGTTATTTTTGATTAGGGGCACAAACTGCGTTTTCTCTTTTTTCACGACTATCAAGGCCTTTTCTCTCCAAAATCCTACGGATCGATCGTTCAGAAATGTCAGTGTGCAGCTTTCTTAACCCCGCTTCCATTTCACGAGGTGTCATCCAATATTTCTCGCAAGCGAACGCTACAACTTTCCGCTCCAGCGAACTGTCAATAACTGCTTTACTTCTGGGCAAAGGGGCTAGCTTTGGAAGCGGAGCTTGAATAGGTGAAGCTTTGAATCTAGCCCAACCTGTTTTAGCTGCTTCTTCTCGCTCTGGCAAGGTTTCAACTCTGTATCGTCGCAAAATAGTACGTATTCTGTTTGCAGGAATGTTTATATTGCGCTGTTTTAATTTGTTGCACAGTCTATCAGCTCCGAAGAAATGATTTTCTTGCAGCGTGTCTAAAACTATCTGGTCCTCGGAAAGAGCTGGTCTCTTCCTTATTTCTTCATGAGTTTCCTTTTCGTTTACGTCTACACTTTTTTGAAAACCAACAGTTTCTTCTCTGCGAGCCAATTCCTTTTGCATAAATCCTTCATGAGAATCGAGGGGGAACTGAACAAATTCACTCATTAATTCTCCAGAAAGGTCTGATGTCTCAGAAGTATGTAGCAGCTGACCAAACTCATCCAGCTGAGAAACACTCTTTGATTCGCCCTCGAAAGGCTTCAAACAACTACTTATCTCGAGAGGCTCCGCTTCGATCTCCGAAAAAAGTGTTGGATTTTGAGCCTCTTCCGGCTCAGAAAAACGGATACGCTTAGCAAGAGGCTCGCTAGCAACAAATAAATCTTCTAAAGAAAAAGACCCCTGTTCGTAATGAGACAGATCTGATGGAAAATCAGACGGACTAAATACGCAGTCAGAAAAATCCCATGAATTTGATAAAGCCCCTTCTACTATTTTCTGAGAAGGAGATGATAAAACAGCCATAGCTATCTCGGAGCTCTTTTGGATTGTAGACTTTTGTAAATCTTCTACATGTTGAAAAGAACCTTCCAATTCAGGGGAATTAGAAAAATATTTTGCTGAAATTGGGGTCATATAAATCTCATTTTTAATTTTACTATATTTTAAATAATTAAATTAATTAAATCAACATTCAATATAGTCTTACAATTACAAACAAAAAAATAATTAATATTATTAAGCGCGAGGATGAGTCTTGTCATAAACTATTCTTTTTAACTTTGGCGACACATGGGTATAGATTGTTGTCGTCGAAAGAGAGGTATGACCAAGGAGCAGTTGAATTGTTTTTAGATCCATCCCATGTTCAAGCCAATGAGTGGCAATGGTATGGCGAATCGTATGGGGGGTAATGCGTTCAGAAAGCCCGCTTGCCTTCAAGTAGATAGAAAAACTCCGGTCGACGGATCTGGCCGTTAACCGCTTCCCCCATTTGTTAAGAAAAATTGCTTGAGGGTCTACCTGAGGCTTATGATCTTTCGTTGATAGGTGTCTTTGCGGATGCTGTAAATAATCGACTAGCCATTTGGCAGCAGTTTGAGTGATAGGCGTCTGTCTTTGCTTTTTGCCCTTGCCCGAAACAAAAAGGACCCGATGCTTTTCGTCAAAATCCCTTCGATTGAGCCCCACAAGTTCACTGAGCCTAAGCCCTGAGCTATAAAAAAGCTCCATGATCGCCCGATCTCTGAAGCCTAAATAGGTAGAAGTATCTGGCTGCTCTAACAAGTGCTGCACCTGGGGATACTCGAGGGATACGGGCAATTTTTTTTCTTTTTTCGGACTATCGATCTCTTCCATCAAATTTTCTTGCACCCACCGCTCTCTGAGCGCATGTCTATAAAAACTCCGAAGCACCGAAATATGCCTAAGGACAGTCCCCGTCTTCGCTTGTTTTTCATAAAGCCCGGCCAAATAGCGGCGAACGACCCTTTTTGAGACATCGGAAAACTGGAGCTGGGAAAGCCCCGTTTCTTGCAAAGCAAACGTTATAAAAGAGCCTAAATCAAGGCGATACGCCCTAAGCGTATGAGGAGAGACCCCTTTTGCCAACTCCAAATGACGCAAAAAATGATCAGTCGCTTGAAAAAAATCCATGGTTTTTTGTCTATAGGTTATGATATCATATTGCATTATGATTACATTAAATAATATTTCCAAACGAGTTGGCACTCGAACCCTCTTTGACAACGTCACATTTACTTTTAATGACGGCTGCCGTTACGGCCTGACCGGCCCCAATGGCGCTGGAAAATCCACACTTCTTAAGATCATCATGGGAGCCGAACCTCCTACAAACGGCTCTGTCTCTTTGCCAAAAAAGGTGGGATTTTTAAAGCAGCGGATCGAGGATTTTAGCCATCATACAGTTCTCGACACAGTCATCATGGGAAATGGAAGACTTTGGAAAGCGTTAGAAGAAAGAGAGCGCCTCTATGAAGAAGAGATGACCGATGCCATCGGAATGCGCCTTGGGGAATTAGAAGAGATCATTGCGGAAGAAGACGGCTACGCTGCGGAGTCGGATGCAGAAATGCTGCTCAGCGGTATGGGACTGCCTGAAGAGCTCCACCGCAAAAAAATGGAAGAGATCCCAACAGATAGACAATTTAGAGCTCTGCTCTGCCAGGCCCTTTTCGGCAACCCTCAAGCCCTCTTATTGGATGAACCGACCAACCACCTTGATCTGGAATCGATCTCTTGGCTAGAGGAATTTTTGCATAACTACCAAGGAGCCTTAGTTGTTGTCAGCCACGACCGCCATTTTCTCAACTCCGTCTGTACGCATATTGCAGATCTCGACTATGAAACGATTATCGCCTATCCAGGCAACTACGACGCGATGCTTGTCATGAAAACAGCGGTTCGCGCTAGAGCAGAAGACGAGAACAAGGCCAAAGAGAAAAAAATTTCCCAATTGAAAGAATTTGTCGCAAAATTTGGCGCTGGAACAAGAGCAAGTCAAGTCCAATCCCGCGTACGGGAAATCGATCGGCTTCAACCCATGGATTTAAAAAAATCCAATATCCAACGGCCTTACATCCGCTTTACTACCCCTGAAAAACAATCTGGCCAAGTTGTCTTTTCCTTGGACAGAGTCAGCAAAAGCTATGGCGACAACTTAGTGATCAATAAATTCTCTTGCGAGATCCATAAAGGGGACAAAATTGCCCTCATCGGAAATAATGGCCGCGGCAAAACAACGCTACTTAAACTGCTTGCAGGCGTTTTACTTCCCGACTCAGGAAAACTCACTTTCGGACATCAAGTCGACATCGGATATTTCCCCCAAAATCACGCAGATGTCATCGATAAACATACAGACCGAACGGCTTTTGACTGGCTTAAAGAACGAAAAGAAGTTCTCTTTGATCAAGATGTGCGAGGCGTCCTTGGGAAAATGCTCTTCTCAGGAGACGATGCCTTCAAAACTCTTAAAGCACTTTCCGGTGGAGAAACTGCTCGCTTGCTATTAGGAGGCCTTCTCTTAACAGCTCCAAATGTCCTTTTATTGGATGAGCCCAACAACCACCTCGATTTGGAAGCAGTCTCAGCGCTCGCTTGGGGACTTGAGGACTATAAAGGCACAACTCTTATCGCTACGCACGACCGAGGACTCATCAATGAATTTGCCACAAAAATCTTAGCTTTTGAGCAAGATGGCATCCATTATTTCCAAGGGCCTCTCGAAGAATACCTACAAAAAAAGGCTGCTGCTAAAAAATAATCGACAATGTCATAACTCGACTTACAAAATTGCCCATGCAAAACACAAACGTTTTATTGTTAGGCGGTTACAAAGAGCAAAAAACAATAAACTGCCAATGCAAAGCTCGCCACAACCACTATTTTAGCAATTTCCTGTCTTTTATCTTGTAATGTCAACCTCCCTGAATCAGCAACGCTGCGACAAGCTTCATAGACTGTTTGGGGATCAATAGTCGAAATATTAAAAGCCTGCATGGCTGAATCGATTTGCTTCTGTGTGTACTCTTTGGAAATAGACCATCCTTTATGATAAGCATGGAGCTGAACTAGCACTTGCTCTAATTCTTCTTGTGAAAAAATCGAATTGGCACCAGCTGTTACTCCTATGTATTCAAAACAAGAAACAGTAGCGCTTTTAATAGAGCGGCTAATACGAGCTACATGCTGACAATTTACAATAGAATCATCTATAAAAAGCACTTCCATACGGTCATAAAGCTTCAAATTCACACTCGCCTTGATCCAAGCTGTCAAAATTACATCTTTAGGAAACATTTTATGGTAACGAGTAAAAATGACATCTTCTAGCTTTAGATCAAGATTCGCTTCTTGCAAATGTCTTTTCGTCATTTTGTGTGAAATGGAAGAGCGGGCTGTCAACACTTTGACTAACCATCCAGACTCACGAAATGCATTCAAAATAGAGTTAATGGTTTTAGGCGATTCGCAAGCTTTATAAGACACCTTCCCACAAACCTCCTGCGTCCAATCAGCATAGGCATGTGATGGCAGTCCATTTTTTTGATTTGCATATTGAAAAAACTCCAACCACTTATCGCTGCCGAATCCTACTCTATGAACAAGAGTGAAATCCATGTCTACTGCCAATATTTTTAACGTCTTTGGAGGCAAAGGCTTCTTTGCATAATCTGCAATAGCTTGCCAAGAACTAATCTGAGGAATTGTACACGGAATAGCCTCCATACTGATCTCCTAAAAATTAAGTGTATGAGCGTAGCTTCCTTAGATAATTTTGACAATATTTTTTTTAAACCCTATTGATTAAAATCCGAAGCTCTGAGTAGAAAGAGCCTAAGAGAGTAATTTTTAGGGTTCCATGGCACTAGCAAAAATCAAGTATTGGTTCTATAGACTGTCGACGATCTTGAGATCATTTAAGACTCTATACACCCTGTCTCCAGAAAAGGTAGATGCATTTGTTCATTCTTACAACATCTATCATTATGACTGGAAAAATGAAGAAGAGCTCATTGAGCATTTTGGCGTCGATTATTACAACCAAGTAAAAAAGTGTCTCGTTGATTATTATAGTGTGCTCAATCATCTCTGCGCTATTGGCCAAGTGGAAAAAATGTACATTCCTGCTGCCATGGATTTGTCTAAATCTCTAAGCGTCAATCAAAAGCTCTTTGAAAAGAAGATGAGCCTCGATCTCGGAGTTCAAGAAGGCCAAACAGTCTTAGATATAGGCTGTGGCAGAGGTCGCATTGCAAGCCACATAGCTACATTGACCAAAGCTGAGGTCACTGGGATGAATATCGACAATGATCAATTAGAAAGCGCTAGGCAATTTGTCCTAGGTAATGGGTTATCTAAGCAGTGCCAATTCAAACTTGCAGATTTAAATGATCTTCCTCTCCCCTTCCCAGACCATTCATTTGATGCCGTCTATGAAGTAGGAGTGTTTACCTATTCTAAAGATCTCACAAAACTTTTCAAAGAGATCCATCGGATCTTGAAGCCGGGGGGGAAATTCGCGGCTCTCGATTGGATTTTGCTTCCTAATTATAACCCAAACGATCCCCATCATGCAGATTTAATGAAACGGATTAAACCGTTAGTCGGAGCCATCGGAAACCCTTCTCCCGAAGAATTTGCAGGGGCTCTAAAAGAGGCGGGATTTGACGTCCTTATGAACGAGAATGCAAGCATCGATGGATTGCAGGCTCCTCTGATTGAAAATGCTGACAAGTTTTTTTGCCGTGTGACAAAAATCATGGAATTCCTTGTTCGATACAAAATCTTGCCTGCTCACTTCAAAACCCTCTTTGACAGACTGACTCAAGATGGAGAGGCTTTTGTAGAAGCGGACCGGCTCCGATTGGTCACAAGTAGCCATTACTTTGTTGCGAAAAAATCATCACTCGAGACGAGCTAAACCTTTTTCCCGACTTTTTTTAAAGGCATAGCAAAAAAGAGAGATAAAAGAAAAAAGATAGACGCAGTTCAAAGCCATACTCATGGAAAAATAAAAAAAAGAGAAAGTCTTCTGTAGCAAAATACTTCTCATCCCCTCAAACACATAGGTGGTAGGAAGAGACCAGGCGATCATCTGCGCCCAGGAAGGCAGGACTTCTACCGGATAAAATACTGCGCTAAAGGGAGCAAAAAGAAACGCTACCATCCAGGCGAGCATCTCGACTCTATGCCCCCAATAAATAATCGCGCTCGAGGCTAAAAAACTGAGCGCCCAACCAAAAATAATTAAGGAGCAAGCAAAAGGCAAAAAAGCCCAGCCTACGGTAAATACATTGAGAGAATATAACAAATAGACCATCAAAGAGCCAAAACAGATGGTCACCGCTAATTTGGCAAGACTTAGCAGCAGCATCCCTAATATCCACTCGGAAATTTTTAAGGGTGTAGAAAAAAGATTGATGAGATTGCGATGCCAAAATTCTAATAACAAACTCACAGAGATATCGACAGATCCCCGCCAAACAATCTGCCAAAAAATCAAACCCGTTAAGAGAAGAAGAGGCAACTGCTCTGAGACCTGATAGGTTTGGATCCAAGCAGAGGTAAGTCCCCACAGAAGAATATCGACAAACGGCCAATAGAAAAGATCGGATAGTTGATGAAGACCTTTTTTTAACACATAAAAATAGCGAAAGAAGACTCCTAAAATGCGTTGAAAGCTCATGAAGGGTTCTCTGTAATATGGATAAAATAGTCCTCAAGAGACGGCTCTTGAATTTGGATGCTCACATAAGAAATCCCCTCTTGAGCAAGCGCATGTAAAAAAGGGGGAATCGCTTTTTCCTCCAAAGAAAGCTCAATAAAGCGATGTTCCGCAGTATAAGTGAGTCCTTTTTGCTCAGCCAAATCAATGACTCTCTTCATTCCATCGCTAAACTGTAAACGGAGCCGATGGCAAGAAACGCTTTTTGCCAAATTTTCAGGCAGATCATTTGCAATGATGCTCCCGTTTTTCAAAAAAATCGCGCGGTCGCATAAATCAGCTACTTCTTCCATCTTATGGGATGTAAAAAGAATAGAGACTCCAAGCTCTTCTCTTTGGCGCAAAATAAATTGACACACATCCCGAGAAACATCTGGATCTAAGGAAGCTGTCGGCTCATCAAGAAGCACGATTTTAGGCTCCGTAAAAAATGCCTTAACCAACATGAGCCTGGTAATTTGACCTGCAGAAAGAGATGACACTAGCTTATCTTTCTTATCCAAAAGACCAAACAAATCGAGTAAAGGATCGATTTTAGGGTCAGGGTCAGAAATCCCGTAAAATCTACCAAAGCACCGAAGGTTTTCTGCTATAGTCAATACATGAGGCAAACTCGTATACGTGCTGGCAAAAGAAATGTGCTGAAGAGTCTCAGAGCGAAAACGATTAAAATCTTTCCCAAAATAGAGAATTTGGCCAGATGTTGGAGCCAGCGTTCCTAAAAGCATTTGGATCGTTGTCGTTTTTCCAGAGCCATTCGGGCCAAGCAGGCCTAAAATCTCTCCTGGCTGCAAATCAAAAGAAATCCCATCTACCGCAACAAACTTTTTTTTCTTACCGTAGACTTTCGTCAAGTCTTTAACGCTCAAAACAGGTGTCATGTCTTCCTGGAAAATAAAGAAAACAGGAAAGACAAACCTCCACTAATGAGCAAGGCCGATGCAAAAGGCAAATAGAGAACTACCCCCTTTTTTTTGACAATCAGATCACCTGGCAGACGCCCAATCCAATCGGCATACTCAAAGAGCTCCACTCCCTGGTGAAGCGCCATTCCTGCAACCACGACCAAAAAAATCGTCAAAGCGAAAAACCGCCCCACAATTGAACCTATCCTTCGGTTAAGATAAAATCTTTAATCGCTTCGGCATTTTTTAGACCGACTAAACGACCTACAGGCTTCCCATCCTTAAAAAGGATCATTGTAGGCACAGAAGTAATCTCAAAGAGAGCCGCCGTCTTTTGTTCGCTATCAATGTCCACTTTTCCCACAGAAGCTTTCCCCTGCAACTCTTTAGCCACCTGCTCTAAAACGGGAGCTAGCATCCGGCATGGGCCACACCAATTCGCATGAAAATCTACTAATACAGTCCCAGCTTTCGTTTCTTGATCAAAATTCCCGTCAGTCAAATGTTTAATCGTTCCTTTATCAGACATATACTCTCCGTTGGTTTGCGTATTCCTAGTGTAAAAACTTCAGTAAAATGACGCAAGAGAGAATATACCCGTTCCACCTCAAAAGCGCCCAAAGCAAACCGATTCAAAACATCTAAGAGGGTGTCTAAGAATTAAGGCTTCGTCGATTTTCTGGATGATTTTGAGGTGCAGCGGGTATAGCTTCTCCCCTTGAAAAAAAATCAGAAAAAATATAACTAAATATAAAACAAATTTAATAAATAAAAGATATCATGAAAACAATTTGCCTAAACATGATCGTTAAAAACGAAAGCCACGTTATTAAAAGATGCTTAGAATCGGTAAAATCTTTCATCGATTATTGGGTTATTTTTGACACAGGATCTACCGATGAGACTGGGACGTTGATTCGAGAAGAGCTCAAAAAGATCCCAGGAGAGCTTCATGAAAGGCCTTGGGTCAACTTTGCTCATAATCGCAATGAAGCTCTTCGGGCAGCTCTTGGCAAAGCCAATTATATTTTCTTCATTGATGCCGATGAATATCTGACTGTTACAAAGCCTTTCAATCCATCCGAGTGGGATAAAGATTTTTACATGATCAAGGCCAAAACGAAAAATAGCTCTTTTTTCCACCCTAATATTGTGAAAGATGATCCTGGATGGAACTGGGAAGGAGTCATTCATGAATGTATTAGCCATCATAAAAAAATGGATGGAGAAATTTTGCTAAACGTCCATATGAATCGCCCTCAAGACGGTGCTCGTTCGAGGGATCCAAACACCTATCTAAAAGATATTGTCATACTTCAAGAAGCGGCCAAAAAAGAACCTTGGAATGCGCGCCATATTTTTTATTTGGCACAAACCTACTCCGGCCTTCAAGACGGCCCTTCTGCCCTCAAATATTACCAAAAACGGGCCCTCATGGACGGCGATGAAGATGAACTCTTTTGGTCTCTCTTTCGAATCGCTTATTTACAAGAAACTCAAGGGGCCGATCCTCAAACAGTCATTGCCAGCTATTGTAGAGCTCACCAACAAAAACCTGATAGAGCAGAGCCCTTAGAGAGGCTAGCTCATTACTATAATACACATAGATGCCCCTCTTTGGCCTACATAATAGCCAAATTTGGAGTTTCTATAAAAATGCCCGAAGCTCTTAGCTGTGATTTTTACCCTTGGGTCTATGAATATGGTCTCTTAATTCAGCTGGCAGATGCAGCTCTGGCTCTAGGGTTTGCAAAAGAAGCTGCCAACTATTACCAGGAGCTCCTTATCAAACCAACTTTAATAGAACATCTAAAACCTTGTATTCATCGACAATTAGCTATTGCCCAACGAAAACAACGTTTGCAAGAAACCGAAGATTTCTTATAATGGCTCCCTTGCGGCCATGGCGGAATTGGCAGACGCGCTAGATTCAGGTTCTAGTCGGGGCAACTCGGTGGATGTTCGAGTCATCTTGGCCGCAATTTTATAGAAGAGTAAAGATCCAGGAATCTCTTAATTCAAACTTTTCTGAGTCTCATTTTTGTTCTGTTAAGTTTAATTGATTGGTAATGCCTAAGAGACTGCCCACGAACTTAGGTTTCGTCGATTTTAGGGATTGTTTTGGCCGATTTGCGATTTTTTTTAGGGGGATAGTATACGACCGTTGATACCATCCCCCTAAAAAAAATCGCAAATCGGCTCAAAAGAACCCTAAAA
>JAUXXF010000030.1 GCA_030681135.1 Chlamydiales bacterium
AGCGAGCTCGACAAGCTCGAAGGAATCGGCCCTACCAAAAAAAAGAGACTTTTACAGCACTTTGGCAGCGTAAAAGCCATCAAACAAGCTTCCTCAGAAGAGCTCTCTTCCATTAAAGGACTAACGAGGAAAGACCTCGAAACTCTCCAACAATGGCAAAAGAAAGATCAATAAAACGCTTAATTCCGACATAAGTAACAACATTTAATTCAAATAATTCTTTTGAATTAACAAATCTTTTTGTTTTCCAGGAAAAGTTCTTTCTTTTTACCAATCAAACACTCCTGCGCGCCCAAAACAGACTATTATAAAAAAATTGATTATTACTTAAATAAAAATATAGATTTTTATCAAATAAACAAATATAATACAAACAAAATAATAATATAAAAGGCAAGAAAATGACAATCAACAAAATATTAAACTTTTTTTCATTTTCACGAACCCAGCAGGAAGATGGAAACGAACCTGGCTTCACCCCTCAGATTGCAGTCATTGGCACTTTAGCAGCAGGAGTTCTTGCTCTTTCCGCCCAATACAGCTATACAAAGTACGCGGCTTACCGCCTCCGCTGTCAAGAATACCAGGACCTTTGTCAAGGACTAGACAGATGGTGTCAGGAAGCCGAAGCATCTGGACTCGAATCAAGAAGCCGAGCAGCAGATCGCATAAGGGAATGTTATTGGAAAAGAGAACCAGCACTGAAGCTTTCATATCTTCGATTAACTTCTTTACCTCCAGAAATCGGCCAACTGACGCATCTTCAAGAGCTAGATCTTTGTGAAAATCAGCTCCAAACACTTCCCCAGGAAATTGGACGCCTCAAGAATCTTCGTGAACTAAGTCTCTACAGAAATCGATTCCAACAACCCCCTCTAGAAATCGGACAACTCACGAATCTTCGAGTGCTACATCTTTTTAAAAATCAACTTCAAGAGCTTCCAAAGGAAATTGGACAACTTACAAATCTTACAAAACTAACCCTCTCTGACAATCCATTTCGAGAACTTCCTCAAGCAATCGAACAACTCACAAATCTTCAACATCTGGATCTCGATCGAACTCTGCTCGAACAACTATCTTCAAGAATCGGACAGCTCACGAATCTTCGAAAGCTACTCCTCTCTGGTAACCGGCTCCAACAACTACCTCCAGAAATCGGCCTTTTGACGAATCTTGAAAGACTAAATCTCTTTGGCAACAATGATCTCCAACAACTACCTCCAGAAATTGGACAGCTTACGAATCTTCGAGAGCTATACCTCCCTGGCAACAATAATCTCCAACAACTCCCCCAAGAAATTCTTCAGCTCACGAATCTTGCAAACCTATCCCTCTCGGATTCTACAGCCCAAGCCTCTCAGGAACTCGTGGCATCGCTCAGAAATGCCGGTGTATCGGTGTTCATTAGGTCATTTTTTCCTAGCCAGTTATCTTTTAGCACATTCTCAGTAAATCTCCAACGATTACAAGACGACCCTATCAGTGTTTTACGAGCTTTACAAGAACCGCTTAAAGAAAACCATAGCTTCCCAAAAATCATCTATGAAGACTCAGATGGAATAGATGCTGGAGCTCTTTCAAGGGATCTGGTGACAAGACTTTTTAAAGGAATTTTCGATAAAGAAAACCCCCAATTGCCCATTTTAGAATTGGATGACTTTTTTCTTCCAATGGTTGACTCTGATTTTAATTACAGTGAATTGTATCAATCTTGGCACCTTTATCAGGCAATCGGCATGATCTTTGCCGCAGCTGCTCGAAAAGGTTCTCGTCCAATTATCACAGGCAAGTATTTCCATCCTGTTTTGTTTGAGATGCTTTATTGTCTTTCTCAAGAAGATCTCAACAAGCTTCCCGACCAATTTGCTACCTTTAGCGATCTTCCAAAAGACATCCTCAAAAAACTCTTGTCTTCTCATCTCTATTCCAAAGTAGACGGCTCTGATGAGCAGAAAAAAGAGAGCGCTTCGCTACTGACAGAAGCTTTTATAGAAAATCAATTTCCCGATCTTTTTGGGATTTATGAATCCAGAGAAGAGTTTTTAAAAGCATATCCCTATGCCGATAAAATTGTTTTGGCAACTCCTGGAGCCCTTGCTATCGCTCACGGTATGTATAAGTTTCTACAAAATTGGCAGCTCAATGCTGATTCTGCCATAGACCTTCAGCTCAATATCGAAGGCTATTTTAGTAGAGAAGACGTCGAAAACATTCTCTCTTGGCAAGAAGGAGCAAACTCTCCACAAAATGATCAAACAAAAGAGTTTTTACTACAATGGATTAGGGACGAGACAACGCGTCTTAAAACGATTTCTCAATTTCTCTTTGCAGGAACAGGTTCTTCCACCATCATAAAGGGCAAAAATTTTCATATCTCCTTCTACTCCGCAGAGGGCCCAGAGGAAGGACCTGAGTGGTTCCCCAAGTATCGCTCTTGTTCCTTCTCTATGAAAATCCCCAGAAACTACTCAGATTATGAGACATTTAAGCAGAGGCTAGAGGCAAGTATTGGCGTAGCTGATCTCGGCTTCCAGACGATATAAGAAGAGCGCAAAAATGGACAAAGCCCAGAAATAGCACCTCTTCAAGATTACAAATAAAACTGCACATTTACTTAAAAAATAAAATACACGTTAGATAATAATATAAAATGGCAGAAAAACGAAAATTAACAATGCATTAAACTTTTTTTTCATTTTCACAAACCCTACAAGAAAACGAGGATGAATCTGGCTTTACCCCTCAGACTGCAGTTATTGGCAATTTAGCAGTAGAAGTTCTTGCCCTTTCTGCTCAATACGGCTGTACCAAAGTACGCGCCTTACCGCCTCCGTTGTGAAGAATATCAGGACCTTTGTCAAGGGCTAGACAGATGGTGTAAGGACTCACTCAAGAAAAAATCTTCCTTCCAAACCGCAAAGATCCCCTTCTGTTTGATCCCCGCTCACCTCTTTTATTCCTCTTACAAAAAATCCGCGATGAGGCTCATAGAGTCGCTATTACGTTCCATCGCAAGAGAAGATCCCAAGAACTCTTCAAAAGCGAGCTCGACAAGCTCGAAGGAATCGGCCCTACCAAAAAAAAGAGACTTTTACAGCACTTTGGCAGCGTAAAAGCCATCAAACAAGCTTCCTCAGAAGAGCTCTCTTCCATTAAAGGACTAACGAGGAAAGACCTCGAA
>JAUXXF010000009.1 GCA_030681135.1 Chlamydiales bacterium
ATATCGTGCGACTTGCATGCCTCATCCACGCCGTCAGCATTCGATCTGAACCAAGATCAAATTCTCAGTTATTATAAAAAAAAATTTTTGACGGGGTCTACTAATCACTTAATAGACCCTCACAAGTTTATCTACTTTTCGACGACTTTCATCGCCGATCAGTTCTTACATATTTCTCTTCTTCTACTGTCAAAACAGCTGGCTTACTTGAACAGTCTTTGCTGTTCTCTTCTCTTTATTTCAAAAGAATGAGATAAACATACAGAATATCGGATTTTTTGCGCAAGCCCTTTCCATTTTTTTTCAGTTTTTACTCTGAATCTCTCTATGAAAAACCTTATTTTCATCGCGAGTTTCTAAATCGAAAGAATGCAAAAATCGATCATGAAAAGCTTCATCGAACGTATCTGCAGTTGTTTGCAAAGTATAGAAACGCTCGTTCGACACAATGACTCGCTCTCGGATCCATTTTTTTTCACTTCTATACAGAAAATCAACCGTACGCGCATCCACTTCATCCACTGCTATCAAAAGAGCATCTTTCTTTGAAGCAATGGTTAGTTTTTTAGCTTCTAAAAATCGATCAAAATCCATAGACAAGAGCTCTACGGAGAGCTGATAAGTGACACCTTCAAAACTCGCCTCAACAAAGGCCGTCTCTAAATCGCCCTGCTCAACGTAAGGATAAGTATAAATCGGCTCATCAGGGAAGCGGATCAAGATCCGATCAGCGCCAAACTGCCTTACAAATACAGGCCAACTATCCGCAAGCGCCTCTTTCGAGCTTTCAGCAACTTCTGTCTTGGGCCTTTCTACCGGAACCCACCCCTTTTCGTCCATCGCTCCCAATGCCGAAAGAACATAAATTATTTTATAAAACATAATAAAACTCTCTTTATAACGTAAATATTATAAACAAATCAACGTTAAAAAGGAATGTTTTAAATAGTAAATTGCCAGCAAATATAATTAATTATTTACTTGGATGATGACGAATAATAAGAAGCAGCCAGAAAGATCCCTGTTGCTAAAAGACCTATGGAAATAGATTCTTCTTTCTTGGTGGTAAATAATTTATTAGCATAAAATTCTGAGGCTCAAATCTTATAAAGACATTTCCAGAAAAACCATATAGACGCGGCGGATGATATGGATAACCTGAATCAGAAAAAGTAAGATGACTTGAACTTACTACATCAGTTGCTGCAATAACAGTTCTTTGAGCTTCAACAGCTATTTTTTGGGCTATAGAATGAGTTCCATCTAATTGAGGTTTCCCGGCTTCACAAACAAGAAGCGTAATGACTAGATCACGAGGTACGCCTGAAAAAATCGAGAAAAAGTTAGACGATCGATCTATTATTTCAGTCCCTTTATTTCCAAGTTGAATCCCTCTAGAATTTCCATGAGCATCTATATAAATATGCACAAGACCTCCTATCCTTATCCCACTTTGAACTGCCTGTCGCAAAGTTTCCTTTGACGAGACCATTTGATACTTCAGATCGTACCTAGAATGAAGATCACGTAAAACTTTCATAACACCAAAAGGGTTGAGCGCACCATTATGATCTGATCCCACGGATGCAGATATATATAGCACTTTTTCTCGAGGATCATCCTTACAAAACCTAAACATTTCTAACGGATTCTTTACGAAAGATTTTCTTCCAATCAACGTTTGAAAGATCGATGGCTCCTGCTCCTCCAAAAGAGAAGCTACCTCAAGCGCCGGAGGGTAAATCAATTCCGGATCAACATCCGGACACTCTTCCGAATTCATACAGTCAGGGATGAAATTCCACTTCCTGTTTTTTTGATAAAGAGCATTTTGCAACGCCTGCTCTTTGTCTCGTTGTTCATTTCTGAAAACAAGATTCGCCACTCCCAATAACTCAAGAGCTGGCATAATTCCTGCAGAAACAAACAACGCAATATCTTGGGCAACGCTCGTTACTTGAGGCGCAATGCTTGTCTGACCAATACTTTCATCAACCTCTATATCGTCAGACGAATAATAAGAGGCCAGAAAGACCCCCGCTGCTAAAAAACCTATCGAAACGGCTACCGCCTTCCAATTAAACAATTTATTATCACGAGCAGATGAGCTCTCGTTAGAGCTACTTGCAGACAAAGAAGGTAGGTTAAAATAATTATTTAATCTAACTGACATAATTTTAATTCTGTTAATATTTTTTACATAAATATTAACAATATTATTAATTATTTTCAATTATAAAAAGTTTATTTACTTGCTATTTTTTTCTTTACTCGCCTAAGATTAGAGACATGGAAAAAGCCATTTGGATCACCCCTTTTACTCCTGAAGAGCTCAATCAAAGAGCCGAAAACAGCTTATCTGCACATTTAGGGATCGAGTTCACGGAAGTAGGAGGAGATTTTTTAACGGCCAGCATGCCGATTGATCAAAGAACTCATCAGCCTAAGGGAATTATGCATGGAGGAGCCTCTAGCGCTTTAGCAGAGACCGTAGGCAGCGCTGCAGCAAATTATTGCATTGATCAGCATCAATACGTTTGTGTGGGACTCGATCTAAACATCAACCATATTCGCTCTGTGCGCGCAGGTCTTGTGAGAGCAGTTGCAACCCCTTTTCATCTAGGGAAAACAACGCAGGTGTGGGATATTAAAATATGGGATGAATCGAAAAGATTAGTCTCTGTAGCCCGACTTACAGTAGCTATTCTGAGAAAAACAGAATCTTAAAAATAACCCCTCATTTCCAAAGAATGAGAGACGCTTTTGAGAGATTAACGGTTGTAAAAACCATCACACGATCATGACCCCAACTAAGTAGTTTCTCTTCTAAGAAAAACACCTTCATTTTTTCCTAAATAAAAAAATCTTTATTAAATTCATATAATGGAATATATTTTGTGGATTATTTTTCCAAAGGAGGAAAACATGGCAGCTGCACTACAAAACGTAAACACAAACACTTGGACAATTAGAGAAGAATACGCAACGAGAAAAATGACGCAGCCAAGGTGGGAAATAACCTTGTCTAGCAATCAAGAAATAATAGCAGACAAAATCTCTGATTTTGTCCTAAACGATGCTCTTAAACAACTGAAGGATCAGTTTCAACCGAATAGACCATTACCTAATTCTCATTATCACTTGGTTTTACCGCCATACTCTCTTTCATTGAGGGAAAATATCACGAATAAACCTTGGTTGCTTGAAGCTAGAGATATTCCTCCTTTTAATGAGATTATCCCCCTAGTTTCAGAAGAAACCAGCTATACACTGGAGTGGCAACCCTTTCTTGAAGAATCCATAATTCAAGCAAAACAACAACTACAGAAAGACAACGATACAGAACAAGGGTGTCTCGACCGTCTTATGGTTAAAGTAAACGAAGCGGTTCTAAACCAACTACAACTAAAACTGAAGACCTTTACTCAACATTCCGGCAATGAAAGCTTGCAATACGAAGTGAGTTTAGACTCAAAATATGTAGGTCATCCTAAAGTGGATATACATATTTCATTTTGGATTGACAAAACAAAGCTGTAAAAAAAAGCCCCTCTCATTCCAAAAGAACGAGAGGGGCTTATTGAACGATTAACGGTTGTAAAAACCACCGCTACGATCGCCACGGTCATGACCGCCACCACCGCGACGCTCTCCACCACGATCACTCCACTCACGTCGTGGACGACCTTCGCCGCCGCCGCCGTGTCTTTCTCGGCCTTCTCCGCCACCAAAGCTACGACGCTCTCCGCCGCCACCAGCTGGACGATCTCTCTGTTCAGCACGGGCAATGTCGATAACTAATGTCTTACCTTGGAAAGGCTGACCATTTAACGCTTCTTTTGCTTTACCTGCAGATTCAGCAGAGTCCATGCGGACGAATGCAAATCCTCGGGATCTGCCTGAATAGCGATCCATAACGATTTTTACTTCTTCTACGTCTCCAAAGCTGCTAAACAGCTCGCGAACTTGCTCTTCATTGGCATCGAAATTTAAATTGCCTACATAGAGCTTTTGATTTTGTTGATTCATTGAAATCTCCTAAAGATAGAAAAAAATGACCCTAAAGATCGTTGTACTACGGCCAAACTTTCAGGTAAAAAAGCGTCCTCTAATTCGAGGAAAGAAATTTTTGAAAAGACCAAAACTAAATAATCAGGGCTAAGGTTGTTGTTATCTAAAGGGGCCTGGGGAATCCAAACCACTTCCTTAGATGCTTCTATTCTACAATACTTAAGAGAAGAAAGTCAAGAACCTATCCCAGTAAATCGATCTTTACAAAAAGCTCCCTTGATAGGTAACTTTATAGAGAAAAACTGTAGGAATACTATGTCGACCCCTGAATATCATACCCATGAAGAATTTCAAAATAGAAGCCGTAAACTCTCTGAAATCAGGGAGTTAGGAATAGACCCTTACCCTCCTAAATATATTCCTATCAAGAAAAACTCTGAACTTACCATTGAAATGGAAGGAAAGGAGGTAGGTCACGCTGAAGATGCAGAAGGAGGAAAAACCCCTCACGCTACGATTTCAGGCAGACTCGTCCTCTTCCGAGCGATGGGCAAAAACGCCTTTGGCCACCTTCAAGATGAAACAGGTCGATTGCAAGTCATGTTCAACCGAGATCAGACAAAAGTCGAGGCTCTTCCTGAAAACTCTGAACTTTCAGCTATAAAATTCATCGAAAAAAAGCTGGATTTAGGAGACATTATCGGCGTTGAGGGGCATTTATTTCGCACGCAGCGAGGAGAGCTCACTTTGTTTGCAAAAAAAGTGACTCTGCTTTGCAAGGCGCTTCTCCCCCTGCCTGACAAACACAGCGGACTTGCCGACAAGGGAATACTTTATCGAAAACGATGGCTCGATCTCATCACTCACCCTGACTCGCTCGAGCGCTTTCGTAGACGCAGTCGAATCCTCCTCTCTATCCGAAACTATTTTGAAAAAGCAGGTTTTGAAGAGGTAGAAACACCTGTTTTGCAAAATAGCTATGGCGGGGCTCAAGCTAAACCATTTACTACGCATCTGAACGCTCTTGATCAAGAGATGTTTCTTCGCATTTCTCTAGAAATCCCCTTAAAGAAACTGATCGTAGGTGGCATGCAAAAAATTTATGAAATTGGCAAGGTCTTTCGCAATGAAGGAATTGACCGAACGCATAATCCTGAATTTACCATGCTTGAAGCCTACGCTGCAGGCTGGGATTATCACGATATGATGAGTTTTACTGAAAGCCTTTTTGAACAGGTGGCTCTCGATCTCTTTGGCGATACAAAAATCCGATTTATTGAAGAAAACGGCGCTACAGCCCAAGTCATCGATCTAAAAGCTCCCTGGAAGCGTTTAACGATGAAAGAGGCGATAAAAAACTATGGCCATATCGATGTCGATCGCTTATCCGACCCAGAGATGAAAGATCTTCTTCTCAAACAATCTCACATTGATCCAAAAGCAGTCCATGGAGCCCCTCGCGGAGCTCTGATTGCGATGCTGTTTGAAGAATTTGCGGAAAAACATTTGATCGATCCTCATCATATTATCGATCATCCGATAGAGACAACCCCTCTTTGCAAACTTCATCGCGATCCTGAAGCTCGCAAAGAGCGACTGGTTGAGCGTTTCGAGTCATTTATTTTAGCGAGAGAAATGTGCAACTCTTATTCTGAACTCAATGACCCAGAGCTCCAAAGACAGTTACTTGTTGAACAAGCAGAAAAAAAAGCTGCGGGAGATCAGGAAGCTAATCCATTAGACGAGGAATTCATCGAGGCCATCTGCCAAGGCATGCCGCCTACAGGGGGCGTTGGAATCGGGATTGATCGGCTTGTAATGCTCTTAACGAACGCTGAATCGATCCGCGATGTGCTTTTCTTCCCTCTTATGCGACCAGAAGAAAAATAGCAGAATTCATTTTAGACCTCTTGCGAAAGAGGTCTAATCTTCACTGCTGCCAAGTCAGACTCCAAGAAGCCTTAGAACTTGTTACCAAGCCTTTTCCCTCCTTCCACTCACTTTTTTCTACATACTCTTCTTGAGTTTTGTAGCTTATGATAGGTTCACAACTAGCCATGCATGACAGACAAAAAATAATCACGGATTTTTTAAATATTTTTTTCATAATTCAACAATCTCTAATAAAAAAAAGTTTTTTTTATTAGACAGTATCAAAAAGAGAAAATATTTTCAAAAAAGATATTGCTCAACAAAGTTGCAACCATGCTGGGTGAGTCTTAGTTCGCTCTCACCTTCTTTGATCAAAAAATTAGCTTGAGCGAGGTGCTTGACGATATTTTTAACGGCCGTTTCTTTCAAAGAAACACTGTTGCCCACAATGCTAGCATCGAGACATTGAAACAGATCTCCCTTTTGATTAGCTAGCTGATAGAGAGCCAAAAGAAACCGTTCATCAGGGGTAACACCTTTTTGGCTCATGATTTCCTCTTTAATCTGGCTCCGGCTGGAGTATCTTCAATCACAAAACCGTGAAGATGGATCTGATCGCGCAGCTCATCACTCAAGCGCCAATTTTTCTCCAAACGGGCATTCTCTCTTTGCTTTAATAAATCTAAAAGAAAAGATGGGACTTCCTCAAGCCCTGCTTGAAGAGGCAGAACTGCTAATACTTGGTCCCACTGCTGCAGCATTTCTAGGATCTGGCCAGCCTCAATACTTCCCAGTTTTTGCTGATCGATAAAACTATTCGCCTCTCGAATGAGATCGAATAAAGTAGCCAAAGCCGCTGAAATATTCATATCATCGGCAAGAGCTTGTTTAAACCGTTCTTGAGATTCCTCCACTAGGCGAGTAGTTAAGGCAAACCCCGTGACAGAACGAAGACGAAGAATAAAATCCTCAACTCTTTGCAAACTAGCTCTAGCTGCATCAAGTCCTGCAAACGTAAAGTTCAATTGCGTCCGATAGTGGGTTGAAAGAAGAAGATAACGAATCTCAGAACCTGTGTATCCTTTAGCAATTAAGTCACGGAGCGTATAAAAATTTCCAAGACTTTTCGACATCTTTTTATGATCGACCAACAAATGCTCTACATGAACCCAATGATGGACAAATTTAGATCCTGAACAACATTCCGACTGAGCGATTTCATTTTCATGATGAGGAAACATGTTATCCACCCCGCCACAATGAATATCAATCGTAGCTCCAAGTAGCTTCATAGCCATTGCAGAACACTCAATATGCCAACCTGGCCGTCCGGGCCCAAAAGGACTCTCCCAGAAAATCTTTCCATCCCGAGCTGGGTCATACTGCTTCCAAAGAACAAAGTCGGCTACATTGTCCTTCTCATATTCATCTGCTTCGTTGCTACCAGATGCATTGACTTTTAACTGTTCTGAGGGAAGATGGGATAGTTTCCCATAAGAGGGGAAAGCTCGGATAGAAAAATAGATACTCCCCTGTTCGCTCCGATAAGCAATTCCTTTTTCCATCAATTTCTGAATCATCTCAATCATATCGGGGATATAATCTGTTGCAGCAGGATAAAACTCTACAGGTTGAATAGACAAGGCTTGCAAATCTTCAAAAAACGCTTTTCGATAAGGCTCTACATACTCTTTAAGAGGCACCTGTTTAGCAATAGCTCCACGGATCGTCTTATCATCGATATCAGTCAGATTCATCGCCTGCTGAACAGAAAATCCAAAAAACTGGAGCGTTCGCCTCAAAAGATCTTCAAACACATACGTCCGAAAATTCCCAATATGGGCAAAATCGTAAATTGTGGGTCCACATGTATACATACGGATCGTATGTCCGTCATGAGGAGCTACGAGTTTTTTTCCCCTAGCCTGGGTATCATAAAGAAATAAATTCATACAATGAACTGTTGTAAACGTCGATAATCTGTTTTTCCTGTGCCCATAAGGGGGATCGCTTCGATGACTTTCACAGAAGAAATCTTGATCAATCGACTAAATCCCGAGCGAATCAATATTTGATTTGCTTCTTCTTTTTCTAATGGCACGGTAGAGAATAGCACAAGATCCGATTTTTCGGGGGTTTTTTCTTCAACGCAAAGGGCAATAGATTGCATGTCATGTGAAATTTTTCCTTGCCGAAGAAGGTCAGAAGAGATCGCCGATTCAATAGCGGCCAAGCTAATCATCTCTCCTCCAATCTTCGTAAACCGCTTTAAACGACCTGACAAGATCAAAAAACCCCCTTCATCGATATATCCGATGTCGCCGGTTCTGTACCATTTTTTTCCCTCCAACTCGATAAAAGCGCTGCGGGGGGGACGACCTAAATATCCAGAAAATACGCTAGGACCAAAGACAAGGATTTCCCCTTCAGCACCTTTGGGCAAGGGCTGCTCAGTTTCGGGGTGGATTGTCCGAATTTCCACGTTTGGCAGTGGCTGTCCCACTCCTTTAGGGGGCAAATTAATCCTCATTAAAGAGACAATAGGCGAACATTCGGTTAACCCATACCCCTCTATCAACTTAGCTCCTGTTTGAAGCCCTTTGACCCGTTCATATAATTCAGGAGGAGCCTTTTCCGCTCCCGAAACAAACAAGCGAACTGTCTTTAGCTGTTCTGGTTTTGCTGCAAAAAGAAGTCCCTTTAAAAAGCTGGGAGCGCCGCAAAAAATAGTCACATTCCAACGGTGGACACCTTCTGCCAGAGCAAAGCTATCAGTTGGATCTGGATAAAAAGCGCATTTTACACCAGAGACTATAGGAAAAATCCCTGCCACTGAAAAACCAAATGAATGAAAAGGAGGTAAAATGCCATATAAAACATCTGAACTTCTCAATTCAATGCACAGCATGCCAGCTCTTTCATTCGATAAGATATTATCATGCGATAAAGGAACACCTTTAGGAGTTGACTCCGTGCCGCTGGTAAATAAAATGACACAAGGATCATGACTGTTTACTTGACGAATCGGATAACGATTAAGCACGAAACGAACTGGCGCATGAGCTAACAAAGCTCCTTTAAGTTTTTGGGCTAACGAAAGTTGAGAGCGAATATCTTCTAAAAAGTGCAATTTTTTAATTAATTCACCAAAATCTACATGCTGCACTTTCTCTAAAAAGCGCCAAGAACTCACTACGGTCTCCAATTGCGTAACAGCAAGCATATCATCTAAATAACGAGGTCCAAGCGTCCAATTGAGCATCACTGGGGTTTTCCCAGCCATTTGGACTGCTAAAATACAAATGTAGGCTCCAAGAGAAGAAGGGAGTAAAATACCAATCCGCTGTCCTGGCATTTTTTGAAAATAAGCTGCCAAGACTAATACCGACCTCTTCATTTTTTTATAGCTGAGGACTCCTGAGACATCATCACCGCATGCAGCAAAATGTTTCATTCTCTCACACGAGCGTAAAAAAGCTTCAGGAACAGTCTTTCCAACTGGAGGAACGGGATTAGGTCTTTTCGTTTCATGAGGAAAACGGATTTCAGGCGCTGGGTGCTCTGAAGAGCTGATCTGCATTCTTCCGGCTGCAATTTCCCAAACATTCCCTACAGTCATTAAATCTTCTGGTCTAAGGTTGGTGACGCGATAATTCTGAGATAAATAAGCAATCAGTTCAGCAATATTCAAAGAATCCATCCCAAGCTCAGTAGCCAGGGTCATCTCAGGATGAAGTTCCAGAGAAGGATTATCCAAAATACGGCAAATTTCTTGAGCAATTTTTCGTTTGTTTTCTGCTGACAGCTCAGGAACGTCCACCTTTGTCTTTGTTTTTCCTCCTCGAACTTTTTGGCTTGGAATGTCTTTTTTCCAAAAACTATAGGAGACTAACGTAAGAGGTTCCGTATCTACCCTTTTATCAGAGGCATCAGGATACTGATTATACCATTTTTCCAGGTACTGATTGAATTCCACGCGAGAGCCTGTTTTCGGCAAGTCTTTGGGATCCAATTCACATTCGATTAATATCTCGCGTCTAGGAAGAAAGAAGAGAAAATTTTTAAAAGCAGCTTTTACCGCATGCTTAAAGCTAGCTCCTAATGAAAGAGACTTCCCTTCAAAGGCCCTCGAAAACGTACTTCCCCAAAATCCCGTTGTTCTAATCAAAAGGACATGAGCCTGAGGACACTCTTTGACAATGGCATGAGCGCCGGAAGCTCCTCCAAGAGCTTCTTTTCCCGAATATTTAAGCCTACCTGCAGGATAAAGCAGATAATTCTCCCCCTTTTTCAATCCTTCTGCGACCTCTTCCAGCGCTTGTTGCGCCTTGTATACCTTATATTGATTCACAGAAGTGTCAAAATTAGGGATAGAAACGGCCTTAGTCAAATGCATCAAACATTTCAAAGGCCCCATTCGATAAATATACTCAATGACAAGAGGCCTCATCCTAAATTTAGGCCAAAAATAGAAAAATAATAGAGGAGGATCCATATGCGCTGAATGATTAGGAAGAAACAAAATCCCCTCCTTCAATTGAGCTCGTAATACCTCTTCACAACCTTTGATACGCACGCGATAGCGCAAAGAAAAGAGCGCCCTCGCTAAAAAACTCATGAATGACCAAAAAACATAAGACATATATTTGCACTCCGGATGCTACTATTCTCACTTTTGTCCTCGTTTTGATCCAGAGTTTTTTATCTACCTATCAGCCAATCAGTTGCAAACATTCTATAACGTTGCTCGACTTTTATTAAAGGAATTCCTATACAATAGGAAACAACAAGGAGAAACTTTATGAACATAAAAAAACCATCAGACGACTCTCTTTCTAAGCTGGCACATGCCACAAGCAGCGATCCAGTTAAGGCGCGCGACCATTTTCCTCAAAATGTAGAACGCCCTTCTCAGACATGGGAAAAACAAAATCCACTGCTCGATCAATGGAAACTTCTTGAAGCAAGTGCAAACCTAACTGGACATGAGGTAAAGCCTCTCTCCTCAAAAGACAACAAGCTGGCCAAAAATGTTGCGACTGCAACAGGCTCAATGTTTCGTCCAGAGACTCGAATTGACAAATAGACAAGGATCTTTCAAGGTTTTCATCTTGTCTTTACAAAGTTCAATTAAAGGGCGCTCGTAAGCCTCTTCTAGGCTTAGAGCCCCTCTTGAAGCAGATAGGACTTTGAGCAAACTTGAGTCAAAAGCAACAAGCCCTCCTTTATTTTGCTCTTGAAATTCCGGATAGCTCAGCGCATAAGAACGAACAGCCCATACATCAGGGCGTTGAAAAACTTTATTCAAGCGGGAAAGCACATCTTCTCCAGAAAGCCAATCTTTCGCTTGCAAAGGAATGATGACTTCATGTTCCAAACAATGTTCCATGGCGCGAGATAGTGCAGCAAAAAAACCTAATCTTGTATCGCTGCGGAGCATAATCACTCTGTCATCTTGGGCTGCATTCATGACAAAACGTTGAGCTTTCTCATAGGTATGATCAATGGAGGCGTCATCGATAAAAATCACTCGATAAGGACCGTAGTCTTGTGCAAAAAGCGAAGAGAGGGACCTTTCGCACCAATCTGCATGATTAGACGCGTAGACGACAAAAGTGAATGATTTATAGTGCAAGGAAGTAGCGCTCTTTTCAAAGAGCTCCTTTTCTTCCCCAAAAGTCCCCTCCCCCATCCGGAATCCTACATATCCGACTGTCAAAGCAATCACCAATAAGAGGAATTTATTCATGAGACACCTCAGATTGAGCAAAATGGGATAAAGGATCATAAGAAGCCATGGAGCGAAGATAGCGATGGGCTTTTAAAGCGAGCTCTTCATCTTCCTTCAAAGAAGCTTGGCGATTGGCGATATAGAGGACTTGAGGCACATATTGAAAGTGATGTTGAGCTAATTCCAACAGAGGGATCATCACCGCAAAATCTACGCCTGCTGCCAAAAACGTTCCTTGATAAGTAAAATCTACTGGATCGATCCGTTTAAACAGCCCAGCATAAAAAGTCTTTAGATGAGAGGCTACGAAAGGATGAACCCGAAAATCCTTGTCAGAAAAAGGAGCGCTGATCCCCAATCTGTAATCTGGAAACTCTCGATATTGTCCATAAGTCAACCATAAATCGGGATCTGCATAATAACTATTCAAAGAGCTCAAGACCCACTCATGAGCGAGCCAATCATTGCCATCTATCCAAACGACAATTTCTTCATCTGCACAATGCCTGACCCCTTCACATAAACTTGCAAGCTCCCCTTCATGTTGCGTATGCTGCACAAGTGTGACCCGATCTTTAGAGCCGCTTGCCTCGACAAGATCTTTGACTAAAGCAAAACTGCCATCTTCTGAAGCATCATCAATGTAGACTATCCGAAAAGTAAAGTAGACTTGAGAAAACAGCGAACGGAGAGTTTTTTCTACAAAAGCGCCATTATTATAGCCAATGACAACACAGACAAAAGGACGCTCTTGCAGAGGATAAGGCGTTGGCCGAAACCCTAGATCTACAACCTCTGCTGTAGAAGTTTGCATTTGAACAAGTTGAAACCATCTTGTTTTACCAGCGCTAAAAGCGGCTGCATAGACTGCGGCTAAAAAAACAAAAATGAATACAACTTGTTTCACATCTCTCGATTGTGTCTAGAAGATGAGTTCCATGCAAGATTATTTCCAACCAAGGTATTGTAAGAGCTTTGCAGTAGCGAGTAGCTTCCATAAATCGCCAAGGATAAAAGGAGCAACACCGAGCCAAAAAGCAGCCTTCACACCAATGATTGTGCTTAAAAAACCAGCTCCGAGAAGATACACCAACACATTACCCATCAACATGGCACAAAAAGCATGAACAACTGTTCTCTGAAAGACTCTTTCCATCAACCAGCCCGTAAGAACAGCCGAAGCTAAATACCCAACCAAATATCCTCCGGTAGGCCCAACAAAACTTGCGAGTCCTACAGCTCCTGAAGAAAGAACTGAAAATCCCATGACCGTCTGAGCCAGAAGAGAAGCAACAACGGCTCCCCCCTTTCGAGGACCCAATAAAACAGCCAAGAGCAAAATCAAGGAGTTTTGAATGGTGATAGGGACAGGGGTGAAAAACAGAGGAATAGAAACTTTACTAGACAACGCAAGCAGCAAGCTGCTCAAAATCACAAGAGAAACATCTTTAAGTAAAGACTGCTCTTTACTCTCTACTACAGCCAGCGTCCGTGCGATACTCATAAAAAACCCTCATTTTTCAAAGGTCATTGTAGCCTTTTTTCCCCAATCTCCACAAGAGGCGCATCTAAGAGGCTGGGTTCTTACAATAGTATAGCAATTACACCGTTAAAAGGATGTTGGAAAATTTTTTAAAAATTTACCGTTGTAGCATATGGATTTCCGGTATAAAATCGCTGCGTTATGAAAATTACATACAGAGATTTTCTTGATGCTCCCTACATCCAAGGATGGAGTCATTGCAAACAAATTTTTACAAAAACCTCACTTTCCGAGCGAGTGACAAAAATTGCTTTAACGATCCTGCTTTGGTTTCCTTTCGTAAATGTAGGAGCTCACCTTATTTTAAAAAAAATTGCACTCACAATTCCCTTAACTAAACTTTCCCCTCATTTAAGTTTCATGAGCCTTCAAGAAAAGAGGCAATACGCAGATCATTCAACCGATCAGCCTTACAAGACAGGAACATGGGATTATCTTTGTCGAGATGCTCATTTTGGAACGAATTATCAGAGAGAAGCTTTGATGAAAGTGAACAATCGACAAGGATCTTCTGGGGTTTTTGATTTAAGGAAGATTGAATACGATTCCTCACATGGCTCAACTCTTTATTGCCCTTTTAAAATCTCTCTATTTCCTCATCAGCGAACCTATATTTCGGATAGCGCTGCAGGATGGCTTGTATTAAGCCATAGCGAGGGGGCAATTTATATCAATCGCATGGATAATTTTTCGAAGCTTTCCAAAGTGCGCCTAGGATCTGCCCTTGTGCAATTTGCCATAGAACTGAGCCTAAAAGAAGGCTACGGAGGAAAAGTAGCTGTACGATCCACCAATGGATCAGCTGGTTTTTATTATCGACTAGGTTTTGTCTGTAAAGACCCAGAGCTGCAAAAAAAAGTCGTAGAGGAATATCAAACAAACAAAAGGACTCTCGATGGCTGGGATATGTATCTTTCTGCAGAGGCTATTGAGATGTGGAAACAAAAGATTGCCAACACTCCTATCCTTGGCAAGTGAAGAATGTTTTTTGCAAGCCTCTTGCAATTCAAAATTATTTTGACTAATCTATTAGCAATTTCTGATCTAGAGGAGAAAATCCCGTAAACAACTCCTGCCTAAAGGCAGTAGCTTTATCGTCCGTTCAAAGAACGGCGACATTCCGGCGGTTTACATCGCCGGTTGACCTATCGGCAGATAGGCCAAGCCTCAGAATATTCCGACTTGCGTTCAAGTCGCTGTGCTGTAGGCTACCACAGGTAAAACAAGAGAACTGGTGTTTTGAGCGATGACCAAGAGAGAGACAGTGAGAACAAGTTTTCGATGTATAAGCGGGGCTTACGTAGACTACCCGCATCCCTTGCGCCTCTGCTTTATATTCCACAAATTCACGCAACTGATCAAATGCCCAGCGGTGCAACCGCGAACGATTCCTTTTATTCGTTCGAATGCGCTCCCGAATATTTTTCAGCTCTTCCAGAAAAATCGTCGAACAACCATTACTTCGAGCTTCTTCAACAATTTTTTTAGCAACACAGTGATTTACATGTCTAACATTGCGCTTTTCTCGGCCCGAGATATTCCTCAACCTTTGTTTAGCAGATTGAGAACCTTTGCTTTGAAGGCGTTTCCTATGTGCCAAAAATTGATCCCGCGAAGCTCGAAGGACTCCACCTCCAAACAGTTTACCTGTGGAAGTGGCAGCAAGAACATTTTCTCCCAGATCTACACCCATAGCCTTTCCAGACTCTATCGACAAGGCGTCAGGAAGATCAAGGACGAGGTGGAAAAACCAGCACTGACCCTTGCGAACCAGTTCGGCTTCCTTAATTACCCCTCGATCCAGAAAATTCTGGTGAAACAAACTCATCTCAAGGTTAAGGCGAATCCTTCCTTTAAGGGAAAACAACGAAAGCACTTGATCCTTCAAAGAATAGGTTCTTTTATCAAAATGGACAGAACACCCTTTTCTAAACAAAACCTGTCTTGGTTGTTTCAATGCTTTCAAAGCCTGAGATGCTTTTGCAATCGCATTACAACACATCTGCGCTCCCAATTCAGGGAAATTCTTTCTAAGTGTACGATAACAAAGATGGTGCAGACGAACACGATTCTTCTCAGAATATTCTACGGCAACATGAGCTGCCTGGTTGCAAGCAGCAGAGAAATGTGTCTGCAACTCAAGGAAAGCTTGATCCTGCTCAGGAGAAACTTGCAATTTAATAGATATAGTTCGTTTCATGCAGAATATGGTACAGTAAATAACTCTTTTAAAACAACTTTTAGGGAGCGGCGCTTCCTCCCAGGCCTAAAGGCCTGGGTTTCCGCGCCGTCAAAAGGATGAAACTCTCAAATTTTTTACTAAGCATCTCTTTTGTCCCTTTTGCGTTGTTTGCCGAAGAAAATACCGAACAGCTCTCAGAAACTCTCGGTCACATGATTGGTCAAAACCTTCTACGTCTTGATGTAAAATTTGATATGCCGCGGCTCATCAAAGGAATCCAAGAGGCTTCTCTTGAAAAAGATCCCCCTATGACAGAAAAAGAATGCATTCAAGCTCTTCAATCAGCACAAAAGAAAAAATTCCAGGAACAAGGCATAGAAAATCTAAAAGCAGCAGAAAAGCTTCTTGCCAATCATGCAAAACAAGAAAACGTGATCTCCCTGGAATCTGGAAAAGTATTGTATCGTATTCTCCAAGAAGGCTCAGGCATGCAGCTCGAAGATCATTCAACTCCTTTCGTTCGTTATGCCATGAAAAACCTTGATGGCTCAACTCTTGGCCCTGAAGAACTAGAAGAACCTTTAAGTTTAGATGAGACCATCCCAGGATTAAAAGCAGGAATGATCGGAATGAAAGAAGGAGAACGACGAATCATTTACATCCATCCTGATCTTGCCTATGGAGCAACGGGCTTTTTTCTTATTCCTCCCAATTTGCTTCTCATTTTCGAAATGGAGCTTCTAAAAGCAAATTTTTAACATCCGCAAAACTGCTTTAAAGTAACTTCCAAAAAATCTTTTTTTCTATAGAAATTAATAATTTTTTTGTATTGCTTCTTGTATTCATTTTTTAATTGCTGAGTTTCTGGATGATTGGGATCTACAATAAATCCTGGCAATGGCAAGCACAAGGGATTCCAATCACATCCATAAAATTGATTAACACCTCTAAGGACTCCCTTAATGGAATGATATTCTTCTTCTACCGTAGAAAATCCATCAGAAGGAGTTAGAGATTTGTTAGTTAATGGAATTTTCCGAAATTCTTTCCCTTCTTCAATCTCACCTCTTCTTGAAAATAACTCAGCATTATGTCTCCCGTATCCTAGTAATGTGCCTAATAACGCATCATTATTTTTTAGTACATTTTCAATAATATTATCAGAGCTCAAGCACTGCTTTAGAAGCATAGCCGGAGTCATATGAGCACCTAAAACTGCTTTAAAAAGATCGATATTTTCTTCTACTTTTTTTAGAAAATTTTGCTTATGAATCGTCACAATCGTAATCAAATCCTGTTTTCGATTTTCCAAAAGCAAAAATTTTGAAGAAGTAAAAAGATGGTTATATTTTTTCCAAACCTCCAATCCCTTATTTATCCTTACATTGGGCAAACATAATCTCGAAGATAGATCTATAACAGTTCCCAAAGGATCTTTCTGAGATAATTTATGTTCTATAAACAAACAAATGCTCATCGGTTTGTTCCCGAATAAAACATAAGCAGCTCCAGAAAAATTTAAGTCCTGAAAAAACCATTCTAATGACTCTCTCTCATCTTGAGCCAAAGTTTTTAATGTTTTCGATATCTTCGGTGCACAATGAAACTCTCTACCAATCGCTAGAGCTACCATTAAACACAATAAAAAAAATCCAAAAATTTTTCTTTTTTTCATAGTTTCTTCAATTATTATGACTGATTTGGGAATGACACTCGTCGACTAAAATGTATAGTTTTTAGCCGAGAAATCGATTCTTTTAATAGGGACAATTTTGGCATTGATTGTCCAACCAACTATTCTCCCATCCACATTTAGGACATATCCAAGTAAAAAAACTAAGATTTGTAACGTAAACCCCTTGTGAATCTGAATAGATGGCATTAACTGGAAACCACTGACTATTCAAACAAACAGAAATTCCATCAGGAAGAAGAGAGATTTGATCTGGCTGAACATAGATCTTTTCAGACTGATTTATTTCTTGTTTTTCCTGGCTAAACGCTTGAGAAACAACAAAAATGCCAATGATTAGAAAGAAAAATCGAAAAAATTTCATGAGTTAACTCCTTTAAAATTGCTCTTAAATCCAAGGCCTAAGCTAACATCCTGTAGCTCATCTGGAATTTAAGCAGCCCATTATAGAAATTTCTTATTTTTTATGAAATTTTTTCTATACAAAGCGCAAGATTTTAAAGCTTGGATCTTTCAGCCAGAACAAAATAGAAGAAATAGCGATGAAGATTGATTGTTTTTCTTAAACTCTATATAAAATCTTTTCTTCGTCAACAAAGAGGTTTTGTATGATAGCTCGTGTTCCCGGCGCTTCTAGTAGTGACTTTGTTCATTTGAGAGAAGAGCAAGATATACCCAAGGATCAATTAGTCGGACTCCCAATAGATTTGACTAGTTCTTTTGAAACAATGAACGATCAGTTGGGTATTGCAGGCGGTGCAATCGCCCTTACAGGACTTGGACTTAGTATTGCCAGTTGTTCTATTGGAGGAAGTATGTGGGGAATTTGGGCAGTTGCTGTGTTCGGATGCGGAGGTATTATAGGTGTGGGATCATTACAAGACCAAAATCCCCCTCCCCCCTATGAGAATTTTAGTGATCAAGCAGAAAAATTGGACGCTCTCGTAGCAGCTATAAATACTTCAGAAGTGCCAGAAAATGTGAATTGTATCCTTCCAAAGGGGAAGGTTTATCTTAAAGAAGACCAGATACAAAGTAGCATGCTGAAATGTCATAAATACGCATTAACAAGCATTCTTTTTTACAATCGATTAATGATTTTTTTCGAAGATAGACTTTCCTCATTACAGAAAGAGCAAGTTCATGATGAGAAGAAAGCTCGCGACTTTATCCGCAATCATGTTTTTAGGAAAATGAATAGCAGCCATTTTCTTCAAGTTTAAGAATTACAAAGGATTCCAAAGGACGTAGTCCTTTGGTGGGGTTTGGGGCGAAGCCCCAATTAAAGCTGAAGGCGTTTGATGACTTGAGCGATGATGTTTTTCCCCTCTTGGTGGGTGATGGTCTCGTGGGCTGTTAAGAGGGGGACCCAGATACCGTCTTGGATTTCTTTTTCTTGGAGGGAAACTGTTCCACCGACTTCGGCCATGAAATAGAGCACCTGCTTAAAGATGCGGCGACCTTCGAGAGAGAACCGATATTGTTCAAGCATAGGCTTTCCTTCGAAGTAGCGAATCACGTCGAGATTGGTCTCCTCTTTCAGCTCGCGGGACGCTGCTTGCTCAGGAGTTTCGCCTGGCTCTGCATGTCCTTTGGGAAAGCCCCAATAACGTCCGTGGCGATGCTGAATGAGAAACACCTCCCAGCTTCCACTTTGCTGAGAGAGAGGAACTATGCCGAAAGATTGATCATGGTGAACGGCTTTCTGATTCATGGGGAATAGGCCGAAAATACGAGAGTTGAGTTGTGTCCTCCAAAACCAAAGGAATTCGTCAAGGCGACATCTACCTTGTGGGCCTTAGCATGATTGGGGATCACATCAAATCCACCTAAAGCTGGGTCTGGATGTTCGAGATTGATCGTAGGATGAAGTTTTCCCGTTCGAATCGCCTGAATAGTCGCAATGGCTTCAATGCCTCCGGCTGCTCCCAAACAATGGCCAATCATCGATTTCGTGCCGTTGATTTTAATCCGCTTTTCAGCTTCCGGCCCGAATACTTGCCTGATCGCCCGAATCTCACACATATCACCAGCAAGAGTAGAGGTAGCATGGGCATTTACATAATTGACCCTTTCTTTGGAGATGTGAGCATCTTGCAGAGCTAGCTCCATGCAAGAGGCAACGCCAAGACCATCTTCTCTCGGATCTGTCATATGATGCGCATCACAAGTGACTGCACCACCCAAATACTCCGCATAAATAGGCGCACCCCGAGCTAAGGCATGCTCAAGGCTTTCTAAAACGAGAACCCCAGATCCCTCTCCCATCACAAAACCATCGCGCCCTTGATCCCAAGGCCGAGAAGCTTTTGTTGGGTCTTCATTGCGAGTCGATAAAGCCCGGCAAGCCACAAAACCTGCAAGACCTATCGGATTAATAGAAGCCTCAGCGCCGCCACAGAGCATGAAATCCGCAAGCCCCAACTCAATTTGCTGAGCTGCGGCGTGAATGCAATAGTTCGAAGTAGCGCATGCTGTGGAAATCGAATAGTTAGGCCCCATAAAGCCAGTATCGATCGCTAGAAGGGCTCCACCCATGTTTGTAATAATAAAAGGAACAAAGAAAGGCGTAAGGCGTTTGAATCCTTTTGTAAGGAGAGTTTCGACCCCTTCATAAAAGCAACCCATTCCCCCCATACCAGAGCCAATAATAATCCCGGCTCTAGACTTGTTCAGAGAATCTGTATTTAATTGACTACTCTCAAGAGCTTTTTTTCCAGCTACCATGGTGTAGCGAATAAATGGATCTACGCGGCGAGCCTGTTTTTTGTCCATGTAGTCGCCTACATCAAAATGACGAATGGCTCCTGCAAAACGGGTAGGGTAATCTGCGCAAGGAAACTCTTCAATGGGAACGATGCCGCTTTCACCTGCTAACAATTTTGCATAAAACTCATCAACATCTGAACCAAAACAGGAAACTAGTCCCATTCCAGTGACTACGATCCGTTTTTTTCCCATGAACACCCCTCTAAAGATAAGTTCAAGTCCACTAATTTGCTTTCTTTCCAAAGCTTTTCTAAAGAAAATTTCTCTCGATACCCAGGCATAAAAAGATGAATCATCATCTCCCCATAATCAACCACAACCCAATCACCCATTTGAAGTCCCTCTACATGCAAGGGCGATAGTCCGAGCTTTTTAAGCTCCTCTGTAATAGAGCGAGCCAGAGCGATCACATGGCGGTCTACATGCCCCTCGGCTATCAACAAATAATCTGTAATCGAGGAGAGCCCCTTTACATCCAAAGCTAAAATATTTATACCCTTTTTATCATAAATAAGCTGGGCAGTACACGCAAGTAAATCGAGAGGGTTTTTAACCATAAAGTATCCTAAAAGTCAGCAAAAGTATAACTGATGCTCGAGTATGTAGTCCAGCGCTTTCGCAGGAACCAAATGCCCACAATACAGTTTGTTTTTTAATCTTCTCCTAATTTCTGTGCTAGAAATTTCTATAGTATGAGTGGGGGTTAATCCCCGTTTTAGGAGAGGATGCTCTTTCCAGCTCTGAAAAGACGCGTTGCCTTGGCGACAACCAATAAGAGGAGGGGCAAGTGTGGCCAATAGCTCAGCTTCTTTCCACTGGAGAAATCCAGCTGCGGATTCTTCCGATAACAGCAAATGATACTCGGCCGGCGGCAGCTCTTTTAAAGTATCCACTGTATAGGATTTTTTTTTCTTTTCAACCTCTATAGACAAAACTTTAAAGTTAGGGATTGGCTCTATAGCTAATTGAACCATGCGAAGACGGCGCTCTGCGTTAACTTCAGGCGGAGAGCTTGTTTTAAAGGGGGAGCAAAAAGCGGGACAAACCCATACCTCATCGAGCAGATGCGCCTCAGCCAGCTGCAAAGCAAGAAACAGGTGCCCTATATGAATAGGATCAAACGTTCCCCCAAAAAACCCAATTTTTTTCATCATCGAATAAATAGCAGTTCCCGGTATTTAGGAAGAGGCCATAAAGCATCTTCAACAAGCCCCTCTAATTGATCAATAACACTCCGAGCTTGTCCCATTTTTGGGGTCACAAGCTCAGCGAGCACTTTCGCTTTTGCATCCCATCCTAAATCTTCTGCTTGGTGCATGACCCGATGCACCTCATCGACTGCCGCAACAGCTTCACCAATCAAAGCTGAAAGGGTCTCCAATCCATCTTTCAATCGAGAAGACACTTCAATTTTAAGTTCGACTAGCGCATGGATTGATCTCGCCCATTTTTCTTGCGCTGTGAGACAAGCTGGGAGAATTTGCGTTCGAAAGAGCTCGATCATCGTTTTCGCTTCAATGAGGACTATTTTCGCATACTGTTCTACAAAAATATCGTAGCGGCTATGCAATTCTTTGTCTGTCAAAATACCTTCAAACACTTTAAGGGTATGATTCGTTAAAAGGGCCTGATAAGCATCATGGCTATGAAAGGAAAAAGGAAGCCCTCTCTGTTTCGCCTCTTCTCTCCACTGCGAACTATATCCATTACCACTGAAAAGAATCGGCTGAGCGGCTTGAAAAGTCGCTTGTAAGACAGGCGCTGCTTTTTCCCATTTTTCGTCTACGCTCACCAAACCTTCTACTTCTTTTTCTATCTTATCGATGAGAAGATGCAAGCTTTCAGCTACGATTGCGTTTAAAACCGTCATAGGCCAGGCGCAAGAGGCTGAAGAGCCAACAGCCCGAAATTCAAATTTATTTCCTGTGAATGCAAAAAACGAGGTCCGGTTACGATCGGAAATATCAACTCCCCACTTAGGCAAATGAGAAAGTCCCAGATCGATGTCCCGTCTTTTAATCTCCTTTCCATCCACTAAATTCATGACCACCTGCTGCAAAGCTTCCCCTAAATCGATCGAAGGAATTGTAGGGGGCGCTTCAGATCCTCCAAGACGAAGGTCATTACTTGCAGATGCAATCGAAGCTCGCAAAAGTGGGGCATGGTGGTGTACAGCATGCACTACAGCGGCAAGAAGCGTAAAAAACACAAGAGGATGACCTTTTGGATCGAGTAAATTGATTCCTGAATCTGTTGCCAAAGACCAATTATTATGTTTCCCAGATCCATTAATTCCCGCAAAAGGCTTTTCATGAAAGAGGCAAACTAGATCATGATTCAATGCGCTTTGGCGCATAATCTCCATCAACAATAAATTATGGTCTACAGCGATCGAGGCTCTTTCAAACAAAGGGGCTACTTCGTGCTGCGAAGGGGCTACTTCATTATGGCGCGTTTTTACAGGAATTCCTAAACGAAGCGCATTTCTCTCAGAGTCTATCATAAAGGCCAACACTCGAGGATGAAGAGAGGAAAAATAGTGATCTTCCAACTCTTGTCCTTTAGGTGGTTTCGCCCCTAGCACTGTACGTCCTGTGAGCAATAAATCGGGACGCAATAAGGACAATTGCCTATCTACAATAAAGTATTCTTGCTCTGCGCCCAAGGTGGAAAATACGGAAAGCCCCTCTATTCCACAAAGACGTAAGAGACGCAGTCCTGCTTCTCGAATGCTCTGCTCAGAGCGGAGCAAAGGAATTTTATGATCTAAAGCCTCCCCTTTCCAGGAAAAAAATACAGAGGGCAAGCAAAGAGTCATCCCTTCAGCACTAGACCATAAAAAAGGCGGGGTCATAGGATCCCACATGGTATATCCTCTTGCCTGATGAGTAGCTCTGAGTCCTCCAGAAGGGAACGAGGACGCATCGGGCTCTCCCTGCATCAGCTCTTTTCCAGAAAAACTCTGAATCACGCCTCCTTCACCATCCCAACCTAAAAAGGAGTCATGTTTTTCTGCCGCCTGACACGTCAAGGGCTGAAACCAGTGGGTATAATGGGTAGCTCCAAATTCAAGAGCCCATTTTTTTAAGGCCTGCGCAATTGTATCAGCATGTAAAGGATCAAGAGACCTCTTTCCAGCTATTACGTCTAGCCAATGGTTTTTTACTTCCCGAGACAACCTCTCTTCCATCATCTTGCGATTAAACACGTGCAAGCCAAAGCTCTCTTCTTCCACCACCGCAGCGTTTTTCTTCCCTATTTTTCGTATGACATCTGCTCGCGCGTTCACAAGACCTCCCACCCTTTTTCTTTTGCGATTTTTTGTAATTTTTTATTTGGTTTAACTACATATACTATATCTGCCCACTCTAAAAGAGGCAAATCTTCATCGCTATCAGAATAGGCATAAATCACTCTCTCCCGGGCAAACCCCTTCACCCACTCTACTTTTTCTCTCCCATCTACAACAGTCGCCACATGACTAAACGCCCCTTTTTCATCCACTGCATATTCAGTTCCCTTCCATTTCTCAATCCCCAACCTTTCTGCAATCGCTCCTACTAAAAAATCCGGAGAGCTCGACAGCAACACCCTATCCCCCTCCCCTATCTTCCTCACTCTCCCCTTCAACCACTCATCCAAAAAGGGCTCCACTTCCCGCACAATCTCTTCCTTACCTCTTCCCTTCAAAAATCTCCCAAAAACTTTCCCATGAAACTCCCTAAGCGAAATTCTCCCTCTCCGAAAGGCCACAAACAACCAAACCGCCTGCCACAAAAGCCCCCACGGCATCTTCCCCTTCCGGACTAAATACCAAAAGAATCCAAAGCTGCTATTGCCTCTTACAAGAGTTCCATCTAAATCTAAAACATGTAGCTTTTCTTTCATGACACTTTTTCCTTCTTGGGGCTCCGCCCTCGGAGGCAGCTAATGGATCTAGGTTCTGTCGATTTTCGGGATTATTTTGGCCGATTTTCGATTCTTTTTCGGAGGGTCATATACACGAAGTCGATATTACCCCCCGAAAAAGAATCGAAAA
>JAUXXF010000010.1 GCA_030681135.1 Chlamydiales bacterium
TTCGGGGGGTAATATCAACTTCCAGTATATGACCCCCCGAAAAAGAAACGAAATTTGGCCAAAATAATCCCTGAAATCGACGAAACCTAAATCCGTTAACAGTCTCTAAGGGCGGAGCCCCAAGTTTCGAAAAAGATTTAATGCTGCATTGTCGTTAAGACACAAAAGCACTGCAGCCCATCTCCGCAGCCAAAATCAGTCAGTCCATTACCCGATGTGACAGTCAAACCGACTTGATTAGAACGAAGAGAACATAAGGACGCCACTTTTTGCTTTACCTCATCTATTTTCTCTTGTAGCAGGGGGCGCTTGCCTTCAATGGCAAAAGAGATGTGAACAATCGTCTGGTTTCCGAGCGTCTGCAAAGCTTTTTCTAAATAGACTCCAGAATCGGTAATTCCATCTTTACGACACAATTCAACAGCAATTTGTCCTAAGACAGGAATGCCCGTCAAAGAAGTAATCGCATTACATAATGCATGATAGACTACATCTCCATCAGACTCAGCATCCAATCCAGGAACTCCCTCAAAAATCACCCCACCAATCATGCAAGGCTTAGAGGAATCTTCCGGCAAAAACCGGTGACTATTTTGTCCTACCCCTGTACGAAATATTGGAAAATTCGACGCCATATTCTCCTAATCTTAAAAAACTTCAAAAAACCAACATAGCACATTCTACAAAAAAATCCTGTTAATATATACTGCATCTCGGAGACTATATAGCTTATGGACATATTAAATATTCGTGGAGGAGCCCCTCTTCAAGGGCACATTAAAGCAGCCGGCGCCAAAAACGCTATGACAAAACTGCTCGTTGCCTCTCTGCTTTCAGACAAGGCTTGTAAATTCTATAATGTTCCCAATATCTTGGACGTAGAAATTACTGTCAATTTATGTCGTGAAATTGGCTCCGAGATCACATGGGATCGAAAAGAAAAAACACTCGAAATCATTACGCGCGAGCTAAAAACTTCCTACATCCCCCAAAAGTATTCAGGATCCAACCGGA
Organism: Chlamydiales bacterium; assembly: GCA_030681135.1. Taxonomy (GTDB): domain Bacteria; phylum Chlamydiota; class Chlamydiia; order Chlamydiales; family SM23-39; genus SZAS-17. The sequence goes on from JAUXXF010000010.1 coordinate 1,015, forward strand.
TCCCCATCTTAATGATCGGCGCTCTGCTTGGAAGGACCGATGAGGATATTATCGTTCCCACAATTGGAGGAGATCTCATCGGATCGCGCCCTGTCGATTTACACATCCATGCGCTGCAAAAATTAGGAGCCCGAATTGAATACCGGGAAATGAAAAAAGAAGGAGCTTATCTCGCTCAAGCGCACCAAGGATTAAAGGGAGCTGTCATCTCTTTGAGCTACCCTTCAGTGGGCGCTACAGAAAATACAATCCTAGCTGCTGTACGGGCCAAAGGGACCACTTTAATCAAAAATGCAGCCATTGAACCTGAGATCATTGACCTTATCCTATTTTTGCAAAAATTAGGAGCCAATATTATGGTCGATGCGGATCGAACGATTTCCATCCAGCAGGCCCACCAATTTCAGGAAGTAGAGCATACCGTTCTGACAGACCGCAATGAAGTGGCCTCCTATGCTATGGCAGCTGTTAGCACGAAAGGACGGATCTTCGTCGAAGGCGCAGAGCATCTGCATATGATCGCCTTTTTAAATAAACTCAGAGAAATCGGCGGCTGTTTTACCGTGAAACAAAATGGCATTGAGTTTTTTCACTCTGGCGAGCTGAAAGGAGGACTGCATCTTGAGACAGATGTACATCCTGGTTTTATGACAGATTGGCAGCAACCTTTTGTTGTTTTGCTCACACAAGCCCGCGGAGTTTCTGTCATCCATGAAACAGTCTATGAAAATCGATTCGGCTACACACACATGCTCAAAGAGATGGGAGCGGACATTGAACTATTCACGCAATGTCTCGGTGGCAAAGAATGCCGCTTTGCTTCTAGCAACCATCACCATAGCCTCGTCGTCAAAGGACCCACCACTCTCAAAGGACATGCTTTTTGCATCCCCGATCTAAGAGCAGGTTTTGCTTATGTCATGGCAGCTTTACTCTCCACAGAAACTAGCACGATCTCCAACGTAGAATTCCTGGACCGAGGTTACGAAGATCTTGTGCAAAAGCTCACTTCCTTGGGAGCTTCCATCTCTCGAGAGACTGTTTCTAAAAAATCCCTAGCGGATAAAAAAAACCCGCTGCAACACTTGTTGCAACCAGACCTTGTTCGTCTTTAACATTCAGGAAATTTCAGAATTCCATCTTGAAATTTCCTGTTTTACTCTCTGCAATAACAAGCACTTAACAATAAGGTATAATCGGTCGATCAAGCAAAAAAGCTAAAAAAACACCTGTTACCAAAGCAGGGACCCCTACTACAAACCCTATAGGCGATGCTATGAGAAGAGCCTGAGCTAACTGCTGGTGCTGAAAGATCTGCGCTGCTATAGCCATTATAGGCGCTACAACGCCTACAACAATACCTGCTCTAGCAGCCACAATACAACTAGAAGCGACAACTGCCGTGACCGTCTTAACAAATTTTTCAAATTCTACTTTCATTCATTGCTCCATCTATTTTTTAAACCCCAGGTTTTCCACGAAAACCGTTGCAGGCTACAAGGTTATAGCAGATAGCAAGAGATTATTTCGATAAAAAAATGTTCACGCTTATGAGGCTATTGACATAACCCCGTTTGCCCCTTACAATATTCCGTCATGTCAGCCCCTTCTATTTCTCTTTGGAGACTCATTCAAAAACAAAATTTTACAAATTGGGAAAACCTGGCCGATTTTCTCGAGCTCTCCCCTCTTTTGCGAGAGCAAATCGCTCTTCGTCCTCGATTTCCTTTAAATCTTCCCAGAAGACTCGCTGAGAAAATCGTTAAAAATACTTTGGATGACCCGATCCTTCGGCAATTTGTCCCCCAACAAGAAGAGCTCGTACAAACTCCCGGGTTTACTCAGGAGCCCTTGCAAGATACGGCTTTTCGGAAAACAAAAAAACTTCTCCATAAATACCATGGAAGAGCGCTTCTTTTAGCCACCTCTGCCTGCGCTATGCATTGCCGTTTTTGTTTTCGCAAAAATTTTCCTTATGAGACGGAAGACTTAGATTTTACAAAAGACCTGGATCACATTGCCCAAGAGACAAGCCTGAATGAAATTATTTTAAGCGGAGGAGATCCCCTCTCTCTTAGCGATGCAAAATTAAAACACTTATTTCAAGCTTTTGATGGGATGGCACATATTCAGAGGATTCGTTTCCATACCAGGTTTCCCATTGGAATCCCTGAAAGGATCGATGCTTCTTTTCTAGACATCTTAAAAAACAGCACTAAACAAGTGATCTTTATCATCCACTGCAACCACCCGCTGGAACTCGATAAAGACGTCCTTACAGCCTGTAAACAAATTCAACAGCTCGGAATCCCTGTGCTCAACCAATCAGTGCTACTTCGCAGCGTCAATGATGATGAGAAGACGCTCTTAGAGCTCAGTGAAAGGCTCGTGCAAGGGGGCATCCTCCCCTATTATCTGCATGTCTTGGATCTTGTGGAAGGATCAGGCCATTTTTGGGTAAGCGACGAAAGAGCTCAAGCTCTTATTGACTACCTGCAAGCCCATACCTCCGGCTATGCGGTCCCTCGTCTCGTGAGAGAAATCCCAGGGTATCCGAGCAAACAGCTTCTTAGAAGCTAGGTTTTAGTGCAGCTTTTTAAAGTCGATCGACCGTCTTGAGTCCTAAAATCTCTAGTCCCTGGCAAAGCACTTTAGCTGTCAGCTCGCAAAGGACAAGGCGCGGACGCTCTTCGGGAGAACCCTCAACTCTGCAATCTCGGAAAAATGCGTTAAATTTTTCAGCCAAATGATAGAGATACTCACAGAGTCTGTGAGGCAAAAGATCTCGAGTAAAATCTTCTAATACCTCAGCAAATCTTCTCAAATGAAGTCCTAGAGAAATCTCCGAGGGATGCTGCACATCAATGTGAGAAGCCTTAAGAACCTCTTCCATATTTGCAGAGGTCTTACGCTTGATCCCTCGTATCCGCACATAAGCATATAAAAGGAAAATCGCGGTATTTCCTTCAAAACGGAGCATTTTTTCATAGCTGAACATGTAATCTTTGACTCGATGAGTCGATAAATCGCTATATTTGACCGCATCAATCCCTACAATATGGGCAAGCTTGTCAATCTCGTCAGAAGAAACCTCCGGCAAACGCTCTTGCAAAACAAGGCGAGCTTTATCGATAGCTCCTGTTAATAAATCAATGAGCTTTTCTGTCTCTCCAGAACGGGTTTTAAATTTTTTCCCGTCAGGGCCAAGGACTAGCCCAAAAGCCACATGCTGCGCATCTACTTTTTCAGGATCGAGCCATCCTATCTTCTTGGCAGCCGCAAATAGCATCTGAAAATGGAGGCTCTGCCCAGCATCGACGACGACAATAATCCGATCAGCTTGCTCTTCTAAAATTCGATGACGAATGGCCGCCAAATCGGTCGTGTCATAATTAAATCCACCATCGGATTTTTGGACCATAAGAGGAAGCGGCTCCCCTTCGCGATTGACAAATCCCTCTAGAAAAACACATTTGGCGCCATCAGAAACGCTCAACAGTCCTTTTTGCTCAAACTCATGGACAATTTCGCGGAGATAAGGATTATAAAAAGACTCTCCACGCTCAACCAAACGGGCCTCTAACAGACGATAAATCTCCTCAAATCCCTTTCTCGAGACATCACAAATAGATTTCCATGCACAAATAGCGTTAGGCTCTCCCGCTTGCAAGGCGACTACTTGTAATTGAGAGCGTTTTTTAAATTCTGGATCTTCATCAAAACGCTGTTTAGCAGCTCGATACCACCCCATAAGCTGAGAAAGATCCGTCTCTGCAGCACCACGCAAAACGTCTGGGGCCGCGTCGAGCATATAGGCAATCAACATACCAAATTGCGTTCCCCAATCCCCGATATGGTTGAGCCTGAGCACGTCATGTCCTAAAAACTCAAACAGCCTCGCAATGCAATCTCCAATAATCGTAGATCGGATATGTCCTACATGAAGCTCCTTGGCCACATTGGGAGAAGAAAATTCAACGATGATTTTTTGCTTCTTAGCAGGCTCTGCTGCTCCTAAACGAGGATCTGCGAGCTGCTCATTCAACTGCTCTGAGAGAAAAGCCGGGTTCAATGTGAAATTAATAAACCCAGGACCCGCTATCTCAATGCGAAAACAGCGCTTTTGTAAGGAAGGATCTAAATGAGCGATGAGGATCTCAGCGATTTGCCGAGGAGATTTTTTCAACCCTTTTGCCAAACCAAGGGCGCTATTGCACTGATAATGACCAAACTCCTCGGTTGCACAGGGAGCGACCTCGGCCTCTTCAACTGAAATTGAAAAGGCCTTTTCGATCGCAAGGATGATTGCTTGTTGAAAACCCGCAAGAAGCGTTTCCATAAGAGGGGGCTCTAATTAGTATGATGAAAAATAGGAGGGAAAACCCGCTTGCCGATTTGATATTTCAGCCGATAGTCTGCTAAAGCTAGCGCCGCATTATGAGTAGACTCCTGATTTTTCTCAGCAATCTCATAAATAGCAAGCAGCGTATCATAAATACGGTGCGTTTTTTCTCTAGACCAGCTCGGCAGGTACCCTGTCTCTTCTAGTTCTGCGGAGACATTGAGAAGACCTCCCGCATTAATGACAAAATCAGGTGCGTAGAGGATCCCTTTTTCATGCAACATGGCCGCATGATGATCTCGATGCAGCTGATTATTGGCAGATCCGGCAAGAATACGGCAACGGAAATGAGGAATGGTTTGATCGTTGATCACTGCCCCTAAGGCGCAAGGAGCCAACACATCGCAATCAACTCGCAAAATTTGGTCCGTAGAAACGACTCTCGCTCCATATTTAGCAGCAAACTTTTTCGTCTTTTCTGGATCAATATCAGCAATCACCAAATCAGCCCCTGCCCAAAATAGGTAATCACAAAGCACGGCACCTACATTGCCAAGCCCTTGGACAGCAACAATTTTCCCTTCCAAGGAATCGCTTCCATAAACCTGTTTAACGCTGGCCTGAATCCCTCTAAATGTTCCCCATGCAGTAAACGGCCCTGGATCGCCACTGCTTTTTTCATGAGGCAGTCCCACTACGTATTTTGTAGATCTGCGCACTACATGAACATCGGCCGTCGTACAGCCCACATCTTCTGCACAAATATACTGACCATGCAAACTCTCAACCGCAGCTCCAAAGGCCATAAGAAGCTCGGGAGTTTTGTCTTTTTTAGGATCGGCGATAATCACACTCTTGCCCCCCCCAAAGCCGACATCAGAAACAGCTGATTTATAGGTCATCCCCTTAGACAATCGAAGAACATCTTCCAACGCCTCATTGAACGTCTGATAAGGCTGAATCCGGATACCACCTAAAGCAGGCCCTAATGTTGTGTCATGAATCGCAATGATCGCAGAAAGCCCCGCGTTTTGATCGCTGATTTTCAATACCTGCTCATATCCCTTAACAGGAAGCTTCTCAATCTGCAGCCCAGAGAGCTTTTTCCCTTCTTGAACCAAATTCGCCAATGTTTGTTTTGCGTCTTGCAATAAATTACTTGTCATAGAAGATACCCCGCCTTCTTAGTTTAATGAGGAGATCAAAGCTCTTAAATATATCACATTTTCCCCCAAAAATCAAGTAAACCGCAAATCCTTCAATACAAAGCACTTAAAAACGTACGCCACAAAATAGGCAAACCCAAGGAGATTCAACCGTTGAAGATTATTGCTTTCTGTAATAAGCTAGTTGGAGATTGCTAAATTTTAGAGGCTAACACATGACCCAATCATTCACCATCACTTCAGAAGTAAAAAATGAGCTTTTAAAATTTCTCAAAAAAAATCGAAGCGCAGATCTAGTGACGATCTACCTCGCCTTCATTGAAGAGAAATACAATATCCATCCAGTGCTTTTCCCAAGAGAAAAGATGATCTACCAGTCCTTGGACACCTTGATCGAAAAGCTAGAGTCCCAGGGCAAGCTGTGGAGAGAAACAGAAATTACCATCCAATTCGGCCAGCAAAGCGTCAACGAGGATACTAAAAAAATCTATATATGCCCTTTTACTGGGAAAGTATTCGGCGATAATACCCACCCAAATCCTCAAGATGCGATTTACGACTGGGTGTCCAAATGCCCTGAAAATACCGAAAGAGTGGGCGGCCTCCCTGTAAAACGTTTTTTTGTTTCTGAAGACTCAGAAGTTATTAAAAATTATATTAGCATCAGAAAAGCCTCAATCAAAAAAGTTGTTTACTCTTCTGCTGTGACAGGAAAACTCTTCAATAGCAAAGCTAGCGTCATCGATGATTTCAAAAAGAATCACATTAAACATTTGACGTTTCTCGAAGTGCAAAACCAAAACCGCTATCAGATCGATGAGCAGTTTTTAGCCTTCATTCAAACCCATTTGACAGAAGATAAAATCGCAGCTTTTGTGGAAGCGCTTTCTAAGCATCCAGAATTTGAACCTTACCTGGAAAAATGGGTTGAAGCAGAATAGTCAAACAAATCACTGCTTTTCTCCAGAAGAAACCCAAGCTATTGCTGCACAATTTGCCGCTACACTAACCCCCAATTCCATCGTCGCTTTAACAGGAGACCTAGGAGCGGGCAAGACCACCTTTGTCAAAGGACTTGCAGAAGCGCTAGGCTCTAACGATATCGTGCAAAGCCCAACGTATGTCTATTTGCAAGAGTACGCAGCCTCAATCCCCCTCTTTCATTTCGATCTTTACCGCATGCGGACGGCAGATGATTTTTTAGCCATGGGTTTTGACGAATACTTTTCGAAAGAAGGAATCACACTCATTGAATGGCCTCAAAGAATCTCCAAACTCCTTCCCCCTACAACCTTCCACATTCATATTGAAACGTTGAGCGAAGAGGGTCGCGCTATCTCTTTTACTGAGTGGGTCTCCTGATATGGATCTTCCCTTTAAAACAGCTCGCTTTACAGCCTCGTCTCTTCTCCCAAAAGAATACCCCGAGCTTAAGACTCCCCAGGGAACCCCTATTCCAGAAATCGCTTTAGTCGGCAGATCTAACGTAGGCAAATCAAGTCTCATTAACGCACTGCTCAACCAAAAAAAACTCGCAAAGACCTCCTCGATTCCAGGAAAAACGCAGCGCATTAATTTTTTTCTCATCGATGAAAAACTTCTTCTCGCAGATCTTCCAGGCTACGGCTTTGCCAAAGCCCCCCCTTCCCTTGCTATTGAGTGGTCCGAAGCCATCCATACGTACTTCCAAACAAGAACAACCCTCAAACTCGTCCTTCTTCTCATTGATAGCAGAAGAGGTCCTTGTAAAGAAGACCTCCAAGTGATCGAGTGGGCGAAAAACCAGGCTTTTTCTCTCGTTGTTGTTTTAACAAAAATAGACAAGCTCTCCCCTTATGAGCTTCAACTAGCCTTAACCGAAGCAAAAACGCATTTCGAAGCCTTCCTTCCTTTCAGCGTTCATGATAAACTCTCGAAACATCAGCTAAAACGGCTCATTCAAACAAGGATCTACTCATGACCCTCTCCAAAGAAGAAATCTTCATCTGTATCGACTGTGAATCGACAGGACTAGAGCCCAAAACAGACAGAATCGTCGAGATCGCCGCCGCTCGCTTTACTCTAGATCAGATCCTCGAACAGTTCGAATCTCTCATCAACCCCGAATGCGAAATTCCTAAAGCCTCTCAAGATATCCACAAAATCTCCGCCGAGATGGTTGCAGACAAACCAAAAATCAAAGAAATCCTCCCCCAGATTCTCAAGCTCATCGACAATCACATCATCATAGGCCACGGCATTTATTTCGATATTTCTCTCATCGCCGCCGAAGCACAAAGGCACTCCATTCCTACCAACATTCTCCAACAACCCTACATCGACACTCTCCGCCTCGCTCGCCTCTACGGTGAAAGCCCCATCAACTCCCTCGAACACCTCCGCCAGCATTTCAACATCGCCTTCGAAGGAGCTCACCGCGCAATGAACGACGTCACGGTCAACATCGAAGTGTTCAAATACCTCACTAAATCCTTCAGCTCCTCCAAAGAGATCTTCAAAACTCTCGAAAAACCTATCAAACTCAAAGCCATGCCCCTCGGCAAGCACAAAGGTCGCAAATTCGAAGAAATCCCCATCGAATACCTCCTCTGGGCCGAAAAAAAGGACTTCGATCAAGACCTCCTCTACTCCATCCGCAGCGAACTTAAACAACGCAGAAGAGGAGCAAACTTCGGACAAGCTTGCAACCCCTTCAACGCTTTAAACTAATCTCTGAGCTTGCTACACTCCCTTTTTTGGGGCGCTGCCCCAAACCCCGCTAAAGGACTGCGTCCTTTAGAATCCTTTTTGTTTTTTTATTTTTTAATGAGCAAGGCGGAGCCTTGCTCATTAAAAAGAAAGGGAGTCCAGAGGGCGTCAGCCCTTTGGCGGGGCATGGGGCGGAGCCCCATAAAGGAGAAGAAGGATGAAGAAATTGGGACTCAGAGATGTAGAGCTTAAAGGTAAGCGGGTGTTGATGCGAGTGGATTTTAATGTGCCGTTTGCAGAGGGGAAGATCAGTGATGATTCAAGGATTGTGGCGGCGTTGGAGTCAATCCGTTATGTGTTGGGCAACGGCGGAAGATTGGTATTGATGAGTCATTTGGGGAGACCTGAAGGGAGAGAGGAGAAGTATTCGTTGGCGCCTTGCGCGAAGAGATTGGGAGAATTGCTGGGGGTGCAGGTGAAGATGGCGCCGGATTGTGTGGGAGGCGAGGTCGAGAAGATTGTTGGAGAGCTGAGGGACGGAGAAGTCGTGTTGTTGGAGAATTTGCGATTTCATGAGGAGGAAGAAAAGCCGGAGAAGGGATTTGTAGAAGGGCTTGCCAAGTTGGGAGATGTCTATGTAGATGATGCTTTTGGAACGGCCCATAGGGCTCATGCATCGACAGTGTACGTGGCGCAGTTGTTTCCGGGGAAAGCTGTGATGGGGTTTTTGATGGAAAAGGAAGTGGAAGTTTTGAGAGGATTATTGCAAGGGGCGAAGAGACCTTTTTATGCAATCATTGGGGGCTCGAAAGTATCGACAAAAGTAGGAGTCATGAAAAGCCTTTTGTCTCTGATCGATGGAGTATTTATCGGAGGAGCGATGGCCTACCCCTTTTTGGAAGTGGGGAAGTGCGATGAAAAAGAAGTTACGAAGGCAAGAGAAGTTCTTGAAGAGGCAAAGCGGAAAGAGATCCCTTGCTGGTTGCCGGAAGACCTTATCGTAGCTGATGCTTTTTCTCATGTTGCAAATAGTCGCATTGTTGATGTAAAAGAAGGGATTCCAACAGGCTGGCAAGGGATGGGAATAGGGCCAAAGACGGTAAAGACATGGTCAGATATTTTGCAAGAAGCCGCCACCATTTTTTGGAACGGACCTCTCAGCGTCTTTGAAATGCCAACGTTCGCAAAGCCAACCTTTGAGATCGCAAACTTTTTAGCGAATCTGCCAAAGGCTACAGTTGTGGTGGGAGGAGGAGATTCCGTGGCAGCAATAAAACAGATGGGATTAGAAAAAAAATTTACACATCTTTCGACAGGCGGAGGAGCTTCCTTAGAATTTTTGGAATTCGGCCACCTTCCAGGAATAGATGTCCTATCGGAACGGGGATAGTTTTTAAAGAAATTATTTTCTATTCGATTGAGATTAATTGATTCAACTAAATAAGAAAATGTGCGATGATAGGTTCCTCAAGCAACTCCAATAAAGAGTTTTTACTAAATGAACCAGGATAGTAAAGCTGAATTTAATAAGTGGCGAGCTTTTTTCTGGCCTATTCACCGCTGGGAATTGAAAAAATTCTTATCCATGCTCGGGATGTTTTTCTTAATTGCCCTCAACTATAACGTACTGAGAACCTTTAAAGATTCCCTAGTCATCACAGCTCCTCAGGCGGGAGCAGAGGCCATCCCTTTTATCAAGGTGTGGGCTATTTTGCCTAGCGCTCTTTTACTGACCTTTATCTTTACAAGACTTGCCAACCGCTATGACAGAGAAAAAGTTTTTTACATCATGCTGTCCATTTTTTTGGGCTTTTTCTTTCTATTTACCTTTGTTTTTTATCCATTGCAGGACATCCTTCACCCCCATCAGCTAGCAGATCAGTTGCAATCCGTTTTACCTCAAGGATTTAAAGGACTTATTGCCATTTTCCGCAATTGGACCTTCACGTTGTTTTATGTCATGTCAGAGCTATGGAGCACCGCCATTATGTCTGTCCTGTTTTGGGGATTTGCCAATGCAGTGACCAATGTCCAAGAGGCAAAACGTTACTATGGCCTTCTCATGATCGGAGCCAACCTTGCCTCCATCCTAGCTGGACAAACCTCCTATTATCTCTCCACTCTGGACTATATCCCCTCCTTCCCTTACGGCACCACAAAATGGGAACAATCTATTTGCTTTATGACATGTCTTATCCTTGTCAGCGGGGTGATTACGGCCTTTTTATTTAAAGGGCTTAACCAACACCTGGCAGCCATTGGAGAAAAGATTCATGAGGGACTAGCTCCGAAAGCAGAGAAGATCAAACTCTCGATGAGAAAAAATTTCGCTTACCTAGCGCAATCAAAATATTTAATTTGCATTGCCCTCATTGTGTTAGGCTATAACATCGCCATCAACTTGATTGAAGTCGTATGGAAAAATCAAATCCATGCTGTATACCCCAATTCGAGCGATTTTCAAGCCTATATGGGCCAAGTGACCACGCAAATTGGGATTGTTGCTACCCTCATTTCGATGTTTGTGGTCAGCAATGTGATGCGCTGCTTTTCCTGGACGGTCAATGCCATGATTCCTGTTGCCATCATGTTTATCACCGGGGTTGGATTTTTCATCTTTGTGATCTTTCAAGACTCCTCTGCCATCTCCCCTTTAACAGTGCTCTTAGGTCTAACTCCGGCTACATTCGGGCTGATGCTTGGGGCTATGCAAAACATTTTTACCAGAGCTTGCAAATATACATTTTTTGATGCAACGAAAGAGATTGCCTTTATCCCTTTAAACGAAGAATCAAAGCTCAAAGGGAAAGCGGCCATCGACGGCATAGGATCTCGTCTAGGAAAATCGGGCGGTTCTGTCATCCACCAAGTGTTACTGATCTTTTGTTCTACCGTTGCGGCAAGCACTCCTTACGTCGCCGCCGTTTTCCTTGGGATTGTCACTATTTGGCTACTCGCCGTAGTGTCTTTAGGGAAAAAATTTGATAGACTCACTATACCCAAAATGACTCAAAAATTATCTTCTGGACTGAGTGAAAACCTCGAAAATCAATGATCATAAATTGGGGCAGCATTATACCAACTATCAGAAATAATTTGCAGTTTGGTTTGCGTGAAAGCTGCCGACAAATCGACGATCGTAAAGTGGATAGTATCAAGGCAATACAATCCACCTTACGATCGTCGATTTTCGGCGCTTTGACGCAGCCAAACTGCAAATTATTTCTGATAGTTGGTATTACAACTGACTTGTGCGAATTCGATTTATCGACAGTTTTGACACAACCCAGAAGACAATTTTTAAGTCATTTTGAGTATAAACATTCACAAAAAACTAAAAATATTTTATTAAAAAACCATGGATAGTATCATTGAATTTATCTTTCAGCACGCCTCTTACGCGCACTGGATTGTCTTTTCAGCTCTCATGTTAGCAGGGTTTAATATCCCCATTAGCGAAGACCTGATGATTATCTTCAGCGCGATTCTTGCGGCCACCGTAGTTCCTGAAAATACCGCCAAACTCTTCACCGCAGTCTTTTTAGGATGCTATATTTCCGATTGGGTCTGCTATTGGATCGGGAGAAAATGGGGCCCTAAACTATGGAATATCCGCTGGTTTGCCAAAACGTTTGATCAAAAAAAACTCTCCCTCATTCAAAGCTACTATGAAAAATATGGATTCAAAACTCTTCTAATTGGCCGCTTTATCCCCTTTGGAGTCCGAAATGGCCTCTTTTTGACAGCCGGCCTTGGGAAGATGCATTTTGGTAAATTTATCTTGAGTGATGGCATCGCATGTATTTGTTCTAACACCGCTCTTTTTCTCCTTGCCTACCATGGAAGCCGCAATGTAGACGCCCTGATCGGTGCAATAAAAACATTCAATCTTTTTATCTTCGGAGCCTTTGTAGTGTCGCTAATTGGGCTAATCTGGTATAAGAAGAAGAGAAAATCGCAGACCCAAAAAGAAAAGTAAGTGTCTGTTCTCGGACCTGAAAAAAATACTCCTTGTTTTTGAGCATGATCACAATATCAAACAGTTTATCTTTTCTGCGAGCCCCTCTCGCCTTTTTATTTTTACAATCAGACCCTATTTTGCGCTTGTCTGCTATTGCCTTAGCCATGCTCACGGACTGTATCGATGGTTATTTGGCTAGAAGAACCCAATCAACCACCCGTTTTGGGGCGATTTTAGATCCGGCTATGGATAAATTTTTTGTGTACTTTGTCTTAGTAGCCTTTTTATTTGAAGGACAAGTATCCATATGGCAGGCGGGAGCCATGTTATCTAGGGATGTGTTTTTAGGGATTTACGGGTTTCTCATGTTAGCCACAAACCGCTGGAAAACCATCATCTTTCGGGCTATTAAATGGGGGAAAATCACAACCGCGCTCCAATTTATTGTGCTGATCTGCCTCACCTTGCACGTCACTCTTACCTGGCACCTCTACATGGTCTTTTTCGTTCTGGGCATGCTTGCTTTTGCGGAGCTTCTCCAATCCAAGAAAGCCAATGCAGTGCAATAGAGCTCTTATTGAGCTTGCCGCTGTGAATCACCGCATCAAGATTGATCTTCGCTATGCAACTGACAAGAATTTTTTAGGCTTTCCCGTTTATTCAAAAGCTGTTTGTTACGTACACTATGAAGTAGCTGAGGCGCTCAATCTAGTTCAGCAAGAGCTAGAAACGATGAGCCTAGGTCTAAAAGTCTTTGATGCTTACCGTCCCTTATCTGTACAGCAAATCATGTGGGACAAGATCCAAGATGAGCGCTACGTAGCGAATCCTGCAAAACATAAAGGCAGACATACTCGCGGCACAGCCGTCGACCTCACTCTCGTCGATCCTTTCAACCGCGAACTGGAAATGCCGACAGCTTTCGATGATTTTACAGAAAAAGCGCACAGCGATTATCCTCACGCGTCGCAAGAAGCTCTACAAAATAGAGCTCTCTTACAACACGTCATGAGAAAATATGGCTTTCAAACATTTCCCACCGAATGGTGGCATTTTGATATCCAGGGATGGCTTGATGACATCAAATTTCCTCCCCTGGATATTAGTTTTGAAGAGCTGCTTAAGCAAGTTGAAAGCGGGGGTGTTTCCATGTGAGAATTCGTTGAAGATTCCCTTCAACGTCATCTTGCAATCGATGAAATTCTTGCAATGGGTCTTCGCAAGTTGACAAACGAATGCCAAATGAATGTTTTCCTTCAGTGCCTAAATAAGCAATAAGAACTCTCTCAGCAGATCTTTGCTTCAAATCTTTCACTCTCAAGGCAAGAAAAGGAACCAAACATGAATTAATTCCTGTCACTATAGAACGCCTCATATTACCATGGCTTATTTTTGTCTCCCAAGGATCGTCTGAAAACAAGCTCATTCTAGAAGAGCCACGAGAAAAAAAGTCTAAAGAAGAAATATAAGGCAATTCAGAATATGTATAGCCTTGAACATGTAAAATGCTCTTAACGTTTTCATATCTATGGTTTAACTCTTCTCTTTCTTCATCCCTAGCCTTTTTTATCTTTTCAGCTGCTGCAGCTTCTTCTAAATGATCCAATTCCAGGGCCGCCAAAAAAACCAAGGGGATGGCTAGGGGAACTGATAGAACAGCAAAAGCAACAGGGTAACCGACTAAAAAACCCGTACCTAAATAGGTAATGATCCCTAAAGCAACAGCTCCTACTTTAGTAGCTGTAAACACTTGATCGTCGCTAAACCAACGCATCAGTTGATTCATGCAATTGGGACCTTTTACAGAAAGCCCGCAGCCCATTATTCCTGACATATTTGCTCCTTCATTTTGCAGCGCAAGCCGCTTATGTTTGCCGAGCATCTTAATCGACTCACTCATAAAAAGACAAAAAGAAATAAGAGCTTCATTTTAGTTTTTTTTGACAACTTACGTTTCTTGTGACAGGATAACTCTCCCTAAATAGATAATTTCAAGGAGAAATCATGGGATGTTTAGCACAAGTAACGAATTGCTTATCTTCTACACTAGAACATTTAGGCGTTTATGAGCCTGTCATTGATATTGACGAAGCAAAAAATCGCCTGCAGATAGAAAAGGAATATTGGGAAGAATATCAAGGCCCTGAAAAATATCGTGGAACAGCTTTTGAAATGAACTGCGCAAAAATACCACCACTTCCTTATTTTTTTCAAAAGGCAGTAGCTCATCTTAAAAGTCATGATATTGAACAGGGCATTGCTGTAGATTTGGGCTGTGGCCTCAATCCCAGATCTTTCAACCTGTTAGAGCAGGGGTGGAAAGTTTTTGCAGTGGATCATTCAGATTTTACGATTAAGGCTCTAGAAAAAAAAGTTTCATATATGGGCAAGAATTGGATTCAAACTGGACAATTAGTCTTAATTCATCAATCGATTGAAATGTTCGAATACCCAGAAACAGTTCATTTAATCACAGCCATGGACTCGCTTCCCTATTGTAATCCTGAGAAGATCCAGAATATATTTCTTAAGGCCAAAAACGCTCTTTTGCCTAAAGGAATATTTGTCGGAAGCGTATTTCCTTATAATGACGAACCTTCAGCAAATAATATGCTTAGAGGAATTGGAGCGTGGATGACAACAAAAAATGTTGTTGAAGCCATGATAAGATCTGTCGATTTCCCCTCTTGGGCAGTCTTAGAAGGAAGAAGCCCCGCGGGACTTGCTAAGCAATTTCATATTTTTGGCGAAAAAGAAACTCACCATGCCGAAGATTTTAGAAAAATATGCGAGGGACTAGAAGACCCCGTTATTGAGATAAACCCTCAACTTGCGCGCTTGATGAGCCTTTAGATGTTTAGAGCAGGTCATACCTGCTCTTTTCACCAACTATTAGGTATAAAATTAATTGAGCAAATGGCATTTAGCATGGTTTCATTCTTAGCTTCCTTTGTAACATTAACCTTGTCTTTTTTCGGCAACTTTGCACCGCTGTCACAGGTTAACCCTTATTGTTTGGCAGTGAGTTACAGTATCATGATTGTGTTCATGTATTTCACCGTTAAGGTGTTTTTGATAAATAGAAGAGTGCAAAAGGAAGTATAAAGCGACCCTAGAAATGAATCGCTTCATAGAAGAATTAACCTTGGATAGACGGGTGTTCCCTAAGCGCCATCGGCCATTGAATCTCCGAAAGGCGCCAAGGGCATACAAGGCTACCTCTTAATCCATCCTCGTAATAAATAACAAAATATGATCATAACTACGATTGACAGAATGATGAAATTTCTGTCTCCACTCTCTGATATAGGAGCTGAAGAAGTAAATACGAATTCATTTGCAATCGGCAAAGCTATGAAGCGCAAAAAGGTCATATACAAAACGACTGATGCGATAACAACTAAAGTTCTACCAACGATTCTTATTGCGCTTTTCATTATCAAATCACGGAATTAAGGGATTGACTGTAGCTAGCATAGCTACATCGTAGCAAGGAGCAGCGCTCCAGAAAAGACTAGCAGGAAAAATAACTCCCATTCCTACGCATCCTGCCGCGACAGCGATTCCACTAAGGATTCCAGCATCGGCGACAGGCAAAGCCCCTATACCTGCTAAGGCGATGGCTGGCAAAGCAATTTTTGCTATATTCTTTAGTACTTGAGATGGAGGCGCAATGGTTGGTGCATGTTCTCGAATAGAATCGTATGCTTGATATGCTGAATTCGTAATCGATTCGATTATCATAGTAGAGTTACTTTTTCTTGTTGTTTTCCTTTCGGACGTTCACCTTGACTCATTGCAAAACTGAATCCGTCAGAAATATTTTTAATATCTTATACAAAAAACACCATTTCTGCAAATAGAATAAATTTAATCGGAAGTTCTTTTTAGAGCGGTCTTGTCACTGCTTTCATCAGCAAAAGTCGCCGCAAATCCCTGTCACACTTCAACGCTTATTCCATTAATAATCAATAGCTTACAAAACTAAAAAAGATTCATAAATAAGCACCAAATCTTTAAATATACTTAATAAAAATATGATATAATAGTACAAAAGGCGGGAGAATAATTATATTATGATTGAAGCTAGAAATTATCAAATTCCTGAAGAAGAACGAATTGACCAGGACAACCTTAGACCTCAAGGACCCACAAGAGAGTTGGGCTTATTCAGTAATATACAAGGCTCTCTAATCTCCTATGCTTCTTGGGCTGCAGAGTCTTGTAAAGCTGCCTTGGAAAAACGAACCATCCTATATCTAGCAAATCATCTTATCAAAGCTAATACCCCTGAAAAAGAAAGAGAAGAAATAGAAGCCGCCATTGCCGCAATTCCAGAAAATGAACGAAGAGAAGTGTGCGGAATAGCTGTATATTTTGCACCCCAATGTAAAGGTCAACTAAAAGAATTATTAGAGTTCATTGCTAGCATGCCAGCACAAAGCAGAAACCGTCAGTGTAGTAAACTTTTAGCAGCCCTTAAGCTAGCATTAGAAGAAAGAAAAGAACGCGATTTTCCGACGGACGAGCTTGTCGATGTTTTAAAAAAAGCCATCTATTTGGCACCTAACTTCAATCCAAAGGCATTATCCTCTTTGATACGAGAAATAGCACTTATTGCTAAAGATGATAAAGACGTTTTCGCCAAAGCTGGCTTTTTTTTAAGCCTAATTCCGGAAAACCGTTATGTCACAAACCCAGCATCTATCCTGTCTGTAATTGCTCGAATTCCTATAGAAGAGCGAGAAGATATCCTTACAAAATTTTCGCTTCTTTATAATAACATGAAAGGCTTGAAGATCGAACAGGCCTTAGACCTATTAGACATTCTCAATAAGATTTCAAAAGATGAATTGTTGTCCACTATTAGCATTTTTATAGATCCGGCCTATGGGCTGTATCTCCCAATGGATCCTACTACAAAAATCAAGCTGTTTTCTAAGATAGCGCTAAGAACTAAACAAGAACAAGAAGACATTTTTATAAAAATTAATTTTCTAAATAATTACATACCTTATTCTGAGGTTCTAGGCCGTGTAAATCGATTTGACATTTTAGACCGATTTGACATAATCGATAAGCTTTCAAAAGAAGAATGGGAAAATATCGTTAATAGGACTTCATATTTTCTAGATGAAAATACTTTATCCTTCAATTCTTCAGCTGCTAAATTGACCTTTAAACTTGCAGAGAAGGCCCATGAAGAAAGAGAAGACATTTTTATAAAAATGGACTTTATAATTAGAAAAATAAGATTATTTGACACTAAAGAGCTTGTGCAAATAATAGATATTCTAAGTGAAACCCCAAAAGAAGAATTACTGGATGTTATTGAAAAATTTTCATTTCTTCTAAACGGCCGGCTCGATCTGACTTCTATGAATCTGCCTTACCACATCCGCCTTTTGTCTCATTCCTTTATGATATTCTTCTGCCATCTTGCGCAGCTTTCTAAAGAACAACGACTTCAACATTTAGAGAGAATTGAACAGCAATTATTAGAAGAAGACAACCAAATTCATTGGAAAAGCTACATTTTGCACCTGATAAAAGCAATCCAAACTCCTTTAAATCAACCGATCCCACAAATAGCTGGGAACATGGCCAGAGCAGCAGCAAGAGGCCAAGTAAACATTGACGTTCATGACGGCAAACGTGAGCCAAAAACGCTAGAAGCTTTACAACTTCTTAGACAACACCAAGAAGAGATAAATCTTGAAAAAACTTGGGAAGCTGCAGAAGGTTTTCTTGCTTATTTAACAAAAGAAAAAAACCGAACATCCGATGTGCATTTGAAACAACAAATGGAAGCAGCCTCCTTTGTGTTAGAAGCTCCAAAGACCGATGTAGACCCGTGGGGACCGCTTTTGACCCAACCTAGTCTAGATCCTAATGAATCTAATTTATATCACGTAGGTAAAGAAGCGATAGGCCGACTGTGGTTATATGTTCAAAAGATTTCCGATCCAAAAGATCAAAAAAACGCTCTCACCTCCGTACTCACTGCCCTTAACGAGTCTATCGCAACCAATGGAAGCCGCGTATGTAATCCCGGTAAAATAGAGCGTCTATTTATTGCAGTCCTCCAAGGGAGGCTTAAAGGGGTTAAAATTGATGATTCCATTAGTTTAGGAGAAAATTTAGGCCCATCAAAAAAACTGACAGAGCAATCGTTAACAATTTTTTTCGCAAATGAAGCCCACCAAAAAATTGACAATCGAAAAGATCTCCTAGAGGCCGGCAGACTGTTTTGTGAAAACAGCCCAAACCTTAATCGAATGGGATTTTTAAAACTGTTAGATGATTATATGGCTCTTGAACCGGAAACATTCCAATTCATCGAGAATTAGTAGTTCTTTTGCCAGTTTTTTCACCCTGATGGGCTTGCATAGGAAAGAGCCCATTCCCCTCCCTTTTTACTGAGAAGGTGTCGCAAGAACTCCTTTCTTTCACAATCTCCGATCTCTTCAGCAAAATATCTTGCTTGACCGTCATAAACTGCTCATAGGCAACCTTGCGGGTATAGGCTTTGATTTCCATTTCAGCATAGGTTGTCGTGATCGTTTTTAAAAAAACATATACCGGCATTTCATGATCAATATCGGGATGAGTATCCAATAGCTGACGCATCTCTTCAACAGCAAGAGTGACTTCTTTGCTATCTGCATACCGCCATCGGATCGTCTCTTCAATAAAGCGATGAGTAATGCGCGAAACATTGATCAGGATTTCTTGAGAAAACACTGAATTTGGCAAGTAAATAGGTCTTTTATGAATGTCTCGAAGCATCGTAAGACACCACCCAATCTCTTCAATATGACCTATCACCTTTCTTTGGGGGAGCTCTACTTGATCATGCAAAACAAAAGGACGAGTGATCTGGAGCATCAAACCGCTAAAAAAATTAGAGCACACATCTTTGCTCGCAAAAGCAACAGAGGCAGCTCCAATCCCCCCAAAAGCCACGAGAGGAAGAATATTTAAACCAAGCACATGTAATACGCAAAGACCTGCAACCAAAACGCCCAGAATTGTAAGGAGTTTATTGAAAAAACCAAGAAGAGCTTCATCGACAGGAAAATACCCCTGGAGGCGCCGAAGAACAAACTTCTCATAACAAGCTTTTTTCCACCGAAAATAGATCCATGTCAAACAAAGAATGCCCCCTATATCTCGAATGGGAGAGAGCAAAAGCGAATACTCATGGGCTATATCCAATCTCGTTAATGCCCACTGAAATCCAAACATACTTAAGATGAAAAGCCCCAATACTTGCAATGGGCGAATAATTGTGTAGCGCAAATGATTCCTCTGTTGCATCAAAATGTTTTTTCTTTAAAATCAAACCAATATCATAGCTCGGTTTTATACATTTTTTCCCCGAGTAGATCCGAGGAAGATGTTCGACGATTTTAGGTTTTTTTGGCGAGTTAATAGTTGCGAAGCCGTATTGACAAGCAAAAATTCATAAAAAAGAAGAACCTACCCCCAGAAATACCGGCATAAAAATAGACAAAGCCCAGCGAACTCCAAAGGACTTTTTTTTATGCAAATTGCTCGAGAATCTATTTTTGTCTCCTCTCTAAGGGGATTCTTCCGCTGTTTTTTTTCCGTCTTCGGGATTGTTTTCGGCCTTCTCGTCGCCTCTTTTCTCTACTCCATGCTTTCGAGCGCACCTATTCATGAGGAGAAAACTGAGCTTTCTTTTTTACCTGATTTGGAAGGGCAATCAAAAATGCTCCCCACCACCGCTCCCGCCATTTTACAAATCGATCTCCATGGAGTGATCGGAGATCTGCATGGGATTCAAGCAGAAGATATCAAGCAAATATTAATGAGCTCCCGCACAGGTCTCCTCTCAAACGATCGCGTGAAAGGAATTTTGCTGCATATCGATACGCCAGGGGGCGAGGTGACCGCATCGGACAACATTTACCAGCTCATCAAGTCTTACAAAGAAAAGTACCATGTTCCGGTTTTTGCTTTTGTCAATGGACTCTGCGCCTCTGGAGGGATGTACATCTCTTCCAGCACCGACCAGATTTTCGCCTCACCAACTAGCATCATTGGCTCGATAGGAGTCATTATTGGGCCATTTTTTAATGTCGCAGATACCATGGCAAAACTTGGCGTGGCCTCTAAAACCCTTACAGCCGGCCTGGACAAAGATATGATGAGTCCTTTCCGCACATGGAAACCTGAAGAAGACGCTTCCTTAAAAGCCATTTTGGCCTCTATGTACAATCGATTTGTCGATATCGTAACAGCAAATCGTCCACATGTTGATAAGACAAAACTTGTCAATGAATACGGCGCCCACGTGTTCGATGTGGTGAAAGCGCAAGAGATCGGATACATCGATCAAGCAAACGCCACCTACGAACAGGCACTTGCAGCTCTTTTAGAAACGGCGCAAATAGATCCAACAAAGCCGTATCAAGTAGTCGAGTTAAAACCAGTGCAAAATTGGCTCAAAGCCCTTGTCGAATCGAAATCGTCTGTACTCAAAGGAACGATCGAACATACGTTCAATTGGACAAATCAACCATCCTACAAGCTGCACGATCCTTTCCTCTATCTCTATCAGCCAGGACAAACCTTTTGAAAAAAATCTATATTCTCGATGCAGTCAACTTCCTTTTTCGTTCGTACTATGCCATCGGCCCTATGACGAACGAAAAAGGGGAATCCACGAGCGCAGTCTTTGGTTTTATCCGCTCGGTTGAAAAGCTCATCAAAGATTTCTCTCCTGACCATTTAGTTGCCGTATTTGATGGCCCTGACAACAAAAAATCGAGAAAAGCCGTTTATGCAGACTATAAAATGCATCGTAAAGGAGCCCCAGAGGATCTATTTCCTCAATTTGAATGGGCCTATACCTTCTGCGCTTTAGCCGGAATCTCCACGTTATGCGTCGATGGTGTCGAAGCGGATGATACCATAGCGAGCGTCGCAAAATGGGCTGAAAAACAAGGAGCAGAGGTATTCATTTGTTCAAGCGATAAAGACCTGATGCAGCTTGTAAATCCACATATTTTTGTTCTCCAGACCTTCAAAGACAACCTGCTCGTCGATGAAAAAAAAGTAGAAGAGCTCTTTGGCGTAAAGCCTGAGCAAATGCTCGATTTACTAGCTATGATGGGAGACGCCTCGGATAATATTCCAGGACTAGAAGGGTTTGGGGCTAAAACTGCAGCCTCACTCCTCCAGCAGTTCGGTTCACTCGATTACTTATTGGAGCATCCTGAAGAGATCAAGGGAGAAAAAAAACAACAAACACTCAAAAAAGATCGAGACATCGCACTCATGAGCCGCGAGCTGGCCACTCTCCAAACAGGAATGGACATCCCTCAGAGCCTCGAATTTTATGAACTCAAAGCTCCCGACAGAGAAAAAATCGTCGAATTTTACCAATCTCTCAATTTTCATAGTCTCATTCGGACACTACGAGAAGAGAAAACAGACAAAAAAGAGCCCCTGGTAGAAAAACAGGTTCACTACGCTACCGTCGATACAGAAGAAGCTCTCTCTTCTCTCTTTGCTCTCTTAAATAAGCATAAAGAAATTTGTCTCGATACAGAGACAACAGGAATACGCCCCTTAACTGCCAAACTAGTCGGCATTGGTTTTTGCGTAGCTCCTGAAAAAGCTTGGTACGTCCCGTGCAATGGAAATTTGGGCGAAAAAAAGGTGATAGAGGCGCTCGCCTCTTTTTTTCAAACAACAAAAAGCTCTTTTTATGGGCATAACCTCAAATATGATCTCCATATTTTAAAAAATCTCGGCATCGAAGTGCCTTCTATTAGCTTCGATACCATCTTAGCCTCTTATCTGATCGACCCTCAAAACCGCCGCCATAATCTCGATGAACTGACCCTCGCACAATTTCAAAAAACAAAAATTCCCATCGAATCTCTCATTGGAAAAGGGAAAAAACAAACGTCCATGGCAGACGTTTCTATTAAAGATGTGACTGATTATTGCTGTGAAGATGTCGATTACACCTGCAGGCTAAAAGCTGTCTTTGAAAAAAAACTCGAAGCGAAACATCTTACCTCCGTACTCAATGATATCGAGCTGCCACTACTCCCTATTTTAACCAATATGGAAAGAGCCGGCATCTATCTCGACATCCAAAAATTAGAAAGCCAAGGAAAAACCCTCACCCATGAATTAGCCAATCTCTCCGAGTCCATTTTTTCCCTCGTAGGAGAAACATTTAATCTCAACTCCCCCAAACAACTCAGCTCTATTTTATTCGAAAAACTGCAGCTCAAACCAAAACGAAAAAAAACGACCGAATTTTCTACAGGAGCTGAAGTGTTGGAAGAGTTAGTCGATCAACATCCAGTGGTGGAGGCCATCTTAAAGTACAGAGGGCTTGAAAAACTTCGATCCACCTATGTTGAGTCGCTCCCCTTAGAAGTCAATCCCGAAACCCATAGAATCCATTGCACCTTTAATCAATCAATCGCTGCTACAGGACGACTATCTTGCCAAGATCCTAACTTACAAAACATCCCGGTCCGCAGCCCCGAAGGACTCGCTATTCGCTCTGCCTTTAAGCCCCAAAAAAAAGGATGGAGCTATCTAAGCGCCGACTATTCACAAATCGAGCTCAGACTTCTTGCCCATTTTAGCAAAGACCCCGAGCTCGTCAAAGCCTTCAAGACCAAAGAAGATGTCCATACTCATACAGCATCGCTGATCTTTAATATTCCTCCAGGACTCGTTACCCCCGACATGAGATCTCAAGCGAAAACAGTCAATTTTGGCATTCTCTACGGGCAAGGACCCCACGGCCTTGCCAAACAGCTACACATTTCCCACTCGGAAGCAGCCGAATTCATCAAAACATATTTTGAGCGCTACCCAAACATCTTAGACTATTTGGAACAAAGCAAAGAGGGCGCAAGAAAAAAAGGGTTTGCCATGACTCTTACCGGCCGTCAAAGACCGATTGCCGAAATCCATAATAAAAACCCGATGATCCGCGCTGCAGCGGAAAGGCTCGCTATTAATACCCCTCTCCAAGGGACTGCGGCAGATCTTATTAAACTGGCTATGATCCACATCGATGCCTCTATAAAAAAGCGGAACTTGCAGGGATTCATGATCTTGCAAATCCACGACGAATTAATTTTTGAAATTCCAGATGAAGAAATAGAGATCTTTCAACACCTTGTAAAAACACATATGGAGCACGTTCTTAAGCTTTCAGTTCCTATCGAAGTCCACATATCCATTGGCAAAAATTGGGGAGAATGCTAAAATTAAAGAAAGTAGCAATTACAGGCGGAGTTGCAAGTGGAAAGTCGTCTGTTTGCCAATTCTTTCAAGAGCTAGGAGCTTATGTCGTAAGTGCAGATGCACTGGTTCATGAGTTGCTTTGTGTAGAAAATCCTCTCGGTCAACAAGTTCTCAAAATTTTCGGCCCTAACATTCTTCATCAAGGGAAAATAGATCGCCGGATTTTAGCCGAAGAGGCCTTTAAGCATCCATCGCAGCTTGAAGCTTTAGAGAAACTACTCCATCCAGCCGTGTTGCAAAGAATTGAAGAGCTCTATAAACAAGCAAATCAAGAAAGGACATACACCCTTTTTGTGGTAGAAATTCCTCTTCTTTATGAAATTCATAATGAAGACGCCTACGACGTAGTTGTCGCCGTTTTAACAGACACTGCAATAGCAAAAAAAAGATTTGAACAGGCCGGCTTTGCGCCTCATGAATATGACCGACGTATGAAGAGACAGTGGAAGCCCACACAAAAAGCAGAGCGAGCCGACTATACTTTAATCAACAATGGATCTCTGGCGAGATTGCGCCAAGAGGTCATAAAACTCAACGCTATCCTTAAGGAGAATCAATTTTCATGAATCAAGAGAATCCAGCTACACAGCAACCTCCAGAACCTATTTCTACCGATTTCGAAAAAGTCACAAAAATTTCTGATCTACAGCGGATGAACATCGACCAACTGCAAACGTATGCGCGCAATATTGGTCTTCGGCACACCGCCTCTTTGACTAAATCTGGGGTCGTTTTTGAGGTTGTAAAAACCATTTCCGAGCGCCCGAATGAGGTCCTTTATGGTGAGGGGGTATTAGAAGTGCTGCCCGATGGATTTGGCTTTCTCCGCTCCCCGAACTACAACTACCTCCCCTCTGCTGAAGATATTTACGTCTCCCCTGCTCAAATCCGCAGATTTGATTTAAGAAAAGGAGATACAATTTACGGTTCTATTCGAGCTCCGAAAGAGAAAGAAAAGTACTTTGCGATGCTCAAAGTGGAAAAAATTAACAATAAAACCTTTGAACAAACGCGCGATCGAGTTCTCTTCGAAAACTTAACTCCTTTATATCCGGATAAACGACTTGTCATGGAAACCTCGAGAGAGAAACTCTCCATGAGAGTATTAGATCTTGCAGCTCCTGTTGGCAAAGGTCAGAGGGCGATGATCGTAGCTCCCCCCAAATCGGGCAAAACAGTCTTAATGCAAAACATTGCCAACGCGATAGAGACCAACAACCCCGAGGTTGTATTGATCGTTCTTCTTATCGATGAGCGTCCTGAAGAAGTGACGGACATGGTCCGTACGGTCAAAGGAGAGGTCGTCGCTTCCACCTTTGATGAATCTCCCGAAAGACACGTCTTAATTGCAGAAATGGCCATTGAAAAAGCAAGACGGCTCGTAGAATGTGGCTATGATGTTGTGATTTTACTCGATTCTCTGACAAGACTTGCCCGCGCGTACAACACCGTGCAGCCTCACTCTGGGAAAATTCTTACGGGCGGTATCGATGCGAATTCCCTTCACAAACCAAAAAGGTTTTTTGGCGCTGCGAGAAACATCGAGCACGGCGGCTCTTTAACAATCATTGCAACGGCCATGATTGACACAGGATCTCGCATGGACGAGGTTATTTTTGAAGAGTTTAAAGGAACTGGTAACATGGAGCTCGTTCTCGATCGACGATTAGCTGACAGGCGAATCTATCCAGCTATCGATCTGATTAAAAGTGGAACAAGAAAAGAAGAACTTCTCTACCACCCAACGGAGCTCGAAAAAATTTATCTCTTACGCCAAGGCCTTGCAGACCTCACCCCTGTCGATGCGATGAATTTACTTGTTGCTCGCCTCAAAAAAACATCAAGCAACGCAGAGTTCCTTCTCTCCATGAAGGAATAATCTATCTCAAACGATAAGAGGCAAGATCAACGATGTAACAATAAAATCGTTGATCTTGCCCCATCTTTTCTAAAATTCTTTTGTTTTTTCCTGAAATCTGGTAAAACCTCTATTCAAAAAAATATCTTTCCGATAAAAGGAATTTGGGGTAATTTGCTGGACTCAACTATGCGCAATGTGATTCTTATTTTTCTTTGTCTTTTTTCAGTTGTGGGTGGCTTTTGGGCATGGAATTCTGTTCCTGCTTTTCGAAACCGCGTTGAAGATCTCATTACTTCAGGCACTTTTCAAACGCTTGAAGCCCGCTACTCTGCAGAACAAATCATGGAAGTCCATCGAAAAGAGCTTCTTAAAGATGCTCAACATGTTTTCTTGAGCCCTGTTCTTAAATTTGTGCCTTACCTTCTCATGGAAGTCAAATA
The DNA here is from genome assembly GCA_030681135.1 of Chlamydiales bacterium. GTDB lineage: Bacteria > Chlamydiota > Chlamydiia > Chlamydiales > SM23-39 > SZAS-17. The sequence continues at coordinate 26,783 of JAUXXF010000010.1, forward strand.
TTCCCGCGCGCAAGATAAAACCGCTGAAGGGATGATGTTATGGGGGCTTCTCGACGGAGAAATGGTCATTAATACAAGCACCTGGGAAAAAACTCATGGCTTTACTGACTGTCTAGCCTCGAATGCAACCCGACAAGAATTTAAGATCATCAATGCTCTCGCCTCTAAAGGAGGCGCTTGGGATCGAGACGGCCTATCTCATTTCCTGAATATTGAAAACCACATCCTCGATAACTGGATCGACGGCTGTAGAAAAAAAAGCTTGATCGTCCAAAAAGGCAACACCTACAGGCTTCACCTCCAAAACCCAAAACTCCAGGTGATCCCCGAAACCAAGCTAGAACAGTGGCTTGTCAAAAAATCCTCTAAAAATGTCGTCCGAGTCAAAAGACGCTATCGCCCGGCCCAAATTGAAAATATTGCTAAGGCTGCCTTCGGTAACGACTTTGCCATCCGCAAGACGACTGAGGTTTTTTTGCCTATCTATAGTATTGTTGTCCAAAATCCAGACGGCTCTCAAATGACCACCTACTGGAATGCGCTCAATGGAAAACAGATGGCGCAACCTACCTTTATTGAATAGTTGTTGAATAGCCCTTGTATTAAAGCCCATTTTTCGATAAAATATTCATCATTGTGAAGACCGATGGCATAGCTACTCCAGAGGTCTATCTCATCTTGGAAAGATGGCTGAGCGGCTGAAGGCACGTCCCTGCTAAGGACGCGTACTCCGTTAAGGGGTACCGAGGGTTCAAATCCCTCTCTTTCCGATTTCTTAAATCTCTAGAAAATTACAAAACTCTCTTCCCTTGATCCCACTTTTCTTGTAATCTAAGTTAGACCTCTCTCGAAACTAAGGGTTCGTCGATTTCAGAGGTTATTTTGGCCAAATTTCGCTTCTTTTTTGGGGGAGCATATACAGGAAGTCGATATTACCCCCCAAAAAAGAAACGAAATTTGGCTCAAAAGAACCCTAAAATCGACAGAACCTTCATTTCGAAAGAGGTCTATTCATGCCAGAGCCAGACAATAAAAAGCTGCGAGTCCCTCCCAATTCCAAAGAATCCGAGATGATGGTGCTTGGCTGTATGCTCACGAGTATCAACGCGCTCAATATCGCTGCAGATCGTCTCGATGCTCTCGACTTTTATTACACAGAACATCAGATCATCCATACAGCTCTTAAAACCGCCTATAAAGCGGACAAACCTGCCGACATTCATCTGATTGCTGAAGAGCTCAAACGAAAAAACCAACTCGAAACAATCGGCGGCGTTAGTTATCTGACAACTCTTGCACAATATGCAGGAACTTCTGCGTTTGTTGAAGAATATGTCAGCCTCGTCAAAGACAAAGCGCTTTTACGGCGCATGATCGACGCGGCGCAAAGAATAGAGAAATCAGCGCTAGAAGATCCTCCAGATGTAGGCACTGTCCTCGATGAAGCCCAGTCTCACCTCTTTAACATCTCTCAATCAGCGCAGCGCGCTAATGCGGTCACTATTCGAGAGCTGATCAGTGGTGTAAAAGCAGAATCAGGCATCCCCTATTTAAAAGAGCTTCAAGAGCGCCAACAACTCTTTCAAGAAAAAGGGGCCAATGAAATTACGATTACGGGCCAACCGACCCATTTTATTGATCTCGATAAAATGCTCAGCGGTCTTATCCCTTCCAATCTCATCATTCTTGGCGCAAGACCCTCCATGGGTAAAACCGCTCTAGCTATCAATATCGCCGAAAACATCTGTTTTAAAAACAATGTTCCCGTCGGCATTTTCTCGCTTGAAATGAGCGCAACACAGCTACTCCACCGGATGATTTGCTCTCAAGCCGAAATAGAATCGAATAAAATTGTCACCGGCTCTCTTACTGGGCAAGAATACCAACGGATTGTGGCTGCAGTCCATGGCATGCAAAAACATGCGATGGTCATCGATGATCAACCGGGCCTTAAAATCACAGATCTCAGGGCCCGCGCAAGACGGATGAAAGAAGCTTATAACATCGGCTTTTTGGTCATTGACTATTTGCAACTGCTTTCAGGATCCGGAACGATTCGCTCCTCAGAGAGCCGCCAAGTTGAAATCTCCGAAATTTCCCGGATGCTAAAAAATTTGGCTCGAGAACTCAATATCCCTATTCTTTGCTTAGCTCAATTATCTCGAAAAGTTGAAGAGCGGCAAGGGCATAGACCGATGATGAGCGATTTAAGAGAAAGCGGAAGCTTGGAACAAGATGCCGACGTCGTCATGTTCTTATTCCGTCGAGAATATTACGATAAAGCAGATAAGCCGGGACTCGCAGAACTGATCGTCTCTAAAAATAGACACGGTGCAGTGGGAGACATTAACCTTACTTTCCGTAAAGAGCTCGCCCAATTTGCCAACTACACTCCAGTCCAAATGCCTTCTGCGTTTGGAAAATCCAACAAAGATGCTTTTTCAGCTTTTAGCCCGTAAAAGCCTTAATAAACATGAGAAAACCTGCTGCAAGAAGAAAAAATCCCGCAACCGCAGAGGCTGCTGACGCTGATAAGTAAATAGATTTTCCAGTTTTCTTCCAAAGAAGATAAAACGAAACAGCTTTAGGCAAGCAAAGATAGAGAGGTATCAGGAAAGCAATCAGAAAGACTACAAGTTGGGCAATTGACAAAGTCCAATAGTTCATAAGCAAATTCCTTTTTTGTGGGAAAAAAACCTGTTATAACGAATTGAGCGTTTGTTGCATAGAACTTATTATTTAAGAGGAACACGCCCCTCATTTTCCAAGAAACTCATGAATCATATCGGCATGATCGCTTATTTTATCCTTGGATGCAAAAAATCCCAGTCCCTCAGACTGTTGTATAATAAAACAGCCCGATACACGTCTAGCTCGCTTTTGCAGACTCCGTAGAAGCTGAAGTGACAGGAAGAACAATGACCTCACTATCTTCGAGCAACTTCACCCTCTTGGCGTTTTCTGGGAAAGGAGGGACACCTAACACCCTTTTTTGGATAAATTGGTACACTTGAGGAGACTCAAAATAGGCGCTATGTGAGTCCACTATTTCTGAACAATCCACTAATTGAACATGTGAAGGAAGTTCAGAAATATCTTCGATTCCAGAGCCACCCAGAGCTTTGTCTAGTTCAGCTAGAGTATAAAGGTATTCTAAAACTCCGTCCTCTTCTGAATAGGCGACATAGACCTCTTTACAATTTTTGATAGAGGAATAGTAGACCTCTCCTTTTTGGATTGATTCATTATCAACTGCAGCCCCTAAAGAGAAATAGTTTGTTACAAGCCCTGTATTTTTCGAATTTTTCATCGCTTCTAAGAAAAGATAATTTCCCATGCTATGGGCCATTATATCGACTTGGCCAGCTTCTGAAGCAACTAGGCTAATCAATTGAAGAGTCCTTTTTGCAATCTCTTCTACATTTTCTTTAGCTTCGAAGTATTCAAGGCGCGAATCACAACCGGGCCAGAGATACCCAATGACTTCATCATAAACAGGTTTTTTTGCGGAAGAAGAAGCAGCATCAATGTTCTTTTTAATAGTAAAATAAGTAGAAAGAACAGACTCTTTGTCGTTATTAAATCCATGAAAAAGAATCAACACTCTCTTTCCTTTTAGATCGGATGTCTTAGGTTTCTTGGCATCGAACTTCCCATCTTCATGGACAAAATGCATTTGTGTCGCATTTGAATGGAAATCTGCTGTCCAAAACTCTTGTCGATCGCTAATCATCCACATCATAGAAGCTAAGATTGTTGCTGCAAACATGTTCTCTCCTTTTGGGAAAAAATTAAATCACTCCCCTTTTCATAACATAAATATTTTTTTAAAACACGAAAAGACCATTGGACAGTCTCTAAAATAATCCCCTCTGAAGAGAAAAGATGCGATGCGTCAGTTGTTTACCTTTGTCTTACAAAATGCGCCTTGCAATCCTTCTCTTTACGTTATTTAATAAAAAATTTATAATGCTGCAGTTTATTTTTTCATAAGAGAAGATCCCATGCTATGCAGCTCATGCCTTTCCAAATACGTCCATGCACCAATGATAAATTGTTGCAATCAAGGACCCCGGCTGGTTCGCTCTCTCTACGCCCTCATAAAACCTTATCTACAAGCCATTGGGCAGTTTTTTAAGCACCTTTATGAAGACTCTGTGGATTATATAAAAAATAAAAATGTGTTCGTCATCAGCTCTCATCTGTTTGAAAGCTGGATGGGTATTCTAGACAAAATAGCTCTTATTAGTAGGGTGTTTACACTCCCTTACAAAGACAGAGAAGAGATCGTTTTATCAACTGCACAAATTATTAAGGCTTATGGCAGTATAGACTATAGAAGAGATGACATCAGAGTGATCATCAATCTTGTAGCCTCTCTTCCCAAAGAAAAAAGAAGTTCCATCGTCTCCTCAGTAGCTGGTCTTGTTCCTCGATACTGGGAAGAAAAGATGAATCTTGCAAAATACTTATTGATTTTTGCTTTGGATAACCCGCAGACAGAAGATCAAATTCTTAACCTGACTGTACGACTCATGAACCTTTTGGACATGTCAGAAAACCCTAGAATAATCATCCGTTCAATCATCTCCCTTCCTTCAAATCAAAGAGAGCTACTCATTTCAGGGATAGAGCAATTATGTCCTAAGCCTCTGCCCATAGTCTATTCTATTGAGCCTGTTACAGAAGTTATAGATCTTTTTAGCAAGGTTTTAACAACCCACGGAGAAGGAATCATTTCCTTTCTTAAGGGATCTCTCAATTATTTGAATCTTGAATTAAAAAGTTTGACGGAGCTCAACCAATTTTTACAACTCAGTGACTCCAAGACAGTTTTTTCAAAGCAGTCTTTGGCGCTGCTAAAAGATATCGTCAATCGAATTGGTATAAATGACCCAACTCTCGTCATAACCATCTTAAAAAAGATGGAAAGCATCGATAAAACAAAAGTAGAGACTGTGATTTTGCAAGCAACAAGCCTTGTCGCGCTCTGGCCCTCCTCTCCTTCAAACCTTTCTGCTCAAAAAAATTGGCTCAAGAGATTTGATGGTCTTTTGACCACCTTAAATGATTTTTGTGAGAACCTTATCAAAGAACGAATGGACCGCATCTTGTTATATGGAGATGCACTCAAAGGATGCACTTCAGTCAATTCATCAATAGAACAGTTTTTTATTGATCTGCTAAGAATTCCCACTGATAGCCCCCCTCCTTCATTCAATTGGCGAATCCATTCGGCAACCATTCCATCAAATGCTAGACAGCACCTCTTAACATTTAAAAAACTGGCCGATTTTCAAAAAAAAATCCCCAAAATCATTTATACGGATTCTCCTGCAATCAATGCAGGAGGGATAACAAGAGATTTGATCACCAAAATATTTCATGCACTCTGCTCTCAAAAAAATCTAAAGTTCCCAGGAGAGCTTACAGATGGATTTGTATTCCCAAAATTCAGCGACGATTCTTCACTCCACAAAGAGGAAATTGCCTGCTTCGAAGCCCTTGGAACGATGTTTAACTACGCTCTAACTCGCACTCAAGATATTCTAATAGGTCAATATTTTCATCCTCTCCTCTTTGAACTGATCTATGATCTTTCTCAAACAGACATCAACCACATGATATCATCCCCTCTCCCCTTTGACACTCCTTCCCCCGCTCTTCAACCTATTTATGACAAGCTATTAAAAAAACTTTTGCCCCAGAAATATCCTGCCATTTTCGAAACGATTGCTATAGTCGACCGATTTGTCGACAACGGAAAAGTCCCCCCAGATATACAAGACACTGGGATTCACACCAAAAAAGAATTTATCAAGGCATCTGCCATTGACCTAAGTCTCGCAGCTGTGTGTTGCATTGCAAGATCTTTCCCTCCTATGAGCCCTCAAGATTGGAGTGAATTCAAAGGGAAGTCCTTTTTAGAATTCTCAGAAAAAATTCAAGGATCCTTATCTAAAGAACTCCTCCTACAAAATATGAAATGGGAGCTAGGAGAAGGCGTCAACGATGACGACAAGAACCGAATAGAAGGATTTTTTATCCAATGGATCATGGATGCAGAAGAAAAGCTTTTGAAAGACTTTATCCAAGCCATTTCGTCCAATACAAGTCTCTCTCCTCATCAAAAATTTTCCATTCGTTTATATCCAAACGGAGAAGACATCCCCAGTTTTCATACCTGTTCAATGACTGTAGACATCCCTTCACAGTATCCCACATATGAATGGTTCAAAGAAAAGCTAGAATCCTCTCTTCTCTATCTAAAAAAAATGAAATGGGATTTTCATTTCTCTTGAACTTTACGCCCAAACTCGTTACGCCTTCTTCCTTGAAATAAAAATTTATGAATTCAAGGAGCTAAACACCATGTCTGTCTCATTTACATCGACTCAGAAAGGAGCTATCACCTCTTCTCGCACGTTAACCGATGATCAAATACAAGAGCTTGCAAACAAAGCTACACCCCTATTCGTAGAATATTTCCAACAACCATCCTATGAATCATTGGGAAGAGAAACATATAAAAATCGATTGAAAGAAATTGTTGCGCCTCACACTTCCCCTCAAAGAATTTCTAGCGTTGTTGACGTGATTTTCAAGTTTATGGAAAAGAGCAAAGAGCCTAACCCAATAATCATTAACCATAGGCTTAACTTTGTATTCAAGAACCCTTCACTGCCCTCATTCATCCTCATCATCGACAACTCTTTTAGGCTAGTAGAGGAACAGACATTTAAGATGCTCGAACCAAATATTGACAAAACAGAACAAGCAAAATTGGCCAAAGTCATAGAAAACCACTTAGCGGGAATAAAATGTTCAGTCGAAAACCCAGCGATCCATACGGAAAACCTGAACGAAGAGGACAAACAGAAACTACCTTCAGCCTGCTCAGCCTTAATCAGCCTATCTTCGGCATTAGATTTTCAACATCACTATCGAAGTTTACTAGACACCAAACTTGAGATTTCTTTTGAAGGCATCAAGTCTCATTCAAGCAAACAGCCCATGGAAGTGATCAAACCTCCTCTTCATTTTCTTGACCCCCAGATCCCGGAATTCGTTATGAAAAAGATCGAAAGATTTGGCATTCTTCCCATTCTACAACCTTTTTTTTCTAAGATAAGCAGCGCCTATGAAGGTTCTATCAAGAGAGAAATGACAAAGTTGTATCCGGCGATAGAGGGCATGGACCCTGATTTACTATCAGCCATTCGGTGCTTTTCACCTACTCGAAACGTTCCCAACTTCAAAGAATATCTCCTGCCTTCTTTGCCTCTCTCATATAGTCCTCCAGAATCTTTTTCGCCAATGATTGTCTGGGAGGAAGCCAGTATGCCTGTCAATTTTAGCAACGAAAGACGCTACTGGCAGTGTAGAATCAAGATAGATTCGACGAACGATTCAGAGGGGCCTCCTAGAAAAGAAGCCAAAATATCTTATTCTGAAAAGGACGAAGACTAACAGACTGCCCAGCAGAAAAAAGCAGAGATAGACTCTCTCTAAGGGCTATAAATTGATTATTTTATAGCCCTTAGGAAAGGGTCCAAGGGCGACATTTAACAATCCTCACTTGTTTTAAAGCGCCCATTATTGTATCCTGTAGTGCTGAAAGTTCTTAGAGGTTGAAACCAAATTCGAAGCCAGCCTCTTAAGAAAGATGTATCCAATTTTCTGTCAAAACGTGTTTGAATAAAGGAATTTATGGCCTCAGTCAAAAAGAAACGCAGAGCGAAAATCGCAAAACACAAACGAAAAAAACGCCGCCGCCGCGACCGTCATAAGAAAAAATAGTCTTTAGACCTCTTTCGAATGTAAGGATTCGTCGATTTTAAGAACCTTCATTTCAAAAGAGGTCTTTGATAGAGGACCTCTTGTTTTATGTGGAAGTATCCAAAAATCTATGATGTCCTCGTTATAGGGGCAGGTCACGCCGGCTGCGAGGCAGCGCATGCTGCTGCCCGGATGGGCGCCAACACCCTCCTACTTACCATGAATCTCGATACGATCGGCAAAATGAGCTGCAATCCTTCAGTCGGAGGGACTGCAAAAGGCCATATTGTTAGGGAAATCGACGCTCTAGGTGGGCTCATGGGGAAAGTGGCCGATCGCAATAGCATTCAATTTCGAATGTTAAACGCCTCAAGAGGACCTGCTGTCCGTTCTCCCCGCTCTCAGGCAGACAAGGCCGCCTACGCCCTCGACATGAAACGGAGGCTAGAACAGACCCCCAACCTCGAAATCCAACAAGGCACTTCTGAATCACTTCTCGTAGAAAATGGCCGAATCACTGGAGTCTCTACGCAAGAAGGGATCATCTATCAAGCAAAAACTGTCATCCTCTCATCTGGCACTTTTATGAGAGGCCTTTTACATATCGGTCAGACCAATTTCTCTGGAGGGCGTAGCGGCGATAAAGCAGCCAGCGGGCTATCTCCCAGCCTCGAGTCGCTTGGATTTGTGTTAGGCAGACTGAAAACAGGCACCCCGCCGCGAATCAATTCCAGAAGCATCGATTTTAGCCGTTGCGAAGAGCAGCCAGGAGATGAAGGCGTCGTCTTTTCTTACGATGATCCTGAAGAGCGAATGGCTCAAGTGTCTTGCTATATCACCTACACAACTCCCAAGACTCATGAGATCATTCGTAATAACTTAGATCGCTCCCCCCTCTACGCAGGAACAATTACAGGCATCGGACCTCGCTATTGCCCCTCCATCGAAGATAAAGTCGTTCGATTTGCCGACAAAGAGCGTCATCAAATTTTTCTAGAACCAGAAGGGCTCACCACTCAAGAAGTCTATGTCAATGGGATCTCTTCCTCTCTTCCTTTTGATGTCCAATTAGAAATGATCCACAGCGTCATCGGGCTCGAACAAGCAGAAGTCATGAGACCGGCTTACGCCATTGAATATGATTATGTAAAGAGCGACCAGATCTATCCAACTCTTGAAACCAAGCGCGTGGAAGGACTATTTTTGGCAGGACAAATCAATGGAACAACCGGTTATGAAGAGGCGGCTGCACAAGGACTGATAGCAGGAATTAATGCTGCTTGCAAAACGCTCGGCAAACCGCCTTTTTCTTTGAAGCGCAGCGACGGCTATATTGGCGTCATGATCGACGATCTCATCCGCTTTGAGCTATCGGAGCCTTACCGCATGTTCACAAGTCGAGCAGAACATCGCCTTTTACTCAGACAAGACAATGCTGATCTCCGTCTTCGGCCCATGGCCTATTCGCTAGGACTCATTTCTGAAGAGCAATATCAAAGAACTTTATACAAACAGCAGATCCTCGACCAAGAAAGAGAGAGGCTATCCCGCGCGTTTAAAACCATCGAAGGGAGAGGCTCTTCTCTAGCGCAGCTCATCTGCAGGCCCGATTGGACCTACCAAAAAGCCCTCGAACAATTCCCTGATGTTGTCGCCGATTTTGGCTTAGATCTCAACCAACAGATCGAACTACACCTTAAGTACGCAGGCTATATTCAAAGACAAACGAAAGAGGTAGAAAAGCTCTCTCACCTCGACCAGATCCGTATTCCTCCAGATCTTTGCTATGCAACCGTCGTTGGGCTAAGGACAGAGGCTAAACAAAAATTACTTCGTTTTACCCCAGAAAACCTCGGCGCCGCTTCTCGCATTTCAGGAGTTTCCCCCGCTGACATCTCCATCTTAAGGATTGCTCTACAAAAGCGGCGCTCATGAAACCAGTTCTTCATTGGTTGGAGCTCGATCATCTTTCCATCTTTGAGCAACTTCAGCTGGAAGAGGCTCTCGTTCGAACAGACGCGCGCAATGTATGTATCGTCAATCCTGGATCTGCCAGGGCCATTGTTATGGGCATCTCAGGAGAGCCTAAGCTGCTACTGAATACCGAATCTGTCTTTCGCGATGAAATCCCCGTGATCAAACGTTTTAGCGGAGGGGGCACCGTGATTGTCGACGAAAACACCCTATTTGTCTCTTTTATCTGCAATCATGACGCACTACCAATCACCCCTTATCCAGAGCCTCTGCTTCGCTGGACGTCAGAGCTCTACCAACAAAGCTGGCAAATCCCCTCTTTTGCCCTTCAAGAGCAAGATTATGCTATTGGGTCTCGCAAATGCGGCGGGAATGCCCAGTATATCCGCAAAGGTAAATGGGTCCATCACACCTCTTTCCTGTGGGATTACAAAGAGACGAATATGGACTATTTGCAGCTTCCTGCTAAACGGCCTAAATACCGCGCAGACCGGCCTCATTCAGAGTTCCTTTGTCGCCTAAAAGACGTTTCTCCCTCAAAAAAATTCTTAATTGATCAACTAAAAAATGAACTTGTAAAGCGGTTTTACATTGAAGATTTTTGTCTAAAAAATCTTTCCTTTCCACCCCACAGGCAAGCTACGCAGCAGATATCCATGAAAAGCTAGCAAAAAACAGAGAATCTGTTAAAATGTTGGGCATACTAAGACCACAGAATTTACTCAGTAAAATTTTTAAGGTGAAATGATGATCAGAGCGCTTCGCGGCAACTACCGTTGGTTTATAGCAAGTTTAATTTTTTTCATTACTCTAGTCAACTTCATCGACCGCTCGGCTATCTCTTTTGTGATCGGGCCTCTCAAAGAAGAGTATCACCTGACAGACACAGACTTTGGCTTGATTTTATCTGCCTTTGGAGCAGGATACATGCTGCTGACCGCGGTAGGCGGATGGCTAGTAGATAAGTGGGGAGTGCGCCTCATGTGGCCAGTTGCTGCAGTAGCCTGGTCTCTTTGCGTCGGCTGTCTTGGCTTTGCTTCAGGTTTTTGGGGATTTATGATGCTCCGCTTTTTGCTCGGAGTCTCCGAGGGACCTCATTTTCCTGCGATGACCAGCTCGATCAGTCATTGGCTGTCTCCTAAAGAACGGGCCAGAGCTCTCTCTTTGGGGCTCATTGCTATCCCCCTCTCTTCTGTGGTTGGAGCCCCTCTTACCTCGTACCTTGTCGCAGACTTTGGCTGGCGCACCATGTTTTTTATGATGAGCATTACAGGAATTTTATGGGCAGTCATTTGGTACATCTTTTTCACCGATTTCCCTAAAAACTCCCCTTATGTGACCGAAGAGGAGAAAAAAATCATTGCCACCCCTTCTGTTTTATCCTCGGAAAAGAAAAGCGCTCCTATCGATTGGCGCTTCCTCCTCACCCACCCCACTCTGATTGCCAATAACCTTGCCTATTTTGCCTTTGGCTACATGCTCTTTTTCTCCACTCTTTGGTTGCCTGGATATTTTCTAAGCCAGCACGGGCTAAATCTCAAAAGCGTAGGATGGTATTTGACGATTCCTTGGCTGGTAGGGGCCGCTTTCTTAAAACTTGGCGGGATCATTTCCGACTATCTCTATGTAAAAACAGGCAAGAGTCGCATCGCTAGATCCCACGTCATTTGGATCTCTCAATCATTAGCTGCTATTTTTTTCCTCTTGCTAAGCTTTACCGACACCTTAGGCCTATCTATTCTTTTCCTAAGCTTGGGGTTAGGATTCGGCCTTATGCCGCAACCTGCCTTTTTCAGCATCAACATCGACGTGGCCAAAGAAAGAGCAGGATCTGCCCAAGGGATCACTTCGAGCTGTCTTTCTCTTGCAGGAGTAATAGCTCCTGTGGTGACAGGATGGATTGTAGATGTGACCGGTAACTACCAGTGGGCGTTCTTGCTTCTTGCTGGAATGACCGCCCTTGCTGTAGTGACAGTGATCTTCTTCCATCATCCAGAACGGCAATGGGAAAGAGCTCCTAAACCAGAAATTGCCTAAATAGACCTCTTGCGTAGCTAAGGGGTCGTCGATTTTTGGGTTCTTTTGAGTCGAACTTCGTTAGCTTTTAGGGGGGGGGTAATAATCTCCGCCAGAAGGGGTTGCAGCCATGCGCCCAGTCAACCTATAGGATAGGTGGGATCTTTTCCCAAGGAGGGCACGAGGGCCGTAGCTTGGCGTTAAAATCCCTTAAAAATAAACATTGTTGAAGAACAATCTATAGCCACAGTATCCCTAACGGCAGAGAAGAAGCCATTTTCTCCTTTAACTCCTATTTCTTGCAAGGAGATCTTGAGACTGCCGTTGAAAAGTGGTACAGCAAACAACTCTTTTAAAACGACTTTTAAGGAGCCGAGCTTCCTCCCATGTCTACAGGCCTGGGCTTGCCGCCGTCAAAAAGAAGAAAATCAAATTGAGACAGCAGTTGTTAGCCCCGTTTTTTTCTGTATCTCTCTATCTGATCTAACAAGGTTTCTTTTACCTCTTTCTCGTCATCCGGCGCTAAGGGCTGATTTAATAACCATAGATGTACAAGTCTGAAATTTCTAGAAAAACCAAGGCGCTCAATTTCCTCTACCGTCTGAGGGGTCTTTTTTCTCTTTCTCAAGATGGCTTTTGCCTGCTCTTCTTCTGGAGAGGTTGTGCTAGAAGTGAGCGCCCGCTCAATAAGATCATTATCTTTTAGCATCCTCTTAACATAGACGTTCTTTCCATCAGGAGCATTTTGCCAACGTAATCGTTGATAATCGCGCGATCTTTTTCTGCCCTTTTCTAATTTTTCTAGATCAGCTTCTGTAGGATTCGTAGCTAGGCGCTCTTTAAATTCGGCGCGGCAGCGACGTTCGTACAATCGCTGTTTTTCTAAAATTCTTGCTTTCTTTCTTGCATTTGCCTCCGAGAGGCTCGCTTCTGTTTCATTTTCTATCAACACCGATGTTTCTACAGTTGCTATGCGGGGTTCATCTTGTGAGAGTGCGAGGCTCTGTGATTTATTTAAAGGCTCAAGAGTTTCTATTTTCCCATCATCAATTCTGAGAGGATTCATTTGGTATAGCCGTGCATCAAATCCCATTTGCTCTATACTCTTTTCTGCTCCATTTAATGCTTGGTCACAAAAAAAACTATTCGGGTTAACCGTTCGAACAGAACGATGTTCATCCCATACGTCTTGATGTTTAGGGGAAAAACTGAAATTCAAATCCATGTTTTCGTTGGGATGAAGACTCAGATAGCTACTTTCTTCGCTTTTTAAGGGGACGGCTTCTGTTTGTTCGCCATCAAATATCAGAGGGGCTATATCACATAACCATCTATCAAATCCAATTTGCTCTACGCTTTTTTCTGAATGATCAAAAAAAACGTCCGGATTAACATCTTGTTCATCCAATACATAGCGCTCTATAGAGCAAGGAGAAGTGGTTTGATAAGACTGTTGCTCAGTATTAAGACGGTGATGGCTGCTTTTTTTGAACTGCTCTTCTTCTAATTCAAGAGAACGTTTTCGTTTATAGCTTTGCTTTTCTTCAAAAACTGACGCAACGGCTATTTCGGTTTTTTGTGTTGATCTGTCAAAGTCATCTCTATCATCGTCTTCAAATGCAAACCCTTTTAACGGAAGTTCGCTATACCCTTCATTATTTAGGCGCTGCAGGCTCTCTACACCATCAGCATTTAATGAATCCCACTCATCGAATTCATTTGGGCTATTTATTAAAACAGATCTAGCTGCAGCTTCTGTTTTTTGTTCTAAAGCACTAACATCTAATGTGTTATCTTCAAAAAATAAAGTGTTTTCAATAAAAAAACCGCTTAACTCTAAAAAATCTTCTGTAATATGTGACATTATCACCTTCTGCATATTATTTTAATAATTAATTTTAACTAAACATGGCGTTTTAATTAAACTAAATTAAGAAGTTTTTTTGACCGCGTCAGTAAGAGGGTGTCTAAGAAGCTGTACTAAAACCTAGCTTCTTAGAGAGTTATGCATCTGGGACGCCGAAAAAATCTTTTACAGCTTGCTTATTTGCTTGCCGGTTGATCACGGCAATAGATTCTGTCAGTGGAATATTTTTAGGACACGACCGGGTACAGTTTTGCGCATTTCCACAACCTGAAATCCCCTCTTTCCCCAAAACGGCCCGAAGCCTTTTTGATTTTCCAAAAGCTCCTGCGGGATTGTCATTAAAAAGACGCACCTGAGAAAGAGGCGCTGGCCCCATAAAGGGGGACTGTTCGTTCACTTGAGGGCAGCTCTCTGAGCAGCAACCGCAAGTCATACAAGTAGAAAGAACATATAAAGCTTCTTGTACTTCTGGGCTGACTTTAGGCCCATCTGTCTCTGTATCCCAGCTTCCATCGACAGAAACCCAGGCTCTTACTTTTTTTAAGGATTCAAACATTGATGTCCGATCCACCACAAGATCGCGAATAAGAGGGAATTTTGTAAAAGGAGCTAAAGTCACGGTGGAGCTTTCTTGTAAATACGGCTCTATCAATGCTGTGCACGACTGTCTGGGACGGCCATTGATGAGCATCGAACAAGAGCCGCACACCTCTTCTAAACATCCCTGTTCCCACGCAACTGGCGTCGTTTTTTTTCCGTCCCGCGTGACCGGATTTTTCTGAATCTCCATCAAAGCAGAAATCACATTGATTCCTGGATAGAGAGAAAGCTCAAACTCTTCCCAATATTGATGGCCTGGAGAACCTCGATACACGTTTAAGATAAATGTTTTTGTCATATTAGACCTCTTACGTAATTAAGGTTCTGTCGATTTTAGGGTTCTTTTGAGCCAAATCTCGTTTCTTTTTTGGGGGGGTAATATCGAGTCCCTGTATATGACCCCCCAAACAAGAAACGAGATTTGGCCAAAATAACCTCTAAAATCGACGAACCCCTAACCTCGAAAGAGGTCTGTTTATAAAGGGAGTTGAATATTCGAGGGAATGTTTTTCAATGTGGGCTTTACTTTTTTAGCCTGTGTATAATCTCTCTTTATCGGATCTAGATGCCGCATGTCAACAGGTTCGTAAAAAATATCTGGCTCTCCAGAGCGGGGGTTATACGTAGCCATCGTGGTTTTTAACCATTCCTCATCATTTCTTTCAGGAAATTCAGGTTTATAATGAGATCCCCGAAACTCGTTGCGAAGTAAAGCCCCCTTAGCAATCACTAAAGCGAGCTCTAGCATAGGAGCAAATTGCTTGGCAAATACATAAGTCTGATTCAATAAGTGCCCTTGATCATCCAAAGTAATTTCTTTCGAACGCTCCCGAAGCTCTTTGAGCTTGTCGATCGTCTTTTCTAAACTGGGATTGTCTCTTTTAACACTTACATGATTGACCATCCAATCGGCCATCTCATCATGAAGTGCATGGATATTTTCTTTCCCTCTGCTTTGAAAAAGCTCTCTCTGAGATTGTTTTTCCATTTCAAGCGCTTCAGTAAAAAGAGATTCCGGCGCCTCTAAATAACTTGAAGAGAGAGAAGAAAGATAACGAGGAACCTCTATTCCTGTGACAAGTCCGCCGAAAATACAAGAAAGAAGAGAATTAGCTCCCAATCGATTCGCGCCATGATATTGATAATCTGATTCGCCTGCATTAAAACAGCCCACTAAATTCGTCATCTGCCGATAGCGCGTCCAACGATCAGGATCATCTGCCGCTGGCCAATCCACCCAAGCGCCTCCCATGGTATAATGGACAGCCGGGTAAATTTTCATAGGAGTTTTTCTTGGATCTGTTCCCATAAACTTTTGGTAAATTTCTAAAATCGCCTCTAATTTATGCAGTTTTTCTGGAGGCAAATGGGTCACATCGAGATAAACTTGACTCTTGCCTTCCACCCCGAGACCAAGCTCGCAAACCCTCATCACCTCACGAGAACCGATATCTCTAGGCACCAAATTCCCAAAAGCAGGATACATCTCTTCTAAAAAATACCAGGGTTCGCCAGTTTGCCCACAAGGCCGCGTTGTTCCATCAGGGAAAAGGATCTTTTTGGAAGAATCTCCAGGAACCCATACTCTGCCTCCCTCACCCCTCGAAGATTCTGAAATGAGTCTCATTTTATCGATGCCTGGGACTGCTGTTGGATGGATCTGAATAAACTCTCCATTCGCATACTTCATCCCTTGCATATATAAACGCCCATTCGCAGCGCCGGTGCAAAAAGTAGAATTCGTCGATTTTTTATAAATAAGACCAAGCCCCCCTGTTGCAAAGACAACAGCGTCTGCTTTCATGACGTGGAGATTAAGGTTATAAAGATCGTGAAGAACGATTCCGCGGGCTTTTCCCTCGTTATCAAGAATGAGCCGTAAAAATTCATGGTTCTCAAATTTTTCGACAAGCCCCTTAGCTTCGTATCTGCGCACCTGCTCATCTAAAGAATAAAGGAGCTGCTGGCCTGTAGAAGCTCCGCAAAAAGCTGTTCGATGGTATAAAGTTCCCCCAAATCTTCGAAAATCAATGGTCCCTTCTAACGTTCGATTAAAAGGACACCCCATCCGATCTAACATCCGTAAAATAGCAGGGCCTGCTAAACACATTTCTAAGATAGGAGGCTGATTGGCTAAAAAATCACCGCCCTTAATGGTGTCATAGGCGTGGATGATCGGAGAGTCATCTTCTCCTTTTAAATTCACAGCTACATTAATCCCGCCCTGAGCGCAGACTGAATGAGAACGTCTGACCTTGGTCACAGAGACCAGTTTCACTCGACACCCTTTTTCACACAGCTTCATTGCGGCCGATAAACCAGCAAGCCCCCCGCCGACTACAATCACTTCGTTTTTACTCATACGCCCTTTATTAATACCTTAAATTCATCCAATAACTTCCCCAAATCGCTGCTAATCCTAAAAAAGAGAGCACTCCCATTCCTAAAACACTCAAAGGGATCATCGCCTTTTGAGAGCGATAGGAAAGAAGAACCCCCCAGGAAATCAAACACGTCCAAAGCCCGTTCATTGCATGAAAAGCCGCTGCCAAGACAAAAAAAGAATACAGAATAGATTGCCATGGACTTTTAAAAGCGTCTCGAACAACCAAAAGCATCGCAGTTCCCATATCAGGAGCCATCGCATCTATTAAACCTGAATGCTTCTCGGGCAAATTGACCCCTAAACGGGGGGATAGAGTTAATAGCCCCTCATCAAAATAAATACGAGCAGCCCATTTGCGCTGTCCTTCAAACTCCACTTCTTTTGGCCTTTCTACAAAACGCATTTGAACAACATGAGCAAGAATCCCCACAAGTAAAATCCATGAAGTGATCCTTTGCCATGTAAACGCTTGGTTTCTCCCATACTCTCCAAGAGAAGGTCTCGATCCATCGGTCTTTTGTGTATTCGTCTTGGCCTCGAAAACCCGGCTAATTCCCCATACCATATGAATCGCTAAAGGCAACCCGATTAATAAAGTTTCTACTACCTGCAAATACGGCAGCGACTCCAAAAAGTTGACCAAACGGACAAACCCATGGCCATCATCGCCAATCCATAGAGCCGCTTGAGAATTGACGAGAAAATGTTCACATAAATAAATGATGAGCCAAAATCCCATCAAAGAATGGACTCTTCGCCAAATAAATGCGCTCGAAACAGCAGTCTGCGAATTCATCAATACTCCAAAACGTATAAAAGTATTTTTTAACCCGCAAACGGCTATTTGTCAAAAGATGATTTTAGAAAGGGGCCACTTTGAGTCTCAATTTGGAATGTTAAAGTGAAAATGCATACGTCTTATAATCTGAGAGAGAAGAAATCAAGCCGCCAGTGAGCTCTTGCAAAGCGATAAAAAAGGCATACAGAGAAGCAGGTCCCGTCTCTTGGTATTTTTTCCCGCAAAAAAGCCCTTGATCCAAGACCAAAATCCCCTCTAAACGGGACTCTTCAAGTTTTTTCTCTAAGGAGGCTAATGTTTTCCAGCCCCTATACCCAACAGCAAAATGGGGAATTTCCTTTGGCAACCTTCCATAGCTGATCCAATCAGAATAAGAACGTTGGATAGACTCAAGACGACTATGGGATGAGAGAACCTCTCCCCACTGACCGGTCAAATCTGACTTTACTTCAATGACCGCGCAGACTCCCTCCGCTAAATACAAGCGGGGGGTATGAGCCGCATAAACCAGAGGAAAGCTAATTGAATTGCCGTATTCAATCACAATATCGAGCTGACCTGACCTACAACCTGACAAATCTGTAATATCCCCACTTCCTATACGAAAAGGAGGGGCAATGATATGACTCAGAGCATATTGGATAAATAGCTCTCTTTCTAATCCTTTTGCGGCAGAAGACATGTTTTTGCCTCCTAGATCGACAGCTGAAAAAAAATCGAGCAGCGCTTGCAAACGACTCATGACATGAATATTCGCCATAGAATTCCCTATTATTATAGGATATAATCTATGACAAAAATCAATTACAAATGAAACAACTTTCTTGCGTTATTAGCTGTAATTTCTGCAATTTCTTGAATAGACATTTGCTTGATATTGGCTAAACAGGCAGCCGTTTCTATAAGATATGCAGGCTCATTCCTTTTTCCGCGGTAAGATTGAGGGGCTAAGAAAGGAGCATCGGTTTCTAAGAGAAGCTGCGAAAGAGGAGCCTCTTTAGCAATTTCTCTAAGAGCTTGACTTTTTGCAAACGTCAGAATGCCACTGAGAGACAAATACCATCCTCTTTGGAGCACTTGGACAGCCTCTTCGGCAGTTCCTGTAAAACAATGCAAGACGGCAGGACGGTTTGGATAATATTCGTCCGTCAGAGCAAAGAGATCGGCAAACGCTTCGCGGCAATGAAAAATCACTGGAAGGTTACACTGGGTGGCAAGCTCCAAGTACCTTTTTAAACAGGCGTGCTGCTGAGGGCGAGGAAGCTCTTTATAATGATAATCAAGGCCTGTTTCTCCGACAGCTACTAGCTTGCCAGCTCGGGCAGCCTCAGCAAATTCGGAAAAAAACTCCTCCGTTTCTTGCTGGACGTCATGAGGTGGAGTACATCCTGCATTAACAATTTCTGGGTAAATAGATGAAAGAACCAAGCCATCTCTTAAAGCTTGTACATGCGTACAAATATTGACGATACGCTCAATGCCCGCTTTTCGACAGCGCGCAATGATCTCTGGCATATCCGGCAAAAGAGGAGGTTCGCTTAAATGAGCGTGAGAGTCTATGTACATAGACTGACGATCATATCACATCATTCGGGCTTCATTCAAAGAATTAAATCTTTTGTTTCCTCAAAAAATTTCTCTCCAGAAATCTGAAGATCCCCGAAGGAAGTAGATAAAGGAGGAGGAGAGATTCCTACAACCTCTCTAATGACATCCTTGTTTGTAGCTCGATGAATATATTGTTGAATACGACGAACGCACTGAGGCCCGCATGATTTTGTATCCAGAAGACTTTGAACTTGAACCTGCTCTTTATTTGACGTTCCATCTACATGAAAACCATATTGAGAAAATGTATAGCCGTTATACTGGTTAACTAATCCATTCTTAATCGCCTCTACCCTCACTTCTTCTCCCTTATTGTTTCTCTGGATCAATGCATCGTGAAGGGCTGTATTTTTAGGGTCAAAATATTCTATAGTTTTCGTCTTATGGTCTACAATAAATACAGCAAAGTGCGGCTCAAAATACCGCGGCTTTTCTCCCATCAGACGGCTTAATAAAAAAGCCAAAAACTCCCACCATGTTTCAACTCCCCTCATACCAACAAGCTCGATTTCCAGCTCAATTGGTTCCTCTTTTTTAGCAGGATCATTCCCAAGGTCTATCTCGTCACCTGCAAAGCTATATTTAATCCCCGGTAGCTCTTTCTTTTTTTTCATCATAAAGTGATGTATATCGTTTACATCCAATTGCGCGCTGCCTTGCCAACGCACTTTACTTAGCGCTACTCGCTGTTCTCTCTCAGCCTTTTCCTTCGGGGAAAGCTCACCGATCTGAGGACTTTCCCAGTCATCACCTATGTCGTCTAATTCTTCAGATATCTCTTCGTTAATTATATGAGAGCTTTTAGGAGCTTCTTCCAACGCTTCAACGGATTTTCCGTTTTTTTCAGGAATCGGCGGGTCCATTTCCCCTCTAGCTGGCGTTGAATCTGCTTTCTGTCTATGGAAAATGCTAGCCGTAACACATGCTGTAGAAAAGACAACCAGGGTTCCGAGCCCCAGTCCTACGAAAATAGGCGTTGCAGGGGGAAAGGCAAAAGAACCCGCTACGCAACCAGCTATCACGAGCCCTGTTATGGCCATCGCCTCTTTGGCTGTTTGAGACACTTTTGCCCAATCTGAATGGCTCGGAGTATTGCTCAGCGCTAGGCTCTGAGGAGTTTTCAGCGAAGAAGGAGAAACGGGAGACATATTACCAGCTAACATAAATACCCATTATTAATCTTAATACAATTATTATAACATAAATTAACCTTAAATTTCAATTACTTAAGCGAAAGAAACAAAGCTTTTCATGAAAACCATAACATGCTAATAAAGAAAGACTTAACAAGCGCGCTCTTTAATAAACATTTCTACAATTGCTTTTTCTGCAAATAAATAGTATAATTAACGTGAAAATTTTAAAATTAATAACGAGGCTTTAATATGTCAGCAGTTTTTGTAAGTAAGAACCAAAGCGACAAATGTTTTATTTGTTTGGAAGATAGTGAAGAAGCCCGTAAAAACGCCGGGCCAATTACGAACCATCAAGGAAAACATGGAGGAGTCCATAGCGGGTGTTTAGCTCAATGGTTTCTTGCGGGAAATTACGACTGCCCGCTGTGTAGAGTCCCTCTTAGCGCACGTTCCTTGGAGGTTTTAGAAGGACGCATTTATGAAGCAGGACTTCTTGGCCGCCTGAGGCGAGCAACGGACACCATAAGTGATTTCCTACGAGAACACGAAGATCCTGCTGTTGCAATCGGTTGGATAATATTTATAGCAATACTAATTTCTCTCATGCATCTCTGGCCTGATCCGGGAAAGACAGCGAATTTTAATGTTCTCAGTGTGCGCGACATCGCATTGCCTGTGATAGCATGCCTGGGAACAGTGGCACTTACAGTTGGGCCAGTAGCATTTGCACAATGGCTGCGAGAACCCCAATAAAGCAAGGCATTGCGAAAACTTTGAGATTGAGATAGGATACATGCAACAAGGAAAAACTTATGATCCTATTTGCTGCAGGCAATCCTTTCATGACTGCCTATTTACAATCTGACTGGTTTGGCAAAGGGATCTTCTGCGGGCTATTTTTATTATCCGGCCTTTCTTGGGCTCTTTTGCTCTACAAAATGTGGCTCCTCTCCCAGGTGCAGCGGATATCGATGCAATTCAAAGAGCAGTTTCATGAAACGGCCGATCTGTTGCACTTGCAATTTTCTCCTAAGAAAAGTTTCGCCGAAATCCCCCACCCCTTTTTCGAGATTTACAAATCTCTTAAAAAAAACACTCTTCAAATCATGGATCGCAACCACTATCTGAATGGAGATTCTCAAGAGACGCTTTTTTTATCCCAGGCAGATCTCGATCTCGTCACTTCAAACACTTATTCCACGATTGCATTCCAACATAAACTCTTGGAAAAAAACCTCTTCATCCTCTCAACCATTGTTACCTTAGGGCCATTTTTAGGGCTTTTAGGGACAGTCTGGGGTATTTTATTGACTTTTTCCCATTTGCAGCACGCAGAGCTCAGTGCATCGATGCTCTCTGGTTTATCCATGGCTCTTGCAACGACTGTTATTGGCCTTGTCGTCGCTATCCCCGCTCTTATTGGCTACAATTATCTCAAAAATCGAAGTTTGGAATATAAGAAAGACATGGAACACTTTTCCGATTTTCTCCTCACTAACCTAGAACTCAAACACAGAAAATGAGAAGAAGGCGTCCAGGACAAGAAATCTCTTCCCTAGAAGAGCCGCTCATTAATTTAACGCCTTTGATCGATGTTGTCTTCGTAGTCCTCATCACATTCATGCTCATCGCTCCGATATTGCACTTGGATCATGTAAAGCTCGCGTCAAGCGGCGAAGTCCATCGACAGCAACCCTCTAAACAATCTAGCCTCTCGATCCATGTTAAATCAGATAACACCATTTGGTTTCAGGGGAAAAGCCGCTCGGCAAAAGAATTGGAAGAGATCCTCAAACGAGAAAAAACACTCCACCCTGGACAGATCCCCCAAATCTTTCAAGATCAAAGAGCCTCTTTCGGCACTTACCAGATAGTGAAAAATACGCTCGAAACATGTGGCTTTGAGCAAATGGATATTGTTTTAAATCCAACATGAAAAACCTATTACAAAGATTCCTCACCCTTAGCCGAAAACAGCAAATTACCTTTGTTGTATGGGTAGTTCACCTTTCACTTCTTTTGCTACTTACGGTTCATCACGTTTGGCCAAACAGTAGAAAAAAAACTATTCAGCCGATGGCCATTCATACATTTGTACCAATTGTAGAATCCAAACCTAAAGCGCCTCCCGTTTCTAAACCAAAAGCTCCTGTCAAAAGACCTGCTCCTGCATCAAAAAAACCTTCCAAGCCCGCCGCAAAGCCACCTACTGAAAAAAAATCTTCCGATCCAACGCTCCTCAAAGAGCTGCAAGCAGCCCTTAGCGAACTAGATACCCTGGAAAAACACACCCAACACTCCAACCTCTTATCGATTCCACCAACGATTCAACTCTCCTCTGGGCAGCAACCCTCCTCTTCGGAGCACGCCTATGGACAGTTTCTCATTGCCTATTTGGAAAAACACTTAGAGCTGCCCGCAAGGGGAGAAGTGAAAATGCAGTTAGATATTGACGGGCAAGGCCGCCTTGTTTCTCATACAGTCCTTAGCTCCGAAAACATCAAAAATAGTGAATTTCTCAAAAACCGATTGCCTGAACTAACCTTTCCGTGTTTTAATGATTTTAACATCGACAGCAACTTGTTAACTTTTACCATTCTCTTTTGCAATGCGAAAACTTTATAACATCCTGATGATCCTGCTCCCTTTTTGCCTCTTCTCTGAAGAGCTAGAGGTCCATTTAAAGCCCTCCGTAGAGCTCCCTTCGCTCTACATAAGCTTAGTCCAAACGGATGTGACCTCTTATGATTGGCGCTATTTAGATGAACTTCGCTCTATTTTAGAATTTGATCTATCCGTGAGTGGCAAATGCTCGCTTTTGCCCCCAAAACCTGAGTGGGACGAAAAACTTCCTATCCACGACCACCGCAAACATTTTAACCTCACATTTTGGAAAAACCAAAGCATCCCCTTTATCTTAGTCCTCGAAGCTACCAAACAACGCCTAAGAGTGACCGCATTTCACATAACAAAAGATGGTTCGAAAAGTTATCCCGATCTTCTTTTAACCAATGATCTTTCTAAAGATCGATTAGCCATTCACCATTTGGCAAATTGCCTTCAAAAAGATCTCTTCCAGGCTCGAGGGATTAGCTCTTCAAAGCTCATTTACACACAAAGAACAAAAAATGACGCCTCTGCGTGGCAATCAGAAATTTGGGTCTGCGATGCTGATGGAGCCAATGCAAAGCAACTGACCAAAGGACAAAACTATTGCTTAACTCCCTTCTTTTTTCCCACTCCAGTGGAAGATGGAGATTTTTTCTTTGTGGCCCACCAAGAAGGGCAATCGAAGATCTACAAAGCACGTTTTAATGACCCGACTCCCATTCCCATGATCTCTTTACGAGGGAATCAATTGCTCCCTTCCCTTTCTGCCAAAGCCACCCATCTTGCGTTTATTTCAGACGTCGCTGGAAGACCCGATCTATTTGTTCAATCGTTCAATCAAAAAGGAGAAGCGATAGGCAAAGCAAGACAACTATTTTCCGCTCCAAGAGCCACTCAAGCATCCCCCACATTTAGCCCCAATGGGCGAGAAGTGGCGTTCGTATCCGATAAAGATGGACCACCAAGGATCTATGTTCTTCCTCTTGTCTCTTCAAGCAATACACAAAAAATTAACCCTCGCCTCATCACAAGAAAAAATCGGGAAAACACCTCGCCTAGCTGGTCTCCTGACGGAAAAAAAATTGCCTATAGCGCAAAAGTAGATGGAGTGCGTCAAATCTGGCTCTACGATATCGAAAAAGAAGAAGAGATCCAATTGACGACAGGACCGGCTCATAAAGAAAACCCCTCCTGGGCTCCCAACAGTTTTCATTTAGTCTACAACACGGAAACAGAAGACAGCTGCGAGCTGTATCTCATTAATGTGACAAACCAAACTCCTGTTTTACTAACAAAAGGTCCCGGACAAAAAAGATTTGCTTCGTGGGATAGGTTCTAAGCAAAAAATTTGTGCTCAAATGGAGTTTTGTGAACAGGCTCGCTAAACTCTCGTCAAGAAATAGACTTTTGATATAGATTAAAACCAGTATATCAGTAAGAGGTCAAATACAATGAACCGCTTCGTCATTTTTTGCGCTTTCATTTGCACAGTTTCCAGTTGCTCAAATAACAGCAACCAGGCTTGGGAAGATATGAAGACAGCAGGACGCTACATGCAGCGCAGCGTAGATACACTCTGGGGAAAAAATTATGAATCGCGCATGCTCACTTCAGATGAAGAATTTATCGGCCCGGAACAAGAAGATTTCATCCCCTTAAAAGACGCAGATCTCAAAAACACGGTAGCAGACACTGCTTTGCCTCAGCCAAAAGGCAATCCCGGAGAAAAAGGAGTTCCTTCTCTAGACCGTTTTTATTCTCCTCCCAATTCTTTACGCTCTATTTTTCAAACGGTCCATTTTGAAACAGATGAACATATTGTAAGAGAAAAAGCGGACCTTGCAGCCGTAGCTGAAATAGCTGCCTATTTGAAAAAAAACCCCAATGTATATCTGGTCATCAAAGGACATACAGATGAAAGGGCCTCTGCTAGCTATAACATCGCTTTGGGAACAAGAAGAGCCAATTATATCCGCTCTCTTCTTGTAAAAGCAGGCGTTGATCTAAATCGCCTTTACGCTATTTCTAGGGGTAAAGAAGAACCCTTGGCATTCGGACACTCTTCCGAAGACTGGAAACGGAATCGACGGGTAGAATTTAAAATTTTTGAACAATAGATTTATGAAAAAGCGCAACTGCCTCTTATTAGCAATTGGGTTTCTTTTAGGATGCTCTCCTCTCAAGACATCGCCTCACGATGAAAAACATCAGCTTGAACTGACGTTGCATGAAGTACAAACAAATCTTGATGATCTGCGCCACGATGTCAATTGCTTTCAAACCGAAATGCAAATCTTAGATGGGCGGATTAAATATTATGAAAACACTCTAAGCTCTCTCAAAAATCAGGATCTGCAAAACACGCAAGGCAAAGTAGATCAGTTAGTCCATCAAATTCACTCCCTCGAAAAAAAACTCAATGCCTTTGAAAAGTCGCACCAGACAGAAGAAAAGAATCTTGAGCAGCTTGCAACGCATGCTAATGAGACGACAGTTGCTTTTACTCAATTTAAGTATCGACTTGTTGAAATAGAGCAAAGTCTGGCTAGTCTGAGCAAACTGAAAACAAACCTTGAGTCTTTAGCAAACAACTTACGTCCTTCTTCAGAATCATTCAAAATTTACAAGGTCTCTCCAGGAGATTCGTTAAAAAAAATCGCAACGCTTCATAAAACAAGCGTAGAGAAACTCAAAACCTACAACCATTTACATGAAGATTTGATTGTCGTAGGACAAGAGCTAAAAATCCCACTCGGCTAAGAGGGTGTCTAAGAATTAAGGCTTCGTCGATTTTCGGGATGATTTTGGCCTATTTTCGATTCTTTTTACAGGGGTAGTATACGAAGTTGATACAACCCCCCCTGTAAAAAGAATCGAAAATAGGCTCAAAAGCACCCGAAAATCGACAGAAGCTTAATTTTTAGACACCCTCTAAAACATGTCCATAACCCTAGATTATGGACAGATTCTAAACAATAGTACGCCTCCCTTTAAAAATTGATTGAAAAAAACATCAAAACGTGAAATCATTCGCGGCGTTTAGAGATATTGTTAAAAGGACGACACATGAGTCAAAAGAAACGAATTTTGTTAATAGAAGATGAAGAAGATATTGCAGCCCTTATCAAGCTGCAAGCAGAAATTTCTGGATATAAACTACATGTAGAAGTAGATGGGATCAATGGGTATCGAGCGATCGAACGAGAAAAACCCGATCTCGTCATTTTAGATGTAATGCTCCCCGGAGAAAATGGTCTGGATGTATGCCGGAAAATGAAAGGCAATCCTGAATTAAAAAACATTCCCGTAGTGATTCTTTCTGCAAAGGGAGAAGAGCTCGACGTAGTCCTTGGGCTGGAACTCGGCGCTGATGACTATGTGGCCAAGCCTTTTTCGCCAAAAGTATTATTTTCTCGCATTAAAGCCATTTTACGCAGAGGGAAAGAACCCGAAAAAGTTTCCAAAGTGGCAAAATACGGAGAATTTACCTTGGATATTGATCGCTACATCCTCCGAAAAGGGGATAAGGTCATCCCTCTGACCTTATCGGAGTTTGGGATTTTGCGTCGAATGGTCACAAACCGAGGAAAAGTACTCACTCGCAATCAATTACTCGATGATATCAATAATGACGATGCATTCATCGTCGATCGCAATATTGACGTCCACATAGCTTCTCTACGAAAAAAGCTTGGACCTACCTTTGATTGGATCGAAACAGTGCGCGGCGTTGGATATCGCTTTAGAGAAGATCCGATCGCTCTCGAAAAATAATTCATAGAGGGGATTGTAACCCCCTTCGAGCATCAATTCGCTGATCGCTTTGCCAATTCCGATTTTTCGCAAATTTCCTAAGAACCAAAAGGTTATGTCAATTTGCGAAAAACCGAATCAGCTTTGCAATCAGCGAATTTGTGCCCCGAATCCAAGTTTGCCATCCCCTCTTATAGTTTGACCATATATGCCTCTCGCGATATATACCAAGAGAGGTTTATATGGACATGAAACGCTGGTATTTACTGGGATATTTAACTCTAGGGTGTGTTTCCACAACCTTTGGCTTGATCAATCCCCTGATTGCAGATATCTTAGATCCGCAAGATCGAAAAATATTACAAAGAAATAGCCCTCGAACAGTAGACCGAATCGATCGAAACGAGCCGCTGACCATCAATGACATCATAAAACTAAGCCAAAATGGTATCCACGATGAAAGCATGATCGAATATATGCGAAATACCAATAGTTTTTACCATTTAAGCCAAACTCAAATCCGCAGACTCCAAGATGCAGGTGTCAGTCAACGAGTTATTGATTTTATGGTCCGTTCTGGGCAATAATTAGAGTCTGTCGTTGTATTGAGGCTTCGTCGATTTTGGGGATTTTTTTGGCCGATTTTCGTTTCTTTTTTGGGGGATAGTATGCAGCCGTTGATACAATCCCCCAAAAAAGAAACGAAAATCGGTTCAAAAAAATCCCCAAAATCGACAGAAGCTCAATACAGCAACAGACTCTTATTGCTCAAAAAACCAAAAACCGGTACATCGTATATCGGCACACTTAAGCGTGTTTTACTTTTATGTCTTTACACCTCAGTCCAGAAACTTCTGCAACGAAATCGTTTGATGCTCAGTTAGAGCACAACCTGCCACAGTATTATCGAAAAATCCTTCAAGAGTTCAAACGAACTATCAAAAATTTTGCTGTTTTCAACGTTGCATTTATCTTATTGCTCGCCGCAGAATTAGTTGCCTTCGGAGCTTTTCTTCCCGTTTTCAGCCGCTCTTATTTGCTAGCCTTTGGACTAGGGGCCATTTTTTTGACTGGCTTTTCGTATTTTGTCCTCCTTTTTTATTTTCAGGCAAAAAAACCAGAACAAATCACTCTGATTCGAGATCGTTTTATCGCTTCTTGCAAACAGCTCATGGGTCTTCCTTACGGCGTAGCCCAACACCACCTCACAGTAGCCACTTCTTTGCTTAAATTGTCTGCTTACTTGACTGACTTCGAATGGCATCTCTATCAGGTGCCTAAATGGCTAAATCCCCCTCTCCTTCGACGTTTTATCGCTTATTGTCATTGGAAAGACGTGTTTACGATGAAACAATGCTTATTGCATGCTGCGATTGAAGAGCACCTTCAACAAATCCGATCCACTCCTACAGATCTAGAGCTCCATGCATCGTTGGCTTCCACCTACGTCGCCCTTTCTCAAATTTACTTGGAACCAACACCCCATAAAGGGCCTCATCCGAGAAGTTCCTATTACCAAAAAAGGCGATCTCTTTTTGAAGAAAAATTTCGGAGAGCCGCAGAATTTGCCATCGAAGAATTTCAGATTCTGAGCCACTACGCCCCAAATGATCCATGGGTCCATGAACAATTGGCCTCTGGCTACCGGGACTTGGATCTCCCTCTAGAAGAAATCCGCGAAGTGGAAATCCTCTTAACGCTCAAACCCCAAGACAATCTTATTTTATTTCGCTTGGGGAAGTTGTACTTTGAACAAAAACACAACGCTAAGGGGCTTCAAATCTACGAACAACTAAAAAAAGCCCACTACCCACAAGCCGATGAGCTCATTTCCTCTTATGGAATCATTGCTTCTTTTGAATCTATAAGCCAATAGACCTTTATTTTTGCCAGTATGCACGGCTAAACGGGGTAAAGATAAAGTTTTGACCATCAGTCAATTGTCGAAATGTTTCTTTATCTTTTTCATCTGCATTCTTATAAATCACATAAGGGGGCGGTATTGCCAATGAAATATCAGTCGTTGGAGCGTATTCTGCTCCAAGCATGATCATTTTTGCGTTTTCTTTGGTCTCAGGATATTTAAGAAACACGGTATCTGCCGTTCTCATGGTTGTGTGATCTGAAGTCATTCCCATCATAAAAAATCCATTTAAGGTTGTATCTCCATGGATACAATCTTCTTCGATTACTAACGTATATCCATAAGGAATTTGCACCCCAATTAATTCAAGTTCATCAGGGCTTTGATTGGTTCGAGCAAGAACGACATAACCTTTAGCATCTACAGTAAGAGGAGTAATCGTTTGAGAAAAGCGGTGCCGTTCTAAAAAAAGACCGCTTCCATTTTGGATCTGCCAATCTGCATATAAAGGCTCATACAAATAAGTAACCAGCCGATAGTCATCTTTTGAGGGAAGCTCTTTTTTGGTAATTTGAAAAGGGATTTGATTGTTCACAAGCCGCGCCTTAAATGAACTGAGATCGATGCCTCTAGGATCGAAATATTTCAATTCAATCAATTGTCTATCCATCTCCAATAGGCCTGGATCGAGAAAAAGGGACTGTCGAAGATGTTTTTTAGTGACCTGATAGTCCAGTTTTTTTTCTTGGATGACATCACTATCTTTTCCGCTCACCCAATTAGCTTTCACGATAGTAAGAAAATTGGAGTCAAATTTTTTAAGTGCAACCTCCTGTTCGCAATCTTCAACTGAAATAAGTTTTCTATGAAATAAAGGAGGAAATTGGTTTGTGATTGTATATAAATATTTATGAGGCTCTTCTAAATTACCTAAGTAATCAACAGGACCTATCATGCTGGCTCCCGGGGCTCCCCGAACAGCAGTTAAATTTTGCATCCTTAACAAGGATCGAGTAGCTGATTCTAACGTCCCATTATCAGAAAACCTCGGAATAGTTGCCGACATCAATCGGCCATATACTCTACAGGCAATAGTGCCGTCATCTCCATCCAGCAATAAAAGTCGTTTAGATTCTTCAAAAGTCGCTAGAGAATCATTTTGTGTGCAACAAGAATAACAGCCGCTCAAGCAAAGTGCCAAGAAAGAGAAATATAAATATTTTAGGTATTTCATAATCTATCTCTTTACAATAAATTCATAAAAAAGCATACCTTTTTGGCAATTTAAAGACAGCTCAGAAGAAACGGTTAGCAGGACAGAGGAAATTATAAATTTTTAACCAATCGAGGTATAAGTTGCCAGCAGTCATCCTTCCTAGAAAGAAAACTAATTTTGTCTGAAAAATTATACTCTGCTGCCAACTCTACATCTTGTCTGAAGCCATGAGCGATTAATTCCTGACCAGACTCACATGCCATTAAATTGTTTTTAAGATCACTGGAAGCTGTATTAAAAGACTGGATAGCGAACTCAGCTTCGATTGTTTTCTCTCCCTCAAGACAGGCTAAAATACTTCCTACTCCCCAATAATCCTCAATGGAAGGCCTCAACATTTTATTTGGATAACGTTCACCAGCTGCTACAAATAGAGTAGGGAAAAATTTCTTAAAATTTAATACATCGCTCAAAACTTGAGAGTTCCTGAAACATCCTGCAAAAACTGGTTTTTCAAAATGAGAAGCTAAATCTATTAAAGTAGACCCATTAAGAGAAGGTAAGAGAATTGTTTGATTTGAATCCACAAATTGCATGCTTGCCGGAGACAAAGTAATCCCAGGCTCATTTCTCTTTTTTGCTAAAATAGCTTTCCGTTCCTTGGAAATAGATCTGAGAAGATTTTCATCTTCAATGTTGGTAGGGATAATCGAACATCCCTTAGAAAGAGCCATGTCCACAGTAGTACAAAAAGATAGAACATCCACTATAACAATAGCGCTAAAGAAAGTCCCGTAATAAGCAAGGCCGTCTTGTCCCCAGCAAATATGATGTTTATTTGCTGGGATAGTTCCTTCAAACAGCTCCGCCATAGTTTGTTAGGTCATTCCAAAGGTTTCTTTTTCAAAAAACACATCGGCCGTCACTTTTCCGTCAGCCGCTGTGTAAAGAATGATCCGACTTTGCGTGTCGGGTGAGCAAATTTGTTCTTTCATAACCCAACAGCTGCCAAAACCGCTTTCCAATCTACTGTTGCAACAAGTAAGCCCAGAGCGCAGACGCGACAAGCTTTCCAATTCACAGTCTCTTGATAAATCTTTTGACTCCAAAGATTAGATAAAAGAATCACTAACACAGAAAAAGCAGGATAAATCACCGCATGCTCTAAGCTAGAGGCCGCCTCTGTAGCCCAAACTAAGAAAAATGTCCCTAAGCTATTGGCAAAACCTCCAGCCATCCCATTAAAGACTTCCGGTTTTTGCAAAGCGCGTTTTTCCTTTTTTAAAAATCCGTAAAGCTGCATCAACATAGCCACACCAAACATGATTGGCAAAAACCACTGACTTTTGGCATGAGTCTCCTCAAAAGAAAGCCATCCCCCTTCGAAATAAGGAAAATTCATAAGAAGCGCGCGCCACTGAAAAATCACTAAGAGACCAATATGTAGACAAAACATCGTCGAGGCAAAAAACACCCAGGCTCTGAAATGCTCCATCCCTTGGAAGCCTCTGCTAGCCCAAAAAAGCCCCGCAAGAACAATCAAAGATCCTACAGCATGCCAAAATGTATATACAAATCCAAAGGCCGTCCCAAAATAAAGGCTCATCACAACGCCCGGAAACACCGTAGATCCACTGAGAATGGAAAAAGTCAGGCCAGATGGACCTTTTTCCAAGGCCTTTCCCAGCGCCTCAAACATAAAACTATAGACGAGCCCCGCAGATATCCCAAGGATAAGAATAAAAGGGTTGATCGCAAAATCTTGCGTCCTTAACGGGCCTAATAAGATATTGACTGCGCACCCGATCCCCATCCCCAAGACTAAAAATGCTCGAGTGGTTCCCCCTTGGTCGATACTTCGACGCATGCAAAAATTGGAAGCGCTGCAAAAACAGGCAGCAATAAAAACTAAAAAAATACTCATAAACTTTGATTGGTTAACATTCTTCAAGAAAAGATATCACAAAATTCTTAAAAAAGAAAAGATTTTCGATATTATCCCCCTCTAAGTATAATCCGGTATTGGGAGAGGTGTCACATGCGCGCTTGGCTAGCTGTTATTATTCCATTTACTTGCATAGCTCAAATAGAACCTGAAGAAGAGGCTCTTTCTTTGCGTAGGATCGCAGATTTTTGGCAGGAAGGAGAATACCTACTTGTCAAAAACCAGATCGAAGGCTATTTGACCAAATATCCGGATAGCGCCTATTACGATACGCTATGCGCCGCCCTGGGAGATCTTTGCCTAAGGGAGAAAAACTACTCCACAGCTCTCGATTATTACTCCAGGATCCTTGATCCAGAGTGGCAAAATACAGTTTTTCTTAACAGGATGCAGTGTCTTTATTACCTAGAATGGTATACGACTTTAGCTGATGAATGCGAAGAATTTTTAGCCAAAAATGAACATACCACCGCTGCTCCTCAAGCCACATACTATTTAGCCATCGCCCTTTATCAGCAGTGTTTGAATGCCGAAAATGATCCAGAGCTCCTCGAAACGATCGCGTTGAGAGCTAAACCCCACTTTGCAACGCTTTTAGAAAATGGCAGATCTACTGAAGTTTCTCAAGCGCTTGCCTACTTATGCTGCACCTTAAAAGAATTCCCTCAAGCCTCTGATATTTATCTTCAACTCGCTGAACAAGATGAAGAGCGAAAAGAACAGCTCTTGTTTCAAGCAGCCGTACTTCAATCAAGCTTTGATAAAGAAAAAGCCACCTCTACCTTTAAAAAAGTAGCTGATTTAGGCCAAAATAAGGCGCAAGATGCTGCTTTTAACTATCTTGTTCTCCATTTTGAGATGAAACACTATGATCTCATCCTTCAAGAAAAACAGGATCTTTTAACAAAAATTGTCTCTTCTCAGCAGCCGAATGCTCATCTTTTATTTGGACAAAGCCATTTCCATCTCAAAGAATATTCTGAGGCGATGAAAGAACTAACTTTTTTTGTCGACTCGGCCCTCTCTTACGAGACTCGCCGCCCAGGAATGATCTATCTCTTAGCGGCAGCCTTCAAAGAAAATGACCTAGCCGCCTTCGAAAGAACCATTGCTCAACTAGATCCGCAAGACTCTGAACAGCCACAAGCTCTATTTGCCTTTAGCTCTTTATTAAAACAGCAAGGACATAAGGAAAAAGCTACAGATCGCTTGGCTTATCTGCTTGACACATACCCCGAATTCCCCGAAAAACCCAAAGCTCTTTTTGAACTCACAGATCTGGAATATCAAAACCGCCATTGGAAATCTTGCAGATCTCATGCACAATGGTTTGTTGCAGAATATCCTTCCCACGAACTGACTCCCAAAGCTTGGCACTACCTGATTTCTTCTTCGACTCAGCTCAGCGAACAAGAAATGCTTGGTCAACACACCCTGAAAAAGCAACTCACTTCAGATCTGGAAATTTTGCTTACCTATGCAGATTTATTTACTAAAGAAGAAATTTGTGATTGGCAGTTTCTTCTAGCCAAAACCTATTATGAATTGCACGAGCATCAAAAAGCCTTTGAACTTGTAGAAGCGCTCATGCAGCACCCCTCCTTTCCCGAGATAGCCAATACCTATTTGCTTATGGCCCTGCTGCAAAAAGACGAATCAGCCGAGCTATTTTGCTACTACGCCGAAGAAGCTCTCTCTTTGGGAGCAAATCTAGTCGATACCACCCAACTGCACATCGCTCTTTTTAATGGCTATTTAGAATCCTCTGAGAAGCAACCTGAACTGATCGAAAAAGCCGCTCACCATTTATTCATCGCCTTCTCTGCCAAAGGAACTCTTCAGCCAGAAAATCTTGATTGGCTGGCTAATTACTATTACACCCGAGCAGAAAAAGAAGATATAGCGACTCTTCGAGCCATACAGCTTTTCGAAAAGTGCAGCAAAACTGCTTCCAATACCTACAAATTAGCCAAATTATACTCTTTAACCTTGCAGATAGATAAACAAGTAGCTTTATTAGAGGAAACCAAAGAGAGTCTGGGCCCAGAAGCAAAATATTTGCTTGCAGAAGGCTACAAGCACCTGGGAAAAAAAGAGGAAGCGATTGCCTTATTTGATGCCATTGTCACAGAATCTTCCACCCTCAGAAATCCTACAGGCGCAGCAGCCTCCTTGGAAAGCGTCCGTCTCAAGCAAGAAAAAGGAACGATCTCTTGTCAAGATGCGGCCACCTGTTTAAAAAATCTCATGATTCAGCGCCGCCTTACGAATGAACCTGTTCATTTAGAAGCTGCCATTGAATATATTGTTCTCCAATCAGAAGGAAACCCTGCTAAAAGACTAGCTTTATTGCAAAAAACGAAAGCAGATTTTGAAACCACCGATGACCTATTATCGAAAGATTATCATGAAGCCAGACAAAAAATTCCGGAGAAAGATCACATCTATAAGATGTATATGTATTTTTTTGAAGCTGACATCTCCCTTTGTGAATATTTACTCACAAAAGAACCCTCTTTGCGCGAGCAGCTAAAAAACACAACTGAAACTCTCTTTCTACGCATCAAGAAAGACCCAATTGGCGACGCTCTTTTAGGAGACAGAGTCAATGAAAAACTCCAGCTTGTGCAAGCCCATTTAAGGGAACATGAATCTGACGTTTAAACGAAGAAAAATCCTTCTCAGGTGTATTGCTCTCTCTTTATCTATTCACCTTAGCGTAGCTATTTTATTGCAGCGCCACACGATTTGGCTCTACTCTTCGAACTGCGTGCAAAGCCCGCCAACAACTGTCTGGCTGAGCTCCATGAATAAAGAAACGCAAGACGAGATTCTAAAAACTGCACTTACTCCCTCTGAATATACCCCCAGCGATCAACAATCTGTGAACGTTAAACCAGAAGAGGCGCACCTTGTGTGCCGGTCTATGATTTCTGATCCTTCCTATCTCTCTTCGAGC
Organism: Chlamydiales bacterium; assembly: GCA_030681135.1. GTDB lineage: Bacteria > Chlamydiota > Chlamydiia > Chlamydiales > SM23-39 > SZAS-17. Next base: position 61,295 of record JAUXXF010000010.1, read on the forward strand.
CCCTCATTCAATCAACCTCCTCCTTTTGACGCAAACTCTCTTCTCGTTGCAAACTCGGAAATTCTCGCTACACCTGAGCTACCGAGTGAAAAATTATTCAATCTTGCCTCCTATATTCCCAAAGATATTCTGATCCCTCGAGAAGAAATTGCCTCTTCGGCGCCGCCGCCCCCATCTCCCAGCTTTTATCCTGAAGATCTAATCACTTTTAGGCCAATTATGCCTCACATTGAGTTTACGCAGACGCTGCCTGAAGATCTCTATGCAAAGCCAATAGGACCCGCCTTTATTTTGCCCAAGCAATCCCCTTCTCCTCCGACGCTTCAACCCTCATGGTTTAGCCTTCTTCCTCAGCTGCCCTCCTTGGAAGAACTAAATACCTCTTCTTATTCCGAAGAATTCGATATAGACTTGGTTTTTACCCCTCGCGAAGCTGAGCCAGGATATTTATTTGCTCTGACTTTGATCCCGAAAGTAGATTTACAAATCCCCTCTTTAAAACAGCACTATATATTTCTGATTGACCGATCTAACTCGATTCAAAAAGAACGATTGGTCCACACAAAAAGCGCTCTCTACAAAGCCATTGAGCAGTTAAATCCAGAAGACACGTTTAATATCATTGTGTTTGATAGCAAAATGGAAAAACTCTTCCCGGCCCAAAGAGCGGCAACAAAATCGTCGATTTCTGCAGCGAAGGAATTTGTTCACAACATTGAATTAGGCAGTTTTTTCTCTCCTGCAGATCTCTATAAACCTCTTCTTCTTACAGTTCCCTCTCAATCGACAGAAAATGAGATGTATACAGCCATCCTTTTTACTGATGGAGATTCCCTTGCTAAAAAACAGGCGCAATTCTCCTTACTTCAACAGTGGAGTCAGTATAATCAAGGGAGAGTCACTCTTCATGTGGTAGCCATGGCTGGAGATAAACAGCTCTCTTCCTTGGAAGCCATTTGTGCATTAAATCGAGGCCAGTGCACTCAAAGTAATACAAGAAGAGGGATCAAAAGAAAGCTGCTAAGACTCATGAAAACGGTTGGGTCTCCCCTAGTAAAAAACATCTCTTGTCACGCCTTTAGTAGATCTCCGAATGCAATCATCGAACTTCACCCAGAAAATACCCGCACGAATCACTTATATTTAGGCCAGCCCTATACAATCTTTGGCTCCGCTGAAACGTTAGATGACTTTGTCCTTTTTGTCCAAGGACGGATCAAAGACAGGTGGTTAAATATTAGAAAAACCATCTCTTTTATTTCCGCGCGCAAAGGAGACGAGTCTTTAGGGCGCCAGTGGGCTTGGCAAAAAACTTACGATCTTTATCAACAATATCTCATAGATAAAAACCCAGAACATCTGACTGAATTAAAAACTCTCGTCGATCCTCTGCATTTACCAATGGCCTTCCAGTGACCTTAAAAATTTTTGGCGGAGAATATAAAGGCCGCCTATTAAAATCGCCAAAAGGACAAAATACCCGGCCAACTCAGGGCATTATAAGACAAGCAGTCTTCAACATATGCCAGACGGAAATTGAAGGAGCTACCTTTCTCGATCTCTTTGCTGGAAGTGGAGGCATGGGACTCGAAGCGCTAAGCCGAGGGGCTGCATGTGCTACCTTTGTCGAAAAAGATCGACATGCCTTAGCTTGCATCCATGAAAACATCCATATTCTCAACGTCTCTACCAGAGCGAAAATCCTACCAATGGATGCTAGGAGCGCTATAGAAAAACTTCAAGAGCCTTTTGATATGATCTATATAGATCCGCCTTATGACTTTTCGGTCCAAGAAATTGTAGACAAGATCTTGGCAAAGGGGCTCCTCTCATCTCTTCTTTTTATTGAAGAGAGAGAAAAAACGCATGAATCAATGATCCATCCTTCTTTGGAGTTATACGATAAAAGGCGCTACGGCATTGCTCTACTTTCCATTTTTCGCAAGAAAAGTTAGAAGAACATCAACGATAGAACGATAAAAATTTATCGTTACATCGTTCTATCGTTTTTATCGTTGATGTTTCTTTCAAAGACTGTTAACGAACGAGCCGGCCCTCTTCGTATTCGCTAATCGTTACTTCTCCTGAAGCGTCATATTTATACTTTGTCCCATCTAACTGATCATAGACAAAGGTTTGCTGGATATAAGGAGAGCCGTCTTCATAATACTTATTAAAGACTCCGTGACGCATTCCATCAACGTACTCTGCTTCAAAAAGAAGAATTTGATCCTGACTCCATGTTTGACTCAGCCCGTGGAGCTTATCAGCCTCATATTGGCAAGTAGCTGCTAATGTTCCATCTTCAAAAAAGGTTCTCTCTTCTCCTTGCCGTTTTCCATGGGCATAAGGAGTTTGCCGAAATATCTCGCCACTAGGAAAGTACTGTGTGAGTAGACCCTGCTCCTCTCCATTGACAAATTCCATAGAGGCAAGCAAAGAGCCTTCTGGCGAATACATTTTTTCTAAACCTTCTTTGATGCCTGAAACATAAGAAGTCTCCAACATTTTCACGCCGTGTTGATTATATTCAACAGCGAGCCCATGCATCCGATCCTTTTCAAAATAAGCCCGCAATGCCTTCACTTTCTCGCCCTTTTCATTGGGAGGATAATACACTTCATGAAGACCCTGTTTTAGATTATTATGATAATGGAAGACGATTTCGCGTAAATCAGGCAAGCGCTGGAAAAAACGTCCCTCCATTTTCCCTTCGCTATAAGAAGCCTCTTCTAATAAAACACCTTGTTCATCGAAAAGTTGTTTGAGACCGTGCAATACACCATGGCTATAGCAAACAAGAGATTGCAGAGTTCCACTTTGATAATAACTCTTCTCTTCTCCATGAAACTGCCCTTGTTCGTCATAATGGAGCAATTTGCTCATCCGATCGCCCTCTTGCTGAGAGCTCTCAGTCCGAGGATAGTACTCTATATGTTTACCTATAGGCTTATCCATAGAGTAGTTTTGGACAAAATGAACCGCTCCGTCAGGATACCAGGCCTTAGATTCCCCATCTAATTGATCGTTTGTAAAATGCATGACTCGAAGGAGCTGCCCTGTTTCATCATACCATTTATGTTCCCCAACCTTCTTCCCTTCGCTAAAGGCGAACTCCGTTTTGATTTGTTCCTTATTCCACCAAGTAGCGACTACCCCTTCAAAAAGACCTTTTTTATAAAATGCTTCTGCAATTAAGTCTCCTTGCTCATTCCATTCTCTATGCCAACCTTCTCTAAGGCCCCCCATAAACTCTGCACGAAATTTTATATGCCCATTTTCATACCATTCAGAATGGATTCCTTCTGGCTGATCCATTTCAAAGTAAGAGTCTATCTTGGCAGCTCCGTCAGCATACCATTCAGCGAACTGGCCATTTTTTACTCCATCAACAAAAAAACCTCTGCAAGCAAGAACCCCATTTTCATGCCACTGCTCATGAATGCCATCTCGCTTGTTTTGTTTGTAATGGGTCAAAGTCTTGATTTGTCCACCTGGATAATACTCTTTTTGCTCTCCCTCATACTGGCCAGCTGCATACTGATACTCAGCTTTTACAACTAGGTTCGGATACCACTCTCGAAAATTGCCTTCAAGCTGATCATCCTGAACGAAATACTCACGAATATACCGTCCTTCCTCATCGAATTCCACAATAGGAGAAAGCAAAGAGCCGGTCTCGTCATATTCAGCAAGAAACGCAAGACCTCCTTCAGGATGATTACGCCAGTGTTTGCCTACAGCTTTTCCATGAACAAATTGTCCTTCTCCAAGAAGAGTTCCATCTTCTGCAAAAAACTGCTCCTTGCCCTCTTTTTTCCCTTCCCTGAAGAAGATCTTATGAGACTCTTTCCCATTTTTATAGTAAGCGATATGGGATCCTATCGGCTCTCCTAATCTAAAATCCATCATCTGAGAAACATTAAGATCTTCATCGTAAACAATGACAGCAGGCGTTTTCCCATTTCCATGAAGATTTCCGTCTAAAAATTGTTTTTGCATTTTTAGGCGACCATTTGGATGCCACTCTGTCATAAGGCCGTGAATTTTTCCTTGTTTATAAGGAATAGAAAATACTTTTAATCCACTTTCAAGATATTGGACGACTTCTCCTTCTAATTTTCCCTTAACGTAAAAGCCTTCTTCAGAAATTTGACCATTTTCATAAAAGCTTTGAGCCGCCCCTTCTAATAAGCCATGATCAAAGGAAGCGAGAGCTCTCAGCTTGCCACTGGGAAACATGGTTCTCACTTCTCCATGCAATACCCCTTTGTCATACGTTGAGATCTGAATCATCTCCCCTTGCTGCGTCCAATCGACCCTAAATCCATGAGGAACTAATAAAGGCTCTTGCAGCTCAGCCTCAGCATCTGTTTTGGGGAGAGGTAAAAGATCGTATTCCGCCTGCAAAGCTCCATTTGGATAGAAATGGACCTGTTTAACAGGCTTTTCGCCTTCAACGCTCGGCTCATGATAAATCACCGTTTTTACAGATCCTTGGGGGTAAGATTCTAAGACCTCGATGCGCCAGTTAGGCTGCCTCGGCTTCAAATTCACCTGCAAAGGAGGTGGCTGGCCAATTCCATGGACTCCAATAGGAGATCCCAGAGCAAGAGTTCCCACGATGATCAAAAACAGAAATTTCCTCACAAAACACCCGTATATTAAGAATTTTAAACATCAGAGTAAGCGAAAAGAGAAATTCCTACAAGACTCATCATTGAGCTATTGAATAAAAAATATTTACAATACAAAAACCTTTCAAGCGCTAGCGACGTTGCTTTCACAGAATTTGGGGTAGAACGAGCATATGCCGCGGCAGCTCAAAATCAATATTTCAAACCGCCCGCGGAATAGAGGGAAAAAGAGACAGCTTTTTTGCTTATGGTGTTGGAGCCATGCCTACAGCCACACCAACAACCGGCGCTTGACCTACTATAACTGCCCCTGTTGCCACTAATCCAAGGCCAACGCCAGTAGGCGCCAATACTACTCCCGCGGCCATCACTGAAACGCCCACAACAGCTGTACCAAGACCTGCAAAAAATCCTGCAATCGGACCTGCACTGGCTTGTGGCAGATTGGCCAATACAGCTAAAGCAACTGCACCGATGGCTACATCTGTTGCATTTCTTAGCATTTGGGAGGGGCTAGCAAGAGTTGGAAGATTGTTTGTAATTGCTGATATATCCATAAAATTTTCTCCTATTTAAATTTGGGGTAGAATAGAGCTCTTTCGAAACTTTCACCTGATCATAAAATGTTGTCTCCGACTTACACAATGACAAGACAAAAATTTCAAGAAAATTTATACCATGTAATCTTTATTAAAATCAAGGGTCACTTCACATCGTCAGGATGGACAGGCCCCTCTTGATCTGAGAGCTGTTTTTTATAAAAACACTCAGGAAGAAGAATCTCTCGAGAAAATTCTAGATTGACATCATGCAGCTCAAGAAGCCCCTTAGGCTCCACGCAGCCGGTAGGTGAAAAAGAAACCACTAATTGCTCCGCCTCTTTCCCATTAAACACGACTTTGATCGGATCAATGAAATAAGGCTTAGAAAAAAAAGAAGGGAGATGCACAGAAAAACAACGAACAGCTATTCGTTTTTGATCAACCCCTAACTGAAATGTCCAATCAACCGCTGTATTGATCGCCATCCTATGCGCTAACTGCAGCTGCATCTCGACCTTGGATGCATCCGCATAAAACCTGTGTTTTTTGATCGCCTGATGCACGTTCCAAAAAACAATCCCTGAGGCAAACAACATCAGCGCAAGCCCGAGCATCATCTCTAGAAGAGTAAAGCACCTTTTTTTCATCCTTTGTCTTTCAGAAATTTCTCGTAAGCTTCCGATTCGATCCGAAAATCCCCCTCTTCATCTAGATAGGTAATGACAAACTTGTTTCCCCATCCATCTTTAAGGAGCTCATCTACATTTTTAGCAAGCCCTAGCTGCCTAATATAGTCAGCAGGTTTTTTCAACACCTTCTGTGGAGCATTTCCATCCGCAACAGAAAGTAACAACATATCGTGAAGCTGCTCTTTGGCCCGCTCAGTACGAAATGCTCTTCCGCGATTCAAAGTCCCTCTCATATTATAGCCAATCACACCGGTAATCAGGATAATCAGAGAAATCACAATCATAATTTCTAATAGAGTCAATGCTCTTTTCTTCTTTTTCATAACCCCTCAATTTGCAAAAGAACTCACATCAGTTAAAGGTAGCAGGACCGATAATAGCACAAAACCAACGACGGCTCCTAGAAATAATAACAGCACAGGCTGGGCGATCGCTGAGACATAAGCAAACGTTTTTTCCAGATCTTCTTCATAGATTTCTGCAATCTGTTTCATCATAAAGGCAAGCCTGCCTCCCTCTTCTGCAATCCCCAACATCCTCGGGACAAGAGGAGGAATAAAAGGATGATGCTGAAACGCCAAATACAGCTTTTCTCCCTGCTTCATATTTTCTTCAGCCTGCTTAATCACCTCTTCTAAGACTGGATGATGCATCACAGCCCTCGCTTGCGATAAAGCAGCTATTATAGGCACCCCTCCTTCTAATAAGGCTCCGCAAGAGCGGGAAAAGCGGACGAAGGCAATTTTGATAAATAACCCTTTCAAAAGAGGCAACCGAAGAACCAAAGCTGTTAGCTGAGAGCGCCAAGGACGATAAAAAATCGCTAAACAGACCGCTCCTATGAAAGCCAAGACCGCTGTTAATAAAAACAGCTTGGCTTGACAGGCCCATCTACTGACAGAAAAAACAATGACGGTTAAAGGATGAAGCTCTCTTCCTTCAAAGAGCTCTGCCATGGAAGGGACGACAAAAAATAAAAGAGCAGCTAACACAAAAAGACAAAAAGTCCCCAAAAGAGAGGGGTAAAGAAGGGCCGAAATCGTTTGCTTGCGCACTTGAAGCTCTTTCCCGATCCAAAGAGCGATCTGTTCTAAAGACTCTTTCAGGCGACCTGTTTTTTCTGCATTTGCAACCATGGATACATAAAGAAGATCAAACGTCCTCCCATGGCGGCTTAAACTTTCAGATAAAGGCTTTCCACTACGCACCTGATCACAAAGATCCAAAAGAAGAGGATGAGCTTTTTGTCCTTTATATTTTTCTTCTAAGGCAGTAAGCACCTCAAAAAGAGGCAGTCCCGCTTGGAGAAGCCGAGCCATCTCTCGCGTTAAATTCATCACCTCTTGCCTGGAAAGGACAAGGCCTAGCTGCTCACTGGCCAAAGGGGTGACTTGAATCACTAACACTTCACGGCGCTGTAATTTCACTTTGGCATCTTGTAAATTATCCGCATCAACGGTGCCCATAAATTTTTTTCCGGAAGGCTGCAGAGCGACATAACGAAACAAAGCCATGCTATCCTCTTTCCTCATTGAAGCAAGTCACTCGAAGCACCTCAGCGCTCGTCGTCAAACCAGAGGCCGCCAACGCCGCCCCCCGTTGAAATAAGGTCACCATCCCCTCTTTGATGGCAATATGGCGCAGTTCTTGAGCATCTTGGCTTTTGAGCGTTTGTGATTTAATCTTTGAAGTTAAAACCATCAGCTCATAAATGCCATGCCGCCCTTTATATCCCGTGCCAAAACATACATCACAGCCAGCTCCTTTATACAGACGCCCGCCCGCAAGTTCGTCTTTTTTCAACCCGAGTTCTCCGAGCTCATCTTGAGAAGGGACGTAAGGAACTTTGCATCCAGGACAAATACGCCTGACAAGCCTTTGCGCCAAGACAGCCAAAATAGAAGAGGCGAGCAAATAAGATTCTATCCCCATATCTGCCAAACGGGTCAACGCAGAAGGGGCATCATTCGTATGCAGCGTACTTAATACAAGATGGCCAGTAAGCGAAGATTGAATGGCAATCTCGGCCGTTTCTTTATCTCGGATCTCTCCAATCATGATCACATCGGGATCTTGTCTGAGAATATGTCTCAGGCCTTTTGCAAAATCCAGCTCGATCCTGGCGTTGACATTCATTTGCGAAATGCCCGGCAATTTATATTCTACCGGATCTTCAATCGTCATAATATTCATATCGAGCGCATTAATCTCTGAAAGAGCGCTATAAAGGGTCGTTGTTTTCCCACTGCCGGTAGGACCGGTCACCAAAATAATCCCCTCCGGAAGATGAATAGACTTTCGAAGTTTTTTGAGCAGCTGATCATCCATTCCAATTCGATCAAGACCTAAAAGGACATTGCCCTTATCCAAAATCCTCAGGACAATCCTTTCTCCATAAATAATCGGCAGAGTACTGACACGAAAATCGATCTCTCTTCCTCCGTGGCGAAGCTTCATGCGGCCATCTTGAGGCAATCTATGCTCGGCAATATCCATCTTCGACATCACCTTGATACGCGTAAGCACTTGATTTTGATATTCTCGAGGAGGAGTATGCCGCTTTTGAAGAACCCCGTCGATCCGATAGCGCACGGATAGCCCCTCTTCTGTAGGCTCAAAATGAATATCAGACGCCCCTTGCTGAATGGCTTCAAGAATAATGGCATTGACCATTCGAATCACAGGATTATGACCCGACTGCTCTAAAAGATCATAGCCTTCTAATGCATCTTCTTTTTGCCCTTCACTTTCTCCTTTATCCAAATCGCTAAAAAGCTGACGCGTCTCTTCCTCTTTTTGATGATAGCAACGCTCGATGGCCAATTCGAGCACAGATTGAGGACAATAGACGGGATGAATGGTTTTTTTTAAAAAGAGACGCAGCTCATCTAAAGATTCTAAGTCTAAGGGATCGGAAATAGCTACGGTTACGCGATCCGCCGATTCTTCTACAGGAAGAACCTTTTTTTGTTTGGCAAACAGATAGGGAATTAAAGATATCTGGTCTCTGACTAGAGAAAAATGATCTAACTCTTCTTGAACAGGAATCCCAAAACGTTCTGCTTGCTCTCGTTTATTATTGGAAGCTTCCATATCAATACATATCAAAAAGCGTTTTCAAACTATTGCTAAAGAGCCTTTTCCTTTCCTTGGCTTTTGCAGCATCGAGTCTCTCTAAAAACTCTGGAATATCGCCTGCGCGCTTCATGTATTCACACTGGCGAATCCTTCGCAAATCTTCTACAGGATCTTGCACAATATGAGGCGTTAAGAAAATAAACATCTCTGTATTAATTTCATTTTGCCTCGTCAATCCAAACAGTTTTCCAATCCCTGGCAAATCTCCCAAAAAGGGGATTTTTTCTCGAATATCCTCTTCTGTTTTTCTCCTTAATCCTCCTAAAATGACAGTCTCCCCATCGGCAATTCTCACCTCATTTTCTATATGTCGGCGAGTCACTGGAGGTCTGTCATTTGCTGTCATAAGAGTCGTATCAAAGGTGATATTAGACTTCAAAGACACAAACCCTGGATGGGCTACATCTTCCTGCTCTTCTAGGTCCGCGGATTGAACCGTCGGAGTTAGGGTAATGGTCGTTCCGTACTGCGCACGCGTATAGGCCTGCTCAACCGTCACGCCGCCGGCGGTATTTAATTGGATAGCTCCGTTATTAATCGAAATTTCCTCAAGGATTGAGATCGTTGCCTCTGTCTGATTAATCGCCAAGATAGAGGGGTTGGCGTTAATCCGAATGTCCTCTTGAGCTAATAAAAAATTAAACATCAAATCAACAGCAGGAAAAGCTCCGCTTTCGTTTCGGCTGAATAAATAGCTCAAAACGCCTCGATTGGAAGAAAAAAACCTATTGCCCTCCACATTCCCCTCAAGGGCCTTCCCAATAGGAAGATTTACGGCCGACTCCGTATTAAAGTTGACAGAATTTTGGTTTTTGCCGCTCGCGTTGGCCCCTATTTGCAATAAATTAAAGCCAACCTGACGCCGATCTTGTAATTTTTTCTCCACTAACATCACATCGATCTGCACCATTTTCTTTGGCACATCGAGCTTTTTCAACAAACTTTTGATCTTCGTGAGCTCTTCTCTTCGAACAACCATCAAAATCGAGGTCGTTTTTGAGTCGACAACAAAATTTCCAAAATTTGACTTAGGTTTCTTCTCAATAATTCCTGGTTGAACAAACGGAGGATTTACAGGAAGTACCGGATTGAAGGCTGTACTTTTATCTGGAAACACCTGTCCAATGCTCGGTTCAGGGGGAGGGGCAGGAGGAGGAGGAACTACAGCCGGGGGAGGAAATTCTTGCTTTCTTTCCAAACTGACGCCAATTAAAGAATCATAAACCCTCTCCAGCACATCAGCGATGTCTTCGGGATCAGAATGTTTACAAGTATACCAATAGATCACCTTTTCAGCCGGATCTTCGAGTTGAGACTCTAATTCCTGTAAAATTCTTTGTCCCCGTTCTACAACATCCGTCTCTCCCACCAAAACTAGTCCCTGAGGCAGCGTCAACGTGACCAAATCATCTGAAGTCGAAGGATAAAAATTAGGCCTCGACTTATTTGCACTGTCGGCAAAGGTCGCCTTTAAGACTTTTTCTGCTTCCTGAGATTCTATTTTCGTTAAAGGGACAAGACGAACAATTTTCCCCTGTTTTTTTTCCCAGACAGCGGCATAAAGCCCTAGCAATTTATCAACCGTCTCCTTTGTAGAAACGATAGCCACTTTCGAGCCAACCGCTTGGATCAAGGTCTGCTTGGGATCTGAAAATCTCTCAAAAAAGGCCTGGACAGATTTAATCTGCTCTGGTGGAGGAGAAAATACATAAAAAATCCTCGCATGGTTTGCAAATAAACTCAAATCATCCGACCGGCTCACAATCCCTTCGATAGCAGAAGGATCGAGCTTCAAAATGTAAAGCTGCTTTACAAAGGTATTTAATTTTTTTACGCCAATGCCGTTTTGAGACAAAATCATCTCAATCATTTCATTCCAAGATTCTTTAGGCAAAGGGACATTAGAAAAGAGAGAGAGCTTCATAGCGCTCAGCTCTTGCGGTATGATGTAGAGGTAATCGCTGGCTCCATATTCCATAATCAGTTGGGCCAAAGTCGTTTCGCCCACATCCCAAAGAGCATAAGAATCTTCTAGCCCTGAAGACTGTTCGACTGAAGCTTTGTGCCATTTTTCTTCCAAAGAGCGCATCTCTTCTTTAATTTTCACAGCTTGTACAAGCAATGATCGATAAGCTGGCTCATCAACCTCTCCCTCGGAGGAAAGCTCCCTTGCGTATTCAAACGTCTCTTTGAGTTGAGTTTTTAGCTCATTGATCCGACCATTAAACAAAGAAGCCCCCTCAAGATCTGCCTGAAAAGAACCTTCTGAGAAAACAGCTGTAGCTATTAAAGAGGCCGCAAATATCCATTTCATGAGGACTTTCCTTTAGAGGGACCCTTAGCTTCTGCTATGCTTTGCAATTTTGAAGAAACAGATTTACGGCCACTTACAGGCAGATCGATCACCATCTCATCAGTTCTTGCAGAGTTATAAAAATGGCCTAAAATAGACTTTTGCCCCTGCTTGTTAAAAATCTGATCCAAGACAAAGATTTCTCCTGTTAACTTGCCTTTAAAGACGGCCTCTTTTTCTTCAGCTTTTCGCAAGATCTTCCAACGGTTTCCTACTTTTAAGGCCCAGTCATTGACTTTTAAAATCAGGCATTGCTTATCCAATATACAACTGATCTGCTTGTCCGAACGAACACGGATCGATCCAAAGAGATCTTCCGCCTTTCCTTTAAAAGCGTTTGGAGCCGCAAGGGGCAAAGAGAGCCTTACGTGAAGGTCCCCTTCCCATCCCTCAAGCTCAAGCCTTCCAGAGTTAATTCCTTTGATGCGCGCTATGCAAGGAGAGCTTGCCTTACTCAGATCATCTACTATCTGCCAATGACCTTCTTCAAAAACAAGCCACTGATTTTCTTGAGGCTCAATCAATGCTGTTTCTACTAAAGAACCTACATCTATCCGATGGAGAACCTTTCCAGATAAAGCCGCACGAGCGAGCAAATCCTGACCCCACCATCTAGCTTCGGCAAGAATACGAAAAGGGGAACCTTCTTGAAATTCTTGTGCTGTCTGAACAGGGCTTTCTTGCAAAGCCACAGAAAACGGGGGGCCCTCTTGCTGATCAACAAAGACAGCGGCCTGCAACCCTCCTTGAACCTGATTCAGCTCCAGCCAAAAAGAAGAAGGCTCTCTCGAAAAGGTCAAGGCTCCATTTCGATAAGCAAGATCGATTCGACAAGGGACAATAAACCTTTGTGACCCACCTTGCTGCTTTAACCGAACGGATACTTGTACAAATTGATTCAACCCTTCGGGACGAGGGGGATCTAAAGAAAACGAAATCTCTTGTCTAATATCAGGAATAGGACACGTCCATTTCTCTAACGGCTTGCAAGACAGGGTAATATCTAACAAAGCAGGCTGCTTATTGATCCCCTTCATTCGTTTGATTTCAGTCAGTCCGACTACCTCATCTGCTTGAAACACAACCATAAAAGTCATTAAACATCCCGATATAGCGCCCAATAGGGCCAAACCGTACCAGAGGATTTTCTCTGGACAATAAGCGAAAAATTTCCCAGTCAACATCTCTAAAAACTATTATCACGTGAAACTCAGTAGCTTACGCGATGGGAAGAAAAAAAACAAAGAATAAATGCTAAATTCTGATCCTTATCAATATAGAAAGATTGCTCCCAGAGCAGACTCAATTTGCAAATAAAATAAATAAAGTTTAAAAATAAAAAAGATGAATAACATTACAGTTTTTGAGCATATATCGATCTTTTGGTATATGTAATGTGGGAGTTTGCTTATGAGAAAAAATAAATTTAGTGAAAAACTCAAAGAAGGAATATCTGTTCAAGAGCTGGAAGATTTTGCTCGCAAATATTCTTCGGAGGTTTTTTCAGTTATCGCGCTCGTGATTGCAGCCATTTCTAGCATCTTCGATTTTTTTACAGGTCCCGGCTGGGCGATTCTTTTTATGACAATAGGAGCTGTGTTGGGCATTTTCTTTCCCACGCCTGTAGATAAAGGGTTAAAGCAGCTCTATGAGTTTGTGTTTAAACAGGAAAAATCTACGCAGCTTATCCTCGGAGGCGTAAAAATTGTCATCGCCATATTTATCCCCTTTGTTCTTTTTGCGATCACAGGACTTTTAGCTGGAACCTCTTACCATTACTACACGAGAAGAGGCCAAACGGCCATGCACACAAAGCCTCACGAGCCCTTTCACGATAAAGGGGGAGAAGAGCACGATTAGAGACTGTCCTAAAATCGATGAAGCCTAGGTTTTAGGGCAGCTTCTTAGAAAGTTACTAATTGGCTTTTAATGTATCCCATGAGGTCGATGTTTTTTTTCTTATAGAAGGCAAGAATGCTCTCTGAGCTATTTGCAAGTCCATCTTGCCACTCTAAGAAATCTTCACAGTCGTTCCATGCTGCCATTTCGCCAGGCCCATTTTTAAGCTGCTTTTGCAAGACAGCAATCCTGAGCAAATTCTGAAAGTAGAGATGAGACTCTTCTTTCCCCATTTGCTCTTTTAGGCGGATCGATTTTTCCAAAGCTTCTTGATATAACCCTTTTTCAATGAGAAGAGTGATTTCAGCAAAACAGGCATGCTCGGGAGATTCTTTTCGCAAATAATGAATGGGTTTTTCCACGTATTTTTCCGCCTGAGCAAAAGAGAGCTCTCGAATGAGCGTCTGCGCAATATAAGGCTCATAATGGGAAAGAAATTTTGCTCCTTTATGCAAGCGCTCTGAGAGTTTTTCAAAACTTTGCACATCTGCTGGACTCTCTTGCCATTTTGCCATGAGCGTCTTTACTTCTAGATAATCTCGGTAAGAAACTCTAGAACTTAGGACAGCGATTAACACAGCCCCAAGAAGACAGAAAAAACTAATCCCCCACAAGCACTCTCTACGGAAAATCAGCATTTTAGCTAACAACTTTTCAACAAACGATGGCTTATTTTCTTCCATTACAATCCTCTTCCTGGGAAAGAGCGATTATAAGAAAAAGAATTATTTCAGTACACGAGATCCTTATTCCAATCGCCTTTTCTTAAGCGGAGGACTTCTTGATCCATCGAAAATTGATGAAGATTCTGATTTCTTGAGCATGACAGAATCAATCACTTGAATAGCATTCACCTGTTTTTCATCCTCAATCAAAAATTCAGCAGCTTCATAAATCGCTTCTTTTTCGTTTTCGGGAAGTTTGCCAAGTTCCTCTCTTGCAATTTCAAGCAAAGCTCTTATCAAACGCTCCCGTTTGCCAAATACAATCTCTTCAAAAGAATATGTCCAAGAATTAGAAATATGAGATAATTTATGAAAGACTCTACGTCTCATCTCTTCTGAAAGCGCTTGATATTTTCCTCGAAGAACATCTTTGCTCTCTCCTCGATAAATCGCTTGGCAAAGCTGAGCAAAAAGCGTTGTACAAATATAACTATTACAAGCTTCGTGCTTAGGGCCAGTCATCCACGTTATGTCCTCTCCCTCTCCATTTAGAATAGGCTCAACGGGTTCTTCATCTAAATCTTTATTAAAGAGACACAATAGCGGGTTGCCCTCGAGAGTTTTTTTCTCTAACTCAAGAGAGTAGAGAGACGAAGGTAAACTTGTCAGCTGATTGTGATGAAGGGAAAGAACCCTAAGATTGTTAAGCTTGTCAATAGAGCTTGAAATGTTAACAAGCTGATTATTATTAGCCACAAGCGAGTTCAGTGGCAAGTTGAAGATTTCTTCGGGGAATTCTTTAAGGTCATTATCTTCAACATACAATCTTTTCAGCTCACCAAGCTGACCCATTTCTTCTGGCAGCTCTGTCAGGTGATTACTTCCAAGATCTAGTTCTTTTAGAGAAGTAAGATTCCCAATAGAATCAAGATCAGCCATTTCATTTTCAGATAAATCAAGAATTTTCAATCCAGAAAGTCCCGTGATAGCTGTAATATCTGTCAGTTGATTTTTGGCAAGATTCAGTTCTCTTAAAGAAGAGAGGTCACTAAAACATTCGGGAAGAGTTGCAATCTCATTATCTTTAAGCTTCAAAATTCGTAAATTTCTGAGCTCTACAATAGAATCGGGAAGCTCTATAAGAGTATTTTCCTTAAAAATTAATACTTCCAACTGAGAAAGGCTTATGATTGGATGAGGAAACTCTGAAAAGCAATTCCGGTTGAGAGAAAGATGTTTTAGCCGAGTCAAGCTGGAGATCCACTCAGGAAGCATTTCTAACTGATTATCATTCAAACAAAGCTCTTCTAACCCTGTAAATAGTTTTATTTCTGGAGGAAGAATTGTTAGTCCCAAATCGGAAAGATCTATTCTCGTAATAGATTGGATCCTTTCTTGCCCTTGTGACGAATAGAAAATCGCACGAATTTGTTCAGCTGGTAAAGGGTTGATTCTATTTATTCTACTCCACACCTCTTCAAGAGCTTCATCAAAGAGCCTTTGCTCTTTTAGATAATAATGAGGGCTTAAAACGCTCAACTCTTTAGGGATCTGAGCTCCTCGGCTTCTCAGTTCAGAGGTCAAGGCAAGGAACCTTGAGAAATAGTCAGGCTCCTCATTTTCAGAAAGCTGAAGCTCTGCATGAGCTCGGAGCTGAGCATCGACCATTAAATGACGAAAACCAATAAGAGGCATCTTTTCAAACTCCGGCCCATAGATCTTGGGCAAATAATCGTCTGCTATATCCTTCCAAAGCTTTGATACAAGACGTATGCTTCTTCCCGTTGCCACCGCTTCTTTGCTCTCATGAGGATCGTTCGATAAAAAAGATCCGACAGAATACTGCATGATTCTAAATAATGCAGGTTCTAAGCTGCTAAGCGCACCAATAAGATCAAATTTCGAAGGCTCAGAGGATTCTCTAACTGGACTTGTCATAGTTTTATGCCTTTAAAAGGTTTAATTTTTAACAGGCTAACGCAAACAGAAGATTGATTTCAATTACAACGATCTTTCAATAAATTGATATGCTTTTTCCATTTGATCTAACATTTTATCAAACGTAAAGCGCTCTAGAACGAGTTGTTTGGCTCTTTGGCCTAAATGATGGCGGGTTGATGGGTCACTTTGTAAACGCAACACAGCTGAAACTACTTGATGGGGCGCATGTTTGTCGACCCGGATTCCCGTCTCTTCGGGAATGCACACTTCTTGAAGACCTCCTGTCGAAGTTGCAATCAGTGGTTTTTGCAAATAAGCAGCCTGCAAAATGGCTTGAGAAACCCCTTCATTAGCTGTGCTTAAAAGAGCAAATAAATCTAATGCGCCAATGGCTGCATAAGGATTTTCTAAATGGCCTGTAAAATGAACAATCCCTTCCAAACGAAGCTCGTCTGCTTTTCGTTTGTAAGTATCAAAATGACCTCCCCCTATAATCACCCACCGAATCCTTTCATCATCGCGGAGGAAATTCGCGGCGAGCAAAAAATCATCGATCCCTTTCCAAGATCTCATAAAACAGGCAGTCCCTACGAGAAGTTGTCCAGGAAGAAGGCCGAGCTGCTGTCGAAATGTTTCAGGCGCTCCAGTCTCATAAGCAATGGCTTTCGGATGAATTCCTGTTGCAATGGAAAGGCAACTTGTTTGAGACCTCCCAGCGCTTTGGCAAATAGCGGATGCGGTCTCTTGACAAGTAGTCACAACAAAATCAGCCAAATATCCATATAAGATTTTGCTATTGAGCCCAGGTCGAATCGATGTGGATAAATGGCGAGTGCGAATAATTTTTTTCCGGGCAATCCTTGCTGCAACCCCTCCAATCCAACTATCGAGTGAAGAGTGAGTATTGATGACATCAATTGCGTGTTTTCGAAAAATACGCAGCAAACGAAATAGCGTGATGCCCCAGGCTTTTTTATAAAAATTCAGTTCATAGACCACAAACCCTGCAGCTTTCGCCTTTTCGATTAAAAGCCCCCCTTTCATCACAGCAAATATGATGACATGGCCTCTTTGTCTCATCCCTTCAGCTTCACGCAAAATTCGCATTTCTTGTCCGCCCCATCCAGTGGAAGCTTCTACATGAAGAATATTCACTGAGCCCTCCAATAATGAAGAATTTTGCGATGTCCTGCTGAAAAAGGGAAGTTCAACAATTCACTAGAGCTGGCCCATACGTAGGAGAGCGGAGAGACAGCGCCGCAG
This sequence comes from Chlamydiales bacterium, assembly GCA_030681135.1. GTDB lineage: Bacteria > Chlamydiota > Chlamydiia > Chlamydiales > SM23-39 > SZAS-17. Next base: position 78,422 of record JAUXXF010000010.1, read on the forward strand.
GCTTGTAAAAAAGCGAGCGCCTCTTGTTTACAAGAAAACGAAACGCTGTAAGAAGTTAAATGTGCGACATATTTGGTAAAAGCATGTTTTACACTGAAGGGAAGCCTCTTCGTGGCGAAGGAAGGGGGAACCCAGTCTTTTGCCTTTTCCACAAAAGGAAACTCATATAAATCGCCCATAAGCTGACCCGGAGCTCCTTTTTTGAGCAAGACGTCTCCTTCAGCTTCTATGACAAATACAGAGCGAAATAAAAAGATTGTCGCAGTCGAGGCCGAAGTGATGGGCAAATACTGCGCCTTGTCTGTCTGACGCGCTAGACAACCTTGCTGCAAAGGACAATCGCTACATTGGGGTTTTTTGCCACAAACCGATGCTCCTAACTCAATCCATGCCTCTGCAGTTACCCAAGGTTGCTGAGCATCTGCATATTGGCTAGCAAACTCTTCAAGCCGACGTTTAGCAGAAGATCTTTGTATGTTTTCTTCCATCAAAAAATATCTAGAAAAAACGCGTGCGACATTCCCATCGACAGCAGGGGCTCTTTGATGAAATCCAAAATTCAAAATAGCTCCAACCGTATAAGGCCCCAATCCAGCAATCGTCATCAATTTCTCTTTTGTGCTTGGAATTTTTCCCTCAAATTCTCGAACAATCTGTTGCGCCGCCGCATGCAGCCGTCTGGCTCTTGAATAATAACCAAGCCCTTCCCAAAGCTTAATGACCTCTTCTGTCGAGGCTTCTGCTAAGGTCTCAATATTCGGAAATCGCTCCATCCATTTTTCAAAATAAGGGACAACAACACTCGCTCTTGTTTGCTGAAGCATAATTTCAGAGACTAAAACGGCATAAGGATTCTTTTTTTCTCTCCAAGGGAAAGAACGTTTATTAGCTTCAAACCACTGATGCAACTGAGAAATTTCCTTCACGTGAAACCTTACATCATGCGATGCTTTTACATATGGAAGCTGCTGGCCTCATTTTAAGCGACTCTCTTCACTATCTGGATCATCTCGGGCCTTTTTGCGCTCTCAAAGGCTACCCGCTGATTATCTGCGAGCCCATGTTAGCCGAGCTAGCATCTACCTATTATCCAGATTTGCAAATGATCCACAAAAAATGGCCAAATATAGAGCTTCCTACAACGATTATTTCCTGTCATCCGCGCCCCATCCTTCAATCTAGCTTCCCGTTAGCCACACTAAATACTTGTCTCTTACCCCATGGAAATTCCGATAAAGGTTGGAAAAGCGCTGTCTTTGAACATTTATGCCATGAACAAACCGTGTTTGTCTACGGAACAAAAATGTTTGACGCGATTCAAGAAAAAATAAAAGATCTGTCTCATCTACATATCGAGCAAGTTGGCAACTTCCGCCAATCCTATTTTGAGAAACATCAAACATTCTACCGAGAGCTGACAAAAAAAAATATCCCAAGAGGTCAAACAACTTTTTTGTACGCTCCTACCTGGCAAGATCTTGAAGGCAACTGCTCTTTTTGGGAAGCTTTTCCTATTTTAGCTGAAACCCTTCCAGATAACTATACGCTAATCGTCAAACCTCATCCCAATACACTCACAGCTTTCGCCCCCCAAATCGAACAGATGATCGGCCGCTGGAAAGAAAAAACGAATATCTTTTGGCTCACCGATTTTCCTCCCATTTACGCTCTTTTGGACATATGCGATGGCTATATTGGAGATATGTCTTCTATCGGCTATGACTTCCTCAATCAATCCTGCCCCATGTACTTTCTTAATCACCAAAAACGGAGTAGATCCTCTGATCAGGGACTTTATCTCTACCGATGTGGCGTTGAAATCTTTCCCAAAGACTATAAGAATCTTTTCCTTCTCGATCAACAGACGAGACACCTAGACAAGAGCAGGTTTCAACAAATCCGAAAAGAAGTCTATGAATATACATTTGGCAAGAGCGACTTATCGGGGCTCCGCCCCGGACCCCGTTAAAGGACTGCGTCCTTTAAAATCCTATTTTTCTTCTTTCTGAGGCAAGGCCCTATGGGCTTTGCCCCAGAAAATAAACACGCGGTTTCCAAAGGGCGCCAGCTCTTTGGCGGGGTTTGGGGCAGAGCCCCAAAGAAAGAATTCTATTCCAAAGTGAGTGGAGGCAATACGAAAACAACCCCCAAATCATGAAAATGGGGAACTGTAGGACGCGCCTCTAAATCATAGGCATAAGAGCCTTCCAACAAAGGATCGATCTTTGTGACGATTCCCACTTGGATCCCAGGGGGAAATACACCATCGAGTCCAGAAGTCACGAGGAGATCTCCCTCTTTTAAAAGAGGAAGCTCTGCTCCTTGAGTGCCCACCGGTCTTCCCGTTCGAAGCTCTCTTGCGGGACCTTCTTGATCCGGATAATCATAATTAAACCCCACTCCTTTGAGATAAAGACCGCGAGAGCGCCAAAAAGGAGATGAGCTTCCTTGCAAATGCCCTTTGGCGCAGTAACCGTCTTCTGAGCCGACATGAGTTTGTAAGCGATGCAGGAGATTGGCAAGAAGAGCTTTCTGAGAGGCATCGAAAGGAAGATCGGAACGACAAGAAATCCTCGTTTGAAGCCTCTCTACCAATTGAGACAGTTCTATATCCTGGGTTTTCCCACGAACTGCTCTTACAGAGACAATAAGACCTGAGTCAGTAATGAGCCTCACTCTCGATTGCTCAGCTCCAACGAATTCGACAACCCCCACAAGAGAAGAACCTACGACAACAGGACTGTTTTTGGCCACGACTGTGCGGCCTAAAGATTCATTATCTTTCTGCCCGACCTGAATCCAGAGGCTGCTGCTCCAGGAACTGGGATCTCTATAGATCACCGGAGCCAAAAGAGCAAAAAATTGCCTTTGCACCAAGTCGTTCATCTCTTCCCATCTCCGCTCGGCAAACGGCTGGTAAGGACCTGCTTTCAACTGACCTAATACAGCTATTTGAGATTGAACATGTTCCACCCAGCCTTTCCAAGCAGACTGCACTTCTAACTGGGAACGTAAATGCTGGATTTCAAGCTGAAGCTGGGCTGTTTCTTTAGAGCTCGAAACAGTAGAGGCAAAAATAGGACGCTCTTGCAGATACTTTCCAAATCGATGAGCCAAATTCCAAGCCGGCGTGAAAGAAGCGACCGCGTAAAAACGGAGATTATCTGAAGCCCCTTTTGGTAAACTTAAAAGAAGCAGAACAACCAAGGCTAGGGTCGCTAAGGAAAAAATTCGCTGCATTCGCATCTTCCGATTGAAAAAATTGTCTGCGCTGTTCTATGATTACAGGCGATTCAAGGGGCGTTAGCTCAGTTGGTAGAGCGCAACAATGGCATTGTTGAGGCCATCGGTTCGACTCCGATACGCTCCATTCCCCCTTCTTAGAGCCTGTTCAAGATCTAAGACTTCGTCGATTTTCGGGATTATTTTGGCCAAATTTCGTTTCTTTTTCGGGGGGTCATATACTGGAATACGATATTACCCCCCGAAAAAGAAGCAAAATTTGGCTCAAAAGAACCCGAAAATCGACAGAAGCTTAGATTTTAAACAGGCTCCTATTCTCCTTCTAAAAGATCTAGAAATGCTTGAAGCTGTTTTGCCCGAGTTGGATGGCGCATCTTACGGAGCGCTTTTGCTTCAATTTGACGCACTCGCTCGCGAGTCACTTTAAATCTGACTCCCACTTCTTCCAATGTTTTTGGTTTACCATCTAAAAGTCCAAAACGCTCAATTAAGACAGTTCTTTCCCGATCAGTCAATGTAGAAAGGACCTCGTTCATCTTATCTTTTAAAATCGCATAGCCGGTCGCTTCAGCAGGAGACTCTATCGCTGTGTCTTCTAAAAAGTCCCCAAATTGGCTCTCGCCACCGTCTCCCACTTCTGCTTGCAACGAGATCGGATGTTGGGCAATTTTATAAATCTCTCGAACACGCTCGGGAGTAAGACCTAATTCAGCAGCCAGCTCTTCAGGAGTTGGCTCTCTTCCTGTCTCCATCATTAATTTTTTAGCGCCGCGGAGCACTTTATTAATGGTTTCAATCATGTGAACAGGAATACGAATCGTCCGGGCCTGATCTGCAATAGCGCGGGTAACAGCCTGTCTAATCCACCAAGTGGCGTAGGTGGAAAATTTATATCCTCGGCGGTATTCAAATTTTTCAACCGCCTTCATGAGCCCCATATTTCCTTCCTGGATTAAATCCAAAAAGGAGAGGCCGCGGTTGGTATATTTCTTCGCAATCGAAATCACTAAGCGCAAATTCGATTCGACCATCTCTCTTTTTGCTTCTTGGCTTTTATCCATCCATCTTTGAAGCATCCGGACGTCTTTTTTAAATTCGTCCAAAGATCTGCCAGCAGCCAATTCTCGCTTATAAAGCTTTCTTTTGGCGGCAGCTAATTTAGCAGCAGCAAACTTATTTTTTTCAGCCCGAGGGGTTAACTCCTGAATATCTTTTTCTAACAGTAAAAACCGATCATAGGCCGACAGGATGACTTCGCCAAAATCTTCAATAATATTATGTCTACAGCAAAATCTTCGTAAATACGCCTGAGCTCTGATCCGGCACTTTTCTGTCTCTTCTATTAAATGAGCTCTCTCTTCTCTTTTCAAATCAGGATTGCGTCCTCGGAAAAGCAAAGATTCTAACTGCTGATCCTCTTGTCTCATCAGCTCTGACAACCTAGGTAGCAAATTCATAAAATGAGCTTTGTCAGACACTTCTTTTTCTGAAATGAGCTTGTCAAAACGGTCTTTACCAGAAATCAAATAGTAAGCAATCGAGATGGCTTCTCGGATGGAGTAGCGAAAGCGTAAAATAATTTTTTCAATCTGCATCTGAGCTTTTTCGATGCGCTTGGAGATCTCTACCTCTTCTTCCCTGGTCAGCAAGGGAACAGAGCCCATCTCTTTCAGATACATGCGGACTGGGTCGTCTGAAGTCCCTTCGCTTCTTTTAGGGATTCCCTCCAGCTCTTTAGCTTCTTTTTTACGCTCTTTTTGCCGTTCAACCTCGGCTTGATTGAGCACCTGAATATCCATTCCGCTCAAATAGATCAGCACCTGATCGATTTGCTCAGGAGAATCAAAGGTCATCGGAAGGATTTCATTGATCTCTTCATAAGTAAGAAACCCCTGCTCTTTAGCAAGAGTCACAAGCTCTTCAATTTTTTGTTGATGCTGTGGATTGGTGGTAAAAGATGTTGTGCTGCTCATGGTCTCCTAATTTCGAGAGGGAAAGGAATATACACAAATAATCTGAAGAATCGTCTTTAGTCTCCTAGGACTTACCCCAAAATCCGGGGAATATCCTTGCTAAAACCCCAATTCTTCAGGTTTTTTGTGTATAAAAAACAAAAAGTATTGTGAACTGAAGTCTCCTTTCTGTCAATATCATATAACCTTTATAATTAAATGCAACCTTCATGATTCAATTTTGAACAATTAACCTTTGCTGACAGCGCCTCACCAAGGAAAATATTTTTTTTATCGACTTAGAAGCCAGGTTTTAGGACAGCTTCTTAGAGGGTGTTTACAAAGTAAGGGTTCGTTGATTTTCTCAAGCTCTACTTCCCCTATTCATTAATAAGGCGTCAGCAAGGACAAGCGCTGTCATCGCTTCAACAATAGGGACCGCTCGAATAGCTACACAAGGATCGTGCCGTCCGGAGTCCGGGAGTTGAAAAGAGGCTCTTTCTCCTTTAAGACTGACTGTTTGCTGAGCTTTTTTAATACTTGAGGTAGGTTTAAATGCCACGCGAAAAAAAAGAGGAGATCCGCTTGAAATTCCTCCAAGAGCCCCTCCAGCAAAGTTCGTGACTGTATGAACGCGTCCATTTTCATCGAGATCGAAAGCGTCATTATGCTCTGAGCCTTTCATTCGTGCGCCAGCAAAGCCAGAGCCTATTTCAAACCCTTTTGTTGCAGGAAGAGAGAGCATTGCAGAGGCGAGCATACTTTCCAGTTTGTAATAAATTGGTTCTCCTAGTCCCAAAGGGACATGGGCCACGCAGCCAAGAATGCCTCCGAGAGAATCTTTTTCCTCTTTTATCTGAAGAAGCTTCTCCATCATCTTTTGAGAAGCCTCTTCATCAGGACAAAAAATAGGATTGGCATACGTCTTTGCGCGAAGTTTTTTCAGATCAGATACGTCAATAGACCCGCTCGCAATCGCTCCTATTTCAAAGACGAAAGCAACGCAATCTATCTCATAGAGAGCGAGTAATTTTTTAGCGACAGCGCCAGCTGCAACTCTCGCTACAGTCTCTCGCGCTGAAGCCCTTCCTCCACCTCGATCATCAAAAATCCCATATTTCCCAAGATAGGTGAAGTTTGCGTGTCCGGGGCGATAAAGATCTTTGATGGCGCTATATTGAGAGGAATCTGCATCTTTATTCGAAATGAGAATTGCGATCGGAGCTCCTGTTGTCTTTCCTTCAAAAAGCCCCGACAAAATCTCTGCTCGGTCCGGCTCTGACCTGGAAGAAGTATAGACGCTTTTACCAGGCTGTCTTAATCGAAGTTCTGCATCTATGTCTTCTTGCGAAACAGAAAGTCCTGCAGGACACCCATCGATCACCACTCCCATTGCAGGGCCATGAGACTCACCAAAAGTCGTTATTCGAAAGGATTGTCCAAAAAAATTAGAGGCCATAAACCATCAATCAACATCCATCCACTGCGCAGGAATCTTCTCATAGATGAGGATCCTCTTTTCATAGATTTCTTTCAATGATTCAAAAGGCCTCGTTGCATCGACAAAGGAGGGAATTTCTTCTTTTAATATCCGCTCTTTAATCGTCTCAAAACTGGCTTTTAAATAGACGAGCTGACCTATGTTTTGCAAATGACCCACATTTACAGGATTCAACACAGCGCCGCCCCCCAAAGCAATGACTGCATTTAAAGAAGCTTGAAGTTGATGAATCGCCTTTGCCTCTAAAGAGCGAAAAGCCTCTTCTCCTAACTTGGAATGAATCTCTCGAATGGGAAGTTGTTCTCCGTATAGCTTGACAATAAGGTCATCTGTGTCAATGAAGGGGAGGTTTAATAATAAACTTAGACGCTTTCCATGATAAGTTTTCCCACACCCCTTAAACCCAAATAAAATAATGCTCATCTTATCAGGATAAACTATGATCTCTTTTTTCTTCGATACAGATAGAAGAGGAAAAGTGGACTAATCGTCAAGATATTGCCTATCACAATCATCATCAAATAACGAAAGGAACCTCCAGTATCAATCGTATCCGGAGGGAAAAAGCTGACTACAATCGTTGTTAAACACCCAACAAATCCAAGAAGACAAGTCGTCCACATCCCAAAAGCTTTCCCAGGAATTTTAAACGATGCAGGTCGGTCGAGATATTTGTAATGAAGACAAAGACCTGCGCCAAACATCAATAGATACATCATCATGTAGAGCTCTGTGCTAAGAGCTGTCAAAAACCAATAAAAAGAATTGACAGTAGGCTCAAACAGAAAAAGAATACAAACGAGCGTGACTATGACGCCTTGCGCTATAAGAATATTGTAAGCAACGCCAGCTTTGTTTTGGCGCGAGAAAAAGGGAGGCAAAAAGCCAAACTCTGCAGCGTGCAAAAGCCCTTTTGCAGGAGAGATCAGCCAGTTAATCATGTTGCCAATCGAACCGATGACGATACAAAACGTGAGCACTGGCAGCCAAGGCTTCAATCCAAAAGATTCGAGAAAACTTGTAAAGACCTGCATGACTCCGGAGACTAAGTTGATCTCCTTTTCAGGAAGCACAAAAGCAATAGCCAAAGACCCTAAGGTCATAGAAAGGAAAATAAATAAAGCAGCCGTAAACACAGCCCTAGGAAAATTTTTCTGAGGGTCTCGGATGTGGTTCACATGAACCCCCGAAAGCTCCATCCCCAAAAAGGAGGCCATAATTGCTATTAAAGAAACCCAGTTTGTCGAGTCAGCAAGGGAAGGAATGAGCCCAGGGCCTGTTAAAGAAATTTGCCGCGGCTGGCCAGTAAAAAACCAAATTCCCCCAAGGATCATCAATAAGATCATGGGCAAAACTGTGCCAAGAAGAGCAAAAATGTTATTAATATAGGCTGAAATATGAATCCCTTTGAGATTCACCAAAGTAAGCCCCCAAAAAACCACTAAAATACAGGTAATTAAATAGGGTTTATGCTGGGCAAGTTGAGGGTCGATCAAATAAGCCAACGTTCCCGCTACAAAAGAGAGGATCGTCGGATACCAGACCATGGTATTGATCCACTGGAGCCAAATGGCCGCCATCGCCCACTTTTTCCCAAAGGCCTTATTGACCCACTGATAGATCCCCCCTTTCTCAGGAAAGGCTGCAGAAAGCTCCGCAGACACTAGTGAAACAGGAATAAGGAAAACAAGAGCTGCAAAAATGAAGAAGAAAATAATGGAATTGCCAAACAAAGCAGCCGCTGGCAAATTCCGCACATTATCAATCGCTGCAATGATCAAAATAACAAGAGAAAAAATGGAGATTTTTTTAGTCATAACAAAGCCCTAGATGTCGTAACATATTACGACAAGTCTTGCATATCCTTCAAATGATTACCGAAAACAGCTTGAAGATTCGGGATTTTAGCGAGAAGGCTCCTTAGATTTTTTTGATATAAAAGGGAAAAAACCGGCAAAACTCCCCTCATACGCAAATTCGGTGATCGTAAAGCTGATTCGGCTTTTCGCTAATCGACATAACCTCTTGGGCCTTAGTAGACTTGCAAAAAACCAGAACCCGGAAAGCAAGCGTGAATTTGCAGGGGTATAGAGGGGCTCTCTGGCGGAGGTCTATATCTACCATTATAGGCGCTTATATAGTAATATTTAATGTTGATTTATATAATTTAAATGTTAAAATATATTAAATTAACATTAAAGTTTTTATGATTCCCATTTCGCCAAAAATTTTTTTTAGTCCTTCTGAATGGGGGGATTTTTCCAAAGATGAAGAAGATTTTCAGACGTCCACAACTCAAAAGAGCTCCCAGGTAGCTCAGGCTGTCTTCTCGTCTCCTTCTCAGAGCATAAAAGACAGGGATTTACCACATTCATTGGATTTTACCGACTACCTACTTAGTCCTTCTGATATTCAGTCAAAAGACATGTCTTATTACGAACAAGGCCCCTTTTCTCCGGAAGATTTAGTTGTTGAGTCAACAGGCTATAAGAGGCTCAGATCTCCTATAAACGAGTCCCGTGTCTCCAAGCGCATCTGTTTGTCGAAACCGAAAGACTGCCAAGATCCCATTTCTGTTTCTGACGAGTTCGATAGTGAAGAGCAGAGAGTTCTTCAAATGGATGAGTTTTCTCAGATGGTACAGACTGCTGAAGTATTAGATCCTTCTAGAGAAGAATGGATGAGCGGACCTCCTCTCGATTCTAATGAAGAATTTACCCAATTCATGCAGGAAGAATTGTTTCAAATAGAAGCAAATAGTGATTTCCAAGAAAGTGTAGATGGAAATGAAAAGGAAGCTGATGAGGAAATAGAGCGAAGGTTGTCTCTTTTAGACACCATTGGAAGAGGTTCTCATACTGAGACGTCTCCGATAGAGAGGATAGAAAAGTTCGATGAACAAAAAATCAACCTTAAAGACCGATTCATTTTAAATGCAATCTATGAAAGTCGTGGTCTTTTAGGATACCGCACTTTAGCTAAAGAACTAAACAAAAAAAACGTAATGGTTACTGAGGATCAAGTATCTCGCACTCTCACGAAATACGACCTTGAAACAACAGAAAAGCGAAGAGCAGAACATATTGCAGGCTGGCCTAGATTCAACGCCATGCCTTTTTCCATAGAGCCCGGCTCTGAAAAGTTAATTCCTTTGCCTTATCAACGATTCAAGATTAACGACCCTATAATGGAGGAGACTGTTGTAAGGCTTGCTCTAGAGAACCCTCAGTTGGGTCACAGAGGAATAGCAAATCAGTTGAACGGGCGAGACTTTTATATTTCTAAAGCTTCGGTCGGTAATATTTTGGTGAAAAAAAACCTTAGTACTCGTAGGCAAAGACTAGAAGCAGCTATGGCTTTATCAACACAAGATCATACTTCGGATTCATTGGACCTCTCCGACTTTGCATTTAGCCCTTCTAGTATTGTGTTAGAAGATTCTAACGAGGAGCAGATAAGTAGTGTTTTGAAGCCGTTCGAGGGCAACCAACAAAGTATTCCTCAGTTAGATTGTTTTTCTCAGACGGTAGATACTTGGGAAGAATGGATGAGCGGATCTCCTCAACCTCCTCTGGAGCTCATGCAGGAAGAATTGTTTCAAATAGAAGCAAATAGTGATTTACAAGAAGCTGTAGATGGAAATGAAAAGGAAGCCGACGAGGAAGAATTGTCTATTTTAGAAACCGTTGGAATGGATTCTCATAGTGAAACGTCCAAAATAACGGGTGTAGAAAAGCTCGATGACAAAACAATCACCCTTAAAGACCAATTCATTTTAAATGCAGTGTATGAAAGTCGTGGTGTTTTAGGATGCCGCGCTTTAGCTAAAGAACTAAATAAAAAAAACGTAATGGTTAGTATTGATCAAGTAGATCGTACTCTCAAGAAATACGACCTTGCAACAACAGAAAAACGAAGAGAAGAACATATTTCAGGCTGGCCTAGATTCAACGCTATGCCTTTTCCCATAGAGCCTGGCGCTGAAAAGTTATTTTCCTTGGATTCCAAACGGTACAACAAGGTTACTCATATAATACAAGAGACCGTTGCACGCCTCGCTCGGGAGAAGCCTGAGTTGAGCTGTCGCGCAATAGCAAATGAGCTAAACAAGCCGAAGATTGTTATTTCTGAAGGTTCGGTCTACAGGATTTTGGTGGCAAAAAACCTTAGCACTCTTGGGCAAAGACAAGAAGCAGCTAAGACTTTATCAACTCAAGATCAAACTTTATCGGATTCATTGGATCTCTCCGATTACGCATTTAGCCCTTCTAATATTTTGTTAGAAGATTCTAACGAGGAGCAGATAAGTAGCGTGTTGAGGCCATTCGATGCCAATGAACAAAGCATTTCCCAGCTAGACCATTTTTCTCAGATGGCAGATACTTGGGAAGCATTGGCTCCTTCTAGAGAAGAAAGAATAGGAGAATCTCCTCTCTATTCTGATGAAGAATCTATCCAATTCATGCAGGAAGAATTGTTTCAAATAGAAGCAAATAGTGATTTACAAGAAGGTGTAGACGGAAATGAAAAGGAAGCTGATGAGGAAGAATTGTCTATTTTAGAAACCGTTGGAATGGGCTCTCATATGGCAACGCCCCAAATAAAGGGGATAGAAAAGTTCGATGACCAAAAAATCAATCTTAAAGACCGGATTGTTTTAAATGCAGTCCATGAAAGTCGCGGCCTTTTAGGATCCCGCGCCTTAGCTAAAGAACTAAACAAAAAAAATGTAATAGTTAATGAGGCGCAAGTAGCCGCCACTCTCACAAAATACGTTCTTAACTCAAAGGAAAAGCGAATAGCAGAACATGCTGCAGGCTGGCCTAGGTTCAACGCCATGCCTTTTCCCATAGAGCCTGGCGCTGAAAAGTCAGCTCTTTTCTATACCAGCGTAAACCAGATTAATGATGCAGGAAAATTTGATGAAAGCACAATCGGCTATAAAGACCAGATTGTTTTAAATGCAATCCATGAAAGTCGCGGCCTAGACGGAAGTATCAAGGTATATAAGAAGCTAGTCGCTCAAGGTGAAACGATTGATCAAAGAGAAGTGGATGCCATTTTCTACAAATTCAACCTTATTTCAACGGGAAATCGAATAGAAGCAGTTGAGACAGGCTGGCCTGCATTCAACAACCCGCCGCCTTTCCATGTAGAGCCTAGATCTCAAAGGTCAGCTCCTTTGCCTTCCAACCCAGGCAAGATTCATGAAAGGCTTCAAAAAAATAATGTAGAAAAGTTTGATGAAAGCACAATCGGTTATAAAGACCGGATTGTTTTAAATGTAATCCATGAAAGTCGCGGTCTAGACGGAACTATCAAGGTTTATAACAAACTAGTCGCCCAAGGTGAAACGATTAATCAAAAAGAAGTGGCTGCGATTTTCCACAAATTCAAGCTTGTTTCAGCGGGAAATCGAACAGCAGCGGTTGAGGCAGGCTGGCCTGCATTCAACAACCCTCCGCCTTTCGATATAGAATAGAGCCTAGCTCTGAAAAATCAGCTTCTTAGCAAAGCTCCAGCTTCGCTCCAACCGCCTTAAAATCTTCATAAAAATGGGGATAAGTCTTCGAGATACACTCAATTCCAGAGATTGTACTAGGACTTGTGGCCGCCATCGCTGCAACAGCAAGACTGAGGGCTATCCGATGATCTTGGTAGGCGCTCAACTCAGCTCCATGAAGCGTTGAGGGGTAAATCATAAGACCGTCTGGCCTTTCTTCTATATTCGCCCCCATTTTTCTCAATTCTACAGCAATAGAGCAAATCCGATCTGATTCTTTTTTGCGAGCAATAGCTCCGCCAATGAGTTCTGTAGGGCTTTGAGCAAAACACCCAATCACAGCTAAAATAGGCAATGCATCAATAAAATCATTGATATCGATCCTTCTTCCTTGAAGGGAAGAAGCCGTTTCGACTTTGAGAGAGTTCTTTTCAAAGGAGAACTGAGCTCCCATTTGCTGTAGCACAAAAATCACAGCCTTGTCTCCCTGCAGGTCATCCATATCGAGATTATGAAGAGTTAAAGGAGAGCTAGTAAGAAGAGCTGCTGCCATAGGAAAGGCCGCCGAGCTAAAATCGCCGGGCACAGAATATTCAAACCCTTCAATAGAGGCATTTCCCTCCAACCGATAATAACTATGCTCTTTGGCAAGATAAGGAATGCCAAGCCTTTTAAACCAAGACAGCGTTAAATCAATCCAAGGCTTTTCTCCAGGGTTTCGTACATGAAGTTCGATAGGATGAGGCGAAAAAGCTCCAGCAATCAATAGCCCAGAGACTGGCTGAGAATCTTGTCCATCCAAAGTGGCCTTTCCATGAATAAAAGGACCTTTAATCATGATAGGCGCATGTCCATCACCCCGAGAAGAGAGCCCCACAGCTCCTAATTGCTGCAGTGCATCGAGCAAAGGACTAATCGGACGATGATGCCGGATAGAAACGTCTCCAGTAAGGATCGTATATTGAGGAATTAATCCAGCAATAGCTCCGATCAAGCGAAGAACCAGCCCCGAATTGCCACACTGGATTACATTGTCAGGGATTTGAGGCTTCCCAGAACACCCCCGAACAGTCAATCGATAAGCCTCTTTGTTGACTTCAGCTCCTAAGAGCTCCACAGCATCACACATCGCTTGCGTATCAGGAGAAGGAAGAACATGATCGATCACAGAAACGCCTTTTGCAAGCGCCGCAAAGAGAATGGCGCGGAGAGTATGAGACTTCGAAGAAGGAACAGACAAACTCCCTCGAAGACCAGAGGGCTTAACATGCAGCTTAGCCACAATAACGCTCCATCCAGGCAAGAGCCTGGAGTAAGGACTCCTCAGGAACCGCCCGGCAGTATTGTCCTTCAAAAGATAGGGCATGGCCTATCGCATCAATCAAAACAAACCGAACGTTTCCCGAGCTTCTTTTTTTATCAGAGGCCATCGCCTGAAAAAGTCTTTGACGACAGTAGCTTTCCGGAAGGCGTAGTGGCGGGTAAAAAGAGCAAATCTGCTCAAAATCTTTTTCAGATAAATAGCCAAGCTGTCTACTCAAATAACTTTCTGTTAAACAGCCAATAGCAACAGCTTCTCCATGAGACATAGAAAAATCTAAAGCACGCTCAAGGCCATGACCAATCGTATGGCCAAAATTTAAGATACGCCTTAAGGAAGCGTCGAAGGGATCTTGTTCAACAATTTCAAGTTTCCCTCTAATGGCTTTGTGGATCCGCTCGCTTTCATTAGCCTCAAGAAGCGAAGCGTCCCATACCAATCCCAATTTGATGATTTCAGCGTAGCCATTGAATAGCTCTTTTTCAGGAAGTGTTTTGAGGAACTGAAAATCTATAAAGATTTTTTTAGGGAAGTACGTAGCGCCAAGAAGGTTTTTCCCAAAAGAAGTATTAATCCCCGTTTTTCCTCCAATCGCCGCATCGACCATGGCCAAAAGGGTCGTAGGAATTAAAACAAGGGGGACTCCGCGAAAAAGAATTGACGCTACAAAACCGACTAGATCTGTCGTGGCTCCTCCGCCTAAAGCAATAAGAGTCGTCTCTCGGTCGCAGCCCATCAAAAACAAAGTATGCTGAAGAGTTGTAGCCGCCTCAGCCGTCTTTGCCGCTTCTCCACTCGGAATAAACACGACCTCGAAAGGCAAAGAGGCAACAAAATCCTTTAAAGCAGGATCAGCAACTACAACGGCCCGATTTTCACAAAAATCAACGACAGAACCACATATATTCGTTCCAATATGCAATTCTGCCTTTGGCTGAATGAGAGGGAGTCTCAAGACTTATACAGAAGCTATGCGAGCGCTCAAACGGGACTTCGTACGAGAGGCTTTATTAGGCTTGTAAACACCTTTTTTTACCCCTCTGTCCATCAAACTATAAATTTTGTTAAGCCCTTCTTTCAACTGCTCCGCAGTTTCTTTCTTAGCAAGGGATGATTCAAAATTTCGCACGGCAGTTAACACGCTAGCGCGATAGGAGCGGTTTGATAAACGATTTTTTTCACTTTGAATATTCCGTTTCAGAGCGGAAGGTCTTTTTGTTTTTGCTTTGTCTTTTTTTTCAGCCATAAATCCTCTATAGGTTAAAAGCTACCACTATAATAAGATTTCCCAAATTCGTAAAGAACTGATTTTTTTTGAGTCATTTTTGACATAAAAAAAACTTACCCCACCAAGTCAATTGACCTTCATCTGTTGTTGGTTTATAATAAACACGTAAGTAATAAAAAAAACAAAGGTCAATATGATTAATACAATTAATTACACAGCAGGACACCTAACATTCTCAATAAATCCTGAAGTATTAAACTTTTCTTTCGAACGGCCAAACTTAAAATCATCTGCGCTAGACTGTATTATGGAAATTTTTTCTAAAATCAAGGAATTATTTTTATACTTTACCCTTAAATATGTCTCAAAAACTGAGCCAGCTCAGAAAGTAAACCTATCCTCAAACAGATCAACTACACTATCAACGGTCATAGGAGAAGAATTAGCAGAAGAGTTCAATAAAAGGGTTGGGAAACACAAACTGTCCCCAATTTCTTATGAGAAAAACCCTGAACAGCAAATTCCGATTGATGTAGCAAGAACAATTTCCATTCTTGTCATTCATAATAACGAGCAAAAAGTTTTTGACAAGACATCAGCACCGTCTCCACAAGATGTGTATAAAAATATTTCCGACCATGTTGATTCAATATTCCCCAATGAGAAAGACAAAAGAGACCTCATCTTGAAAAGATCTGATCAAGGCGTTTTTAATTCCGTATTTTTCGAAATACTGCTCAGCGGAAATTTTACTCAACTTGCACGAGAAATAGCTCCGCTTTATTCCGGAAAAAACGGGAATGATTTAAATAACTCTTGCGAGCCTTTAGAATACCACATGGCACAGTCTTCAGAATTTAAAGGATCGCATTTAATTACTCATAAAATAGAAGCAAACGGGTCCATCATCAACTCAGGCTCTGTTTTTATTGACCTGTTTGTCATAGAAAACGGTGACAAAGAAACAATTTTTTCCTTTGAAGTAGCCTTTGCCTGCAATTTAGTTACTGAAGAGTACGATGAGATCTCTTGTAAGCTGCTACGCTCTCAGTTTATGAGCCCCTAAGAGACCGTTAACGGTCTCTATAGTCGTTTAAATTTAGATTTGCAGATATGGCTAGGAGGCGCACAAATTTTATTTCCTGGAGCGAGAGACCATTGCCGAAGGCAAGGCTCGAGCGAAGGAAGAAAAATTTGGGCTAAGCCGACGTAGCAAGATCTGCAAATCTAATTTTAAATGACTATAACTCTCTCAACAAGATTCGATTGTTTGCGAAAACATTGCCCCAACATGATTTCTAATGTACTTGGGGCGATGGCTATTTGTAAACTTTTCCTGGATCTAGTCGCTGCAGTATAAAGCGCTTCCCGGCCAAACTTTTCGCTGCCTGGAGGAAATAAGGCGAAGACATGGTCAAACTCACTGCCCTGACTTTTATGAACAGATAAACAAAACGCGAGCTCATAGCTGGGCAAAATGCTTGGGACAAAAGAGCGCATCGCCTCTGAAAGGGGATCAAAAAAATAGGCTGTAGCTCGCTCTGGGTTGAATCCCTCATCACAAGAGCCCATCAGCACGCCAGAGCTTCCATTATAAAGCCCAAGATGAGGAGCGTTCGAAGAGATCAAAATCGGCACCGCCCAAAAATGTCCCTTGCGAAATGTGCCCTTATAAAATTCTAAGAAAAGAGCGTTCAATCGATCGATCCCTAAGGGCCCTTGCCGAAGCGCCCCTAAAATTTTTGTCCTCTGAAACTCTTGAAGACACTCGCAGGGATCAGGCTTTGTTGAAAAAAGAGGGATCGAGAGTTTGTCATAGAGCTGTTTTGGATCAATGGGAGAAAAGACGCCCAATCCTGCCTGTAGACACTGCATCGCCCCATCCATGTTTCCTTGTTGAATAGCAGCACTAAACTCCTGCAGCTCTCTCTTGTCGGTCCTCATGCATTGACGAAGCCGCACCGCAAATAAGTCTGATAAATCAGAAAAAATACTTCCAGCTTCTACCGGAGGCAACTGATCCGGATCTCCCATGAGAATCAATTTCGTCTGATCGGAAACCGCCTCCAACAAGTGAGCCCATAAATCGACATCGATCATCGAAGCCTCATCCACGATGATGACATCCGCATCAATCTGAAAGCCGCTAAAGAGCTTAGACGCTCCGGGGGTAAGACCTAGAAGCCGATGTAAGGTGTCTGCCCGTATATCAATAGAGCCCTCGAGAGAAGAGAGCCCGTTTCGCAAATGCTGAGCGGCTTTTCCAGTAGGTGCCGTGATGCAGACTTTGTAAAGCGGTTTTACATTTATACCGAAACAACCTGAAGAATCGGTTTTTGTCTGCATCGGCTTTACCCCAAAATTCTTGTCTTCGCTCATGCCTTGCTTCCGGCAATGGTCATTCGTTCCAGACAAAAAATTCTGAGGAGCCTCTTTGCCAAAATCCCGATTCTTCAGGTTGTTTCGGTATAACTCTGAAAGGATCCTGATTATTTGTCCTGCGGTATAAGTTTTCCCTGTGCCTGGACCTCCAGAGATCACTGTCAATGGAGAGTTAAGAGCTCTTTCTACAGCTTCCGCTTGAAGAGGAGTTAATCCTTCTCGCTGTTTCTCGGTAAGTTGAATGGGTTTTTCACAAAAACATTTAGATAGGCGTCGAATGTGCTGGCAAATATGCGTTTCATACACCCAGTTTCTTTGTAAATAATACCAATCATGGAAACGAACAATCGGCTCGAGAGGAAACAGGAGATCTGACATCTCAGATGCATGATAAAGAGCAGCTGTAGGCAGAGAGGGAGGAGTCTTTCTTTTCATGCACAAATGCCCGTCTCTTGCTGACTGGATGAGATCCATAAAAAAGGGTTCATCACCACCGCCGAACTGGCGCATCATCAACGAAGCAAAAGCAGAATTGAGTTTAGACGACATAATAAATCCCTTTAGTTTTAGAAGAGATCCCTCGCAAGAAGAGATAATAGGTGCCACCGAACTCTAAACTGGGAAAAGAGCGCTTCATGGCTTTTGCATAAAGAGACGCTTGGAGCTCATAATCATGCTCTTTCATACACCGCTCTAAGGCGTCCAGAGTATACGCTTCATCATTAGCCCCAAGCCAGTTGCTCTTCCAGTCAACAAGGTAAAGCTGATTGTTTTGTCTAAAGATCAAATCCACAAATCCTTTGACAAAATGAGGAGACTCCTCAAAGAGAAACTCCACTTCGACGCGAACATCCTTAGGCTCTAATTGGGCCAAAAAAGGGAGAGAGAGTGTTTTGATCAAAAGATCTTGCACCACATCGATCCATAAGACAAATTTTGATCCTTCCATTTTTTTATGAACAAGGGTTTTGATATCTTCTTCAATGCGCCAAAGGGGATAAGGAGCAGAAAACACATCTTCGAGCAGCTCATGAAAAAGCACTCCTATCTCTTTTCCTGCAGGCATTGTATGCAACGTATGCGCCTCAGTCTCTTCATGGATGCTGTGAGAGGACGGTTTTGAAGAGCTAAGAGAACTAAACGAATGGATATAGCGAGGAGCCGTATCATAACGAAAAGAAGGGACAGGAGGAACAGCATAGACAACATCTTGAACGCTTTCCGGAAGTAAGGTTTGAGGAGCAATTTTCTCCCATGTGACGCTAGCCTTTGCCTTCATTTTCTGCAAGAATGCCTCAATGGGCTGCTCTTGGAGAAGATGCTGAAAAAACAGCTCGATCGGAGACGCCGTGCTATCTAGAGACGCGCTTTCGATAAATCCCGGAATGTAAAGTCTCCTTTTTGCCCTGGTCATCGCAACATAGAGCTGCCTTAGCTTTTCCGCTTCAAACTCTTCCGGCTCTTCTGTCTGTTTGGGAGTTTTAGCTCCAAGGCCCACAGCAAATACGATGTCGAATTCGAGACCTTTACTCACATGCATCGTCATCACTTGAACTGCAGCCTCATCATTGAGAGTTTTTTGGCGCAGCTCTTCATCCTCTTCCGCTCTCGATTGATGGATATACTCCAGCGTATGAAGCAGTCCTTCAAAAGAAAACCCCTCTTCCCGCTCCCACTGCAAGAGGAGTTCTATTGTATGAAAAAAATCGGCATAAAATTCGGCGTCCTCTAGAGAAACAGCCTCTAAAACAGTATATTTATAGATGGATGTGGCAAGCAGCTTAGGGAAAAATTTCGCTAAGCCTTGCTGAGCTAAAAGTTCTCTTAATTCAAAAAAAAGGGGCGGCGTTTCTGGACACATCTGTTCTGCTTCAATGCGGCCCAAAGGACCTGCTAAAACAAGCCTCGCCTTGCTCCGGTCTTTTGGATCCAAAAGAGCTTGAAAGAGTTCATAAAGAGTCTCAAATCCCAACGTCTCTCCTAAAGACAAGTGGGTCTTTGTCAAAGCAGCTATTCCTCTTTGCCTTAGGTACGAGACAATCCTGTTTGCCTGAAAACGATCTTTCACGAGAATGGCTATATCGCTGAGCGAGGCTAGATCTTTTTGCAGATTTCTCATTTCTTGAACAAGAAAAGGACAAATAGAGGCTTCTAGCAAATCTTCTCCGCGTTTTTGCTGCGACTCCAACAGAAAAACATGGAGAGCTCCTTTCTCATCCGAAAGAGGCTTGAAGCTTGATCGCCCTGCAAAAACCGACTTGTAAGGCAAAAAAGAGCCCAATTTTGGGATCTTAAGCCAATCTTTTTCAAATAGGATGTTTAAAGCGCCAATCAAGGGGGGAGAAGAACGAAAGTTTGTATCGAGAAAATAATGGCTCGAAGGCGGCAAATACTCTTTTGCCTGCAAATAAGTATAAATATCAGCCTTTCGAAATCGATAAATCGATTGTTTCGGATCGCCGACTAAAAAAACTGGCCTGTCTTGAGAAAGAAATAACGTACGGAAAATATCCCATTGCAAAGCATCTGTATCTTGAAACTCATCGATGATCGCTGCGGCGTATTTTTTTTGTATCAAATGCACAAAAGAGCTATTCGTGAGCTTTTCATGCATCATTTGTAAAATTCCATCTGGATCAACAAGCTCCTCTTGCTGCATAAGTTTCTTGGCGCTTTTGCTCCAGGCATAAGACAGAGTGGCGAACAATGTTTTAGGATTTGTGGCTTCTTGAATCAAAGGATAAAACCTGCGAGCTGCCTCCTGAAAAAAGCTCTCGGAGAGGACAGAGACAGGCGTCCATCTGACTTTTCTATTCTGTAGAGAAAGAAACGCAAACAAAGACCCCTCTTCAGCGAGCAGAAGCCGAAACGCTTCTCGACTGGGCGAAGAGAGAAGCGCCCCAATTTGCTCTTCAAAACGTCCTTTAATCTGTGTTTTGTAATTTTTCGCCATGAGTCGAAAATCATCAATGACTTGACTCAAGGTCAAATCCCAAGGAGTCCAAGCAGCTACATATTGTTGATAGAGCCTCTCAAAGGTTGTCTCTTCCACTTCTGCTTTCAAAGACTCGCGGAGCAACCTTTCGACTAAAAGCTCGATTCCCTTAAATTTTTTTAATAAGAGATGAAGCTGCTCAGGGCATAGTAGATCTTCTGAAATACCTGAGAGAAAATCTCTTACTCCTTGCTGCAATTTTTTTGGAATTTGGATCCGCGGCTCATCTGATCTGGTAGATGAGATGGGGAGGTTTGCTTCAAAGGCAAACTCTTTGAGCATCCGGTGACAAAATCCATGAATCGTAAAAATTTGACTCCGATCAAAGGCTCCTAGAGCGTCCTGCAAGCTTCGAATCGCTGTTTTTTGATCAGCCAGCACCTTCAAATATTCCCACTCCATGTTCTGACTTTGAAGTTGGTCTAGCGCTTTTTCTAGATTTAACCGAATCCTTTGCTTCAGCTCGCGCGTAGCTGCCCGTGTAAACGTAATCACTAAGATTTGCTCAATATCCATCCCTTTTTCTAGCAGGAGACGAAGAACAATATGCTCTACTGCAAACGTCTTTCCCGTTCCCGCAGAGGCCTCTAATAAACAAGGGCCTTCGAGAGAAGAAAGAGGACTTAAACAATCAAAACGGTTCATTCTTTGCTCCTCACTGGATATAAATCCACCAAAGCTTGCAGCTGTTTTTGCAAATAAGAGCCCCATTCATCCACCAAGCTATCTGCAGAGAAAGGCCCTGCTCGAGCTGCTACCCACTCATAGACAGGATCTACCCAAGTTGTTCGGGCTGGAGAAAAAGCTTTTTCCAGCTCTACAGCAGAGTTTCTCCGCACTAAAGCATCGGCCCACTGAGAAATAAAAGGCAAAGGAGTTTGGGCACCTCGGCTATAGAGCTCTATGCATTTCTTGAGCTCTTCCCTAGGAGAGGCGACGGTTTTCATATCACCACTGCGGACGCAAAAAATTTCATGAGCTCCTAGGCTGCAAAGGGCGGCTAAACACTCGGGCCAATTTTTTAACAAAGAACCAAAAGAGTCGTCTCCAACATGAAGAGGTCCTCTAGAAGAGCAATGCTTGACAGTTCCCACAATCTTCAGTCCCTCTAAAGCGACTTCTACAGGCAGCTTTTCAACAATCAGCTCTTCTTGCAGTCCCCAAGCCTGGAGATGCTCCTTCCATTCAACATGGATCTGAGCTACCTCCGAAGAGGCTATCTGACCAAATAACCCAACAGGAAACTCCCTTTTTTTCTCCGAACGATCAATCAGCTTGTCTAAAGGCTGACAAAGCCCACCCTTCAAGAGATAAGCTCTTTTTTGAGGAGTCAACTCAAAATCAAGCCAATCTTCTTTCTTGGTCTCTTCAATCCATAACCGAAAGGCCTTTTGCAAATAGTATTTCCAAGGATTGCGAAAAAAATTGCTCAGCTCTTTAAGGGAAATGGATTGCAGCTCGAGAGGAGGAGCTTCAGATCGTTTTGGAGATCTAAACGGGGCGAAAAAAGCGAGGGGCTGTTTAGGAGCATAAAAGAGACGAGCCGCTTCATACTCTTTTTGAGACATGGGACGGCAAGAAGGCTCTTCAAAGCAGCGCTTAGCCAAAGGAAAACTAGGATGAGTCGTTATTTCGATCTGTTTTACATAGCGCTCTAATTCTTGTACAACGATCGATGAATTGACCTCTTTTCCATCTTCAGCAGAAATGTGTCCATAACTGATAACAAGAAGATCTTGAGCCGAGCAAACAGCTTGTAAAAAAAGATAGCGGTCTAATTCGGAAGGAAAAGGGGGCTGCTCTTGAAATGTTTTACAAAGGTTTAAAGAAGAAGAAGAGGGGCGCCTTGGGAAACTCTCCTCATCAAAGCCGATCAAAAAGATAGCGCGGCTTGGGATAACAGCCCCCTCTTCAAGAGACGAAAATCTAGCTGCATGAAGCAACGAGGAACCTGAAGAAATATTGGAAACTTTGTCAAAAAGATGCAAAAGAGCTGAAAAGGGGACGCAGGAGTTTATTCTTTCCCCAGCTTTTCGAAGAGCGTAGGAAATTTCTTCAAAACCTCCCGATTCTTCAGAGGGAAAATACGTTTCATAAAGAGATCTCAAATCATCTGCCCACTTGGTTAAAGTCTGCATGGGCCCATCTACCAAGATCGAGAGATCTCGCTGCAGCTGCTCTAAAAGTTGCAAAAACTCTTCTAATTCATCAGCAGCTCCCAGGTTTATCCCCGATACAAGACCTAAAAAAGGCTCTTTGGCCGATTCTTCAGAAAAAAGATACACCAAAGAAGCGACAAGCCGGTCCATCCCTTCTTTCCACGTTCCCCGATGCTCTGGCCCAATCTCTTTCGGCTCGAGCCACTGAGCGAGCCTCTCTTTTTTATGCTCAGCATTGAGTCCCCAGGAAATGCGGCTATCTAAAATCCATTCACGGATTTGATCTAGCCTCGCTGTATCCCATCCTTTTTTCGCTCGAAATGCCTGATTTTCTAATACAAGCAAGAGATCATCTGCTTCCCAGCGAGACTGAGATAAAGCAAGGAGCTGTTTAAATCCCTGGAAAGCGCTTTGCTGACCTGACTGATGAATGCCAATGAACTGATAAGCAATAGGACAATCTTCTTCGGAAAAGACAAACTCAATGAAAGGAACGTAGACATTCAAATCGGAAGCTAATACGAGCATTTCAGAAAAAGAGATTCCTTGAAGTCTGGCACGAAGCATCTCATTTTTTAGCACCTGAATTTCCCTTAAACGCGAGGAGCCTGTTTTATGAATTTTAATAGACCCGTCTGCGTGAGAAAAAGAGCTGTTTGTAGAAAATAAAAGATCTTTTTGCAAAGCAGTCAACTGACTGTTTTTTTCTTTTCTCTCGTCATAGACTTCTTGAATCTCCAGATCATATTCATGAAAAAGCTTTAAAGCACTACGGCCCGCTTTTCCCCAATTGGCAAGCAACGGATGGGCATCTAATAAATAATCGCTCATCTGTTCGAGCTCGGACTGAGATACGTTGCGGACTTTCCCATATTTCAAAATTCCCCTTCGCTCGCGGTCAGAGCAAAGATCATCCCAATAAACCATGGTAGGGGAAAAATGAAAAATTTTTATCTCCTCGATCTGGAGCAGCGCCTTCCACACCATCTCAGGAAGATGGTTGCATCCAAAGCAATAAACCCTCCCAACTGGCCTCATAGGTTGAGAGAGGAGTTGCACAGGCGCTTTCCAAGGTCCTGAAACGAATAACTGTTTCCATAGACGAATCTGCCAATGATCTTCAGACATTTGGGGAAGCTCTTTCCCATAAAATCCATAGGCTCCAAATAGACTCGCAAGTTCGCTGGTCAAATCGACAAGCCCCCTGGCTTTTACATACTCTTGAAGGGCCGCTTCCTGAGAAGAGCGGAGAGCCTCGTAAATAGATACATACAGCTCCAAATAAGAAGGCTCAAGGCCTGGTTGATTGAGTAAATATCTCATCCCTTCTTGCCAGGAAAAAATCTTTAATCCAGCGATCGCCTTTTTTGAAGAAAAATGGGCCAGCTGCATCAAAAGCCACGATTTCATCTCTGGTGAGGGCAGTAAAATAATTCGGGGAGTAAAGGGATCTGTACCTTCTTCGTCTAACACCTTAGCAAGGATTGCAGCTAAAAGATCAAGTCGGTTGCCAAGAATCAAGGATGCAAAAGAGGTTTCTTTGTCCATAGACTAAGTATATACGAACAACCTCAACGATGAAAACGATAAAAGCGATCGTTATGATCGTTTTCATCGTTGAGGTTTCTTCTGAGGAGCCCGCAAAAACTAAATTCGTTGACAGTCTCTTAGCCTTACAGCTAACCTAATGCCAACAAGAAACTTATCCCCCATGCATTGGTCTTCAAAAACCGATTATCGCTCCTTTATTCTTCTGAATGCGACCCAATTTTTGGGCGCTTTAAACGACAATATTTTTAAATTGCTCGTGATCTATCTTCTCATCAACGTGGAAGGTCCTGCCTCTGCAGGAACTGTCTTATCAGTGGCTGGCGGAGTTTTTGTCATCCCGTTTCTTTTGTTTTCCTCTGGAGCTGGAGTCTTGGCTGATCGGATCAGCAAAAGCACAATCACCGTTTATACAAAGATTCTTGAAGTCCTCATTATGCTCTTCGGCCTCTTAGCTGTTTTTTTTGAATCGCCGCTAGGATCTTATACAGCCCTTTTTTTTATGGCCACTCAAAGCGCTATTTTCGGCCCTTCAAAATATGGGATCATTCCAGAACTCGTAGAACCCAAAATGGTCTCAAAAGCCAACGGCTCTTTAACCTCTTTTACGTATCTGGCCATTATCCTAGGAACTTTTTTAGCTTCTTTCTTGACAGACATCACGAATAAAAATTTCGTGCTTGAAGCCTCGTTTTGCGTGTTTATCGCTATCCTTGGCCTCTTTGCCAGCCTGGGCATCAAAAAAACACAGCCGCAAAACTCTACGAAAAAAATTAACCCCTTTTTTTTCTATGAGATTTATCAAAACCTCAAATTAAGCTGGACGTTCCCGCACCTGATTCCTACTATTTTTGGATCCGCCTATTTTTTATTCATAGGCGCTTTTACGCAACTAAACATCATCCCATTTGCCATGCAATCGCTTCATTTGGACGAGGTTGGCGGGGGATATCTCTTTTTAGGGACAGCAGTCGGGATCGCCATAGGAGCTCTCCTTGCAGGAAAGCTCTCCAAAGATCGGGTGGAATTAGGCCTTTCTTGCTTTACAGGATTTTTCATCGCCCTTATTTTTTTCCTCCTCTACCTCTTTTCCTCATCGCTGGTGATTACAATTCTTTTGCTGACGATTTTAGGGGTTTTGGGAGGAATTTACCTAGTTCCTTTTGACTCTTTCATCCAGATCAGCAGCCCTGATGAAAAAAGGGGACAAATTATTGCAGCGTCTAATTTCTTAAGTTTTGTCGGCGTATTGATGGCCTCTTTTTTTCTCTATTTTCTCAGCGAAAAACTCCAGCTGACTGCAGCTAGCGGCTTTGCTTTTATCAGCGTCTTAACCTTTTTCGTAAATATCGTTATGGCGGGAAGGCTATCTGCTCTTTTCTTCCCTTTCTTTGCCCAAAAAATCCTGAAAATCTGCAGAACCCTTACCATCATCCCTCCTTTGCCCAAGCCTAATCAACTCATTGTCTTGCAAAGCAGGTCCTGGTGGGACGCTCTCTTACTCTTCGCCCATTTCCCTTCGCTTCATATTCTTATCCCCACAAGATATCTAAGAACATTCCCTTGGATCAACGGATTCGTCGACTCTCTCTGGATTGTTCCTGAAATTCCTGAAAGCAGATCTTCTCTGCAAAAGATTTTTGAAAAAGCAAAAAAGCTCCAAGAAAAACAAGCAACTTTATGCCTATTTTTCCATGGTAACGAGATCGATGAAGAAA
The DNA here is from genome assembly GCA_030681135.1 of Chlamydiales bacterium. Classification (GTDB taxonomy): domain Bacteria; phylum Chlamydiota; class Chlamydiia; order Chlamydiales; family SM23-39; genus SZAS-17. The sequence continues at coordinate 103,972 of JAUXXF010000010.1, forward strand.
TTTTGGAAACGTATCGGAATATCTTTAGCAGACTGGGATATGAATTGGTATTTGCGCATGGGAAAAAAGAACGAGTTCCCATGCGCTTTGTATTTCGCTATTCTTTAAAAAAGATCACTCTGAGCTTTAGAACGCATAAATAAACTCGATTTCCCACTGGCGATAATTGATATTAGGTCCAATATCTTTGTCCAATGTCCAAGAAAGTTTCACGTTTTGCTCCATCGTCAGATTGCTTGTAAATGCATACAAAGCATCTAGCTCAAACCCGTAAAAATTCCCATTACCCGCAGCATTTTGCGTAGTGGTTAAATTGTCTAAAGTAATAGGTTTATCCGGAGTAACAGGTCTATCTGGATTTACAAGAAAAAGGCCTGCCCCTCTTGAATTTCCTCGGCCAATACCTGATGAATCATACTGAGGAACTGCCTGCGCCTGGAGCCACTGAAAATTTCCTTCCACAGCCCAGTCGCCAGCTTTTTTAACGGTTCCCAAGGCAGCTCCCACATACCAGCCCCAATTTTGCCGAGAAAAATGTTTCCATTGTTTTCTCCCATCTACTAATAAAGCTTTCTCGGGATTTGCTGGATCGCCCAGAGGCAAGCGAAGCCTTTGAGCCATCACATTGCAAAGAGCAGCTCCATAAAACTTAATTAAACGCTTATTAAACCACTCTGGATAAAATTGATAAGCCGGCAAAATTTGCGCTACGCAATAGCGGCTCTGATTAGGGAGGAGCCTGTTGGTATCTTTGTACCAGTAAACAGCAGACCCTTTTACATAAAGGTTCGTATTGGCAATTTGCAAAGCCCCAATTTCTGCTGCATAGGCATAATGATCAGATTTATCGCTAACAATGATGACACTTGGCGTCACGTAGAAATCGCCAACATTTTCAAAGGCCTTGCTAAGGCGGAAAAGCAACCCATCGAACCTGCAACCATATTGGAGCTTGGAGTCGTAGACGCTCAAAAAACGGCGCCCTAATTCTGCATCCAATGTGAGCGTATCCGAAGAGATAATACGCCCTCCTATATAAGCCCTTTCCAGCTTGATCTTGTTATCCGATGCATTAAAGATCCCCATATCATTATCAAATTCTAACTTGATGTTCGCCCATGTAAAATCGGTACGGTAGTCAATCATAATATTGACTTCGACATCCCATGCTCGGGGAACTTTTCCATCGATATTATTACGAAGTTCCTTCCCATTATAAATTTCACTGGAATCTTGGAATTCGGTCCTGACTTCGCAGCTGAGAGACAAATCGCCGCCCAATTCTTTGACAGAAACCATCCGTTTATCTTGCAACCATCGACGCAGAGCTTCCATATCATCACGTTCTGAATTGCGCGCCGCAGAGCCTGACTGAGCGAAAAGAGGAGAGCTCAGAAGAAGCGCCGCCGAAAAAAGAAACTTTCTAGTACTAAAACTCATGAAAAACCTATACATTATAGTTTGATACATCTAAAAACTAATCAGTATAGGTCTTTTTAAATTTTATAGAAAGAGAGAATTCTGATTAAAATCGAATATCGCCAGAGACTGTTACAGCTTCTTCATCAAGAAGGCGCGCTTCAACATTAAGCATAAAATATTTAGCAGAAGAAAGAGCGCAGCCTAAAAAAACTCCGACAGTGTTCCGATTTTTGAACTGATTCGTCCCCGTCCCTTTTTCTGAAATAGGGAAAGCAAAGCCACTAAGCTCGGAGCGAGCATGAGAATATTTTACACCGATATAGGGAGCGAAAATATCGATCTTATAAGAAGCGTCCAAATCGATCTGCCACTCTTTCCATGTGAGCAAGCTATGAGCTACTGACTGAGGAATACCGTCTAAAGTGGCCCAGCTAGGGTCGTAAGAAGAGGATTCAAACCGGCCTCCTAAGGTGAGAGAAAGGTCTTCATCTTCATACAAAATCCCTCTAACGCCGAGTCCCCAAAGAAAATCATAATTTGTTTCAAGCTCAATCCGATGGACAGCCTCTTCATTCACAAACCGCCAGGTTGCGTTGGTTCGAGAAGAACCAAAAACCCCAAAAAGATCCACTCGATCGACAATATTGCCCGTCACTGTCCCCGAATTTGTCTGCTGCTCATAGCAGTCCACTCTCCCATAACCTTCTCCATACTGCTCCAACTTGCCGTCGCTTACAAAATCTCCCTCATAGCCAATACGAACGTTGCCCCACCAATCCGAGGGGATAAAAAACCCCTGCTCAACCAACCTGGGAGCTGATGAATTCCCCACAGGAGCTGCGTAGAGCGAAGAAAATAAAGAAACGAGCAAACATACATAACGGCGCATCCAAATCCTCAAAATAATAGTGCATGTCTTAGCAAAGACTCGTAGCCATTATGCCGTCAAGAAAATTTTTTTGATACAGATTGCTTGACTACAGAAAAGATGAGAGAGCAAAAAAAAGAAAAAGACCCATAACAAGGTAAGAAGTGTCTAAAGGTTTTTGAGGCAAAAGAGATAAAGACAAGAACATACAGAAGGCCGCAACCAAAGGATGAATTCCAAGCATTTTAAGAGTCGCAAAATCATGGCTCAAATCGTCAGAATCAACAGCACGCAGGGCCCCCAAAGCATATAGTATATGATCGATATAAATAAGGCGACCAACCCCGCTAAGATATGCGCTCACCTGTGAATGAGAGTTTTGGCAACTATGAGAAAAAACCAACGCCGCTGAAGCCGCAAGCAGAGCTAGACCGGGGCCCGAAAAAGTCGTCAGCCCAATACTATTTTCCACACCAATCACTTCTCCAAAACTGGTTGGCTTCTCCGCATTAAAAGTAGTAATTCCTCCACCCTCTAGTTGAATCGTAATGCTAGGAATTCCCTGGAAGCATTGCCAGGCAGCCAAAGCGTGACCTAATTCATGGATGAGTCCAGAAAATCGCCGAGCCGAATGGCCATAAAAGACGCCCCCACACCACCCTTTGATGATATCTCGCATGACAGTCTCTCGCCCTATTCGGTCAGACAAGGAAGCGTTGCGTCCAGACAAAGGCTCAGCTTGCCCAAATGGATTGCGATACATCACCTGCAAAAGCCCGGAGAAAGCGCTTCCAGCTAAACAATGCTTAAACATCTTAAAAACAGCATCTTTTGCGACAAAAGGCGTGCAAGAAAGAGCTAAAACTTGGGATACGGCCAATTCAGTGAAAATACGCTTCCCTATATCAATAAAAAACTGTTTATCCCTGACAGGCCTGCCCATAGAAGAAGAACAATTAACGTCTAGCGCACATTGGTCGTTACCTTCGATAGGTTGAGCAGACTGTGTTATTCTTGAAGACGCGGCTGAAACGCTCATAAAAACCATTCCTCATAATTATTAATTATTTCACACTTAATTATACAAAAAATTACAAATATAATTAAACCAAAAAAAAACAACTAACATCCATAACCACTTTAGAACAAAAGAAGAAATCACTAAACAGCTAACAACAAACAAGTTAAAACATAAGCTAAAAAACAATTGAATTATAGTAAATATAATGATATAATATACTCATAAAAAGGAGCGATTTATGCTAATAAATAAAATACAAGAAACAATTACAAGCTATTTTAAAGAGTCAACAAAAACAGCTTTTAACATAAAAATCGAGATACAAAAACTTTTTACGGAAATTGTCGGTAAATTAAGTGATTTTACACATTTATGGGCAAGCTCAATAAAAGATAAATTGTCCTCTTCTCCAACACAAAGCGGCTATGCCTCTCTTGTAGCAGACAAAAACTCCAGCACTAACGAAGTAGTGTACGTAAGTGGAGGTCCTTTCAGCTATACTTATGAAGACGATTATCAAAACAATGAGCAACTTCCCCCTCTCGAATCCCAGGAACCTTTTTCACCTTAGAGCAGAACATAATCCCATGCGGTTTTCCGAAGGATTAAACCTCTCCCAAAACAATACCAGGCGCAACTGCTGGCTGCGGCGCATGCTGCAGCCTTTAATAAGTGGTGCAGGCACAGCCCGCCACCTTATTTTCTCGGCTTACTACTCTTATTCGTAAATAGATCTATTAGCAAAAAGCTATTCCATGGATTTTGTCATGCTGTAACCTGTCAATATTTAGACTTTTTGATATAGCGCATTATGTCACTTTTTTAAAGGATTGATTAACAGCAGCTTGCAAAATGCTTTTCACAGCCCAATACGCTTCTCAGCAGGATTAAACCTCTCCCAAAACAGTGTCGGGTAGAGCTGTTTGCCACTGGCCGCCCGCGCGCCGCAGTCTCGAAGCCAGGCAGACATAGCCCATCCTATTCTCGTCCGACTACTCTTATTCATAAATAAATCCAGCGGCATCGTGATCGAAAACCCTTTGTCATAATAGCGCTGACCGTTGACCACATCTCCCGCATTCGTGAGCGTATACCAGAGCCCAACCCGAACTCCGCTATCAAAAGTGCGTCCCCCTTCAATCCGAATTCCTTTGTCTCGCGCTAAAAACTGCCCAGCGCTCAAGCGAAAATCAACGCTTAAGGGTCTATATTGGTAATAAAATTCTGCAAAATATTGGAGTCCTATGTAGGGAAAATACTCGCAGCCCTCAGCTGTCCATTTTCTCACCTTCTGGAATCCCAGTCCAAAATAATCCCTCTTTAAAAGTGGTGCAATTTCAAATCCGAACGCCCAATTGGCCTGGACAGGATAATAGAGAGCTTCTAGACAAAGCCCCGCATAGGCCATCTCAAAATATCCTAAAGCGACTCTAGAAAACCACCCTCTGCCAACATTCCAGCTTTTTTGAAGAAAGGCCTGCTCTACATGAAACGATCCCGCTTGATTATACTTTATTATATCGGTTCGGACATTGATCAGCCGGGAAGGATTTAACATATCCCGGTCACAAAGCTTTTGTGCACTCGAAAACGCTGTACACGTAGCCCATAAAAAATAATAAATCTCATCAAATAGATATCCTTCGGGCCCGAGTCCAATCCCTACCTCATATTTAAATTTTCCCTGACTGCTTCCAAAAAAAGAACGGACCCAAGGCTTAAATGTAAGCAGCCAAATGGGTTTTTTCCGATGAAAAAGAGAGGCTCCCTCATAGCTCGAAGGAGTAGAGCTCGCCTCCCTGAGAGGAGCTACTATCCCAAGCTCTGCCTTTCCAATCGTCCCTAATCGATACTTTTTTAATTCTTCCCTTCGAAAACAATATTCCTGAAGCACTACACCATCTGCCTCAATCACAGCTGTGATCGAAGAGATATTCTCAGGAATCAAATGGGCAAGGACATGCTGCAAGCGGCTTCTCACTTCCTCTTCTTGCCAGTATCGAACATTGATGACTTTTATCCAGAGACGATCAAATCCTTTTGAACAAGGAATGACAAAAAGATCAAATAAATCCAATCCTTGATCTTTAAAAGCATAAGCAAGCTCTTGCGCAAACAGCTGCTCAGAGCGGAGGAGACCGATTGATTGAATATTGAGCGGCGCTTTATAAGGAGGGGGATCAAAAACTTTAGGAAAAAGCCCTTTAGACTCTCCCCAGTTATACCGAAAAGCAAGACTTGCCGCCCAGTCCTCGCCACGGATCGTGCTAGCTGAAACCCGAAACAAATCCCATAAATTCATCTGCGCCCCGAGATTTACCCGATAATTGACCCTGCGCCCCTCAGGATGTTCAGAGTGATGATGTCGATAATTATTCGCGTCATACTCTGCAACCAACGAGAGACCCTTGGCAAAATGTTGCATGTGACGAAAAGGGGCCCATGCAATGGCGCCAAACGGACCTTGAATCCTTCCAAGGCCCCATCCAAAACTTGCTTCAACATTGCAAGGGAGAAATTGTTTTGTCGCCACGCCATAAAATGAATAAAACCGGCAGCTTCCCATAAAATCATTCCACCCGATGGCCAAATCAGGCAAAAAAGAAAAGCCTTCGCTGCCTTTATGCAAAATAAGTTTTAGATTCGCTGCCCTTTCTGCGTCGTCGCCAAATCCCAAATGTCCAAAATTGCCCTCTAAAATGCCGCGGTAGATCCAATAATTTCCGGTCGTCTCAATATGGTCAAAAAACTGAAGTCCTAAACTATATAGATTGTAGGGAGAAAGGCATGCATAGCCTACGCTCAACGTCCCAGCTTCATAAGTCCTGGCAGAAGGCATCGTAAAATATCCACCCTGCGATTGATAATTGATCAAAAGAGGAAGCTCATCATGAATTTGGCTATCAATCTCGCGCACAATTTCCAGATCACGAAATAATTGCAAAGTGGAAGGAGCAAGAGCCTCCTCATAGCTAAAAAGAGAAGCCATAGGCAAAAAAAGAAAAAGAGCGCAGACAACTTTTAAGCGTAACATAAAGCTTCTCAGCGTATGGCTCTATCTGTTTTCTTTCAACTTTAGAGATGCTGAGGGCTAATTATGTATCTGTGTTTAAAAACTCCAGGTGATATCTCCATTTATTTGATGGGATTGGTACCCCGAGCCAAATTCTCCGTGGTAAGAGAGAGAGCCTGAAGGAAGAGAGGTTTTAAGGGGCTCAAAGATGAATGACAAGGATACAGCACCTAGATTGTCAGCGGAAGTAAGAGTTTCCACAGTAAAAGAGCCGGGAGAGCCGACGAGGAAAGCATTAACGGTTCCAAGCTGATAGGGATGCCGATAAACATAGCTCCCTTTTTCTTCGATGGTAAACATCCAAGAGTCACACAAGAACGTTTCATAAAATCGAATTCCCGCTTCTGTACGGAGAAATGAACTATGTTGCGCCGTTTGCGTAGCATTGAAAGGGCTATTGCCTTTTTCTTGATATCTTTTTTGCCAGGTATGAGGCCAGTCAGCCATAATAAAAGGATCGATAGTCCATTGGTGTTGTTTTTCCTTTCCAAAACAAAAACTACGATCGTAGCCGAATTCTAGATGAGGAGAAAGCTGGGTTCCGGTGGGGCGCGAAGAAGCATGGAAGTGATCATCTGCCATCTGAATATAGCGAGTTTGACGCGTTTGGAAAAGACTTCCCCAACAGGCAGCGTCAACGTGCCATCTTCGATTAGACCAAGTTCCATAGAAAAAAAGATATTCTTGATTGATGTTGCTGGAACCGGCTCCTCCATGTTCATGAACGTGAGTAAACGTATAGGCAGCGCCCATACCAAATTGTCCATGCAACGTAGTTACTGGTTCAAAGGCAACAATGGCGCCTCCAACTGCTGGATCAAATCCTACAGTTTGATGCTGGGCTTTTTGGGAAATATAAGCTCCAATTGGCTGCACCCACATATAATAAGGAGACCGCTTTCCAGATTCTGGAAGACACTCTATCTGCTCTAGCTCAGGTTCAAGCAAATCGCCTAATCTTACTCTTTCACCAGCGGCAAGGAGCGCATATTCTGAAGATTCAGCGAAACGCTCATCCTTTGCCTTATTATAGGAGTGGCGATAATTATGCAGGTGGGAAGCTAAAGCTTGGTTTAATAAAAAATAATTGTTTGCTGCAGAAAAGACAGATAAAGCATTTCTAGTAGGCGCTGCACTTTGTAGAGCTTCATTTAAAGTTCCCTGGAAAATGGAAGGGATGAAAAAGAGAGATTTCTTTCGAGCATACTCAGCAATATACTCAGCAAACGCCAAGTTATTCCCTGTTAAGTAAAGCCCCAAAATGTTTTTCGGAACAAATGTGCGAAGAGAAACGCTATAGATAACTTGCGGTGCATTTACGGCTAGAGGCACTATGTAATTTGTCCAAGGGGCTGCCAATGCTGCATAAGCATTTACCCCGTCCGAGGTTCCTCCGAGAAGAGCTATGCCAAAATCGTTGATAGATACGCTATTGATAGATGCATGGAAATCCGCGGGGAGTCCATTGATCGTCTGGACCGTTCCATCTGGATAGACAAAAGCAGCATAAGCCCCGCTACCCGTCGCATTTCCTCCTATCACAGCATATCCTGCATCGTTCATATCGACACTCAAGATAGAGCCTAAAGAGGGAAGGGGATCCCCAGATAAAGGAGATAAATTTCCGCTTACATCAAGAAAGCTTGCATAAGGTTGGCTTGTGTTGATGGTCCCTCCAACGATAGCCAGGTTATTATCATTGATGGCTGCACTAAGCGTGGTAAAAGGGGTCACGGTGCCGAAAAGGGGATTTCCTGATGCATCATAAGTATATAAGTAAGGGGTAGAGTCAAATTGATCCGTTCCTGCTGCAAGAGAATTTCCTTGAGCATTAATGGCGACCGAGCCGATATTTTTGCCGGTTAGCAAGGTTATTGATGCATTATTAGGAAAAATCAGCGCGGCCAAACCATTACTTCCCCCTCCGAGGATAGCAAGATTCGAATCATTCATAGCAACTGTTGTTGTTGTTCCATTGCCTGAGAGAGGAAGTGATGTGAAATTCCCAGAAGGGTCTACTCGCGCTTGAAAATAGTCGCCGTCGCCTCCTCCTACGATTGAGTGATTGGACGAATTCATTGCCGCAGAGAAAAGATTAAAATTACCACCACTTGAAAAAGATTGAAGGACTTGTACGTTTCCTAAAGGATCAATCAGAGCGGTATAAGTTCCTCCAGAACCTGAAGAATCTCCTTGATGCCCTACAATAATGCTCTGAGCCGATCCATTCATTGATACACTGCTGATAAAAGCAATACTTCCTGTCGGCAGATTGGGCAGCTGAGTTACTTCGGTTTTTATATTGATTAATCCTGCATAGGCGGTGCTCGGTCCAACGCTCGTATCTCCACTGTATCCTCCTATAATCCCAATATTTTGCTGTGAATGCATAAGGATGGGGACTAAAAGCGCAACGCAGGAATACAAGACCCAATTTTTTCGGTGTATTGGCATACAAAAAACCTCATTTCTACGCATCAATATAGAATAAAAAAATGTTTATGCAATAAATTTTATGGGCCATATCTCAGCCAAAAATCGACAGAAGATTTTTTCAACGACACTCTCTTATCGCTTGCTTCAACAATTCTTAAAACTCTTAAATTGAAGATTATTCCAGCTCATCCTATACTTACACTCTACAGAATTGGTGGAAAAGCGCATGACGTATTTAAAAGATTTTAGGGATAGAATTCAACACAACGACTACCCAGGGTTTTTAAAAATCTGGGAAGAGTATTGCTACGGCGATCAGCCGGACGGGGAAGAGATCATCGCTATACTGGAAAGCGTCAAGACATCTGATTTAGCCAGATCCTTCGGTGTCCATGTAGAGAGAATTTTGCCTCTATGGCGCGAATTGAAAGACCCTAAACTAGCTCATGATGCGCTCCGTTTAATCTTTGATCTGCAGACGACAAACACTCCAGAATTAGCCGATTTGGCTCTTTATTCTTTAAAAGAGCGCTACCCTGAAGATCCTTTATTTCTTGAAAAGCTCCGATTAATCGGTCTACGCAATCGAGAAAAATTTCCCTCCGCGATCCGTAACTATGAACTTCTGTCCCATATGAAAAAAGGCAACTGGGTCTTTCATACAGCTGGATGGGGCACGGGAGAAATCTTAGATGTCTCTTTCGTGAGAGAAGAAGTCATCATAGAATTTGAACATATCGTTGGCCCTCAACATTTTAGCTTCGAAAAAGCCTTTAAAACGCTCCTGACCCTGCCACAAGATCATTTTTTAGCGCGCAGATTCGGAGATCCCGACGCCCTTGAAAAAGAAGCGAGAGAAAATCCAAGCGAGCTGATTCGGCTCTTGCTACGAGATTTAGGTCCTAAAACAGCTGGAGAGATCAAAAATGAACTATGCGATCTCGTCATTCCTGCTAAAGACTGGAACCGCTGGTGGCAAGCCGCTCGGACTAAGGTCAAAAAAGACACAAAAATAGAATCTCCTAAAGAGCTCAAAGATCCTTTTTTCTTAAGAGAAAAAGATATTCCTCATGAAGTAGCCTTTTTGAAAGCGTTGGAAGAAAAGCCAGATGTCAATGCAACTATTCAAACAATCTACACGTTTTTAAGAGACTTTCCAGAAACGCTAAAAAACCAAGAGTTCAAATCCTCTCTTGAGTCGCGCCTTAAAACTGTTTTAGAACAAGAGCTTAGCGAAGGACAAAAAATCCAAGTCTTGTTTTTATTAGAAGACCTTCATGTCCCGCAAGCTTCCGATCAGGTTGTTGAGCTCATTCAACATCTTCAAGGACTTTGTGATCTTGTTCGAAATCTACAAATCATGGCCTTTCAAAAAAGGATTTTACAAAAAGTCCAAAAAATTCGAAAAGACTGGATAGAGATCTATCTGGATCTTCTGTTCTCGATCGATCAAAATATGGTCAGGGATTTTATTTTAAGCGAATTGGATACCCCAGAGACACAAGAAGCTCTAAAAAGAAAACTTGGATCTCTCCTGTTGCACCCTTTTTCTTATCCAGAAGTCTTTGTCTGGTATTTTCAAAAAATCATTGTCCCAAAAACCTCTCTTCCTTTTGCTGACAAGGAAGGGAAAAATGACTTTTTCGAAGGACTGTTCATTTTATTAGACCATTTAGAGCAAAAACCCAATTATCGAGATCTGGCAAAAAAAATTATCGCCTTGATCACAGGGGATCGCTATAAGATTGTGCGCGATATTATGCAACACTCCAGTCTCGAAGAGATCAAAGAGTATCTGCTTCTGGCCACAAAATGTGACACCCTCACTGATCACGACATCAAAATTCTCCACTCTTTAGCTGAAGTCGTCTACCCAGCCCTCGCTCGTCTCCGCCAAGATAAAGATCGTGGAGCTCATGAAGAGGAAGTGATCTGGGCTACGCAGGCAGGCTATTTAAAAGTTCAAGCCAGAATCCAACAGATCGCTACAGTAGAAACCGTCAGCAATGCCAAAGAAATTGAAGCTGCTAGGGCTTTGGGCGATTTGCGCGAAAATGCAGAGTTTAAAGCTGCTTTGGAAAAGAGAGATCGTCTCCAATCTGAACTAAAGCTTTTATCAGACCAATTAAATAAAACGCGAGTTCTCACCCGTCAAGATGTCCCTGCAGACGAGATAGGCATAGGGTCTGTGGTCCGCTATCAAGACTCTAAAGGAGCCCATCACACCCTGACTCTTTTAGGTCCTTGGGATGCAGATCCCGAACAATACATTCTTTCCTTTCAATCAAAACTAGCTCAGACTATGAAAGGAAAATCTGTGGGAGAAAAATTTGATTTCCAAGGGGATCAATTTACAATTGTTGAAATCAATAATTATTTTGATCAAAAATAATAGATAACCTACACTGGCACATGATGAATCTTACCTCCTCCACCCAATTAGTCATTGCCAGTCAAAATATGCATAAAGTGCGTGAATTTCGCACTATGCTCAAAGGGCTAACTCATTTAGATGTACGCAGCTTGTGCGACTTTCCAGAATATGAGCCCCTTCCAGAAACGGGCTCGTCATTTGAGGAAATAGCCATTGCCAAAGCAACTCATGCAGCAAACGCCTTACAATGTTTAGTCTTAGCGGAAGACTCAGGACTTGTCATCCCGGCCCTGCAAGGATCTCCAGGAATTTATTCATCCCGCTTTGCAGGAGAACAAGCCAGCGATTTAGATAATAGAAAAAAAATTCTCGAAGAGATGCGTCACCTCTTGGATGATGATCGATCAGCTTACTATGAATCCTGGGTTGCCTTGGCCTCCCCTGAGGGGCTCGTAAAATGCGCTCGAGGAACTTGCGAAGGGAAAATTGCCATAGCCGAACGAGGAAATAGTGGCTTTGGATACGACTGTTTATTCATCAAGCATGAATATAATAAAACATTTGGAGAGCTGACAGAATCCATAAAAAACCGAGTCTCCCATCGGAGGAAAGCCTTAGATAAGATCCTCCCTTTTTTAGACTCTCCGTCCCCGTAAGAATCAATCACAGGTTAAAGTTTCAGTGTTCTACTATATTGACGGGTATAACCTCATTTTCACCCTGACTGATACAAAACGCTCTTTAATGCATCAGAGAAAATCTGCGATTACTTTCCTCCAAAAACGATTTGCTCTTTTACACTTCCGCGGCCTGCTTGTGTTTGATGGATCTCATCAACGCCATGAAGAAAGCGGCCTTTCTTACGCCAATCCATTACATATTGCCTATACTCCAAAAGGGCAAACGGCTGATGAATATATTCTTGAACAATTAGAATATAGCCATAAAAAAAGCCCTGCTACAGTCGTGTCAAATGATCGAGGACTCTGTCGAAAGGCTAGGGAACTTGGCGCTAACACACAATCTAATGAGGGATTTCTCAATTACCTTGAAAAGAAAAAACCTAAAAAAAAGATAACAGTTCCCAAAGATACGACTTTTCATATCAATCGTCTGATACAAATTTTCGAGGAAAAGCTGAAAGAAAACCTAGACCTTTAAGTAAGGGCGTTTATTACTGTAACCATGGTTACAGTAACGTGAGTTGCCGAAGTCAAGCTCAATCCCCAAAGATTTATACCAACTATCAAGTGGAATGGGCGGGACTTTGCTTGGAAAACGCCAAAGATTATTTAGAAGCGATCAAAAGGTAAAAAAGCAAACCTTGCCTTAGAAGCTAGGTTTTAAAACAGCTTCTTAAACTTCTAACGCATCTACTAACAGGCTCTGAGAAATGGTTGCACTTTCCCAAGGAAACGCATCAAGAGCCTGAAAGACTTCCAAAGTAGAAGAGGCCCGGTTAATCTGCATGCGAAGAGCTTTTACGCCTTCCAGCTTTTTTAAATACCAGCATCCAACTCTTCGCATGTCTAAGAGCGATTGCTTTTCCGACTGGTAACGAATGATTTCTTCAAAATGCTCATATAAATGCGTTTTATAAAGAGATATGGTATGAGCTAGAGGCTCCTCGTTGGCAAAATGGCGACGAATATCCTCAGCAATCCAAGGTTGTCCCATTGTTCCTCTGGCGACTAGTATCCCATCGCACGGCACATAAGACATCAACCGAGAGGCGCTCTCAGCATCAAACACATCGCCATTTCCAATGACCAATATCTTCGAAGCGGCCGCTTTCCCTTCTCGAATATAGTCCCAGTTTGCGGGCCCCTTATATCCTTGCGCCCTTGTTCTTCCATGAATAGTGATCGCTTTTGCGCCCGCTTTCTCTGCAATCTGCGTCACTTCAGACACATTGATCGAACACTCATCCCAACCAGCGCGAACCTTCACTGTCACCGGGATCTTGATCGCTGCAATCACCTCAGAGAGCAGCTCGCCAATTAAGTCAGGAGTTTTTAACATTCCTGAGCCGCTACCATCTTTCGTGACCTTATCGACAGGACATCCACAATTGAGGTCCAATACATCGAATCCCAAATCTTCTATAATTCTCGCGGCCTCTGCAGCCATTTTAGGTTTACTGCCGCAAATTTGCGCGCCAATAGGATGCATATCTCCGGAATAATCCAATAATCGATAAGTGTGAGGATCATGGCGCACTAAAGCGTCTATTTTTACCATTTCGCAATACACAAGCCCAGGACGATATTTACAGCTCATGCGACGATAAGGCAAGTCTGAACACCCAGCAAGGGGCGCATAAAGAATATTATTCGGCAGTTCAAGAGAACCTAAGCGAAAAATTTTTTTGTTTTTCATAGAGACAAGTATACCTGTCCGACAAAAACTTTCAAAGATAGTAAGACTTTTTTTAGTTTTCCTATTAAAATTTCGTTTCCTCGATAGAAAAGGGCTCGACAGGTAAAATGATCTACATTACAGGGAATTCTTTCATGCAAATCGTTGGCATCCATTGGGATCAACCTTATTTCCGCACCGCTTATCTACGGTTTAATCGACGAGGAGTAGAAATTTTAGGGCTCGACAGCGGCGTAAAACTGCTTTACAAAGCGAATTTTCGAGGAAAAATTATCACAGGACTCTCTGGAAAAGACCTTGTTATCCGCAATTTTACCCTTAAAGTTGAAAAAAAACGGCACCTAGAGCAGGCCCTGCAGTTTCAATCCGAGACCACTTCCCACCTTCCTTCAAACCAAATCCTATCGTCGGCTCTACTCTACGAAAACAAAAAAGACAAAACAACAGAGGCCGTCCATATCACAGCTCTTAAAGAGGTTATCGGAGACCATCTTGATTTTTACTCGTCTTTAGAAATCGCCCCTGACCGAATCACTGCCATCCCTCAAGCCCTCTTGCGATACGCCGTATGGAAACATCCAGAAGTGGAAAAAGGGATTTTTGTCGATTTAGGTTCTAGTGAATGGTCTTGCATATGGGTGGAACAAGGGAAGCTGAAACGATCGTTTTCTCTTTCAGAAGGGATTGAACAGCTCCTTTTAGCTCTTTTGGAAGATCGGAAAAAAACGCTTCTTCAAAAAGAAGTAGAAGGTGTGGGCAAACAGATCGACCTGCTCCAGATAAAATCCCATTTAAATCCTCATCTACACACAAAACTCACAGAAAAAAGACAAGAGCTCGCCAAAATTATTTATGCCTTTTGCAGACAATCTTCAGCCTGTCCTATTTTCTTTACAGGAAGGACTGATGCTTTTGTCCATCTTCGTGAATATTTAATGGAGCCTCTTCAAGAAGTTGTCATCAGCGATAAAAAATTGCCTCCGCCGATTGAAGAGCATAAATATGCGATCAGCATCGGCCTTGCCCTAGAAGAAAGAGCTCCCTATCATCAATCTGTTCAATTTCGCCAAGAAGAATTCTTCATCCACAAAAATTGGAAAAAAGCAGGCCTATTGATCACTCTTCTTCTTGCTCTCTCGATGCTTGGCAGCTTAGGTGCGCTTCTCTGGAATCACTACACTTGTCTGAGCAAAGAACAAGAAATGATTCGATCGGTGGAGGGGCTTCTTTCTCGCTGCGATCCGACGTTAAAAACAGCCATCTTCCCAAAAGGCGCCTCAACCAGGGAAACCATCGAACATTGGATCTCAACGATTGAAGAAACAGACAAACAACCTTCTTATACGCTTAAAGTAGCCAAAGTCTCTGAAATTCTCGAGTGGCTCTCAAACCATCCACTTCTGAAAACATTTCAAGAAAGCGGGGATCCGATCGTATGGAAAGAAATCAAATACCGACTCATCCATTTTCCAAAGATAGGCGCTGTTAAAGAAGAATATAAAGCGCAGGTAGAGATTGAATTTCTAACAGAAAACTCGACAAATGCCCGAAAATTTCATGAAACGCTCCTCAAAGGAGATCATTATGTGGACGCCAAGCAACCCATTGGCTGGGAAAATTCTTCCCATGATTACAAAGTTACATTTTTCTTAACCCAAAAGGTCCATCATGATTTTTGAAACGATCGGTAGATTTTTTCTGTTAAGGCTACAACCCATTTTTCTTTTTCTGATCGTCAGCTTACCTTTAGTCCTTGCAGGCCTCTATATCGCACAAAAACGGCTAGATCTCATTTCCTTACAAACTCAATACGAGGCCACTTTAGTAAAAGCTTATAAATCCTTAAATCATCGGGCTGAAAAGGAGAGATTTATCTCGAGGTACTCAGAAACTGAGAATTATTTTTTAGATCACCATATTGAGTCCCTTCCTCTTCTACAAGATGAGATTTTGTGGCTCCAAGCCTACGAACATCATCCGGCTCTTGCAGAAAAAAACTTGGCTAAAGGGCGACTGAAACATTTGAATAAAGAAAATAATCAGATTTCTTTTCTTGAAGAAGGGATTAAAAAATCCCGATTTTATCAGGAAACCGAAGAAAAAATGAAAAAATCTGTAGAGGTCAATGAACTTGATCTAAAAAAAATCCTTTGTTTTATAGAAAATGTACAGATAGGTCCGTATCAGCCTCATCCCAAAAGCCCTCAAATGATCATTACTAATTTTTCTTTAAAAAGAAAAAATTCCCCTTTCAAACAAGAAACTTTTGAAGTAAAATTAGACCTTCTAAAAAGAGAATTTAAAAACCCGCCCCAATAAAAAATGATGAAACGTCTTGTTATTGCTTGTTTGTTGATTTGTTCCTGTCAAAAATCCCCGCCGGCGAATGATTTGGTAGGCATTCAAATCCAGGACCGAAATGGTCTTTCTGAAACAATTAGCATCCCAGAAAAACTTGAAACCTATAACAACATCGATTTTCTCTCTTCACAACCTTTCAAAAAAGTCATCCGCGTCTACAAAAAAGAGGGGAAAAATCATTCGATCATCACTACTTATCATCCCAATGGAGTGATTTGGCAGTATTTGGAATGTCAGGATATGAGAGCCTCCGGGGTTTATCAAGAGTGGTTTTCTACAGGGCAATTAAAGATTAAAGCTTACGTCATTGGAGGAACAGCAGACGTTGCTTTAGGAGCTCAGTCCGACTGGCTCTTTGATGGGCTGAGCGAAGTTTGGGATGAACAGGGACAATTGACAGCGCATATTCCTTATGAAAAAGGAGTATTGGAAGGGACAAGCTTAAATTTTTATCCGAACGGACAAATTGAAAGAAGCGTCCCCTACGAAAAGCAGCTGATTGAAGGGGAGCTCATCGAATATTTCCCAGACGGCCAAATCAAAGAACGAACTTCTTACAAAAAAGGACTTAAGCAAGGAACCTGCATCGGACTTGGAGAAGAAGGAAACGTTCTCTGGGAAGAAGAGTATAACAAGGATCTTTTGCAAAAAGGGGTCTATTTTTCTCCGAAAGGAACGCAAATTTCTGAAGTGCAGCAAGGGCGCGGCTTCCAAACATTTTTTAAGGACTCTGGAGCCTTTCAACAAATTGAGATTCAAAAAGGTAGGCAAGAAGGGATCATCAAACAATTTTCCGAAGAAGGAAAGTTGCAGCTGATCTATCGAATCAAAGGCCATCGAAAAGATGGGGAAGAGATCGTCTATTATCCATCCTCTGAGAAAAAAATCTCCCTTGAATGGCACGATGATATGATCCACGGATCTGTAAAAACGTGGTATCAAAATGGGAGCTTAGAAAGCCAAAAGCAGTTTGCCCGCAACAAAAAAAATGGAACTGTCTGCAGCTGGTATGAAGATGGTCAGCTTATGCTGATTGAAGAATATGAAAATGACACGCTCCTTGAAGGACAATATTTTAAAAAAAACAAGCCAGATCCCATCTCTACAGTTGTTCAAGGAAATGGCGTCGCCTCTCTCTACGATGGGCAAGGCATTTTCTTAAGAAAAGTCATCTACCATAAAGGAAAGCCCGTTGACCCAGAAAACTAATCTTCGCACTACTTGGAAATCCCTTCGAGCCCAAATTCCTTTAGCTAGAAGAGAAGAGGCGGCCAAAAAACTTGTTCAGTTTGCAAAAGCCAATATGATCCCTTCAAACGTCCTTTCTTTCTCCTCCTTTGGCGATGAAATTGATACGCAAGAGATCAATCAGTGGCTTATAGAACAAAAAGCTCTGCTATTGCCGCGAGTCGAAGGCTCAGATCTTGCTATCTACCTTGTAGAAGATCTCAAAGATCTTCTCCTTTCACCTTTAGGGATCTTAGAACCTAATCCCCAGAGATGCATCAAAATTGATCCTCAAATGATCCATACAGCGCTAGTACCTGGGCTTTGTTTTGATGAGTCGCATCATCGCCTTGGGTATGGAAAAGGCCACTATGATCGTTTGCTCAAAGAACTTTCCAAGTGCCTTTTTCTAGGCATTGGCTTTCAAGAACAAAAAACCCTTCAATTGCCCCACGATCCTTGGGATGTGAGTTTACAGGGCACACTTTTTTTTTAAAAAAATTGACATTAAAAAATAGCAGCTTTAGCCTCGAAATAAACACTTAACAAGGATGTTTATGAACTGGTTATTGGCCCTTTTTATTCCCTTACTTATGACTACATCGCTGTTTGGATTTGGATTGAAACCAAGACAAAAAAAAGAAGAGTGCCCTCCGCCCCCTTGCTGCGAACCAACACCTGAAATCAAGCTCTCTCCAGGATACAACGCTCCTTACCGCATCGAACCTTGCGACTCATGGAATGTATACGGAGGAATCAGTTTCATCTACTGGCAAGCCCGCCAAGATAACATGGAGTTTTGCTCTTCTAATGTAAGCACTGGCCTCTTTCCTTTTGCCGTATTAGGTAAAACGAGTACAGGTTCTATCGTCAATCAAGATTTTAGCTACAAGCCAGGATTTAAACTACTAGCGGGCGGTCATTTTGCTCACGATGCTTGGGAGAGCTACGCTGAATACACCTGGTTTAACAGCTCAACCTCTTCATCAGTTAGAAGAGAAGAGTCAACACCTGAGTACCCAGGAACTGAAATAGCACCATTAAACGATCCTGGCTTGGCCTCTGTGAGGGTATTTGACTTTGCCAATCAGAAATGGAAAATCTTCTTTCAATCCCTCGACACCGCCATTGCAAGAGCTTATTACGTGGGAGAATCCTTAATTTTTCGGCCTCTCTTCGGCGCTAGATTCGCCTGGATCTCACAAAAAAAAGATCAGTATTTTTCAGGAGATAGCAACTCTTTTTCTTTTGATGGCACATTCAATGACTCACAAAGTTTTTCCTCATGGGGAGCTGGAGTTCTTGCAGGCCTAGATACTAGTTGGCTTTTAGGCGCTGGATTTAAGATGATTGGCAATGGATCTGTCGATCTTCTGTACACAAGAGTGCAAACAACGAATGCCAAACAAACATTGGTTGCTTCAGGAGCAGCTCCTGCTATTTTTGCATTCCCCACAGCAAGACCAGATTTTGTCATGCCTCATGCTGATCTAGAATTTGGATTCAGCTGGGGTGATTACTTCGAAGATGAAGCTTCTCATATCGAAGTCATGGCAACTTATGGATTCCAAGTATTTTGGGGAGCTAACCTCTTCCGTCAGTTTAATTCTGAAACACAACCCGCTAACAGCAGTTTGCTCAAAGGAAACTTGTATCTTCAAGGCTTAACTGCAGCAGTAAAAATTGACTTTTGAACACAAAAAAAGGACCTTTATGAATCGACATTTAACTTTAATTACTTCACTGCTCCTTGCCGCATCCGCATTTGGAACAGCCAACCAACCAGAACAAAAGGAGTGCCCGCCAACTCCTTGCTGTAAGCCAGCCCCTCAAAAGGAATGTCCTCCGGCTCCTTGCTGTGACCCACTTCCTCAAATCAAGCTTGTGCCAGGTTATAATGCCCCTGCTCGCGTTGAAACATGCGATTCGTGGGATGTATACACAGGAGCTAGTTTTATCTACTGGCAAGCGCGCCAAGATGATATGGAGTTATGCGCCTCTGACGTAAGTACGAGCGGCTTTCCATTTCTAGGTGGAGCAGGCAGCAAAACCACAGGCTCTATCATCAATCATGATTTCACCTATAAGCCAGGGTTTAAAATTTTAGCCGGAGTTAATTTTAACCATGACCATTGGGAAGGCTATGCAGAGTACACATGGTTTAGCAGCACAACCCATTCATCCGCTACAAGAGAAACTCCAACATCTGACAACCCAGGAGTTGCGCTGTCGCCATTGAATGGCAACCCTCGTCTTCTTCCGCTATTCACCTTTAATACTGGCAAGCAGACATGGGACTTGTCCTTCCAATCTCTCAATACAGTCCTTGCTAGAGCTCATTATGTAGGAGAAAAATTAATCTTTCGCACAATCTTTGGCCCTAAATTTGTCTGGATCTCACAAAAAAAACAGCAGCATTTCATAGGAGATGGTACATCTGGCTCATTTAATGCTACATTTGATGAAAAGCAAAATTTCGCTTTCTGGGGAGCGGGGTTGCTTGCAGGCCTAGATACTAGCTGGATGCTAGGGAAGGGATTTAGGATCATTGGCGATGGATCTGTCGATCTTCTCTATACAAGAGTACAAACAACCAATGCGAAGCAAATGCGTTCGGCTGCAGGAACGTCTTCCACTATTTTTGCATTTCCCGATGCAAGGCCAGACTTTCTTATGCCTCACGCTGACCTAGAATTTGGATTCGGGTGGGACTCTTACTTCAATGACCATGCCTATCATGTCGATTTGCTAGCAACTTATGGATTCCAAGTATTTTGGGGCGCTAACCTTTTCCGACATTTCAATGATAATGTACAGCCCGCTAACAGCAATTTGCTGAACGGGAATTTGTATCTTCACGGCTTAACCGCAGCGGTAAAGATCGACTTTTGATTATTTCTTTTTCTCTAACGTAGAAGCTGGAGACTCTTTCGCACTATCTTGTTTAGGCTTGCAAAACTGATTGCCAGGGCAGTCTCCAGCCCTGATATAGCTTCCCGGAGAAAGACCTGTACACACACTATAAAATCCTCCTGAAGCGCATTGCCAAACTACTGTATAAGGCGTCAAAGAAACCTGGGGAGTGCCAGGTCTTTTAATCGGTGTCGTAAATAAATTCTGCGTGATGTTTTTTTGTTGTCCTGGCTGAATCGTAAACTGACCCAAATACGTTCCATCGGCCGCTTGCACAACAGCCGTCAAAATAAAAGGGGAATTGTTGACAAGCATCAAACTCCCACTATCCACTCCAGCAAATGCACAAAAAGGAATCACTGCACACAAAAAAGCGTACGCTATTTTTTTCCACATCATACTTATCCTTTCATCTACTTTTCATATAACAAGCACACAAAAAAGTTGCAAAGAGAAGAATTTTCTGCACATTTGTAGAAAAAATGTACTCATAAAAAACTGGCCTCACAAGGCCTCCAGAAGACGTTTTTTGCAAAAAATAAAAAAGTTTTTTCGCTTTCACTTGATTTAATTTTCAACTGAAGTTTAATTTCACGCGCGACAGAAATTCATTTTTACATCGCAGTCAATTACGATCTGCTGCAAAAAGTTTTCAAAAAAATGTCGATTGTTTATCTTAGCGAAAGCTAAAAACACGAACTACAAAAACACTTTCGTCCAAAATGGAGAGCAAAAATGCTAAACACATTTACAAAAAAAATGCCTTGGGTGGTAGCATCAATTCTTGTTGCTACGTCGATCTTCGGCGATGCTAAAGAACTCGCAGCAGACAGCACGAACTGCCGTCCAAAGCCTGTAGAGCAAAAACCATGCCCACAACCAAAGCCTTGCCCACCAAAGCCTTGCTGTGAGCCAGTTCCTCAAATCCAATTAATGCCTGCTTACAACGCACCAGCACGAATTGATGTTCGTGGATCCTGGGATCTCATTGTAGGCGCAAGCTTCATCTATTGGGAAGCAATGCAAGATGATATGGATTTTGCTACATCAGTCGTCAATAGCAGCGGAACTTCGTTTAGTACTACCGCTGGAGCTAACACCACCGCTAAAATAATTGGTCATGATTTTTCTTATAAGCCAGGCTTTAAGATCCTTGCTGGAATGAATTTTGATCATGATCACTGGGAAGGTCTTGCTGAATATACTTGGTTTAGCAGCAAAACAACTACATCTGCTAACAAAGAGACCGTTCCTTCAGGACAATCTTCTACAATAATGCCTACCAAAGGAAATCCAGGTCTAGTAAGAAATGGTGGATTTAATTCAGCAAACCAAAAGTGGAATTTATCCTATCAGGCTCTTAATACTGTGTTAGCTCGTACATACTACGTAGGAAAAAACTTTACCTTCCGTTCCATGTTTGGCCCTAGATTTGCTTGGTTTTCTCAATCGAAAGAACAAGCCTTCTTGGGCAGCTTTGGCGCAGGCACAGGTACTAACCCAAGTAATCTCATTAGTGCCAATTTTAATGAAAAACAAAGTTTCTCCTCCTGGGGAGCAGGTCTTGTGGCAGGCGTTGATACAAGTTGGATTATTGGAGAAGGCTTCAGACTAATTGGCAATGGATCTTTTGATATCCTTTATACAAGAGTACAAACAACCAATGCTAAAGACAATCTAACAGCTATTGTAGCTCCTACCGTGCATACTATCTTTGCATTTCAAGATGCTCGGCCAGACTTCCTTATGGCTCACTCAAATCTTGAGTTTGGATTCGGTTGGGGCACTTACTTCGATTGCAACAACTGGCACATTGACTTGTTTGCAACTTATTGCTTCCAAACATTCTGGGGCGCTAACTTGTTCCGTCAGTTCAATGATGTTACACAAAGAGCAAATAGCAGACTCTCTGATGCTAATTTGTACATGCACGGTTTAACAACGGGCTTGAGACTTGATTTCTAGTCTGATCTAAGCCAAAAAATCGGCTTCGCGCAAGCAAGTTGTATTAGGTAATACACCTCACTTGCGCAAAGCCGATTATCCTCACATAGCTCAAAGAAACCGCCTTAGAATCTAGCTTCTGTCAATTTTGAGTGTATCTTTTTTCTATAACAAGCACACAAAAAAGTTGCAAAGAGAAGAATTTTCTCCACATTTGTAGAAAAAGTGTACTCATAAAAAAAATGGTCTCACAAGGCGTCTAGAAGACGTTTTTTGCAGAAAATAAAAAAGTTTTTTCTCTTTCACTTGATTTAATTTTCAACTTGAGTTTAACATTCCCTATGTGAACGAAAATCACTTTTATGTCGTAGTCGATCATGATTCGATGTGGAGGGCTTTTCAAAAAAATGTCGATTGTTTATCTTAGCGAAAGCTAAAAACACGAACTACAAAAACACTTTCGTCCAAAATGGAGAGCAAAAATGCTAAACACATTTACAAAAAAAATGCCTTGGTTGGTAGCATCAATTCTTGTTGCTACGTCGATCTTCGGCGATGCTAAAGAACTCGCAGCAGACAGCAACAATTGCCGTCCAAAGCCTGTAGAGCAAAAACCATGCCCACAACCAAAGCCTTGCCCACCAAAGCCTTGCTGTGAGCCTGTTCCTCAAATCCAATTAATGCCTGCTTACAACGCACCAGCACGAATTGATGTTCGTGGATCTTGGGATCTCATTGTCGGCGCAAGCTTCATCTATTGGGAAGCAATGCAAGATGATATGGATTTTGCTGCATCAGTTGTAAGCAATAACGTCACTTCATTTAGTTTAACTCCTGGCGCGAAAACAACAGCTAAAGTGATTGGCCATGATTTTTCTTACGAGCCGGGCTTTAAAATCCTTGCTGGAATGAATTTTGATCATGATCATTGGGAAGGTTTTGCTGAATATACTTGGTTTAGCAGCAAAACAAATACATCTGCTAGTAAAGAGACCGTTTCTTCAGGAGAATATTCTACAATACAGCCTACGAAGGGAAATCCAGGAATAGTAGGTAACGATGGATTTAATTCAGCAACGCAACAATGGAATTTATCCTATCAGGCTCTTAATACTGTGTTAGCTCGTACATACTATGTAGGAAAAAACCTGACTTTCCGTTCCATGTTTGGTCCTAGATTTGCTTGGTTTTCTCAGACGAAAGAACTGGCGTTCTTGGGTAGCACTGGCGCATCAACTGGCACCAATCCAAGCAATCTCGTTAATGCCAATTTTGATGAAAAAGCAAACTTCTCCTCTTGGGGAGCGGGTCTTGTGGCAGGTCTTGATACAAACTGGATAATCGGCGAAGGTTTTAGACTCATTGGTAACGGATCTTTCGACATCCTTTACACAAGAGTGCAAACAAGCAATGATAAGGAAACTTACGCATTGAATACAGCACCCGCCTCTCCTACAATCTTTGCATTCCAAACTAATCGTCCAGACTTCCTGATGCCACACGCAAATCTTGAGTTTGGATTCGGTTGGGGTTCTTACTTTGATTGCAATAACTGGCACATTGATTTGTTTGCAACTTATTGCTTCCAAACATTCTGGGGTGCTAACTTGTTCCACGAATCCTATGACAATGTACAACCAGCAAATGGCAGACTCTCTGATGCTAACTTGTACATGCACGGTTTAACAACAGGCTTAAGACTAGATTTCTAATCTCGTCTAATCTGTTAGATTGAACTTCAGCCAGTCTGGGCAGCCCCCAGACTGGTTTTTTTTTGTCCATACGCGAAGGCAAAAGATTGTGCCCTCTTTATTTATTTTCTGAAAAAAGAAACACAGGATTTTAAAGGACTCGTCCTTTAACGGGGTTTGGGGCAGAGCCCCAATGTCAACCGAGGCGCACATTTTGAAAGTAATTTATTCGTGCCGAATGTCTTCAATGAGCTTAGCAATCAACCCTGTCCAGCCTGTCTGCTGAGAAGAACCAAGACCTCTTCCATTATCTCCGTGAAAATGTTCATAAAAGAGCAAATAATCCCGGAAATGGGGATCGTTTTGCAATTTCTCCACATCTCCAAAAATGGGACGACGTCCTTTTTCATCTTTTTTGAACAATTTTAAGAGCCTCTCCTCAAAAGATCTTGCCATCTCGAGCAAATTCACTTTGGGCTCTCCTTCTACTTTTATAACGATTGCATCTTGGTAAGTCGATCCAAGCCGTTTTAGAGTCTCAATAAAGATGTAATTCAAAGGAAACCAAATAGGTCCTCTCCAGTTTGAATTACCTCCTTTGATCTTCTCTAAAGACTCTCCAGGCTCATAGGTTAAAATCACCTTTCCAAGACGTCCTGGGTGCTTTTCATGATATTTCGAAAGGCTCCTTAGACCAAACTCAGAACGAAACTCCAAAGGGCTCCAAATGTGCCCTAAAAAGCGTTTTGTCTCTGCAGCTGAAAGAAGACCAAAAATGTGTTTTGTCCCTTTTTCATCGGATACTTTTTGAATACATTTGTTTGTCAAATTGCTTCTTTTACTAACAAACCACTCATAGGATGAATAAAATTCAGGGAACTGTTTTAACTCCTCTTCATCCCATACATCACATGCAAAAAAAGGGATGATGCCCGTCAAGGAACGGACTCTCATCTGCTCATACGTTCCATCGGGATGACGTAAAAAGCTGTGAAAAAACCCATCTTTTTCATCCCAGAGATCATAAGGACGCCAGTAGCCTTTTCTCATGGCTGCTGCTATGTAAACAAAATGCTGGAAAAACTTAATGCCAAGACCTTCATAAATAGGATTTTTCTTGGCCAAGGTGAGGGAAATACGCATCAAGTTTAAGCAAAAAAGAGCGATCCACCCAGAACCATCAGCTTGATCTAATAAAAACCCCTCGGGGAGCTTTTCAGAGCGGTCTGTAAAGCTAATGTTATCCATCCCTAAAAAACCGCCTTCAAAAATATTATGCCCCAAGCTATCGACTTTGTTGACCCACCAGGCAAAATTTAAGAGCAGCTTATGAAAGCACTTTTCCAAAAAGGCATAATCCGAAACGCCGAATTTTTCTTGTTCATAGTCAAAAAGTTTCAGTGCAGCCCAGGCTTGCACAGGAGGATTCACATCACTAAATTCCCACTCATAAGCAGGAATCGCTCCATTGGGATGTTGAAATTGGTCGAAGAGAAGAAGCCAGAGCTGGTTTTTTGCAAAAGCCAGGTCAATTTGTGAAAAGACAAGAGCCTGAAAAGTCAAATCCCATGCAGCAAACCAAGGATATTCCCACTTATCCGGCATCGAAAAAATCCTCATGGAAACAATGTGTCTCCAATGAATATTGCGTATGTGTTTGCGAGACTCCGGAGGAGGATGTTTTGGATCGTCTCCTTCAAGCCAAGTTCCCACGTCAAAGAGATAAATTTGCTTATTCCAAATCATCCCCGCAAAGGCTTGTCTTTGAATCGCCTTTTCTTCCAAGCTTGCTTTTTTCGGAGAAATCGATTCATAAAACTCATCTGCCTCTTGTTTTCTCTCATTGATTACTTGCTCAACACAAGAGAGAGGATCTGGAAGAAGCTCGGTCGACAATCGAAAGCAAAGCGACACCTTTTCCCCAGGACCAATCGACGGGAAATGATAACAAAGAGCACTCTTAGTCCCCTGAAGAGCAGGATTGATGGCCGTCATCTCCTGTTGGATCAAATATCGATGGAAGGCATCTTTCACATAAGGGGTCATGTTTAGTTTGTTAAAGAGCTTTTCTTGGTTGGTTTCATTATTCGTAAATAAATATTTCCCGCCTTTTGGCCCATAAAAATATCGCTTACCTAAGTGATAATCAAAAAGCAGATGTTCAGGTGAAGCTAGCCGCGTGTCGTCTACCAAAAGACACATCGTATCTGCCATCTTCTTTTCTGCATGAATCACAGGCTGATCTAACAGAGTCTCCCCCCAAGACCATTGATTACGAAACCATAGCTGCGGCAAAATGTATAGCTCTGCAGCCTCAGGCCCTCGATTGATGGCCTCTATTTTCATGCAAAAATCTTGCGTGCCCATTTTGGCGTATTCAATAAAGAGATCAAAATAACGATTTTCTTCAAAAATCCCTGTATCTATCAGCTCAAATTCTCTTTCCTTAACGCTTCTTTTTTGGTTCTCTTCGACAAGTTGCTCATAAGGAAAAGCTGTTTGCGGATATTTATATAAATACTTCAGATAGCTATGCGTTGGAGTCGCATCGAGATAATAATAAAGCTCTTTGACATCTTCTCCGTGATTGCCCTCATAAGAATCGACTCCAAAAAGACGCTCTTTTAAAATAGGGTCCTTCCCATTCCAAAAAGCTGGAGCTAATGCGAGAACTTGAAACCGATCACAAAATCCTGCAATCCCATCTTCTCCGCATCGAAAGGCTCTGGATCTTGCTTGATCGTGAGTAAAGTAGCGCCACGCATCCCCATCGGCGCTATAGTCTTCCCTGACCGTTCCCCAAGCCCTTTCTGCTACGTAGGGCCCCCAAAAATCCCAAGGGAACACAGCACCTTCATACTTTTGCTGCAACCGCTCTTGTTCAGACGTCATGAAATCGACCTCCTGGCTAGGTAACCCGCGCCGAGCAAAGCGGCCCGATCATTTAAAATCACCCAAATGGGAATAGAGGAGAGTAAATCTTTAAATCGTCCTTTTTGAACAAACGAATCATAAAAAAGGCCGCTTTGAATTCTATCGATTAAATGAGGAACAATTCCTCCTCCAAGATAAACCCCTCCCAACGCCAAATATTTTAGAGCTAAATTACCAGCTTCTGATCCATACAAAGACAAAAACCAATCGACGGCTTTTGTTGCAGTCTCATCTTTATTCAACCTTCCATGCTCAGAAATCACAGATCCAGGGTTTCTCGCCAACATCTCTTCTTGAATCGAAGCGTTCACTGAACCTCGGCGAGTATCAAGTAAAAACTGATAGAGATTGACAAGCCCAGGTCCCGACACCACTCTTTCATAAGAGACATGACCAAATTTTTTCTGAAGATATAAGAAAAGCTCAATTTCTAGAGGATCTCGAGGTGCAAAATCAGAGTGTCCTCCTTCTGAAGCAAAAGGCAGCTGCTCCTTTCCATTCCAATAAAGTCCAGCCTCTCCAAGCCCCGTCCCTGCCGCAATGAGAGCTTGATTGCCAATCTTTGGACCGCTGCCTGGATAAATAAGAGCTAACTCTTCTTGTTTGAGCATCCTGATTCCATAAGCATTCGCTTCTAAATCATTGAGTAAATGAACTGACGTAATCTGGAGCTGCTTGCTCAGCTCCTTGGCGTCAATCACCCAAGGAAGGTTCGTAGCAACGCAGCGATCTTCCCTTACAGGGCCTGCCACTCCAAAGCAGGCGGTAGATACTTTTTCAGATCCGAGAAACTCACGAACGATCTCTTCAAGACCTGAGAACGTTTTACTCGAAAATTTTTTCTCTCTCATACAGAGCATCTCTTGTGAGCTGTCAAATAAAGCCAACCGAGTATACGTGCCACCAACGTCTCCAGCCAAAATCATCATAGATCTACTACACCTAGTTTTTGCTCATTGAAGCATTTTTCCTATTTTTTAGGGTGTGATTAAAAATCGTGGGTAAAAAAAGTTAGGATGGCCATTCGAGCTTTCTCTCTTTGTCATTTTTATCGCACCCCGAGAATTCCTTTTCATGCTACACTTATGTGTGTAAAACCCCCTTCAAAAGGACATCCCATGACACAGCAACAACCCGATACAGGCAAAAGAAAAGCATTGGAACTGGCCATCTCTCATATCCAAAAGCAATTTGGAGACGGAGCAATTATGGCTCTTGGCAAGCACTCTTCCACACAAGGTTTGAGCGTGATTAAAACAGGCGCCATCTCTTTGGATCTCGCTTTAGGAGTAGGAGGAGTTCCTCGTGGAAGAATTATTGAAATTTTCGGTCCAGAGTCCTCCGGAAAATCTACTCTTGCCACGCACATCGTAGCCAACGCACAAAAAAATGGAGGCCTTGCCGCCTACATTGATGCGGAGCACGCTTTAGATCCCGCATACGCTGCCAGAATTGGAGTAAATATTGACGATCTCATGATCTCTCAGCCAGACAACGGCGAAGAAGCTCTCAATATTGCCGAAATGCTCGCTCGCTCCAACGCAGTCGACGTCATCGTGGTCGACTCTGTAGCAGCTCTTGTGCCTAAATCAGAACTAGAAGGGGAAATTGGCGATCAGCACATGGGACTCCAGGCTCGCATGATGTCGCAAGCTCTCAGAAAACTGACAGCCACTCTATCGAGAAGCAACACTTGCGCGATTTTTATTAACCAAATCCGAGAAAAAATTGGCGTTATGTTCGGCAACCCAGAAACGACCACAGGAGGAAGAGCTCTCAAATTCTACGCCTCTATCCGTATGGACATCCGCCGCATCGGAGGAATCAAAGGCCCTGACAACAGCCCCGACATCGGTTCTCGCGTTAAAGTAAAAGTCGTCAAAAACAAGTGCGCGCCTCCTTTCCAATCTGCCGAATTCGACATCATCTTCAATGAGGGGATCTCCCATCTCGGCTCTCTTCTCGATATCGGTGTCGAACGGGGAATCATCGACAAGAAAGGAACTTGGTTCAGCTACCAAACTACACGTCTCGGCCAAGGTCGCGAATCTGCCAGAGATGAGCTCAGAAACAACCCTAAACTCGTTCAAGAAATAGAAGCCAACATCCTCTCCAAACTCGCTCAAGGCTCTCTTCCTAAAGCCCAAGAAGCTGCCAGCGTCGAATAACACAAACGAAAGGGGCTTCGCCCCTTATACCCCACCAAAGGGCTAACGCCCTTTGGAATCCCTTTTGATTTTTACAACATATAAAACCACTTATAAACAATCATTTTCCTGAGCTCAGGAAAATGGTCAGCTTGGGTTCCGACTCTAAAAGAGTAATTCCAGATTTGATGCTGTCCCTCTATGCTTGTTATTTAATTGCTCAAAAGTTTTTTTAGAGAAAACTGTCTCAGAAATTGTCATATTTCTGTTATCCCCAGCCTTTCCAATGTCTACGACTGTCCAACAAATAAGCAATTTTCCAGAAGTGTAAAGAAGCCAAATCGCCCAAGTAAATCTTAGTTTGAACTTTCTTCCATAGAGCGCTGAAATAGCTTTTTCTAAGATGAGGCAGAAAGCCAATGACCCAAATAGAATATTCAAAAGTTCATTAAAAACCACCACAACCTGTGTCGTTAAATTTTTTAATAATGTAAAAAAATATTTTAATTAAAAGAATAATTCGATATTGTATAAAATAAAAACAAAATATATATTGCTCCAATCTTTTAACCACAACCTTATAGGAGTTTTTTTATGATCGGAGCATTACAAGCAAAGGCCACGGAAGTTTACAACATGATGCCATCTAGCAGTCAAATGATTAGCAACGCCCAAAAGGTCGCTTTGCCTGCGTTAGCAATCGGCATTATTAGCAATATCCCTACTGCCAGCGGAGGGCCGATCACAGAGATTTGTTGTATTACAGGATGTCATGCTCTCTTTCTTGTAAACCCAGCATTAGCGGCTACTTTCTACTCACAATGCCTGACTATTTGTCTTGCCACTGGATTGTTACCTACACCATAACATAACATTGGGTCTATTATGGAATACTGGACTTTTACTCTGGGCCTTATAATTGGCCCAGTTACTTCCTGCCTGTTGGTTGGCTTCCTATGTAGCATCTTTGACAAGGAATTAAAAGACACTACAAAAACATGGGCCATTTTTGCCTTGACTGCCGCCATTTCTTTCATATTCTACCTTCTAGGCAAGCTCTAGAAGATTTTTAAGCATTAAATTTCAACAATCGCAATCTCACTCACATCAGACAGTTCTTAATGGAATGCAATCGCTCGGGATTGCATTCATCGCCGCCTAAAAGGCACGCACCGCGCGACTGGCATGTCGCTAAACTAGAGGGCGAAAGTCCCTAATGGATTCTAACAAGGAAAACCATTAGAGAAGGCAACGGAGTCTGTCGTGAGGCGAAATCTGAAGAACGCCATATACAAAATGCTTACTCAACGAACAGGAATCGCATATGAGGCAACGTTCCTAGGATGAAGAATGAAATCCGTTTTATACCAATTATCAGAAATTAGTAGAAAATAGCCGCAGAGAGTCTTAGAGCTTCCAGAGAAATGCGATCACTTGCTGAAAGGCAGGCGTTTTAAGATTTAGCTCTTCCAGACTGCTCTCAAAGAGCTTCATCTCTTGAGAGAACAGCTCTGTTGCCTTTTCTAGGCCGCAAGCAGAGACAATATTGATTTCGCTTTCCTGTTTTTCGTCTTGCACGCAGTCTTGAAGATCATCTGCAATCTGAAAAGCAAGCCCCATATGGGCCGCACATCGCTTCACATCTTCAATGCGGGAAGGATCGCCTCCACCAAAAAGCCAGCCTAAGACAAAAGAGAGTTGAAAAAGACTCACCGTTTTTTGGTTCATGATTTTCAAAATCGTTTCCAAAGTTTGATCTGGTGGAAAAAGATCCAAAAATTGGCCGTTTGTAGCCCCCAGGATCCCCGCGCAGCGAGAAACTTCCTCTAGAGCCAATGCGACCGCCTTTTCGCTTTGTAGGGCAAATGCGGGGTGTTTTTGCATAGCCTTGCCATTAAGATAAATTGACTCATAGCCAGCAGCAATCAAGCTATAACTCGCCAAGAGAGCGACACTTTCCGGAAAGGCTTTATGCAATGAAGGGCGAGAGCGTCTTTCATCATCATCGTCCATGCAAGGAAGGTCATCTGCGATCAAAGACGCCGTATGAAAATACTCGACTCCCAAGCTGATAGGCAAGACGTCGAGCTCTTGGCCAACGGCTTGGGCGACCAACATCACAATCAATGGCCTGAGTCTCTTGCCACCATTTGTCAGCGCATACTCGCAGGCATCGCGCAAAAGAGTTTTCTCTCCCATGTTTGCAATGGCAGAGCGAAGCTCTTGTTCAAAATAAACTAAATATTCGCTATTCATGTTTCTTCGGATCAATCGTCCACGCACGGACTTGTTTAATACAGCTATGAGAAGCTATGGTGCCACTTAAGTTTGTCAAAGCAGGACAAAGAGTGTGCTGACCTATGATTGTCCCAGGATTTAACACAGAATTGCACCCAATTTGGCTGTAATCACCAATGACAGCTCCCATTTTTTTTAGACCGGTTTTTCTTTTTCCCTGCCCAGAAGTGACGCTGATTTCTTTTCGGTCTAAACGCAAATTAGCGCACTTCACTCCTGCGCCCAAATTTGTGCCATTGCCCAAAATCGAATTACCTACATAGGTAAAATGGGTCGCATTCGACTGATCTAATAAAATCGCCTCTTTTAATTCAGCGCTATGACCAATCGCACATCGATCTCCACAAATCACCATGTCTCGAAGATAAGCTCCATGACGCACAATGCATTCTCTACCAAGAATGCACGGTCCTTGAATGTAGACACCTGGTTCTAAAATAGTCCCTTTGCCAATAGAAATACATTCCGGTCTTTCCAAATAAACTCCAGGAGGGATGGTAATCTCTATTCGAAAGTCCTCCCAAGAAGCGAAGTAATTTTTTAATTCATGCAGAGCAGACCATACGGGCTTTCCTTCCAGCCAAAGAGCCTTGTGGGCATATCTCTTTAAAGAAAAAAATAGTTCAGGGGAAAACTCGTCCATGAGAGAAGTATATAGGTTGTTCAGTTCTTCCACAACGAACAAAAGAAGAGATATCTAAAAGAGATTCTTCTTCTTCTTTAGAGGATGTGGGAATGTTCATAAGTGGGTGTTTTGCTCTACAAAAAACAGCTGTTCATAACTTGTCGATAACTTGTTCATAAAGGGGGGGGTTGTGAACAAGGGGGGACTTTTGCACAGGTTATGAACAAGTTATCGACAAGTTATGAACAGCTGTTTCAAGAAAAGTATTCAGGTTCCATATACTTAGACTTTTCTTCTAAAGCAATTTCTTTGAGCATGGTGTGGCAGCGCTCTGCCATCGTCCAAAAGGTGGCCGCCTGCCTTCTTAAAGAATCTTCTTGTTGAAAGGGGATTTCTTGAATTAAAAAGATTTTTCCATCGTTTTCTGTAAAATACGTTGAGTGAGGGGTGAATCGATGTCCCTGTCTTTTACTCACATATTCTGAAATGATTGCTGGCATTGGGCCAAAAGGGGCGAAAATGGGCAATGACAAAGAAACTTTTTTGGTTGCTCGGTCGCTGGAAATGGTAATTTGTGATTTTAAAGAAGAGGCAATAGATGATTTTAGCAAAAGCTTGTTTAAAATGTCTTTAAAGTCTTCTTGCATTTTGTCCTCTTTGTTAATTGTAACAAACAGGGTAATATTATTCCAGATAAAGTCTGAGGGAAATAGTAACGATCAAAAAGATAATTTTTTTTATCGTTATATTGTTTCATCGTTTTGATCGTTGCTCTCTCCCTCCGATTCAAAAGATTTTTCAGGTGTCTTGATCGAGGCGCCCCAGTCTGCATTTCTTGCTTGGCGGTAAAGATTTTTTTGTTTTTTTGTAAAAGTTTTTAGTTCTAGGGTGCCCTCTTTTGTGCAAAGGGGGAGTTTGATGTGTTTGGGTGGTCTGAGAGGAATGCCCACGACCCTCGCTTCGATAGGAGAAGGTGGAGTTGGAGAGACTACCAGATAAGAATACTTTTCGTCCTCGTAGCCAAGCGAACCTCCTTTTAGGAGCTTATGGATTTTCGTTCGTTCTATGCGAGCGGGAAAGTGACACCAGCTTGTAGTCATGGGACAAGAAAAATGATGAGGACAAGGGGCGACAATATGGGCGCCGAGTGTGAGGAGTTCTTTTCTCAGCTTTAGGATCGTCGCAAATCCTTTGGGGGTTCCTGGTTCGATGATGACGAGTGTAGTGCCTGCTTGCCATAAATCGATGATGAGTTTTGAGCAGTCTACTTCGCTGCAGACGTAAGAAAAAATCGCCATGTCTGCCTTTGGAGGAGCAAAAGGCTCTGTGATGTTTTGCCCAATCCATCGGCTGTTTTGTAAAGAGTGCAAATCTGAGCTGCTTGCGAGTTTTTTGCCTACAGACAGGATCTCTGGGCTTTGTTCGAAGAGAGTAATCGATGTGAGCTCTGGGAAGAGTTCAGTTGCTGCCCAAGAGGCCGTTCCTGGTCCTGCTCCGATATCCAGAAGGGTTTTATAAGATGAGTCTATAAGCCTCTCTTTGACGCTTTCCAGCGCTTTGTAAACGGCCGCATAAGTGGCGGGCATTCTTGCGAGAAGATACGCCAAAATAGTTGCAGGTTCCTTAAAATGGGTAAGAGAATTTTCTCCTGCGCGATAAGAATCGGAAAGTTGTTGGTAAGCGGCTTTTATCTGAGCAAGAGGAACTTGCTCGCTCATTTGTTCGAGAGCTTGTTGTAAGGAGATGGGCAATTGCATAAGAGGTTTGTTATTTTTTCATGCGGACTTTTGCGGAAAGTCCAGGCTTTAGAGGGGTTTCTTGAGAGACGGCGGAGATGTGTATAGGAATGAGCTCTTTGTTGGGCGTTGGCTTTTCTCCCTTTGTTTTTGAAAGGGTGGCGGGACCTATTCTGGAAATCGTTCCTTTCCAGGCTCTTTTGGGATAAGCGGTCAGGTAAATGTCGACGGGCTTTCCCACTTCAAGAAGGTGAAGTTCTTGCTCAGAAACGTTCATTTCGATCCAGGAGCTGTCAGCATCAAAGAAAGAAAGAACGCTTTCTTCTTTCTGAAGAAGAGCTCCTGCTATTTTTTTTTGCTCTATAATGACCGCTCTGCAAGGCGATGAGACGGGTATAGCAGCCTCTTTTTCCTGAAGGCGAACTTGTTCTTTTAAAAGCAAGGAGAGCTGCTCTTGCACTTGGTTTATTTTAAGTTGAGCAGAGTGAAGCTTTTCGAGGTGTAGGTCTACTTCGCTCTGGGAGCGGACTCCTAAATCGGCCAAATAGTTTTGCATGGCCTGTTCAGACTGATTTTTATAAAAAAGCTCTTCTTTATGAAGTTGTTCCAAAGCGCTTTGGCTGGCTTGGAGCTCTCTTTTGATTTGTGGGTTTTCCAGGATAAACAAAGGCTTTCCCCGTTCTACAACCTCTCCAACTTTTACTGGCACGTTGATCAGGAGGCCAGTTTCTGGGGATTTGATCTCAAGAGAAAAGGCTTCAACGCGCCCATCATAGATCCACAGATAGGGGTGAACAAAGAACCACCAATAGCCGCCAGTCAGACTCGCACAGGCTAGGCAAACGAAAGAGATGATTCTATTCGCAAAAAAAGTTTTCATATTTCTGTCTATATTACTAAATAGTTACCGTCTTTTCAAGATATAAATAAGGCTCGCAATTAAAGAAGAAACGGCCGCCAATAAAAAAGCGCTATCCTGTGCAAGCTGATACGATATACCTCCGATAAGGGGAGCTAGAGCCATAGCGAGAGACTGGATAGATTGTGTAAGGCCAAGTGCTTTTCCTTGGACGTTTTGGGCAGCAGTTTCTGAGATGACGGTCGTACAAAGGGGCCATGCCAAGGCTCCTACGAGAGTGATGAGTCCTAAACAAGTTAATGTTAGCGAGAGATTTGAAACAAATACAATGGCTGCGCAAAAAATGGTAAATACAAGGAGAGAAACGTCTAAAATATGCTTCGATCTGTAGTACGAGACAAAAATGTGATTTAATAAGCCTGAGCCAAGAGCCCACAATCCTCCCATAAATAGAGCGAGGTTGCCGATTTGGGAGCTGGTAAAGCTGTATTTGTGGACGACGAGCACGGGAGTAAATTGAAAAATGATTGTCCAGGCAAACACGAATAAAAAATAGATTGTATAAATCGTTTTGATTTTTTTTGTTTTTAGAACTTCTTTAATGTTATGAAAAGATTCGAAAAAGTTGAAGCTTAAAGAGATGTTGGGTGGTGATGTTTCTTGAAAATTGATAATGATGAATAAAAGATTAATCAGAGTGAGAAAAGAAGTCAGCCAAAAAGGGACATCCGGAGAGAGTTCAGGATAAATAGTGGGATCGGATAGTTTGCCTCCGATAAAAGCCCCTATCACAAAAGAAAAACCGGTCAATAAAGAAAGGAAGCCGAATCTTTTTGCTTTCATCTGTTCCGTTTTGCTCAGGTCGCTGATGCAAGCGAGGCAGATTGAGGCGTTGCCGGCAAAGATTCCGGTAATGAGTCTGCCCAGGAAAAGAAAGGTCAGGGAGTAGATTTTTATACTGATCGCAGTGGTCACCATGCCGATAAATGTGAAAAAAATGCTTACGATGAGCGCTTTTTTTCTTCCTTGTTTGTCGGCATATTCTCCTATCAGGGGGGAGGCTAAAAATTGGCCTAAGGAAAAGGCCATCAAGAAAACTCCCAAAAGAGTTGTACGGGCGGCCAAAGAGGTATCTGGCGAGAGAAGGGGGTTTTGTACATCTAAAAAATAGGGGGCGAAAATAGGAAAAATAATCGACCAGCTTAAGCTATCAATAAAAAAAGTGAAATAAATAGAAAATAGGGCTAACCTGCTGTGCTTGATCATATATTGGTATATAAGGAGATAAAAGAAATTTTACAATGCTTGTTGAATGGAAACAAGGGTTGACAGAAAGGTTTTTGAATCGATAAACTTGCGTCTTTCCAACCCGAGAAGAGCATGAAAAATTTAGCTGAGAACAATCTGATCCGTTTTACGAATGTCACCAGAAGAAAAGGGGCGATTTTTGCCAATTTTAAGGTAAATGGGCTGCGCAACGGAGTCGTGTTTTCCGCTTCTATTTCAGTAGACATCACATCTCTTGATCTCAATCCTGGGGATTCTCTGGAGAAGATTGTTGAAGATTGTGCTCGGCATGGTGTCAAAGAGTTCAAAAAAGCAGAGTTTCAATTCGAAGGAGTTGACGCTGTCGGTTCAGACTGTCTGGGTGTAGCGCAGCTTGGCTAGCGCGTTTGCATGGGGTGCAAGAGGTCGGAGGTTCAAATCCTCTCACCCAGATTCTTTTTTCTTAAAGCTAAATTCCTAAGGCCCAAAAAATCTGATTTTTCTAGGCTGTGGCGGACGGTTTCTCGTTAGCCGTGGTTAGTCTTGTCTTTGATAAGACAATTCCTTACAGGATCTATGCCCGCTCCAACTCAAAAGCCTGATTTTCAAACAGCTATACCGAAACAGCCTAAAGAATCGGTTTTTTGCAGCGTCAGTTTTACCTCAGAATTTTTGTCTTCGCTCACGCCTTGCCTTCGGCAATGGTCGCTCGCTCCAGACAAAAAATTCTGAGGAACCTCCTTGCTAAAAACCGATTCTTCAGGTTGTTTCGGTATAGAAACTGCTGGAAAGTCTTAAAAAAATAGACTCAATAAAGAGGTAATGAGTCGGTTACAAAATGTAACCGACTGAAATGGGAAGCCTAGGAAGAT
This sequence comes from Chlamydiales bacterium, assembly GCA_030681135.1. Lineage (GTDB taxonomy): Bacteria > Chlamydiota > Chlamydiia > Chlamydiales > SM23-39 > SZAS-17. The sequence continues at coordinate 140,418 of JAUXXF010000010.1, forward strand.
TCTCCCTCTTTCTTTATCAAACGAGCTGCTCGTTTATAGGGAGATGCGGTATTCACTCGAATCCATTTGCTTAGAGGCCATTTTTTGCCAGATGGAAGCGTGCACCATGGCCAAACTTCCGCTCGATCGAGATTGCCTGTTTGGTGTTCTGCTTCCACGATCTCAAGAATGTGTAAAACCGTCTGATGGAATATACTCATTTGTTCCTCGGCGCTATCAAACTGATATGTCTGATAAAAATGGTGAGCGAGGCCTGTATAATCCCACGTCAAAAATCCCTCGCCGGGCATTTTAGGCATCTCTTCTTGGATTCCAGCCTCATACCATCGAATCAGACATTTTCCCCAGCCAATTTGATAGGCGATGAGGTCAGCCACGCTCACCTTTCCGCCGGTGCCGTCAAAGGTTTTCAAGGTTCGGACAGAAGAAGGGATCTGAGCTACGAGTTCTACCAGTCGATTGTATTCACGAAGAATATCTTGGCTCAAAGTGCAAGAGCTCAAAACAACCTTCCTCCATTAGGCACCTTCCCAGTTGGCTCTAACAGAACCACCTGGCCGTTTTCATCTGGTAGGCCAAGAGTGAGCACTTCCGACATGAATTTCCCAATTTGTTTTGAGGGAAAATTAACCACAGCAATGACTTGTTTGCCGAGAAGATCTTCTTTCCGATAATGTTTGGTAATCTGCGCTGAAGATCGTTTTTTGCCGAGATCTCCGAAATCAATTTCTAGCTTATAGGCAGGCTTTCTCGCTTCCGGGTAATCTTCGACACCTACAATCGTTCCTACGCGGATATCGACCTTAAGAAAATCTGCAAATTGAATTTGCTCTGAGAGCGCTTGTGCTGTTTCCATATTCTTTGGCTCCATAAATTTTGCTTACAGGGGCTATTATAAAGAAAAGAGATTATACCAGAAATAGGTCTAAAAAAGTCATTTTTTTAGCATATTGAATGCTAATAATTTGCGAAATACGCCCCCTTTTTTAGCCAAATTTGGATAAAACACCCCCCGTAAAATATCCAATTAGAACCAGGATTTGCAGTTTATGGCTCTAGTTAAGACATTTTGTTGAGAATCGCCTTGCAGAAAGCTGGTAGATCCGCTGGCGAGCGAGAAGAAATCAGATGGCCATCGACAACCACTTCTTCATCTAGAAAATGAGCGCCGGCATTTTCCAAATCGTCTTTGATCGCACTGGCTCCTGTAACTTTTTTCCCCTTCAAAATCTTTGCGGAAATGGGCACCCATCCTCCATGGCAAATGAAGGCGATAATTTTTTTTGCGCTGTCCATTTCCTGAAGGAGAGATAAAAGATGTTTGTCCCTACGTAGCTTATCAGGAGCATATCCTCCAGGAATGATAGCTGCACTATAATCGGAAGCTTGTAGCTTGGAGATTGCACACTGCGACGGACAAGGGTATCCATGTTTGCTCAAATAGGTTTTCTTCTCTTCAACTCCAGCGATCACAACTTCGATTCCCGCTTCTCGAAGGCGCATGACTGGCACCCAAAGCTCCAACTCTTCGTAGAGATCGTGTACAAAGACGACAGCTTTGCTCATTGCAGGTCCTCCATTTCCTTGTGCGCCTCATTATATCTTTTAGAAACTTCTTCCCAATCAATATTATTGAAAAAGGCTTCGATGTATTTTGCTTTGTCTAGCTTATATTGAACCATGTAAGCATGCTCAAACACATCCATGATCAAAATGGGCTTTCCAGTGGCAAGATGACCAGTGTCATGCTCATTAATCCATACATTAAACAGTCTGTTTCCCTCTGGATCGTAATAGAGAAGAGCCCAGCCAATCCCCCGGATCATTCCTGTGGCGATAAAATCTTGCTTCCACTTCTCAAAACTTCCAAATTGATTGGCTATCGCTATGTAAAGAGGATTTTTTTTCCCGAGTCTATTTTGTCCTCCGAGATTATCAAAATAAAGCTCGTGGAGCCGCATCCCATCAAATTCCCAGCTCAATCGTCTTCTTAAGGCTCCACACTCATAAGAAGTGGGATTCATCGTCTCAAGTTTTCCCAAGAGATCGTTGGCATTTTTCACGTAGCCTTCATAAAGCTTAAAATGGATTTGCAGCAATTCATCGCTAAATCCTGGCATCCCCAATAAGGAGGAATAGTCATGGGCTTTGTAGGACAAAAGATCGCTGCATGCAAATAGAAACAAGGTCAGTATACGAAACATCATTCCCTCTTTAAAAATCATCATATCGAATCTTTTTATTTGCTGCGTCGAGAAAAAGAAAAATCCTTGTAAAGCAGATTTACATTGAGATGAAATGATTCCTACATATTTCTATGGAAAAATATCGAGTCAAGCATCTATTATTTTTTTCTCTTAAATCAAACAAGGAGATAGGTTTATGAGTTTAGTTGTCCATGCAAAAGTTACTGATATTTCTGTTAGATGGGAATTGGCTGACCGTATAGCAGGCAAAGCAAATGCTCCTAAGCAAGCGCTGGAGTCTATTTTTACAGGTGCTATGCAAGCATTAGAAAAAGCAGCAAACGTATCATTTCAACCTGTTATGAAAGAAAGAGTATGGGAGGTTATTTCAGCGCAAAAATTGCCAATTCTTAAAGAGGCATTACTTTTAGGAGTTTGCGACAACATCCTCGGCGGATTTAATGATCATCAGGTAGCGGAAATGTTAGCGGAACATAAGGCAACGGGATTTATTAAAAACCCGCGTTATAAGGATCCTATAAATATGGCTTATCGGATCAGTGGCGATGCGATTACTCAAGAGGTGCTGCGGCAAGCCAAAATCATGTCAGATGAATGGGTTCCAGAGATTATTGCTGCGGTAAAAAATGAAGGAATCGAATTGCCCGATCCAGCTAATTAAAAAATGTAATGCCTCCGTTGGAGGCATTAGTAGGTGCTTCTTTTAAAGACTTGAAAATCTTCCCTGTGACAATTGGCTAGGCTTAGAAAAGACAATCATAACGCCGAGAGCGACCGATGCATACAATGCAACAGCTCCTATTGCCTGGATTGCATTTCTCGCAAAAGAGGGCTTCGTATCCACTGATTTTTTTGTATCAGATTCCAATTGGAGCTGCTTTGCTGCTTCTTTTACGACTGTACATCGATGAGCTAGTCTCTCAGAGGCTACATCTATTTTGGCGCTAAAGGATTGAAAGAGCTTGGTATCTTTTGTTAGGCATTCAATCCTATTTCGTAGGATCTGATCCGCCGATTTTGCTAAATGTTCACTCTGCAACGCTTTTTTTAGCTCTTTTTTATACAAAAGATGTTGTTTATGTTCTTGTTGGTTTTGGCAAAGGGATTTTTTTTCTTGCATATCCCATGTTTTTACCTGCTCTGCTTCAAAGAGAAGAGCATTTTCTATCATATAATCCATTCCTGTTCCAAGGAGCAGGCTAGCTGCTTGTGAACATTTATCTTTTAAAGCTTGAGTCACCCCTTGTTTGTATAAGGCAAGCTCTGAATGGTTTGATGTCATAGGAGCGTCTTCTTGATCTCTAAAAGACAGATCTTCTTCTAAAGAGTTCCATTTTTCGAGATGTTGGATCTTTGCTTCACCTTTAACCAACTTCGTATGATGGTTTTCTAATTTCTCCAAATAAGAATTTAATTTTTTTATGAACTCTTTTTTCCCTTCCTGATAATGATGGAGCGACTTGGATTTTTCTTGTGAGCCTTCTTTGATAGCGGTTTTGGCGACTTCATCTACCCTTTGCTTTAAAGAATTAATTTTATTCTGCTCTGATTTTGTTAACAGAATTTTTCCGCTCAGTTTATTTGATAGGAGATTTTCTTTTAGAGAGAAGATAGATTCATAAGGGTTCGTTTGGAAAAATTCTGCAGAAGTGAGGGTTCCTTGATGGTAAGCAGTCACATTGGACAAAACCTGTTGTTCGGCTTTGAAAATAGAATTATTAATTGACATGTTTGCCCTTCTTTTTGTTTGATTTTTGTGGATATTTTATATTTTGTATTAGTAAATCACAATTAAAATAAATAATTCATAGAATGAGGGAGCCAGCAAAACTCCGAATCGACAAAGCGAGTGCGAATGAAAGAGTCAACAAGGCCTTGATAAATAACTTTTATTTGCTAACATAGAGGCATGTCATTTGTTGGTTGTTTTGTCGCAATTGTTTCTCCTTTTCGGCCTAATGGAAAATTGGATCTGCCTGCTTTAGAGCGGCTGGTAGAGTGGCATATTGCGGAAGGAACCGATGGTCTTGTCTGCTGTGGGGCTACGGGAGAATCAACTTGTTTAACCAGATCAGATAGAAAAAACATTGTAGATGTGTGCATAAAAACAGCTGCTGGCCGCATTCCTATTGTTGTGGGAACGGGCACGCCAGATACAAGAGAAACAGTGCATCTTACAGAACAAGCCCAAAAGGCTGGAGCTGCAGGGTGTTTAGTGATCACCCCCTTTTACAACAAACCTTCTCAAAGAGGCTGCATTCTTCATTATCGAGAGGTGGCGAAAGTAGGGCTGCCTGTCATCGTGTATCACAATCCTGGAAGGACTCAGGTTCGCTTAACTGTGGAAACATTGGCAGATATTGGCGCCATTGATGGAGTGGCCGCTTTGAAAGAATCCAGCGGAGATAGAGAGGTGATTTGCCAGCTTCGGAAGATTTCTTCTTTGCCTATTTTATCTGGCGATGACTGGATGACTTATGAAGTCATGCAGCTTGGAGGCGTAGGAGCTATTTCTACCATCGGTAATATTATTCCTCGCACTTGGAAAGAGATGATCCATTTGTCATTGCGAGGACAGTGGGAAAAAGCTCGAAAGATTTCAGATCGTTTTCAGCCGCTTTGCGAGGCTATATTTCAAGAAGTCAATCCGCAGTGCGTAAAATATGTATTGGGGCTCATGAACAAATGTGATCCCACCTTACGCCTGCCTTTGGTTCTTCCTCTCGAAGAGACGAGACAGCGCCTAAAACAAGAGCTAGTTCGTTTGTCCCTGCCTTTTGAAGCATGTCTCCAAAGTTAGTTTCTTTTCCCTTTCATCTTTAAGTAAATACGGTTTTTTTTGGGCGCATTTAAGGCGGAACGGGGATTTCTAAGTATCTTATTATTTTGATGTTAAGCTTAAGTGTATAAGCGCAAATAATATAAGGTAATTTCTTTGCATAATGTTATATCAATTAAAGGAATGGGAAATTAATGTTATTAATTTTTGCTGTTAGTTAACATATGAGATATGGGGAAATTAGCTAAAAGGGAGCTTGTTTTATGAATAAAGATCAATTTCTAGGAAAATGGAAAGAATTTAAAGGAAAAGTGAAAGAGAAATGGGGAAAGCTCACAGACGATGATATTTCCCAAATCAATGGTAAATGGGATCAATTAGCTGGAAGACTCCAACAAAAATATGGCTGGACTAAAGAACAGGCAGAACGGGAAATGAATGGTTGGTGCTCTTCTTGCGAAGGTAGCTGCCATAAAGAAGGAAACGAAAAGCAGAAAAATTTTCATGGCAAAGAACAGCACCAAGGGAAGCGGAATGAAGGGGGTGAAGAAAGAAAAAATCCCCAAGATTGGCACCAACGTGGTGAGCATGACAAACATGGAAAAGACGAACATAGAGATAAAAAAAGAAAAGCGGGTTAAGAGCTGTTGATAAGAAAAATTATACCGCATCCATCATGGATGCGGTTTGGTTAGCTTTTTTTTCCTTTTTTAGGAATTTTAGCGCCGGATTTCCGTGCGGTATTTAAAGCGATGGCAACGGCTTGTTTTTGAGGCTTGCCCGCGTGTATTTCTGTGCGGATATTTTGAGAAATTGTTTTTTTAGAAGTTCCTTTTTTTAGCGGCATATAAAGTTCTCCTAGTTGACCTTTTTATCTTTTTCATATAGGAGAAAAAAAATAAGGCAAACAGAAATCCTTTTTAAGAAGGCCAAAATGAAAAATTTTTACGAACTGTTCGTTCACGAATTAAGAGATATGTATGCTGCGGAGGTGAAAATTGGAAAAATACTGCCAGAAATGGCTAAAAAAGCTCGTTTTCCCAAATTAAAAGAAGCATTTCATGTTCATCATAAAGAAACAAAAAAACAGATCAAAAGATTGGAGAAGATTGCAGATCAATTGGGCATTATCTTAAAAAAATGCAAATGTGAAGCGATTGATGGGATTATAAAAGAAGGGAAAAAGCTAATTAAAGAGCACTATTATCCCGAAGTGATTGATGCCGCCCTAATTATCTCTGCTCAAAGAGTGGAACATTATGAAATGGCAGTTTATGGAATTCTAAAATCTTTTGCGAAATACCTTAAATTGAAGGAAATTCTAGAAATTCTCGATGAGAGCTCTAAAGAAGAGGGTCATGCCGATAAGAAGCTCACGGAGATTGCCATGGGGACTCTATTTTCTAGCGGAGTGAATGAAAAAGCCATAAAACGAAAATCAGCATGATGAGATGTTTCCAATTTTTGATTGCTAGGCAAAGAATTTTTGAGTAAGATGTCCGCCTTGATCGTTTAAAAGGAGGACCATATGATGAGTGTGAATTATGTTTCGAATGCAAATGTTATCAATTTCTGTGATCTAAGTTTAGATCGCGCGGCCATGAATTCAATCATTCATGAAAATAAACACATCGGGCTCTCAGATCCTGAGTTAGAAGCTCATTTGGAGCAAGGCTCCTATCAAAAGGTCTTAGTAGCTCTTTGGAGCGAACGAGATCGGACAAGGCGCGTAGAGTGGCTTGAAAGTAAGGAAGGAGGATTGCATCCTGTTTTGATGTTCGAGTTAGCCGTTGCAAAATTTGTCAAAACTCCCACAATTGAAACAGTTAACAAAGTTTCTATTCCTCTTATGAAAGCTGCGGATTTCCGTGTGCAACAAGATTCCCAATGTTCAAAAGAACCTTCTGTAAAATATGGAGATGCTTCAGCGCGTATGTGCCTGATTTATCAAACAAGATTAAATCAACGGATACAAGCCTCTTTAAATACATCCTTAGAAAAAATCCTTTCAGAAAACCAGAATCTTCGAGTGGCAGCAATTAGAAAAAAAGCGTTAGAGACAGCTCAGCTTTGCCTCTCCGGTGCTTTGCCATCGCCAAATTGGGTAGGATGGCACGGTGTTAATGCATGTATGACAGGAGTTCTCGATATGTATCCAGATAACGAGCATAAACAGATCAGGGATCGTTTTGCCCAGGATGTGCTGAGAGCTTTGGAGGCGGGATCGTTATAGACATAAATGACTTGAAGAATCGGTTTTTGGGGCCTTTGAGGCGGAACCGGCCTAGGCTCTTGGGCTGCTTGAAAACTTCGAAAGTTCTGATTCTTTGTAGACACCCTCTTAGGTCTTTTGTATGTAACTTTTTTAGTTTCTAATTTATGCGTAGCACCGCTATAATAAACTTCGAATTTTTAGATAGGAGTTGTATTTATGGAAAAGATTTTTTGGTTAATGGCCGCTGTAGGTGCAGCTACTTTTTTGATTCAATTTTTGATGGGCGTTTTCGGCATCCAGTCTAAAAAGATGAAATCTCTTTTTAGATATGCCTCTATTTTCCTCATTGTTTTCGGGTGGCTTGGTCTTGCATCACTTCCTGGGCACGATTTTTTCAATCTACCTTTTTATCCAGCCCTATTTTTTGGCGTCGTAGGATATTTTCTTGTAGCTTTAGCTGTTGTTTTCTATGTAGCGCGCAGGCCAGCAAAATAGAAGTCTCTTAGATTCTAGGTTTTAGGACAGCTTCTTAGACTTCTATCTCAGGAAAAATGGCTTCTTTCCCCTGATGTTTGAGAAGATACGGCGTGATTGAGGAGTGTAAAAACTCAGTCACCTGTTTAGGAGCTCGTCCGATCATTTGTTGCACATCCAGGTAGGGGGCAATTTCTTGTTTCGACAGATTGAATTGTGAAGTGAGCTCTTGGAGGAAAAAGGTATGAGGATCTTCCTCTTTGACTAATTGAAGGGCCAAAAGGCGGAGCGTCTCGTGAGCGCTTTGCCTATCTCCTCCTTTTTTCACTACGGCCATGAGGAGGTTTTCCATGGCTAAAAAAGGGACTTTTTCAAGCAGATGCTCATAAGCTAGTTCTGTATTCACTTCTAAATGAGTTAATAAGTGGATGAGAAGATTGAGGATGGCGTCAGTGGCCAAAAAAGCCTCTGGAATGGAAAGTCTTCGATTCGATGAATCATCTAAACTTCTCTCTAGCCATTGAGTGGCTGCCGTATAGGCGGGGTTTTGGGCAAGAGAGAGGACAAAACGGGACAGGCCGCATATCCTTTCCGCGTAGATCGGGTTTTGTTTATAGGGCATCGCAGATGAACCTATTTGACTTTCTCCAAAAGATTCTTTGCATTCTTGCTCGTGAGCTAATAAGCGAAGGTCAGTGGCCATTTTGTGGGCGCTGGCGGCAAATGATGCGAGAGCGTTGAGAAACGAGAGATCGATTTTTCGAGAGTAGGTTTGGCTGGCAATCGGAAGCACAGACGAAAAACCGAACATACCACTGATGAGGGTTTCTAGCTCTTTTACCAGCTTATCGTCTCCCTCAAAGAGGCTTAAAAAAGAAGCTTGGGTTCCTGTCGCCCCTTTTGTTCCTAAAAAAGGAAGAGAGGCGCTCAGCCTTTCCCAATCGAGCGCATCATGATAAAAATCTTGTAGCCAAAGGCAGAAGCGCTTTCCAATTGTGGTGGGTTGCGCCGGCTGGTAATGGGTAAATCCAAGTGTGGGGGCGTTTGCGTATTGATTGGCTAGCTGCGAGAGTTTCTTTAAGAGGGAAATGATTTTGGCATGTAATAAATGCATGGCCTCTTTGATTTGGATAAGATCTGCATTGTCGGTAACGTAGGTAGAGGTAGCCCCTAGATGAATGATCGGCTTGGCCTCGGGACACAGTTCGGCAAAAGCATGGATATGAGCCATGATGTCGTGGCGAAACTGCTTTTCATATTTTTGGATGGCTTCAGGATCGATCGTATCGATCTTCTGCTCCATTTGCTCGATTTGCTGGGAGGTAATCGGAAGTCCCAGCTTTTTTTGCGCTGTTGCGAGAGCTATCCAAAGACGCCGAAATGTGATGATTCGAAACGAGTCTGAAAAGAGATAAGACATCTCTTGGCTTGCATAACGGGTAGAAAGAGGGCTCTCATAGCGAGCGTTTATCGGCAAGTGTTGCAATTTGGTCCATAAGATGACGGATTTGTTTCTTTTCTTCCACGCTGATTGTGCAAAGAGGAGCTTTAAGCATGTCGCGCGCCTTTTTTAAAAAGCTGATTGCATGAGAAGAAAAGTGAGGGAGCCTTTTGTCGTCAACATCTAGAGGGAATTCTTGTCGAATGAGTTGAAGCAGTTCTTGCTTTGCTTGGCCTTGATAGTTGCGTATGATCGCTTCTTTTCGATCGAGAGGGCCTTCTCTACTGGCAAGAGTGTAGATCGCTTGTCTTGGCATTTGATCGAGAGTTGTATGTAAAGACTGAGGCATCATCGTATAAAATTCATAATATTGTAAAAAGTTATAGGGCGTTTGGCGGTTGCCATAGGTCGCAAATAGCCAGGCAGTAAATGCGCCGTCGCGGTAGCTCTTTAGCATCTCTTGCGCTTTTTTTATCCGCTCTCCGTGCAAAATCACAGCTTGGTTGGTGATCGCCTTCACTTCTGAAGTGATCGCCATGAGTTGCTGCAAATCGCCTTCTACATTGTAGGTATCGCTTTGGCGAAACGTTTTTAAAATCGTCTCGAGAGCTTCTTTTTCTTTTTCCTGCAAAGCTGAGACGCGGAATACTCCGGAAAAACTTGACAGATCTCCGTTATTTGACCTTTCGACAAGAGCGGTCATCTTGGGCTGTTGGACGCTTTTTGACTTGAAGCGAAGGTTAAGTAGATCATTAAATTTAGACATCATCAAAGCCTCTGTAAAAGTTCTTCGGTCAATTCCAGATAATCTTGGGAGGCGCGGCTCTGAGGAGCTGTAGCAAAGATGGGTTTCCCATAAATGCTCGCCTCTGATACTGCGATATCTCGCCTAACTTTTATCTGCAAGAGTTTTTTTGGAAATGTTTGTTCAATGACTTGTAAAAAAGCGTCATTGCTTTTCCCTCGCGGATTCCAAAACGATAAGATCACTCCGAGCACCTTGGTTGCGTGTCTTTCTGAGATATTATTGATAAATAAAGAGAGTCTCTGCAGCCCTTTTACGCTATAAAATTCAGGAGTTGCGCAAACAAGAGAATACTTTGAGGCGATCAGCGCTGATTCTGTAAGCCAGCAGAGGGAAGGCGGCGTATCTATCAATACAAAATCGTAGGGAAGATCGGATAAAATCTCTTTGAGCCTTTCATGAGAATAACGGTCTGCAGCAAGCGAGCCAGATACTTCAACCCTCTCCAACCATGTATCGGCAGGAACAATATCCATATTTGGGATGCAGGTTGTTAAAATCACCTCGTGAATCGATTTTTCTCCTTGCAATACAGTAGCCATACTGTCTTGTTCATCAGGATCAAAACCAAGACCGGTAGTTAAATTGGCTTGTGCATCAAAATCGATCAACAACACTCTTTTCTTGTGGAATTGGGCGAGCGCCGCTCCTAGATGGAGCGACGTGGATGTTTTGGCAGTTCCGCCTTTAAAACTGCTGACAGAGATAACAATCATGTAGACTCTCCTTTATTAGATATAACTATATCTAAGAAGCTGTACTAAAACCTAGCTTTTATCGATTTTAGGGTTCTTTTGAGCCGATTTTCGATTCTTTTTTGGGGGATTGTATCAACGGACGTATACTATCCCCCAAAAAAGAATCGAAAATCGGCCAAAATAATCCCTAAAATCGATGAAGCCTAGGTTCTAGTACAGCTTCTAAGCAAAGCAAGAGAGTAAAGAGCGCTCATCTCGTTCTTTTGTGATTTTTTCCAGAAACTGGTTAAGTTCCATTTCCCCATGAACCACATTGTCTCTGGTACGCAGAGCAATCGATCGATGTTCAACTTCTTGGTCTCCCACAGTTAACATGTAGTTGGTTTTGAGAAGTTGAGCTGTGCGCACTTTTTTGCCGACAGATTCGCTCGTATCATCGATATCGCAAATAAATCCCGCTTTTTTGATAACAGCCGCAATTTCCTTGGCGTAAGGAACGTGCCTGTCTGCCACAGTGAGAATCCTTACTTGGTAGGGACTTAGCCAAAGAGGAAATTTTCCGGCGAAGTGTTCGATGAGAATGCCGAAAAAGCGCTCAATGGATCCAAAGAGAGCTCTATGCAGCATCACAGGTCTTTTGTGCTCTGCGCTGGCATCTACGAATTCTAGCTCAAATTTTTGAGGAAGAGACATGTCAAGCTGCACAGTGCCGCACTGCCAGTGTCTGCCAATGGCGTCTCGGATGTGAATGTCGATTTTAGGTCCGTAAAAGGCGCCATCTCCTTCATTAATTCGATAGCTATGACCCCATTCGTCTAAAGCTCCTTTTAATCCATTTGTAGCGATCTCCCAGTCTTCATCGGAACCGATCGTTTTTGATTTTTCAGGGCGAGTCGATAGCTCTAAGCGATAAGGGAGTCCAAAAGCCATGTAAATTTTATCTGCCAATTGCAAAATTTGGCGGATCTCTTCTTGGATTTGTTCAGGGCGCATGAATATGTGGGCATCATCTTGATGAAATCCTCTCACTCGAAATAGGCCATTGAGCGCTCCAGAGGCTTCAAAGCGGTGAACATGGCCGATCTCAGCAATCCGAAGAGGCAGCTCACGATAGCTGTGAATCGCTGTTCGATAATAGAGCATGCAGCCAGGACAGTTCATTGGCTTAATGGCAAATTCTCTTTCCTCAATCTGAGAGAGGTACATGTTCTCTCGATAATGATACCAATGACCTGACCGTTCCCAAAGCTCTTTACTCAGCATCATCGGAGTTTTAATCTCTAGATAGCCTGCTTCATCGAGACATTCTCTTAAGAAACCAATCAATCGGTTCCAAATAATTAAACCGTGCGGATGGATGAAAGGCATTCCCGGAGCTTCTTCTTTAAACGAAAAAAAATCTAAGGCAGGACCTAATATTTTGTGATCCCGTTTTTTGGCTTCTTCGACCATGAAAAGATAGTCTTTAAGCTGTTTTTTATCCGGAAAAGAGATGGCGTAAATGCGAGTAAGCATTTCTTTTGTTGAGTCTCCTCTCCAATAAGCTCCAGAAGTTTTTAGTACTTTAAAGGCTTTAATTTTGTTGAGAGCTGGTAAGTGAGGGCCTCTGCAAAGATCAAAAAATTCTCCTTGGGTGTAGCCAGAAACCGGACTTTTTTCATCAAACTCTGCAATCAATTCTTTTTTATAGGGGTTTTCGGAAAAAGCTTGAATGGCTTCGTCTTTTGACCCAAATTCCATCCTTTCTGGCTTGTGATTTTCTCGGATGATTTTTTCTATCTCCTCTTCAATCTTAGGAAAATCCTGATCAGAGATGGTCAGGTTTGCAAAATCGTAGTAAAATCCATGTTCAATAGGAGGGCCAATCGTAGGTTTTGCTGTAGGCCAGAGGCGTAAAATCGCTTGGGCGAGCACGTGGGCTGAGGTGTGCCAAAATACTTCTTTGCCTTGTGCTTCTTCAAACGAATAAAAAGTAACCGAGTCGCCTTCTTGCAAGATTGTAGAAAAATCTTTCATATTTCCATTGATTGTCACGGCTACAGCTTGTTCGGGGGCAGTCAAGTTGAGTTTTTCTGCAAGTTGTTTAGCTGTGCTTCCCTCTGGGAGCTCAACGTCGTTTTGTTGATTTACTTTGATTCTCATTTTAGACCTCTACAATATTGTTAAGAAGTTTAGCAGATGGAGGCAATAATTTCTATGTAAAGCAGATTTACATGAGATCTAGGACATGCTTGATCGCATAGGTGAAGATAAGGTCTGCCCCGGCTCTTTTAATGGATAAAAGAGTTTCATAAAAGACATCGGGAGCGTGGAGATAGCCCATCTGGTGTGCGGCCATGACCATCGAATACTCTCCGCTAACATGGTAGGCGGCTATCGGCCTTTTGGTCTCTTCTTTGAGCTTTGCGATGACATCGAGGTACAAGCTGGCAGGTTTGACCATGAGGATGTCAGCTCCTTCTTGTTCATCCAGGTAGGCTTCAAGAAGCGCTTCTCGTACATTTGCTGGGTCCATCTGGTAGGTTTTTTTGTCTCCAAATTGGAGCTGCACCTGGAGAGCTTCTCGGAAAGGCTGATAGAGGGAGGAGGCATATTTTGCGCTATAGGCTAAAATGCCTGTTTGATGGTAGCCGGCCTCGTCCAGAGCGTTTCGAATCGCCCCTACTCTGCCGTCCATCATATCACTGGGAGCTACAAAGTCTACACCGGCCTCGGCTTGCATAAGGGCCATTTTTTCTAAACAGACGATGGTTTCATCGTTAAGGATTCTCCCTTCTGCGTTCACAAGGCCATCGTGTCCATGTAGGGTAAAAGGATCCAAAGCCACATCTGCCATGACGCAGAGGCTGGGCAGCTCTTGTTTGATTCTTTTAATCGCTTGAGCGAGGAGGCCGTTTGAGTTCCAGGCCTCTAAGGCGTCGTTGCTTTTTAGAGAAGGTTCGATCACGGGAAAGAGGCAGATGGATTGAACTCCCCTCTCATGGAGCAGATTTGCTTCTTTGAGAAGAAGATCGATGGATAGCCGATCGATGCCTGGCATTCGTTGAATAGGAACTTTTTTTCTCTCTCCTTCAATGAGAAAGAAAGGAGCGGTGAGGTCTGCTGGAGTGAGCAAAGTTTCCTGGATCATTTTCCGGATTGATTCTGTTTTTCGATTTCTTCTTAAACGAATCGGTAATAGTTGTTTCATGCTGACCTCTCTTTTGCATAATAAGTAAAAAATCCTTTGTCTGCATCGTATATATTTTCTTGATCTCCTATTAAAGATATGGCACGCTTAAGGATTGCTTGAGTGAGGAGCTTTTATGTTGAATAGTTACGAAGAGTTTACGGAAAGCCAGATTAAGATCCTTGAACATTTTGTGACCAGTGCTTCAAGCTCTATCTTTGTACTTCGAAATTTGCCCGAGGTAATCAAAGGAGCTCTATTTTCCCGCTATTCCCGTTCTACTTTAGGTCTCCGCTCTTTGCTTTTAAAAGAATTTATTTTAAATGAAGACACTGCTTTTGCAGCGATTGCAGGGAAACCTACTGAGACAAGCGCTGATCAGGCGCAGCTTACGGCCATTCAAAAAGCGCAAAATTTTTATGACCGGATTCTAGATGGATACGGAGACGATTCGATTGGAGAGCTAGGTGGCGCTCATTTGGCGATAGAGCAGGTTTCCATGCTCGGGGCAAAAGCGATCGAAGATCACCGGATTGGGGGGTCTCCTCTTGAGAAATCGACCAGGTATATTTACTTTGATCAAAAGGTGAATGGGCAATATTTGTTTTATCAAGAGCCTGTTCTGATGACCTCTGCCTACCGGGAACTTTTTTTAGATACGTGCAATCATTTATTTGAGACTTATGCCAAGTTGATTCCCCCTTTAACTGCGCAAATTGAACAAACCTTTCCTAAAGATCCATCGATTTCGACAGCAGCTTATACGGCAGCTCTGAGGGCTAAAGTGCTCGATTGTCTGCGCGGGCTTTTGCCAGCGAGCGCTTTGACGAATATGGGAGTGTTTGGCAATGGTCGGTTTTTTGAGTCGCTTATTCAAAAGCTCCAGTACCACAATTTAGCAGAAATGCAGGAGATCGGAAAAAAATCTTGGCAGGAATTGAATAAAGTGATTCCTTCCTTTATTCGTAGAGGAGATCCTGAGCATAAGCATTTCCAGTCTATGGGAGAGTTTTATGAATCGATGGAATCAGAGATTCATCAGTTTGCATCGCATCACGTTCAAGGTGTCGAACAGATGGGTCAGTCCGGAAACCATCCAAGTGTACGCCTCATTGCTGGCGATCCAGATTGTGCAGCGAAGATAGCTGGGGCTTTATTGTTTTCCCACTCTCAGGCCTCTTTAGAACATTTGCAAAGTTACTGTAGACAGTTGCCGGAAGAACAGTTATTTCGCATCCTGGATGCGGCCAGCTCTTCCAGAGAAAATCGGCGTCATAAATCTCCGCGCGCTTTGGAACACGCCACATTTACCTTTGAGATCTTGGCTGATTTTGGAATTTACCGTGATTTGCATCGGCATCGGATCCTTACGCAAGAAAGGCAGCTTCTTACTTGCAACTATGGTTATTACGTGCCTCCCGAGATCCAGGGCACTGAGATGGAAAAAGAGTATGTGGCAGCGATGGACATGGCCAAAAAAACCTATGATATTATTGCTTCCGAACTTCCAGAAGAGGCTCAATATGTGGTTCCCATGGCCTATAATGTCCACTGGTATTTTCATGTCAATTTGAGAAGCTTGCAATGGCTTTGCGAGCTCCGCTCTCAAGCGGCGGGCCATGCGATGTACCGGTTTGTTGCCCAAGAGATGGCGCGGCTAGTCAGCGTTGCTTATCCTCCTTTGGAAAGGTTTTTTAAATTCGTCGATTTTGAGGGTTACGAGTTGGGACGTCTAGGTGCAGAGATCAGAAAGGAAGCGAAGAAGCTGACTGTATAAGAATCTATGTTCCGACTCCAATCTGATTTTTCCCCTACAGGAGACCAGCCCCAAGCGATAAAGAGTCTTGTAGAGGGGCTTCGCAATAATAAGCAGTCTCAAGTCCTCTTAGGAATTACGGGCTCTGGTAAAACGTTTACCATGGCCAATGTTATTGAGCAAATGGGCAAGCCTGCGCTCATTTTAGCCCACAATAAAACGTTAGCAGCGCAACTTTATCAAGAGTTCAAAGCTTTTTTCCCCGATAACGCCGTCGAATATTTTGTCTCTTATTATGATTACTACCAGCCAGAGGCTTATATTGCTCGAACGGATACCTATATTGAAAAAGATTTGGCCATCAATGATCGAATCGAAAAGATGCGCCTTAGTGCAACTCGTTCGTTGATCGAACGCTCCGATGTCATTATTGTCTCTTCCGTCTCTTGTATTTATGGGTTGGGAACTCCTGAATATTACAGCCAGATGCAGTTAAAACTGGCGACGGGACAAACTGTTCGACGCGATGATGTGCTACTCCACTTAGTCGAGATGCACTATGTAAGAAATGATTACGATCTTGTTCGTGCGAGTTTCCGCGTGCGCGGAGATGTCCTTGAAATTGTCCCCGCCTATGAAGATGAGCTGGCCTATCGGATTGAATTTTTTGGCGATGATGTAGAAAGGCTCAGCGAAATTGATCCAATGACTGGGAAAGTGCGTCGCCGTTTAGAGGAACTTACGATTTTCCCGGGCTCTCACTATGTGACTCCTGAATATGTTCGACATGCGGCTATAGAGACGATTAGACAAGAGTTGAAAGAGCGGATTTCCCAGTTTGAAAAGGAAAATCGGTTAATTGAGGCTCAGCGGATCAAAGAGAGGACGGGTTACGATCTCGAAATGATTCGGGAGATTGGTTTTTGCAAAGGGATAGAGAACTATTCTCGTCATTTTAGCAAAAGACCTGAAGGGGCTCCGCCTCCTTGTCTTATCGATTATTTCCCCGATGATTTTCTTTTCTTCATCGATGAGTCCCATCAAACGCTTCCTCAGCTGCATGCGATGTATAATGGAGATCGGTCTAGAAAGCAGGCGCTGATTGAGTTTGGCTTTCGGCTCCCTTCAGCGTTTGATAATCGGCCTTTGAAATTCGAAGAGGTGTATCGGAAATTTCATCGAGTCATTTACGTCTCTGCAACGCCAGGGGCTTGGGAAGTTGAGGAGGCTGGAGGGGATCTTATCCAACAAATTATTCGTCCAACAGGTCTTCTCGATCCTGAGATTACTGTTCGTCCAGCAGCAGGGCAAATCGATGATTGTTTAGAAGAAATTCGAATAGAAACTCAGCAAGGTGGCCGCGTTCTTGTCACAACGCTGACAAAAAAACTTTCAGAAGATTTGTCTAAATATCTCAACGAGATTGGGGTAAAGGCAAAATATATCCATTCCGATATTGACACCTTGGAGAGGATGAAGATCCTCAAAGCCCTTCGCATTGGGGAATTTGATGTGCTTGTAGGGATTAACCTTCTTCGAGAAGGACTTGATTTGCCGGAAGTTTCTCTTGTCGTGATTTTAGATGCGGATAAAGAAGGGTTTTTACGCTCTGAAACAGCCCTTATTCAAACATGTGGTAGAGCAGCTCGCAATGTCAAAGGGCGGGTCATGATGTATGCAGACAGACATACTTCAGCTATTCAAAAGGCCATTGCAACCACTTCTGAAAGGCGGCAGTATCAACAGGTCTACAACGAGAAACATCAGATTACTCCTAGAAGTGTTATTCGGGAAAAAGCTGCCTCAGTAGAAGAGACCTTTGGATATAAGGAGCCTCCTTCTGAGGTCCCAGCAGAGCGCAGCATAGATACTTCTGATTTGGAGAAGAAAATCCGAGACTGCGAGGCAGAAATGAAACTTGCAGCCAAAGAACTGCGTTTCGAAGATGCGGCCAGAGCTCGGGACCTTATGCGCTATTATCAAGATCTAGAGCTTTTAAAATAGAATTCTTTCGAAATTAATGGGGCTCCGCCCCAAACCCCGCTAAGAGGGTGCCTACAAAGTAAGGTTCTGTTTATTTTCTGGTTCTTTTGAGCCTATTTTCGATTCTTTTTTTGGGGGATTGTATCAACGGACGTATACTATCCCCCAAAAAAGAATCGAAAATAGGCCAAAATAATCCAGAAAATCAACGAACCCTTACTTTGTAGACACCCTCTAAAGAACTGCGTCCTTTAGAATCCTTTTGTTTTTTTATTATAGTCATTTAAATCATCTCTTTCGCGCAGCGAAAGAGATGATTTAAAATAAAAGGGGTTTCCAAAGGGCGTCAGCCTTTTGGCGGGGTTTGGGGCGGAGCCCCAGAAACTTTTGCCCGGGATAGGTTCTTTAGCAAAAAATACAGTGATAGGACTTGTTATAGGAGCCAAAGATTGGGTTGTAATAGGCGATTTTTCCTATTTTCTGAAGAGTCGTCAAAGAGGCTTCAATGGCCAATGTGAGCAGATGCTCTTTTTGAGATTCATTATCAAAATGAATAGAATCTAATTTTGAAGAAAAGTTCTCTTTTAGAGAGATATATAGTTGATTTTTTTCATTAAAAACCACTGTTCTTATTGATAAAACTTGCGGATAAGAAGTCGGTAGCTCAGCATCCTGTCCCTTTATTTGCAGCTGTTCATTGATGAGCTCTAAACTCATATCGCACAGCTCGGGAAAGATCTCCTCCAACGCCTCTGTCGGGATAGTAAAGTCTGTATCTGGAGTAGGGAGCCTGAGGCCGAATGCTTCTTGTTGCTCAGGAGAGGTGGAGGCTAGGAACTTAATCAAACGAATGTCTTCAAAGCTTTTAATGACTGGCAAGTCTTGTAAGCAGCTGTCTAATATTTCCATCATTGATGCTGCAGCCGTGTTTTTCTCTTCAGGAGCAAGAGTTGAAAGCTGTTGAAGAGGATCTTCGGGACCTATATTGTTGCTCTCCGCAAAGGCTCGGTGGGCTCCATAAACTTTTTCAAAATAATCTAGTACAAGTCTTTGCTCTTTTTCAAATGTTTTAATGTGCCGTTCGATCTTAGGGTCAAAATTTTTGGCTGTAGAGAGGATCTCTTCAAAATGATAAGGGAAGAAGCGAATGCACTGCATGCAGGCATTAAATGTATTAGGCATTTGTTGAAAATCTTCCAGATCAATAAGTCCAATGTGGCCTTGACCTTCCTTGTCTAGATAGATAACGGCGTTGTCATGGCGAGGGATACTGGTATTACACAAGGATTGCCAAGGATCTTTCGTCTGGCCTGAAAGGTCTGGCACCTTAGCCTGACATAAGAATGAGGTCAATTCAATAGCCGCTTCTGTAAAGCATTCCTGATGTTCAATATAGAGGCCTATTTGTGTTTTTTGGTCTAGAACTCTTTCAATAGGCAACCGTTCTTCAATAAGAAAATTTCCAGAGATTCGAGCTGTGGGGATTTTTAGAAGTTGGTACCCATTTTCTTGGCAAAGTCGCCTTGCCTGGATCATTTTTTTTAGTCTTATTTTGTTTTGTGGATGGCCGCTCTCTTTAAAAATGATGTCGGGTAGGGAATCGGGAAAATAAACAGGAGTTCTCCCGTTTGAGGCCCTGGGAAAGCTTCGAACATCGACGGCAGCCATGAGGCTGGTTGCTTGTTCAAATAAAGAAAAAGGGAGTCTATCGGACTGCGTGTGATCTAAGTATTCTCGACAAGCTCTTTGAATGGTTATTGCTGCGGAAGTCTCTTCGGCTGCTTTTTTGTTGAGCTCTGTTTTGGGTAAAAGAGTCTTTATAGATGAGCTTCTTTCAAGTGGGGGTAAATCCAAATCTGAGGAAGGTTGTTGAGCCGTTCTTTGGTCGAGATCTGTTTCGGAGAGAAAAAGCTCTGGGGGCAGGTTTCTTTCTTCTAAGGAAGGTGCATTTGCGTGTGCGTTCCAAACCTTTTCAACTAAAGGGTTTACGGGAGGCGCCGGCCTTGCAGCTGTCCATGAGAGGGGGGTAAGATAAGTTTTGACAGCCTGGAAAGCTCCGGAAATTTGTCCTATCACAAAACACCATTATTTCATCATTATTATAAAATAATTCGCATTTACTGGCAATATGAACTTAATTTTTTACTGGCTCTTCTGATTTGTTTTATAAAGAAATCAATTTATAACAAAAATAAGATCGTTTTTGTTACAATTAGATAAGAAAATTAAACGTTCGTGTTAAATGATTAATTCAGTTTTGCAATATGCCTCTTCTTGCTTGTCTTCTCAGGTGCGATCGATCTGCATTAGCTTAGCTAGTCAGATTTCTTTTTTTAACCTGTTTCCAATTTTTGCAAATAGAGAGCAGGAAAATTTAGTTTCTTCCAGGACTGTTTCAGTAATTATTCAGAATGAACCCCCGCCTCTTCTTTTAATTGTTAATGAACAGAAGAAAGAGCTTCTGGAACAAATTAAAACAACCTATGCTGCCAAAAAGATTCAAAAAGTTTTTCGCAATTATATAGCGAAGAAAAAAGAAAGTGTGGATAGAATTATTCAGGAGAATAAAAAAACAGCTGTAAAGACCATTCTAAAGGCCTATCGCGATTACAAAATACAAAGTTTGTCAAGTGAACGGGTTTTATCTTTTGGTGTGTTTAAAGCAGCAATATCTTTGCTTAACCCCTCTGAAATAAAGAAGCTCCCTCGAGCTAATAGCGGGAAAACTCTTGTAGCTTTTGTCCCCTCTCTGCCTGTTGTCTTAAAGCAAACCGACGATAAAGGTAAAGAAAGATTGCAAAAAATGATAGAGGCGAAAGAAATTTGTAAGGCAAACAACTACTCATGCCTTGTTATTCCAGAAGCTAGAATTTCTGGAGATTTTCTTATTGAAAGCCGTTTGCCCATTTTGGAAGAGCCTGAGCAAAAAACTCAAATTGGACTATACACTGAACGCCGAGAATGCTTTACAAAAGCAGCTATTGAATTGACCTCATTCTTATGCCAGGCGACTTTAGCAGACCTTTCTGGTCAGACGAACGATTTTTGGAAATGTCTATGTGATACGAGTATTCCTCGCTACGACAATGCTATTCTCTATCTCGACAAAGAAGGTCAGGGGAAAATTGGACTTGTTGATTTAGAAGATTTGAAGCGGCCATCTACGAAATCCTCTGAACATATAGTTACTGCTTGCAAGCAATGCATTCGCTTCTTTCCTTATCATTTTGAAGAGATTCTCTCTACAGCAAGGGAATTTTATCCTGCCATCGAACAGCACATTGAAACATTTAAAAAAGAGCAAAAACTTATCCTAGATTATTTTCAAAAAGTGTATGGAGCCCATCGAGAATTTGCTGAAAGAAATCAGATAACGCCTGCGAACTCTTTTAGGCAGCTTTCTACCCTTGCTCTTGAAGACAAAGACGCGGCTGGAGCGTCCATGATGAAAAGATTAGATAGCTGCTTACAAGACCTGCCAGTCATTAAAAGTCCTAAAGATATTGAGCTTCTTAATACGCTCGCTCGCTTTACTCCTGAACAGCAAGAATTGTTTCAAATCAAACGCCCTACTCCAGATACAGACTTTACTGTCCCGACAGAGGCTTTGGAGGAGATCTTTCCCGAGCTGTGCAATATGAGTTTAAAGCTCATCAACGAGCATCTACAAACCAATGAAAAAAAATCGAAGGCGCCAGTTTCCTATCCTCAACTTTTATCGATGAGAACATTGGTTTTTAATGAAAAAAATCAACTATATGTTTCTCTAAAAGAGAACTTTTCTTCAAAGCTGGATTCTATTCATTTTGATAATGAATTTCAAAAAGAGCATTTGTTAAAATTGGCCATTGAAGCCTCTTTGACGACGCTTCAGAAAATAGGAAAGATTGCTTATTATAACCCATCTTTTGGTCCTTATAGCAGCCCCCATCACTGCATTTTTTATTAAGTATTATTGAGCATTTGTGTATATAGTCATTTAAATTGAAGTTGATAGATCTTGCAGCGTCGGCTTCGCGCGAATTTTTCTTCCTTCGTTCGCGCCTTGCCTCCGGCAATGGTCGCTCCACTCCAGAAAATAAAATTTGCGCGCCTCCTTGCCATATCTACCAACTTCAATTTAAATGACTATAAGATCAACATATCATGCTCAGCGCAATTGTCCACGACTGGTTAGTTCATGCTGCAGATGGCGCTGGAAGGTGTCTTCAAAGCATTCATGAACTTTATCCTTCACCTATCTACACGTTAATTCAGGATTCTAGAAATCTGCAGGGAACCTATTTTGCAGATAAGCAAATCATTAGTTCCTTTATTCAGCGCCTCCCTTTCGCCGCTAAATCGTTTAGAAATTATTTGCCTTTGTTTCCCTTGGCCATTGAGCGGTTTGATTTGAGCGCCTATGATCTGATTCTTTCTTCTTCCCATTGCGTTGCCAAAGGAGTGCTGTCTCATCCTCATCAACTTCATATTTGCTATTGCCATACGCCAATGCGCTACGGCTGGGATTTGACGCATAGTTATGTTCGGCAAAAAAATTGTTACGGGAAACTGAAAAGATGGGCAGCTGAGCTCGCTTTACATCGCCTTCGTCTGTGGGATGTGATCTCTTCTCATCGAGTGGACCATTTTGTTGCCAATTCTCAGTATGTAGCAAGAAGGATCAGAAAAATTTACCGACAAAGCGCTCATGTGATCTATCCTCCTGTCGATACGTCATTTTTTTCTCTGCATCAGAAAAAAGAGGAGTATTATCTTACAGCTTCCAGGATGGTCCCTTATAAAAAGCTCGATGTGATTATAGAAGCCTTTGCAGCAATGCCTGACAGGCGCTTATTAGTGATTGGCTCTGGACCGGAAGAAAAACGTCTGAAACAAAAGGCAACGCAGAATATTGAATTTTTAGGATTCCAAACAGATGAACAGCTACGCTTTTATTTACAACGGGCTAAAGGATTTGTGTTTGCAGCTCTAGAAGATTTTGGTATTCTCCCTGTGGAAGCAATGGCCTCCGGCACTCCTGTGATTGGTTTACGCGGAGGTGGTGTGCAAGAGACGATTCAAGAATCGGTATCAGGGCTGTTTTTTGAGGATCAATCGGCGTTTTCGATTTGTAGAGCCATTGAGCAATTTGAAACGCAAGAATTTGATCCCTTTGCAGTACGAAGGCAAGCAGAGAAATTTAGCAAAGAGCGCTTTCAAGCGGAATTTCATCAATTTGTGACAGAGCGTTATAGAGATTTTACATGCACGTAGTGATTTTAGCTGGAGGTGAAGGGACCAGACTTTGGCCAATGTCCAGGCAAGAGCGTCCCAAGCAGTTTTTGTCTCTTTGCGGGCCTCATTCTCTCTTGCAAGAGACAGTTCTTCGATTTTTGAACAAGCATCCTGTTGTTATTGTGACTCAAGCCTGCTATGAAGAGCTGGTCTTTAAGCAACTAGAAGCGGTGTCAGCTAGTCATCTTCCTGTTGTGATAGAACCTGCTCGGAAAAATACGGCTGCTGCGATTGCATTAGCGCTTCGTTTTTTAGAAGAGTCAAAAGATTTAAAGCCTGATGATCCCGTATTGGTCGTTCCTTCAGATCATTGGATCTCGCCTCAAGAGGTTTTTTTAGATTATATGTTGAAAGTTGAGCCTGCGGTGAAGTTAGGCAAAATTGTCACTTTTGGCATTTGCCCTACGAAACCAGAAACAGGGTTTGGCTATATTCAGCTCGATAGGCCCTTTGATTCTTGCTGCTACCACGTGAAACAGTTTGTGGAAAAACCAACTCGGCAGCGAGCTGAGCAGTTTATCAGTGATCCAATGTATTACTGGAATTCAGGGATGTTTGCTTTTTCTTCTAGTGCTATGTGGCAAGCGTTTGCCTTGTACTTTCCTGCCTTATCTTCTCTACAAACTCAAAGCTGGACCGAATGTCTCCATTCTTTTTCGTCTTTGCCTAGCATTTCTATCGATTATGCGGTGATTGAAAAAACAGATCAGATCGTTTCTTGCCCTTTGCCAATAAGGTGGTCTGATATGGGAAGTTGGGAGAATCTGTATGAGTTTTTAGAAAAAGATCAGCAGCTCAATGTGAAAAGAGGGGATATTTTAGCTGTTGATACGGAAAAATGTCTTATTTTTGGAGATAAAAAGAAAATTGCAGCGATTGGACTTGAAGAGATGATCATCATAGATACAGAAGATGTGATTTTTATTGGGAAGAAAAAAGATGCTCAAAAAATTAGAGACTTGTCTTCAGGAAAAGCTCATTAGATGGTTTGTTCTATTAGGCCCCTTAGGCTCCCTCATCACTCCGTCCGCGCTTCCTAAATCGTTTAGATTTTATTATTTTCTCTTGCCTCTCTTTCCTCTTTTTTTTCTCACTACAAAAAGATTCACCTGGCAGATCTGTTCGATCTTTTCCCCTTTTTTTCTCTACTGTTTTTTCTCTGTGTTATTTGTAGGAGCTCTAGGAATGGCGAGAGAAGAGGATCAATGGCTCCGATTTTGCCTCCTTTGTTCTCATTTTTTCTTTGTGGTTGGAGCCGCTTACACAAATAACTTAGATATTGAATCTTTGATCGTCCTCTATGTACGCTCTTTTTTTGTCATCCTACTCATAGGGTATATTTTTTTTATTGGGTATTACTCTGGTTACGTTTCTTTAGAGTTCATTGACCGGTTTTCTATCCTTACGCAATTTGGGTATGGGCTATTGAGGTTTTCTCCAGGCTCTTATCCCAATGAATTTGGCGTTGTATCGAGCTTTGTCTTGTCGATCTCTTTATTGATGAGTTCAGCGGCTGATAGTCCTCTTTACTTTTCTAAGCGACCTAAGTTGCTTTGGCTGATCATTGCGCTCACCTTCGGGGCGTTAATCTTGGCAACCACGAGGGCGGCCTATCTTTCGTTTGCCATGAGTATTTTATATCTGTATTTTTCTTCGTTCAAAAAAGCCGTTTCCGTATTTCTTCTCTTTGCCCTTTCTTGTTTTGCCATGTTACAGGCAATCGGCTTTTCTGTTTTCTCTATTGTTTTTGGAGGGTTTATCCAGAAAATAGATGAAGGCTCTTTGGGCGATAGATATTTTGCCTGGATCGATGCTTGGAATGTTTTCCGAGAGCATTGTGTATGGGGGGTGGGATTTGGAGCTTTTCCTCAGCTTCATAATGTCTATTTGTCTTTTCTCTTTGAGCTGGGCGCAATAGGAACTTTTCTTTTGCTTGCTACTTTAGGCGTTTGGAAGTGCATTGGCTCCTCCGGAATTCGGCATCCTTCTTCCTGCTTTGTAAGTAAGGTAAAAACGTTAGGATTGATCCATGTATTTTGGTTTGCTGCAAGCAATCACAACTTGCATCACCATTTGACATGGTTTGTTCTTTTTCTTTATTTTTTTGCTTGCGACAGGAAATGCATAGAGAAAGCTTAGAGAGTGTCTAAGAAATAATTTCTAAGTTTTGAGAGAATTGACCAGAAACCTGACAGCAATAATGACCTCGAGGTTATAATATTCAATATTTCTAGAGATCTTACGATCGTCCTCTTTTTGAACTATCCGGAATTTCCGGATAGTTATTTTCGTGATATCTCCTTCTGTTTAAACAGGTTAATTAAATGGCAGAGAAGCTGGCTTGGGGTTGTCGCTTTAGGAAATGGGGAAATCCATTCAGAACTTTTGACTGGGAAAAATATAAAATTCTTCATAATATTTTTTCTTACAGAGATTTAAAGGTTTGATCATATGGAAAATGGAGAAATCGTACTTTACGTTACTGAGGATGGTAGGACTGCTATAAGGCTGCGGGCTGAAGCGGGAACTGTCTGGCTCACTCAGCTGCAAATGACTGAACTCTTTCAAACTACTAAACAAAATATTAGCCTCCATATTAAGAATATCCTAGCTGAAAAAGAGCTTGATGAATCAGTTGTCAAGGAACACTTGACAACTGCCTCAGATGGAAAAAAATATTCCACTAAACTCTACAATCTAAGCATGATATTAGCAATTGGCTATCGCGCTCAATCTCACCGGGGAACTCAATTTCGCCAGTGGGCAACAACTCATTTGCAAGAATATCTTGTGAAGGGATTTGTTATGGATGATGCCAGGCTTAAAGAGCCCCAACCTTGGGATTATTTCGATGAATGGCTTGAGCGTATCCGTGAGATTCGTGCTTCGGAAAAGCGTTTTTATCAAAAAGTTCGCGACCTTTACGCAACTTCGATTGATTATGATCCTAAAAATGAACAGGCTCAGCTTTTCTTTAAAAAAGTTCAAAACAAAATGCTGTGGGCAGTGACACAACATACAGCTTCAGAGTTAATTGTTGAACGCGCAGATCCCAAACTACCTAATATGGGCCTTACAAGCTGGAAGGGAAGTCGAGTGCGTCAACAGGATGTAACAATTGCTAAAAATTATCTGCACCAACCTGAAATTGAAGAGTTGAATGAAATTGTCGTTATGTATCTAGACTATGCAGAAAATCAAGCCAAGCGCCGTAAAACCGTGACTATGGCTGAATGGGAGCAAAAGTTAGGTGCTTTCCTTGCTTTTAACGAAAAGGATCTTCTTGACCATGCCGGAAAGATTTCTGCCCAAGTCGCTGAAAAGCTTGCTCTCGAACGTTATGTTGAATTCGATGATAAACGACGAGAAGATGAAAGGGCAAGAGCTGATGACGCAGATGTAGCCTTATTGAAAGAGCTTCAGAAAAAAACTATAGTATTAGAGCGCGCTTCAAGCGAAAACAAGTCGTCGGTGCATTAGTTTGCTTACTTAGCGTCCCTCATGAGCATCCTTTGAGCACTGCGTGAGAAAGCCACGGGGCATAAACCCGTAGTCTGTTTTTTGTTTACTAGATAAAATGCTTCGACAAAAGACCTGCTAATTTCATCATATCGACAGGTTCTTTTGATCCAAACACTTTAGCAAGTTTCGCATCGGGCACGATGAGCCGTTTGTTCTTGGGATCTTGGAGGCTGTTCGCTTTAATGTATTCCCAGAGCTTTTTAGTCGCTTCAGGACGCGAGGCTTCGTTGACTCCTAATACCTCTGCAAGCTCTGGAGAGACTTTGCGGGCTGTGGCGTGAGAAGAAGAGGTTTTGGCAGCCCCTTTTTCTTTCCCTTTTTTGCCCGCTTTTTCTTTGGTCCCTGCTTTTCCTTTTGTGCGTCCTTTTTTCTTGACGTAAGCTGTTTTGGGATGATTTGCATATTTTTGAGGCAACTCTTCCAAGGCGTTGCCAATGACATCGCAGTCAGGATAGTTGGAGCAGGAAAAAAAGATCTTGCCAAAGCGGGATTTTCTCGGTGTAATTTTCCCATCGCATCCTTGCGCTGGGCAGTTGGGCATATCTTCTGCTTTGAGGATCTCTTCCCCTTTTTTAGGGATATTGATGATCCCTTTGCAATCTGGATAGCGGCTGCATCCTAGGAAAGGGCCGAATTTTCCGTGGCGAAGAGTTGTGGGTGAGCTGCAGTTGGGGCAAGGCTGCTCCCAATCGAAATTTGGATCGTAATCAGCTTTATCGAAGCTGATCGCTTCTATGGGCGCTGTAAAATCGCAATCTGGATAGTTGCTGCACCCATAAAAGTATTTATTGCGTGCCCAGATTTTTTGGAGTTTCTGGCCGCATTTTGGGCAGTCGAGATCCGTGAGAATTTTGGGGACAACAGCTTCTTTTTCGGCTTTTTCAACGAGGGGTGCAAAATTGTCCCAAAAATCCTTAATGAGCTCTTTCCAGTCTTTATTATGTTCTGCAACCTGTTCCAGCTGATCTTCCATCTGGGCTGTGAAGGTGACATCCATGATGGGAGCAAAATTTTCCTCCAGCATTTGGCAGATGACTTTTCCAAGCTCTGTCGGCTTTAGGGCGTTATGTTCTTTGATTGTGTAGTCACGACTTTGAATTTTATTCATAATCGACACATACGTTGAAGGACGGCCAATTCCGAGTCTTTCCAATTCCTTGACAAGAGAGGCTTCTGTAAAGCGAGGCGGAGGCTTTGTGAAAGATTGGGTAGAGGTGACTTCTCTCAATGTGAGTGGCATCCCTTCTTCAAGAGGGGGAAGGATTTTACTTTGGTCTTCTTCCTCTTCTGCAGAACCTTTATCCTGCTTTTCTTCATAAGCTGCCAGATAACCATTGAATTTAATGACAGAGCCGGTTGCACGGAGCATTAAATCTTGATTCGTAGCAATATCAGCAGAGACAGTATCGTAAATGGCAGAGGTCATTTGAGAGGCAATAAAGCGTCTCCAGATGAGCAAATAGAGCTTGAATTGCTCTGGAGTCAGGTATTGTCGGATTTTCTCCGGATGACGGGCCACATTTGTCGGTCGAATGGCTTCATGAGCTTCTTGGGCCGTTTTTTTCGAGGCGTAGATCCGGGGCTGCTCTGGCAAATATTCTGGGCCGAAGTGAACTTGGATATATCCTCTCGCAGCTGAAATCGCTTCAGGTGAAATATTGACAGAGTCGGTTCTCATGTAAGTAATTAAACCCTCAGACCCTTCGTCTCCCATGTCGATCCCCTCATAGAGGCCTTGTGCGATATTCATGGTGCGGGCGACGGAAAATCCATAGTGGCGAGAAGCCTCTTGCTGCAACGTAGAGGTGATAAAGGGGGGGACTGGATTTCTTTTTTTCTCTTTTTTCTCTACAGAGCTCACTGTGTAGGTAGCTTTTTTTAGCCGACTTTCGATCTCTTTGGCCGTTGTTTCATCGGAGATCAGAAAGCACTCTTTTGCCCCCACTTTCTCTTTTTCTACTTTTAATCCGCCTACTGTATGCAAGAAGGCAGTGAAGGGTTTGGGAGATGATTTTGTGAGAAGAGATGAAAGAAGATTCCAGTATTCAATTGGTTTGAAGGCTTCAATTTCTTTTTCCCGATCGACGACAAGCTTTAAAGTGACCGATTGAACCCTGCCGGCAGAGGTTCCCTGTCTTCCTCTTTTGACTCTTCTCGTAAGAATAGGGGAAATTTTATAGCCCACCATTCGATCGAGTAGGCGGCGCGCTTGCTGCGCATCCACGAGATCCATATCGATATCTCGGGGATTGTCAAGGGAATTTGTTACGACAGCTTTTGTAAGGGACTGAAAAGCGGCTCGCTTAATTTTTGTGTTTTTCGGAAGAATGGATGCAATGTGCCACGCGATCGCCTCTCCTTCTCGATCAGGGTCGGAAGACAGGTAAACAATGTCTGCTTTTTTGGCTGCAGCTTGGAGCTTTTGAATCACCTCTTTCTTGTCAGGCATCGTGACATAGGTCGGCTCAAACCCATGTTCAATATCAATGCCAAACTCTTTTTGGGGGAGATCTCGGATGTGACCAACAGAAGACTCAAAAAAATAGTTTGGCCCCAGGCACTTTTTCAATGTCTTGATTTTTGCAGGAGACTCGACGATAACGAGGGCTTTACCCATAAATGCAAAATTCCTTAAAATTGCCAGATGGTAGCGGATTTATCCGGAAAGTGCAAATCATTTAATCGAAAGAGGTCTAAAGACTGTATGAACGACAACGAATTATTTGCGCTCAATCAGCAAGGGTTTATTCCAGCTCCTGAGGAATCGGAAGAGGATTTTTTGCAAAGGGTTTCGGCTGCTAAGAATTTTTTTGCAAGTCCAGACGATTTCTTTCAAGGGATGCAAAAGGTCCCAGATCTTGATTGGGATTGGGCGCGCCATCGCCTGAAAGATCTCTATGATTTTCAGCCCTTTTCAGCAATTGCTTATTATTCGAACGTAAAGCTTACGCCTTGGCAGGCCGCTGCTAGTTGGATTATAGATGTTCGTCCGGGGCCTTTATGCGCTATCCAACTAAGGAAAAGATTTAATAAGGGGTCATATTTGGGACTATACAGCCGCGATGAGATTTTGGCCCATGAGGCTGTTCATGCGGCAAGGTGCGCATTCAATGAGCCCGCAAGTGAAGAATTTTTTGCGTATTTTACCTCGAATGTTAAGTGGCGGCGCGTTCTTGGACCTATTGTACAAAGGCCTTGGGAAGTATTTTTTTTCTTTGGAGCCTGCCTTATAGGAGCTTTTTTAGGGAGTTTTTGGCCTGCAATTTCTCTATTAGCAGTTGCTTTTATTCGTTTGAGTCGCCAACATCTCAAGTTTCGGCGGGCAGCAAACACGTTGAGTAAGGCGATTGCCAAGCCTGAACATATTCGGGCGGTTCTTTTTCGGCTGACCGATGAAGAGATTAAGAAACTCTCTCAAGGAGAATTTATTCAACATGACGGATCTTTGCGACACCGCATGATCCAAAGGTATTTGATTGATGACAAAAAAAATAGTAATTGAGACTGATGGCCAAATGGACCATTGGAGAGGCTGTTCGGAGTTAGAGGCTGGTAATATTTTATTTTGGCCTAAGATTCCCTTTGATTTCCCTCAAGAAGAGATTGACTTTTTGCTTGCACAGCGCCAAGGAGGCTCTAAATCGAGAAAAAACATCTCTTATAAACCGCAGATGGATCGGATGAGCAACCATGATGCGAAAGATTCTGCGAACTCAGAGCAGCTAAAGACGGTCCTTTCCCAGTACTCGAAACGAGTTACTTCTTATTTGAGTGGAATTTTAGCTCCTTATGTCGATCAGTGGAAGCTCGATTATGCGAGCTTTCGCCCTTTTCAAGAGAAAGGGAGAAAATTGCGTTTGCGCGCCCGCAACGATTTGCTTCACGTGGACTCTTTCCCGACGAGACCCGTTCATGGATGGCGGATTTTACGCTTTTTCACGAATATTAACCCTCAAGAGAGCCGCAAGTGGGTGACAAGTCTTCCTTTTTCTGAGCTATTAAAGCAGTTTGGGGGCGGTAGGCAAGGCGTTTCGTTCCCTTCAGCCATGAATTATTCCTGGACGGGCAGGCTTTGGAAAAAAGGGAAGATGGCTCTCTCTTCTTTGGGACTCAAAATTCCTTTAAGGTCGCCTTATGATCATTTTATGCTTCGTTTGCACCATTTCTTGAAAGAAAATGAGGGTTTTCAGAAAAACTGTCCAAAAGATCACTGGGATTTTCCTCCTCATTCTTGCTGGGCCGTGTTTACCGATCAAGTTTCTCATGCAGCTTTATCGGGACAGTACGCTCTGGAGCAAACTTTTTTGGTTCCAGAAAAAGCTCTTCTTCGCCCTGAAACTTCTCCAGCCGCGCTATTGCAAGGAATGTCTGGCAAGAATTTGATCGATGTAGAGTGCGTGTGAAAAATTATACCGAAACAACTTGAAAAATCGGGATTTTGGGAAGGAGGCTCCTCAGAATTTTTTGTCTGGAGCGAGTGTCCATTGCCGGAGGCAAGGCGCGAGCGAAGGAAGAAAAATTTGCGCTAAGCCGACGCAGCCAAAAACCGATTCTTCAAGTTGTTTCGGCATAGACCTCTTTCGAAATTAAGGGTTCGTCGATGTTAGAGGTCTATTATGTCTGGTTTGTCTATTTTTCATAAATCTGTTACAGGCGTCATTCCAATAAGAGAAATAGAACAAGGATTAAATATTGCCTGCGCGAGTTCCTCTTGCATTAGCTCGTTAAGAGGGGCTGTTTTAAAAACTAATTGTATACACGGTCATATTTTTCACCGGGAATGCTTTGTCAGGGTCTCTCAACGTGAGAATAAAATTTGCCCTTCATGCGCGCTTGCCTTTACAAAAGTTCAAAGGCACGCTTGGCTTGAACCTGTAGTGGAACGGGTCATTCAGCTCGCTCGCTCTGTTCTCGCAAAGAAAGGACGCCCTTCTTTATGCAAAGAGATCAATTACATGCCTGGCAAAAAAAAAATCACGAACCCTATTTTTTTATTTTGCATGCTTAAAGAGGCCGTAGAGAATACAGATTATGATGTGGTCCGTTATTTGTTGGATCGGAAAGACGTCATCTTGTCCCCCAGCTGGGGGCTATCGCTCATTGAAAGCGCTTGCAATTTGCAAGATCCAGTGATGATTAACTTATTGCTCGATGTGAAGTTATTAAGGCTTGTTTGTATTGATTTTGCTCCCCTTTTGCAAGAGGCTGTGGAAAAAGGGCATTATGGGGTTGTTGATTGTTTGCTCAGCTACAAAGAAATTCCCCGTCTTCCTAAAAAAGGGAGGTCTCTTCTTTATATGGCCTGTAAAAGACAAGATGTAAAGATGGTCGAGTGTTTGCTGAAATATCATATGGATCCTTCAGTAAAAAATGACTTAAGTATTTTGAAACATGACAATCCCCATTGGCGCGAATCGGAGAGCGATCATGGAGCTACGCCTTTAGAGGCTGCTGTGAGATGCGGGAATATGAAGATTGCTCAGTTATTACTTGAAGCGGGCGCTTGTATAGATCAGCCTAGTAGAGAAGCGAAAACGCCTCTTTTCCATGCTGTATCCGCAGGGCAAGAAGAGATGGCTCTTTATTTGATTGAAAAAGGAGCTTCTTTATCGATTGTTGATAGTAATGATATGTCGATCCTTTCGCGGGCGATCTTTTCAGGCTTGCAGCGCGTTGTAAAAACGCTGATCCAAAGGAAAGCCTCCCTTGTTTCTCTTGCTATCAGAGAAGGTTCTTGTCTTCATGATGCGGCCCATGTAGCTGATCCTCGGTTTCTTGGGTTTCTATTGGAAAATGGAGGAAGGGAAATCATAAATAGACGCTTTTTTATTTCCTGGACTCCCCTTAGAACTGCTGTAGAAAACGGGTATTTTCAACATGTTAATCTACTGGTAGAGGCCGGGGCGGATCTTTTTTTACAAGATTCAAAAGGTAGGACAATTCTCTTTTACGCGTTAGAGTTGTTTCATAGAGAGCTTGAATTTTGTAACGATCCAAGAAGCTCATTAAATATTCAAGAGAGTACGCAAAGACTGAAAGCTCGGAGAAAAATTTTAGAACTGTTGCAGAGGAAAATGGCCCCTGAAAGAACCGAAACTGCTTCTTTGTCTAAAGAAGAGGGATTCTATACTCTTTCCGAGGAGTTAGAGCCTCCCTTTGAGATGGAGCTCCCTGAACCTATCGAGATTGATCTACCTGAACCAATCACTGAAATCCGTGGCGCCCCTTCTTCTCCATTGGAGGGAGAGTCTGGCAAGAAAATAGTTTGATAGCCGCTGAAGCGCGATGATATCTCTTTGGCAGTCAATCAGCGGGTTCTTGCCATCCATACCAATTGTTTCCGCCTATTGGTATAACTTCTTTTTTTGTCCAGTACAGAGGGTGGCTACTATTTATGCTTTTTTAGCCAGTACGATATGAGTGGATGGCTCAATCGTAGAGAGATTTTCTATGTATGTTCTTACTGTTTTAGCTAAAGTAGGGTCGTAGGTATTGTTGGCGGTAATAAATTTAATTTTATATAAGATGTCGTTCACTTCTGGCATGGTTTGAGCGCATGTCGGACAGCAGTGGATCAAAGATGTCAAGAAGTCGCGGCTGTCATCACTTGCGCTTGTATTGCCGTCCACATTCATAAGCCATTGGATGGCTAAAGACCGATCTTCATGATTTAACAGGGAAGAACGTCCTTGCATAGATTCATTAGATAACGAACTCATAAAACCTCTTTTTAAGGCTCACATCTTACAGAAATGAGCGATTAATAAATATTTAAAAATTTCCTTGTTCATTTGTAAAGACTTGGATGTGCTCCTCGATCACTGTCAGCAATTCAGGATGTAGCTCGCCCATTTGCTCTTTAAGCAATGCAGAGCGTTCGCTGTGCCAGGCTGGGATCAGAGTATTTCTTAAGGAATGAATCATTTGTTTCATCCCTTCTTCGACGACGGGCAGCGCGATTCGTTGAAGATCGTCGAGCATCGGCTGAAGCTGTTGCTGAAGAGCCTCTGCCGCTGCTTCGTTATCGCATCGAGCCCGTTCTACAGCTCGTGTTAATGCGGTTTGCAAGCTGCCTACCACAGCAGACGACATCACTTTTTCGCTTTCTTTTGTTGCAAAAAGAGAATGGATGAAGGCTGAATAATTCGTTCTTTTTTTAGGTTCCGTGATAAGACTCTCTTCGACGGCATTATCGATAGGATGAACCTTTATGTCTCCATTTTCTTGAGAACTAAGCATGATGTTTCCTAGATTTGCTCTGTAGG
Source organism: Chlamydiales bacterium (assembly GCA_030681135.1). Classification (GTDB taxonomy): domain Bacteria; phylum Chlamydiota; class Chlamydiia; order Chlamydiales; family SM23-39; genus SZAS-17. The sequence continues at coordinate 174,009 of JAUXXF010000010.1, forward strand.
TATCTAGTTCAGGATGAAAATTAGACCATTTAGGCTGCTGTAGTCGATCGGTGTTTCCTAACAGAAGATCTAGAATTGCTAATTTTCCAAGTTCTAGAAAAAGAGCTGTTTTTTGCGATTCCGAAAGACTTTCGTACTTAAACCGAGCAAATTCGTAAAGAGTATCTCCTTGTATTTTTTCTATGATCATCACTTTGTCTCCAAAGAGTTTCATATTCGGATTCATCGCCATAGGAATGTCTAACAGCGCTTTTGATAGAGAGAGCGGATCGTTCAAATCCTCTAGCTCGTCGTTGATGTTTTTGTAAACTCTAGCCTCGAAGTCATGCCAAGTGTGCGCTGGAATAGCCAATTTTGAGGAAGTGTGACGAATGAAAAAGTTATACAGCAAATTGCCGGCGGTTTCTTCTTTTTGAGTCCATTTTAGAACGTAAGCGACCTGTTTTTCTCCGCTCTTGCTTGGTTTTGTGTAATGAACCAAGAGAGTAGGACCGTTGTATCCATTGGCTGATTTTTTGATAGGTAAGGAAATGGATCTTAATGTTGTACAATAATTCGTTGTTTTCTTGCTGATGGCCATCAATTCTTCAATAGAAGAAATTTCTTCAATTTTTGAAATTAATGAATTAGTGATTGTTTTTGAAACTCTTCTAGTAGGGAGACCCGTAGAAGAGCATTCTGCAAGAGACCTGATTAAATTTTCTTTTATACTATTTAAGGCTTGATTTTCGCTGTTTAAGAGGTTTCTATTAAAAATTTCGATTATTTTTTGTAGTGATTCGTCTCGTCTAACACTAAGATTTGAATTAATTGTTAGCAGTTCAAGCAATTTAGTTGTTTGGTTGACTGACTCTTCTTGTGAATTAAATATTTTACTTCTTTGTGTAATTGTATTCATATTTAAATGCCTTTTTATTATCTTTTTAGTATTTTATAACATTATTAGGTTATTTACAATTTTTTTGTGTAATTTTGTGGTTTATTTGTTTAGATTTTTTTAATATAAATTTGTTTTTGAATGTCAAGGGGGGCTGTTTATTGAGATAGGTTCTTAGAGAGATTTACGCCCAAACAACCTGAAGAATCTGTTTTGGGTTATGCCATTTATCATAAATGGTATTAGGTGGGCTTTGGCTCCCTCTTTCAGAGGGCTTAGAGCCCCCCCCCTTTTTGGGATGGAGCTCCCTGAACCTATCGAGATTGCTCTACCTGAACCAATCGCTGGAACCCGTGGAGCACCTTGCTAACAGAAATAAATTTTTTCCAATGACGGTCGCGCAATCTAAATCCTCTTATATTTGGAATCCAGGAACTCGGAGTCACGACTACATTTGAATAAAAACTCGGAGCCCATAAATTCGCGAGCGCTTTGCGGCGACTGAGCGTTAAGGTGGGAATGGCTAAGCTTGAGGCTAAATGGCCCAATCCCGAATCATTGCCGATCAAATAGCTAGATTCATAGAGATAGCTTGCCAGGAGATCCAAGGTAGAAAATTGGTGGCTTTCTATTCCATGGATAGACCAAGTAGAATCAGCAATAAACACTGGATCAAATCCTTCATTTTTTAGCTGTAAAGCCAGCTTTACATATTTGTCTTTTGGCCAATTTTTCCCTTCTCTTGAGCTGGTAGGATGTATGGCAACCCGTTTTTTATATTTTCGGTAGGTAAGGTTCTCAGGGGGGATTAATCCGTTGTGTTTAGTAATTTTAGGTAGATGGATCATTCTTTCACAGAAAAGACGCATATTTTCAGCGACAGGCAAGGAAGGATCTATTTGTGCATCTAAATAATAGGGTTCGTTCACGATGTGTTTCGAAGGATAGATATAGATCACTTTAACCTGGTCAGGGATTCTCTGTTTCCCTTCAGAAATCAGTTTTTGAATAAAGGGGCTTGAGTCATTTTGAAAGACAAAAAACCAGTCGTATTTGGAGAGGATGGTAGGGACTTCCTCCAATGATGGATATGTCAATAAAGGGAGATGAGGAAACCAAGGCTGCATGTCGATCAGCAGATTGTGATAAGTATCAACAGTCCATCCGTTGAGTTGCAGGTTATTTGGTAAAACAAGACTTACAATCCCATCGCCCAACCCATTATGGCAAAAAACCGCTGCTCTCGGCCCCATAAACATTTCCTCTTAACTATTTTTTAAAAGAAGCATAGCGGTTATGTATTTTTTGGGTATAGTTTTCTTCGAAGAGCAGATCCGAATTTTAGTTCTTTCCGATATTTTGAGACGGTGCGCCTGGCTAGCGAGATCCCTTGTTTGCTGAGAAGAGAGGAGAGCTCTTCATCTGTTAAAGGACTTTCCTTGTTTTCGCCTTCAATGAGCTTTTGAAGTAGGAGTTTGTGATTTTTGATTGTTTGCGCAGCGGAAAGAAGCGATTTTAAAGGAATTAACCCCCAGGGTCCTTCAAGCATTTTTTCTGCTAAAGCGCGATGAATGGTTGATTCATGGACGCCAAATTCTTGGGCAAGGTCTTGTGTGGTAATGGCTGCGAGAGGACCTTTGTGCTCTAAATAAGCGCTTTGTTTATGTAAAAGATGCGTTGCAAGTTTTATAAGAAGCTTTTTTCTCCTTTGTAAAGAGCGAAGAAGCCATTTTGCACTGACCAGCCATGTTTTTACTGTTTTTTGATCTTCACCCTTAAGTTGTTGCAAACTAGGGAAGAGGTCTTTTTTGATATGGATAGAGGGAAATTCTTCACCCACAATGTCCACATTCCATGAGAGCTCTCCCTTAAAAGCCCTAAGATCTGCTTTCCTTGTTGGGGCAGGGAGGAATCGAAAATTTGCCGCTGGCCTCAGTTGAAGCTTTGCCAGTTCTTCGATAGCGAGAGTCAGCTCCTTAGGAGCGATTTTTAGGTGCTTTTTTATTTGTGTATATCTGCCATGTAAAAGATCGTCGAAATGTCTATCTACAATCTGATAGGCGTACGTTGAGCTCTTCTTTTTTCTGAGGAGCTGGATCAGTAAAGATTCTCGTAAATCTCTTGCGCCGATGCCCGGTGGGTCAAAAGATTGAATCACATACAAAATAGACTCTACTTTTTCTCTTGAGACGTCAAAGATCTCAGCGATTTCTTCAAGGGGGCTTGTCAAAAAACCTTTTTCATCTAAATAACCCACAAGGGCCTCTGCAATTTTTTGATCGAGCGGTTCATGGCACGTTGTCTGGATTTCTTTTTGTAAATGTTCAAAGAGGCTGGGAAGATAGGGAAGATCGTGAAGTTCACTTATAGGCTTTGGGTGAGAGATTTCTAAAAGAGGATTTTTTTCTACTTCTGTTTCTAACCAAAGAGCAAGATCTTGCTGGGGCATTTGAAGAATTTCGAGAGATTGCTGCAAAGCCAAAGAGAAGTGCATTTGTCTAGAAACGGTTATTTGTAAGGCAGGTCGCATAATTCCTCGCTTTTCTTCCCCATACCACAAATAATTAGTTCAATGCACTTTCTACTTGCATGAATTATAAAAAATACTTACACATCAAGGAAGAAGGATAAAATGCAAGGATGCGTTTTTTTCAAGAAAACAGGTTCTTAAGGAAGTGAGTATGGCAAAAGCAAAGAAAACAACAGCTAAAAGAGTAAAAAAAGTAGCCAAGCCGAGAGTCAAGGCTGCGGCTAAACCTAAGACAAAAAGAAAATCGGGCTTAACGCAAACTCCTTATACAGTCTCTCCAGAATTGCAAGAGATTGTAGGGGCGAAAAAATTAACTCGTCCAGAGATTGTGAAAAAGCTGTGGGTCTATATCAAAGCGAAAAAATGCCAAGATACAAAAAATAGACGAATGATTAATCCCGATCAGAAATTAAGCGAAGTGATTGGCAAAAAACCGATCGACATGTTGAAGCTGGCTGGCTGTTTGAATAAACACATTGAGAAATAGAAAATAGCTATTAGACCTCTTGCGTAACTAAGGGTTCGTCGATTTTAGGGTTCTTTTGAGCCAAAAAACTCCCTAAAATCGACGAACCTACGCAAGAGATCTATTCCTGACATAATCGTAGTTTAGCGAATTTTGCTACTAGCGTTCTATTCGTGTCAGAGTTAGGGAAATGGACATCATAGGTTAATCCGAAAGAGCTGTGATAGGCCTTTCGGATTATCCCTTTGCCAAATTCTGTGTGAAGGACGGAGTCTCCCAAGGAAAACCCTTCTGGATCTGTCGATGGCTCTTCTGATCTTTCGAAGATAGCAACATTCTCCTGGAAATAATGGAGATATTTCGAGGGAATTTCTTTGATAAAGCGAGACTTTCGCATGAGCCTTGGGCTTCCCCATAGATAACGATAAGAAGCTGCGCAAAGATATAAAAATCGTTTGGCTCTTGTCATTCCGACATAACATAGCCGTCTTTCTTCCTCTAGCTGCGTAGGTTCGCTGAGAGCATTTGCGTGAGGCAAGAGCTCTTCTTCAAGCCCGACTAAGAAAACGAGAGGAAATTCAAGGCCTTTGCTGTTATGGAGCGTCATTAGTTTGATGGAAGAAAGATCCGTTTGCTCTTCGGCATTTGTTCTGAGAGAGAGCTCTTCAAGAAAATGGACGAGAGCTGGGCGCTCTTGCTGATCTTCCCACTCTGCCGCTTTCCCGATGAGTTCATTGACGTTCTCTTTGCGGTCTTGGTAGCTTTCGGGGTCTTCTTGTAAGTAGTGAAGGTAGTTAGATTCTTCTATCGTTTTTTGGATCAGTTGATGGACGTGGGAGTCGGGCCTTGCCTGGCGCAGCTTTCGGATCAGTTGAACATAGGAAGTGAGGCCATTTTTTTGTTTGGCGCTCAAAGAGAGCAGGCTGGAAGACGATGACAAGATCTCTTCGCAAAAGGTAAAAATGGGCTGAGTTCCTGCGGCCTCCACAATTTTTTCCAGAGTCGAGGCGCCGAGACCTCTTTTAGGCATATTGACTGTGCGAAGAAAGGAGATGAGGTCGGCGTCAGAGACGATCATCCGCAGATAAGCTAAAATGTCTTTAATTTCTTTCCTTTGATAAAAGGATAAGCCTCCAATAATCGTATAGGAGATTTTTTTAGAAAGAAGGGCGTCTTCAAAAATACGCGATTGGGCATTTGTCCGATAGAAAATGGCAATATCATTTAAAGAAAGGTGATGTTTCGTGACTCTTTGCAGAATCTGGTCTACGACAAATTCCGCTTCTTGTCTTTCGCTTTGAGCCATAAAGAGGCCTATTTTTTCCCCTTCTCCCAGTTGGCTCCACAGGTTTTTTTCATAGCGGCTTGCGTTATGGGAAATGAGGGCGTTGGCAGCTTCAAGGATCCGGTTTGTGCTCCGATAATTTTCTTCAAGAGTGACCACTTTAGCTCCAGGAAAATCTTTTTCGAAGCGCAAAATATTTTGGTACTGAGCTCCTCGCCAGGAATAGATCGACTGATCGGGGTCTCCCACGGCAAACAAATTGCGATGCTTTTCTACGAGTATTCGGGCAAGGGTGTATTGGGCGGCATTGGTATCTTGGTATTCATCAATTAAGAGAAATGTCCAGCGTTTTTGATAGATGAGTCTGGCCTCTTCACATTCTTTCAGTAACTTGACGGGCAAATAGAGAAGGTCATCAAAATCAAGCGCATTGCACTCTTTGAGTTTTTTTTGATAGAGAGCAAAGACTTGGGCGAATAGATGATGATTTGTCTCTGACTCTTCTTCTGTAGCAAGGTTGTTTTTTGCAATGGAAATTTGACTTTTTAATGTTCGAAGAGTTCCTCGATCTTCTCCTAAAGAAAGCTGTTGCATGCAGGCTTTTAAGAGTTTTTCACTGTCTTCCTGGTCGTAGATGACAAAATTGTTGTCATATCCAAGCAGATGGATAGATTCCCGTAGAATCCTAGCTCCCAAACTATGGAATGTACAAGCCAGCACTTGTGCATTTTTCAAGATCCGAATGCGGGATTTCATCTCTTCTGCCGCTTTATTGGTGAACGTCACTGCTAAGATATCGGAGGGAAGGACCCCTATTTCCAAGAGATGGGCGATCCTGTGTGTGACAACACGCGTTTTCCCAGAACCAGCACCTGCCAAGACAAGTAGAGGACCTTCTACATGTTGGACGGCCATTTGTTGGTGTGGATTCAATGTCATGGGTTGTTTGTGGGTAAGCTCTGAGCAAAGAGAAGCATAGATGGACTCACTTATTTTTACAAGAGGCCTGCCAGCGCAGCGGACCCATGTTTTGTCTCTTAGCTGGCGAGCTTTATAGCAGCGAATGCTCCTAAAGCACATTCGCTAACAAGAAATGCAGAGGCTAATGCTAAATGCGTGGCCCCACCCCTTTTGCGAATCATGCCAAAATCACCGGTATCAGAGTGAGAGGCAGAAAGATAGGCATAGAGAAGCCCCCCAGATACCCAAAGAACGGCTCCGATTCCTAAAACAGGGGAAAGAAGACTGAATGAAGTTTTTTTAATTGAGACGCTGCAAGTAATTGCATGATGGAAAAACCGATGCCTGCCGCTGGTCCGGCCACATCAATGATTGATCGTTTCCAAGCTGGAGCTTCCCGTATTGTTAATGGATAGTAACCCGTTCCTGTACAATTGTTTACCGAGATTTGAATCTCTGGAAATTCAGAGCCATTGACTAGTCCGGCGCGCTTTGTATAGTCTTCTCTCATCTGAGATACTGAGCGTCCATAGTCGTTGATCAGGAGCCTAGCCGTCAGGGCGTGTCCCATTTCGTGAGTCAACACATGAGCGTATCCGAATGTTGTTACGCGTAAGAAGCTGCTGTTTAAGCAGTTAATCGCGATCTGTGAAATAACCCCCGCGCCCTTTAAGCAATCTATAACCCCTCGATTATCATTATTTTTGAATTGTACGGCGATTCCGCAAATGTTGTAAGACCCTTCGCGTCCTAATAAAATAGATTTTATTAACGTCACAATATTACCTTTTGTTAAATTGATAAAGTATTTTATAATTTAAAAAGATAATATTTTGTGTCAACTTTATTTGTTTAAATTATTTTTTTAATAATAAAACTGTGGAGAGGCGGTAATGAATTATTTGAGGTCTGGATTGTCTTCGGCTGGCAACCTATTTGTTGAAACGTGCAATAGCTTATTACCGGAATTGGCCTATAGTGCGGTAAGTATCGGGAGTCAAGATGGGCGTGTTAGAATTCTCATAGAAGGCGCTCTTCTTGTGGCTGCCGGGATTGATATAATACAGGTAAGTGGAATTTCCAAAACTCTCAACTCCTGGTTTTGGCAGAGTGGGGAGCTTCTGTCCGATGACCTATTGTCCGAAGCGGTTTATAGTGCAGTGAGTGTCGGGTCTCAAGATGAGCGGGTTGGGACTATTCTAGGGGGCCTTGCCATAACCACCGCTGGATTGGATGTCATTCAAGCTAGCAGGCGGCCGGCAGTATCTGAGCTCGATCAACAGCAAGAGAGAGTTTTTAAGAGAGCATTTCGTTTAGGCGGGGCGGCTGTAGGAGTTGCTGGTAGTTGCATAGGCATATCGGTTATCGCTTTAGGAACTCTTCGCCTCCTATTCCCGGATGAACCCATTCCTCAATCAGTCGAGTATATTTATGAAGAGTCTGGGCAGAGTGATCCAGACTTAGATCCAGATGTAAATCTGCAAACTGATTGCATTTATCCAGATTATCTCCCAGGTTGTAAACCTGAGTGTACCCATAGTTCGCCACAGATCAAAAATAATTACCCTTGTATTCCGGGACTTCATTCTAGCCTTAGCCCAATCACCGGCGCGCGCGCGCATGAGTTTGAGAGATTGCGCCAATATCCAGATAAAGAGTTCCGTTTAGCCTTAGAAGACATGGCAACTATGATGCATGATCCCAGTTCTGGAGCTCGAGACATTATTCATGAGAAGGATCGCGAGCAAGCCACAATCCTCGCGAACGAGATGTATTCTCGCTTTCTTGATCGCTACCGTCCCTACGGGATTCATGAGGAAAATGCTGTAGGGTGGCTTAGTCTTGAGATGTGTTCTAAGCTTAGTATCGAAGGCAGTCAAGTAATAACAGCAAGAGTCGCTAATAAAATGTGGACGCAGATAGTGCTCATATGTGAAGAAGAGAAATTCTCTAGCGGATTTTTTTTTCCTGAAGGTCTTACAGCCATCCATGAATTAGGACATGTTGAAGAAACAAGAGCTGGTAGTGCTGACGAAGGCTCTGAGCTATTCACTGTCCTTAGAGACATGATCAATTTACATCGAATTCGCAGTCAAATATATGGCCTCGATCCGGATGTTGAAGTGGATTATGGGAAAAATCTTATGCTTTTCCCAAGACAAAGAGCTGGATGTCGAAAAGACGAAGTGCCGTTAGGCAAATTCATTGCGTTCTACTCTAAGCTCTCTCGGACAAAACAAGATCTAGCTGAAACTCTGCTCTCTCCAGAGTCCATCGAGTTTCTCACTTCCTGCGAAACTGAGAAAGAAGAATCCCTATAAAATCGCCTTTCTTAATTCCCCTTCCCGAAGGCCTAAATTGCCATAGCGGTGGTAATCGATGCTAAGGGCTACTTCCCTTAAGTAGTTAAGCAGCTCGAGCCGGCCATTGGCAAGGACGGGAGCATCGTAAATGTACGCAGCTGACCCAGCTGCAGCTTGCTGCAGGGCGCTAGAGGCAGGTTCAACGAGACGAATGCGGCGAGCCATTCCTGACCTCACTCGGTGAAGGAATTGATCGCTACTCTCTTTGACGGTTTTGAGGAGGGGGATCATTTCTAGCCAACTTAACTGAGGATTTTCTGCAGCTTGAGAGGGCCAGCTGATCTCCATGCCGGCTCCACAGGTAAGAGCCGCCGCGCAAACGCGCAGCACATCAAGAGGGGGAGACTTGCTTTCAATCCGAAGCGTGATCCCTTTTCTCGGAACATAGCGGAAGAAATTATCTTGCCCTACAATTTTTGTGGGATCTCTGTCTTGTTTCATCCTTTTCCACCAATAGGCATAATTGGCTGTGCTAGCGGTCCAAAGCCCAAGCTGCTCTGCTGAAAGATCGATATTTTCTAAAAAGGCTGTGAGATTATTGACGAGCTCATTGACTGGATGTTTTTCCTGAGGAAGCTTAACTTGGCTTGCATGCATCAGCTCGCAGATATAATTCGGCCCACCAGCTTTCGATCCCCGGCCAAAACTGCTGGCTTTACAGCCACCAAAAGGTTGGCGTCGAACAACGGCTCCTGTGATGGAGCGGTTGATATAACAATTACCTGCTTCAATCTCTTGGATCCAAAGAGTTTTTTCCCGATCGTCTAGACTGTGTAGTCCCGAAGTAAGCCCAAAGGGAACAGCGTTGGCAAGCTCGATGGCATGTTCTAGATTTTCTGCACGCATGATCCCCAATACAGGGCCGAATAGCTCTGTCAGGTGGGTAAAGCTTCCTGGTTTTACTCCTAGTTTGATGCCTGGTGACCAGAGGTTCGGATTGTCGGGATCTTGTTTGGGTTTTAAGAGCCAGCTTTCCCCTTCTTCAAGTGTTGTTAACCCTCGTTTAAGAACTCCTGTAGGAGCGTGGATGAGAGGATTGATTTTTGTCGTTGGGTGTGAGGCAGGCCCTACTTTGAGACTGGCAGCGGCTTCTTGTAAATGTTTGAGAAAATGGGGATCTTCGTACACTTCCGCCTCTAAGATCGCAAGAGAGGCTGCCGAACATTTTTGTCCTGAATGCCCAAAGGCCGATTGGAGAAGATCTTTGATGGCTAGATCTCGATCTGAAAGTCCGCTGATGATGATCGCATTTTTCCCCCCTGTTTCAGCGGCCAGATCTAGGCCGGGACGGAGCTGGAGGAAATGTTTGGCCGTTTCCGTGCCGCCTGTTAAGATCACACAATTGACCCGAGCATCTTTAATGAGCTCAGATCCTACATCCGCTCCTGAACAAGGAATGAATTGGAGAACTTCTTTGGGAATTCCTGCATCCCAAAGAGCTTGCACAAGATGCCAGCCTACAAGAACTGTGTCTGAAGCTGGTTTGAAAAGGACGCAGTTGCCGCTCGCTAGCGCTGCCGTAATGCCGCCAGTTGCAATGGCGCATGGGAAATTCCAGGGCGATGTAACAAGGACTGTCCCTTTGGGTTTCCACCGAATATCTTTCATGATAGAGACTTTTTCCATCTGACGACGGTAGTATTCTGCAAAGTCGATGGCTTCTGAGACTTCTGGATCTGCTTCTAAAATGGTTTTTCCTGCATCGATCATCATGGCGCCAATGAGTTCTGCACGCCTTTCTCGCAGTTTTTGGGCTGCATGAGCGAGCAGCCCGCTGCGATACGAAACAGTCGTATTCCCCCAAGAGGCCTCATGAGCTTTTGCTGTTTTTAGAGCTAGATCGATATGTTCTTTTTGTGCTTTTGCATAAGTGTAAAGCGGCTTTACAGGGTGAGATGGGTTATATCCGACCCCTTCTTCATTGGGATAGGTCTCTTTGCCTTCAATGACGAGTGGAATGGGTTTGGGGGTGTGATGCTCCCAGTGACGAATGAGATCGAGGGCCCATGTTCGGTTGTGAGGAAGAGAAAAATCGGTATCAGGTTCATTATCAAAAGGAATTTCATGATCCGGAGGAATAGGAGTTGACAATCGATTTTGAGAGCGTCTTGGCTCGAGACTAGAGGATGCGATTTCATCACAGCTTTGTGAAAAGAGAGCTGTTTGATTTTCCCAGCTTTCCGTTCCTGGTTTTAATCCAAAGATGTGGCGTAAAAAGTTTTCAGCTCCTGTATTTTCGTCGAGCCTTCTAATGAGATACGCGATGGCATGTTGGAATTCTGCTGCAGTGGCAATAGGGCAATAGAGAAGAATATCTCCTGTTAATTTTTGTACAACCCTTCGGATGTGGTCTGCCATCCCTTCTAGCATTTCAAATACAGTGTAAGGCTCTACCTGATTTTCCGCGCGTAGCAGCATGGCGAAAGCAATATCGAATAAATTGTGGCTTGCAATCCCTAAGTGAACATAGCGCGCATGTTCCGGATGGCAGCCATAGATGAGCATCCGTTTATAATTGGCATCGACTTCGACTTTGCTTGTATACGGAGCTTGAGGCCATCCTTTGAGAGAAGCTTCTACCTGCTCCATGGCCAAATTAGCTCCTTTGACGATTCGGATTTTAATCGGAGCTCCCCCTTGTTGGACCCTCGTTTTGGCCCATTCAGTAAGCCTTTTTTGAATAAGATGAGAATCTGGAAGATAGGCTTGCAACACAATCCCTGCTGACAGCTGCTGAAATTCTGGTTCATCGAGCACTAGGAAAAATGCTTCGAGAGTCATTAAAAGATCCCGATATTCTTCCATGTCGAGGTTGACAAAGCGAGATGTTTGGGATGCGCCAGGATTTTGCATGGCCGCTCGATAGAGCTCTCTGAGCCGATCTGCAATCGTTGTTACACTCTCTTCAAAGGCTAAGAGATTGATTTGGCTAAAAATGGTCGAGATTTTGACAGAGATATAATCGATATCGGGAGTTTTCATGTCGGTTAGATAGATATGAAATTTTTTCTTCGCCTCTGCTTCGCTCAAAATCGCTTCTCCAAGGTGGTTGAAATTAAGCCGCACTCCTTGTTTTTTTCGCTCTTGAATATGTTTGTTTAACAGGTGAGGTTCTCCTGGAAGGATGACTTGTTCGGTTTCTTTTCGGAGAGTTTTCATCGCCAAAGGGATCAGATACTGACCGAATGAGGGGCCAATCGCTTTGAAAATTTGAAGTTCAGTGCGCGTGAACCAATCAAGGTATTGAGGAGTACCGAATCTCCCCAGCAAATAAACCAACTGGTCTGCAACGCGCCTGTGTTTTTGACTACGGAAGCACTCATCTGTCATGGCAGTGGTGAATGCTTTGCCTATAGGATCTTGCATGAGTCTTGAGAGTTTCTCTTGCGTCTTTTTTTCTTGTGAGGTCATGGTTTGGCTTGCTTCATGCAGCATGAGAGCTGCAAGTTCAATGGCCATTTTTTTTCGCTCAGATAAGGTTAAAGGCCTTCCTTTTACAGAGGCTAAAAGCTCATAAGCTTCTTCCATGTGGGGAGATTGGGGATTTACAGGGGCCATAATCTTACAGTGATTTCTTTTGTGTATATAACATAATCCCCTCTTTGCACAAAATTTTTTCCCTTTTTATTGTTGATTTGGAGATAATGCCTCTCAAATTTTTCTTTACGAACCTATCTCAGTCATAGGTTCCAAGGTTCTTATGGCGGCAAGTATACCTTCAAAGCTTATATATGGGCATATATCGCCTTTTACCATCGAAGACAAACAGCGAGGGTCGATACGTCAGGCGTTTAAAGAGGGGCACTTTGAGCCTTATCAGACAGCTCTGAGCCAAAAAGATGGTCGAGAGATCTGGTGGGATCAGGTGCAAAGAGATTTTTTCTCTTCTCAAGGAGCGGTTTGCAGTCTTTTGTATCAATTTGCTGTGAGTATTCATCCTCATCTATCCAAGGAAGAAAAAAAGCATCGTTTACTCCAAGCGCAGCAGTATCTTGGGTCGAAAGAAGAGCGAGACTTTTTGCTCATGCTAGTGGAAGAAGCTCCTTTTGTGATGGGAGCGGTTATTTTAAGTTACGGCGCCCCTTCCATTTGGGAAAAATCCATAGGAGAAGCCTCAAAGGATTGGCAGAAGCTCTGGCTACAACAGGTGATCCAAAATGAGTGGCCCTTATTTGAAAAAAAAGCTTTTTCGGAGCAGTTTTTAAAAATTGTTTCTGAGGATATGGATGCTGATCTTCTTGCCGATTTCTTGTTGTTTGCTGGCTACGAAATAGCGTTGGAATTCAATGAAATGGACTGGCGCTGGTTAGAAGAAAAACTTAGCCAACAAAGCTCTTTTACTTCCCTTGTAGTAGGTTGGATGATCGATGTAGTAAATCTACTTTCAGAAGATGTTTATATAGGAGAAGATGAGCTATCTGAAAGTCGCTTTTGGCTGTTTTTTCACCGCGCTTCGGCAAGCCTTCCACCTTCTATAAAAAAGGAGGAGTGTCATTCTTTATTCAAGCAGTTAACGGTGCAGCATCTTGTCCATTATTTTGATGCATTTTCAAGAGAGTTTAGGCTTCTTTTCCTTCCCTATCTTTTTTCTAATGCTCCAGAAACCTTCTCTGTATGGATCCGCTTATTGGTGTTTGCAAGGAATGAAAGAGCTCTGCAGCGCCTTTCTGAGCTACTAGGAGATATTTCTGAAAGTGGATATATGGATCAGGCTATTGCTGCCTTATTTGATTCTCCTGAAATGCTCGATGAGCAGCTTACAGTATACAGTTTTTTAGACGAAGAAAAGCGCTTAAAGGTGTTGAGTTACTTGTGTACTCCTGAAAGAGAAAAGGGGAAAATGCGATTGACTCAATGGATTAAAATAGCAGCTCATCCACGTTTCCCTCTTCGAGCTTCTTTGAAAGACTCTTTTGCTAAAGATTTTTACAAACTGCTTTGCGCCATCGATTCTTCTATGGGCAAAGAATTGCAAGAAGCGTGCAAAAAGATAGATTCTGATTTTGTCGATCAGCTTCTTCCTATCCCAAAAGATCCTAGCGATCTTATTTCTTCTCAAACATGGGCGATCGAAGAATTAAAAAATCAATTTTTGGTGCCTGGGATGTTTGACGAAGCGCGTACTTCGATCATTCGTTCTTTAGTGACTGATCTTTGTGCAAACGAAGAGTCTTTCATATGGATTGACAAGTTATTTGTAGCATTGCCTAAACAAACATGGCCTCTTATTTTTTTTCATTTCTCAGAGTTTATTCGAGACGCTTTTTTGTGTGAGAAGTCGGAAGGGGGGGGGTGGGCCTGGAGAGTTGCGGAGACTTTTTGTCATTTAATGGATAATCCTTCTCTTGTTTCCAATCATGATGACACCCAAGTTGATTTGATCATGGAAAAAATTTGCCAATCGATGAATGATACGGTTCTTTATGCTTCCATTAAACTGTTCATTGAAATGGTAGCACCCCGATTATTTATCCCTGTTATGGAGTGCTTTTATAAAAACTCTTTCCAATGGCAGGAAAAAGAATTTATAGAGCAGCTTTTTTTTGCCTTTGATGAAGCGCGGATTAATAATAAACTTCTTTTTTTTGCAAGAGCTCTCCAAGGTTGCCATGAAAGAACAAGGAGAGTTCCTGTTCGTTCAGCAGGAAATTTTTCTTTAGAGCAGGCTCTTTGGAAAGCTCCTTTTTTAGGAACAGAAGAAGAAAAAGGAACCCTTGTAAAAATCTTGATTCAGCAGCTCGGTAAGCAGTACTTGCCATATTTTTTCGATTCTCCTCATAAATTTTCCGTGATTAAAAGCCTAAAAGCGGCGGATTTTCTCTTTTGCGTGCAATTATTTCATGCTACGATGAGGTATTTTGTAGGGAAGAGTAGTTCTTCTTTTGAGGATATTGCTATGTTTGCGATTTTCCAAGAATTGACCAAAGGCTACCACGATGCAGACTTGGATGTTTTTTCTATGCTTGACAAGGAAGCCTATAGACCTACTCTGGAGAGATGGTTTTCTTCTCGCGAGGTGATGAAATATCTTATGCTCACGGCGTTTGGGGTTGGGTGTTTAAAAACATTTAATCCAGGAGGGTTTCAGAGGATCTCTCTGGACATTTTTTCTTTTATGTTAACCCAGCCATTGGACGATTTTCTTTTTGAATTTCATTGTTTTCTTTCTGCATTGGATGAGCTGCAAGAGAAAGAGGCGATTTTACAGCAAATAGAAGAGAGCCCTGATTTGCTAAGCGCCATGAAAGATGTGTTGGGACAAGGGGTTGTCGAAGCTTTTGCTCATCGAGACTCGGAGCATTCTTTTTCGTTTCTCTGCAAGCATTTCCCTGATTGGGAAGAAAGGCTTAGCTGTTGGGCGATCTCCGAGATTCGAATTGTTGAAGACCTGACAAAAGAATCTGGGGAAAAGGTTTATTATGACCTCTATTTATTTGATCTTTATAGGCAGCTCCAGAAAGTCGGGAAGCTTGAATCATGGCTCTCTTCTTTGCGTCAAAAAGCTCCTACATTACAAGAGGCTCTGAAGAGAGTGGATAGAGAATTTCTTAAAAAACAGATGATAGGGGATATTTAGTCTTTTGAGGGAATTGCAAAACCTCCTATCATTCATTAACATGATACGTATTGCCTTTGTTTCCTTTTTCTGGTGTTTTGCTCTCTTTGGCGCAGTGAATCCTGGGCTAGAGGTGTTTTTCCAGGAGAAATTGCATGAAAAGTTAGCGGACAAACGGTTTGGTTTGATCACCAATCATACCGGGGTTGATCTGCAGATGCGCTCTAGCGTAGAGCTCTTTCAGCAGTTTACAAACCTTGTCGCCCTGTTTTCTCCAGAGCATGGACTTAAAGGGCAGCACTATGCATGGGAAGCTGTCTCTCATAGCATGCAAGATAAAATTCCTGTGTATAGTTTGCATGGCGAGACCCGCAGAGCAAAACCTGAGATGCTAAAAGGCATCGATGTGCTTGTCTATGACATTCAGTGTACAGGAGTCAGAGCGTATACCTATCCCACGACTCTTTTTTATATGATGGAAGAGGCTGCCAAGCTCGGTATTGAGGTGATTGTCCTCGACAGACCAAATCCCATTAACGGCCTGATTGTCGATGGTCCAATGCTCGACGAAAAATGGCGCTCATTTATTGGCTACATCAACGTCCCCTATTGTCACGGAATGACGATTGGAGAGTTGGCTCGGTTTTTTAATGAGGAATATAAGATAGGTTGCAAGCTTCGAGTGGTTTCTATGAAAGGATGGGATCGTTCGATGTCTTACCGGGATACGGGGCTTGTTTGGATCCCACCGAGTCCTAATATTCCTGAACCAGATACCCCTCTTTTTTGTCCTGCAACGGGGATTTTAGGCGAGCTGCAACTTCTCAATATAGGTATTGGCTTTACAATGCCCTTTAAAATTGTAGGAGCTCCTTGGGTCGATGCTGCCGTGTTTGCAGAAAAACTCAACGGACAGAAGTTGCCCGGAGTTCATTTTCATCCGTTTTATTTTCGCCCTTTTTGGGGGCTCTATAAAGGAGTGGACTGCCAAGGCGTGTTGATCCAAGTGACGGATATGAAAACTTATAAACCGGTGTGCGTGCAGTATTTGCTTCTGGGGATGATTAAGAGTTTGTATCCGCAAGAGTTTACAAAAAGATCTTCCCTATCCGAGTCTCGAAAAGAGCTTTTTTGCAAAGCGAATGGAACTGACCAGATTTTTAAGATCCTCACTCAAGAAAAATACGCAGTCTGGAAATTATTAGAATTCGATCGGGCAGAAAGAACTGCTTTTCTCGAAACAAGAAAAAAATACTTGCTCTATTAGCTCTCAAAAAGTGACAAAATTGTCACTTTATCTCACCAAAAAGTGACGGTTTTGTCACTTTTTTCGCTGGTGGATCGTTAGCAATCCAGTCTATCGATTGCTAAAAAACTTGACGAAATTGAAATGTTTCCTTAGGATGAGGGTATTAAAGTTTGCTCAACACAAACTTAGCTAAAAAAAATTAGGAGTATGCAATATGTCTACAAAGAAAATAAAACCGCTTGGCAACCGGATTGTTGCTAGAAGAAAGGAAGCGCAAGCTACGAAAGGAGGCATTTTATTGCCTGAAGCTGCGCAGGAAAAACCTCGCCAAGGAGAAGTGTTGGCAGTAGGCCCTGGCAAAGTAGATAGTAAGGGAGTCCTTCAACAACCTGAACTGAAAGTGGGCGCGGAGATTCTGTTCTCTTCTTATGCAGGGACAGAATACAAAACAGACGAAGGTGAGTTTTTGATTTTGTCTGAAGATGATGTATTGGCTGTTTTGAATTAAGGAGGAGAATATGGCAAAAATATTACAATTTCATGAAGATGCTTTAAAATCGATTGCTAGAGGCGTAAAAACGTTAGCGAAAGCTGTCATTGTTACTTTGGGTCCTAAGGGGCGAAATGTTGTAATCGGGAAAGAATACGGTTCTCCTTCATCTACAAAAGATGGTGTGACAGTAGCTAAAGAAATTACCCTAAAAGATCCTTATGAGAATATGGGCGCTCAGCTGGTGAAAGAGGCTTCTTCGAAAGCTTCTGATGCAGCGGGCGATGGCACGACAACAGCTATTGTGCTTGCTGAGTCGATTTTCGCTGAAGGGCTCAAAAATGTTGCAGCTGGCGCCAATCCCATGACAATCAAACGAGGGATTGACAAGGCTGTCTCTGCAATTATCACAGCTTTGGACTCTTCTGCCAAACCGATTAAAACTCCCGAAGAAATTCGTCAAATTGCTACGATTTCGGCTAACAATGATCCTGAGATTGGAGCCATTATTGGAGAGGCGATGCAAAAAGTGGGCAAAGATGGGATTGTGACCATTGGAGAGGCCAAAGGGATCGAGACAGTATTGGATGTCGTGGAAGGAATGCAATTTGATAAGGGGTATTTGTCTCCTTATTTCATTACAAATGCTGAAAAGATGACAGCGGAGCTGGAAAATCCTTGGGTCCTCATTACGGACAAGAAAATTTCCCAGGTAAAAGATCTCGTTCCTCTCTTAGAGAAGTTCATGAACAGCAAAGGCTCTCGGCCTCTTCTCATCATTGCCGATGATATTGACGGGGAAGCTCTCGCTACTCTCGTTCTTAATAAGATTAAGGGTGGTCTTCCTTTCTGTGCGGTGAAAGCTCCCGGATTCGGAGATCAGCGCAAGGCTCTTCTCGGAGATATTGCAGCTCTTACTGGCGCTCAGCTGATTTCAGATGAACTGGGTTATAGTTTAACAGATGTTGATCTTGATATGCTGGGCAGCGCTAAAAAGGTAAAAGTTGGCAAAGATCAGACTACGATTATTGATGGCATGGGGAAGTCTGCAGCGATTCAAGAGCGTGTCTCTCAAATAAAAGGAGAGATTAAGCGGGTCACTTCTGACTACGATCGCAATAAATTGGAAGAAAGGCTCGCTAAGCTCTCCGGCGGCGTTGCCATCGTCAACGTAGGTGCTGTCACAGAAGCTGAAGCAAATGAGAAAAAGGCGCGTATCGAAGATGCTCTACACGCCACAAGAGCAGCTGTTGCTCAAGGGATTGTCCCTGGCGGCGGTGTTGCCCTCATTCGCGCTTCCAAAGCGCTCTCGAATCTAAAGCTCAATGCAGAAGAGGCTCTCGGAGTAGAGATTGTCCGTAAAGCCTGCTACGCACCAGCTATTGCCATCGCTAATAACTGCGGCAAAATGGGACAACACATCGCAGAAAAGATTGCAGAACAAGAAGGTTCTTTTGGCTACAATGGCCTGACAGATCAGTTCTCGGATCTTGTTCAAGATGGCGTGATCGATCCGGTCCTTGTCACAAAAAGCGCGCTTCAATTCGCAGCCTCTGTTGCAAGCATGCTTTTGACCATCGACGTGATGATCACCGACAAGCCAGAGCCTAAAAAAGCCTTCGTTCCTCCTCCGCCTCCAGGCATGGGTGGTATGGGCGGTATGGGTGGCATGGGCGGTTTCGGCATGTAATTTGTGGGGCTGGACCCTGTGGGGCTCCGCCCCACACCTCGCCAAAGGGCTGGCGCCCTTTGGAATCCCCTTTGTTTTTTGTTAGTAAAGACAAGCCCATACAACTCGAGGCGAGTTGTATGGGCTTGTTGCTTTTTGGTGTGCTTGATTTTTAATCCTATAATACCTGATAACTTCTTGCAAAAAAGAAGGAGAAACGGGTTCTATGTCAGCAACAAGTCTTTCTTTCATTTCTAGAGGCCAAAATTCACCTAGTTCTTCTAGTGAAGCTGTGGATGTAGATCCATTTCCGATCCTAGATCTGCCAATCGAGCTGCATGGCTATATTTGTAAATACCTTAATCTTAGAGATACTCAAAACCTTGTGTGTACGACAAAAAGATTACGCGATCTCACCCTCAAAGAAGCTAATCGCTATCAGCTTGTTGCAGTAAGAATATTTATGGAGACTATCAGTTCGAAACTTGTTTCCGCATGTCCAGAGCAAATAGCTCTGTTTGATCTGCAGGACCAATTATTGGATCAAGAGGTTGTCCCTTTATCAGAGTTAAAAAATAAGATGATGATGTTAAGGGATCAAATGATTGATATTCTATCGACCTTAGATGAATCTGTCCTTAATGATTTCTCTGAGATAAACCCTCCAAACTTCTACGAAAAAGTGGTTGCAATCGCTAAAAATTTAGCTGCTATATCTATTCTGAATTCAGAAGAAACGTCGTATTTTTATCTCTTTGAAGACGATCCTCGTCTAACTGCTCTCTGCGAAGATTGTCTAGAGTTAATTCGAAATCAAGAGGCTCGGGGAGCGCTTAAAATCATCAATGCTATTTTCGATAAAGGCTTGCAAAAATGGATAGTTAAAGAGATCACAGAAATTTTCATCAAAAATAGCGAATTTGAGGAAGCCGTCAAAAGCATCACTCTTTTGCGCTCTAAGCAAGATCAAGCAGGTTTTCTTGCTAAGATTGTGAGAGCCTTAATTAAGAAAGGAGACATTCTTCAAGCGCTTAAAATAGCCAAGACTATGCCAGATTCTGATCATCTAGAGGAAGTTAGATTGCAGAGGGCTCTTGCTCTTCGAAATATCGTAAAGGCATTCACTCGGAAAGGAGAACTTGAGCAAGCGGCTGAAATTTCCAAGATGGTTCCCAGAAACGTTGTGAAAATTTTAATTCTGGACAAAGAATTTGATGAAGCTCTGAAAGTTGCGAGCAACATCCCTGATGAAGAAGAGAAAGCTCGTTCTTTTAAACAAATTGCAGAAGCCAGTTCGAAGCCGAACTCTTGAGATGGCTTTTTGCTTTTTAAAGAGTGGAGATAGAATTCATATCCAGCCACTTCGCCCTCGCCATTCTTATGGAATCTTTTTTCCAAGATTTGAAAGGCTTGGTCTTCAACACGTCCGCGAGCTTCAATAAGAGGCCTTTCTAAGCCAAGTTTCCTATTTGGTATGCTTGCTTTTTAAGCCTGTAATACATGATGCTTTCCTGCAAAAAATAATGAGAAAGGATTCCATGTCAGCAACAAATGTTTCTTCGATCTTAAGTAGACAACAGTCATTTAGCAGTTCTTCCATTGAAGCTGCAAATGAAGAGCCATTCCCGATCCTAGATCTGCCAAAAGAGCTGTATGGCCATATTTGTAAATTTCTTCATCTTCAAGATATCCAAAGCCTCGCATGCACAACAAAAACATTGCGCGACATAACTCAGGAAGAAGCTAATCACAATCAGCTTGTTGCAGTAAGAATATTTATGGAGACTATAGGTTCGAAACTTGTTCCCGCATGTCCACAGCAAATAACTCTATTCGATCTGCAAGACCAATTGCTAGATCAAGAGATTCTTTCTTTATCAAAGCTAAAAAATAAAACTCTGATGTTAAAGGATCAAATCATTGACATTCTATCGACCTTGGGTAGATATGATCTTATTGATCTCTCTGAGATAAGTCTTCCCAATTTCTGTGAAAATATATTCATAATATCTACAAGTGCAGCTAAAATATTAGCTCTAATACTGACTCAAGATCGGGATGCTTATTGTTCAGCCATGGAAGAATGTAAAAATTTAGTTCAAAACGGCGAGATCGAAAGAGTTCTTAAAATTACCAAGGGTCTCCCAGAGTACGAGCAAAATCTCGTTCTTAAAGGCATTGGAGAAGCTTTAATCGAAAATAGCGAATTTGAACAGGCGGTTGAAGTGATCAGTGCTATGCCTTTTAAGATAGATCAAGCAGTGCTTCTTAGAGAGATTGTAAAAGTCTTCCTTCAGAGAGAAGAATTTGAGCAAGCTCTTAAAATCGCCAAAATGATGCCAGATCCTGATCAGCTAGAAGAGGCTAGATTACTGCGAGCTCTTGCTCTTCGAGACATTGTAAATGCGCTTACTCAGAAAGGAGAATTTGAGCAAGCAGCTGAAATTTCCAAGATCGTTCGTAAAGATCTTGTGCAGATCTTAATTCAGGATAAAGAATTTGAGCAAGCAATCATAGTTGCCAATGCTATTCCTGATGAACGAATAAGAGGATATCGTCTTAGAGACATTGTAGTAGCGTTAATTGAAGATGGAAACTTACGGCAAGCGATCAAAGTTGCTAAGACCATTCCTGAAGAAGAAACCCGGGCAATTGCTCTTAGACAGATAGCGCAAGCATTGGCTTGGAATAAACAATTTAAGCAAGCGTATACAATTATCCACGCTAGCCCTCATGGGCAGCAGCAGTTATATGCTTTGCTAGACCTTGTAAAGATCTTGATTCATTATGGGGAATTTGAGCAAGCAAAGCAAGTTGCCAAAATCATTCCTAGTGAAGAAGAAAGAGCTCGCGCTTTTAAAAAAATCGCAAAGGCCAAAGCCAGCTCAAAATCAAGCACTTGACATGACCTTTTCATAAAATTCACCTGCGAATTTTTCTTAAAACAACAAGGAGTCCAGAGGACGCAGTCCTTTGGCCTGGGCGGAGCCCTATTTATTCTACTGGGTCTTTAAGACTATCCTTCGAGTCGAGAGCCAAGCGGGGTTGAGCGGTTTTTAGCCGTTTTTCCACGATTTTAATGGGTTCAGCGGGAGGAATGTCTTCTGGGGGGATTCCGCCGATCTCTTCGATAGCCGAGCGGACTTTTCTGCCGACGATCTCGTGAGTTTCGATGGCCTCTTTTTGGGTTTTAATCCGTTTGTTTCTGAGCTGCTCTTCTGTTTGGGTCATGCGGAAGAGGTTTGCGGCAAGTTCCGTTGTGTCCATGTGATCGAGTAGCTGTTTTTTAGAGGGGATGCCTTTGCGGGCTTTGATGGCATCGACGCCGAGGCCGCCGTAGAGACCTTTGTATCCTGCGTCGTGGAATACGCCGAACATTTTATTTTGTACTCCAGCTTCTCGAGCCACTCCGGAGAGGGCTTTGAAGGCAATGGAGGCTTGCTGGCGGAATTCGAGCCTTTCGAGATCTGCGGCCATTTGATCTGAGACCTCTTGGCGGCGCGTTTGGATGGCAAAGTATTTCTGTGCTTGAGCAATTTGGGGCTTGCGAGGGTCTCCATTTTGGGCGATTAGATAACAGGCAAAGCGGGAAAGATGATAGTCTTCAACCTCTTGAGAAGAGCCTTTGCCTCCGGAGATCAGTTTGCCGGCTCCGGCAAAGTGATGAGCTGGATCATTGCCCGATTGCTTACAGGATTCTTTGGCTTTTTTAATGGCATTTTCAAAACGGCGCCATTGAGAATAACCAAGACAGGGCTGCAAATCTCTTGCACTCCAGAACTCAATATTATGATCGTTTCGTTTTTTGAGAGACTCAAAAGAAAGATCAGAAGGAACTAAGAAAGATTCGTCAGACATAAGCTACTCCTTAAATTGGTGGGTGGAACTCACCTTACGCACACAGGGAGATTTTTGGGCTGTTTGAAAGCTGTCGATAAATCGAATAGAGAAAAGGGGGTAGTATTGAACGAAATACAATCCCCCTTTTCTCTATTCAATTTTCGACGCTTTGAAACAGCCCAAAAGCCTCTCTGTGTGCGTAAGGTGAGTTCGGAAGACAAATCCGAGCCACTTCTTTTTTTTGTGGATCTCTTTAAGCTTCCAGCCCCAAGATTGCGTACATTGTAAATAGTTTTCTTTTTGCTCCGCAAGAATTCCTGACGTAATCCAAAGTTTTGCTAGTCTATTATACCGCTTAAGATGCCTTTTCAGAGCGGTTTGCTGCTCTGGGAGGATCATATTGAGAAGAAAGATAGAAGGGGAAAGCTGGGCAGGAAGTTTTTTGGCAAAACGGGCTTGCAGGTGATTGATTTTAGCATTTAAGCGCGCGTGCTTAAGCGCAGCGGCGTCGATGTCGATCCCAAAGGCAGAGGAGGCTCCAAGAAGGAGTGCTGCGAGAGCTAAAATGCCGCTTCCCGTTCCAATGTCTACGATTGATTGGGACTTCATGCGGCCTTTCATCATACGTAGCATGAGCTCCGTAGTAGGATGAGAAAGATCTCCAAAACCCGGGCCTGGTTGAAGGAGCAGTGTCGCTTTCTTTCCAAACCGTTTTAGATCAATATGCGCTTTACCTTCTGAAAAATCTTCGGCAAAATGGGCCCACTGCTCTTCCCAATCGACAGCTTGCTCTACGTTCATCAGCTCGGAGTAGCGAGGCTTTAGTTCTTTACTGCTTCGTCCTCCAATGAAGACTTCTCCCGTCTCTTGATCTTCGATTTGATAGAGATCTTGTAGGCCACATTGAAGGAGCTCTTCTTCGGCTTTTTCGGGATTTAGAACTTTAAATAGATAAGATTTCATCTGTTTTTCCAAAAAGAGGGGAGAAATAAAAGGAGCACAACATAAAATTCCAAACGCCCTAAAAGCATCCATCCGATAGAGAGAAGTTTTGAGAAGTTGGATAAAAAGGTGAGGGAGTCCGTGGGGCCTGCCGCTCGAAAAGCCAATCCTACATTATTCATCATACAGGCAATAAGCCCGAGGGAAGTTTCTGGATCGATCCCATCTAACACAAGACAAATAATGCCGATGACAGTGAAAAAAGCGACGATGCAAAAAAAGGCTAAGACAGTCAGGGCGTTTTTGTCGTCAATCTCTGAAGTGCCGATTTTCAGTTTCCGTACGCTGTCAGGACGGTAGAGAGACTCAAGGCGGTGAAGGACGATTTTGTAGAGAATATAAAAGCGCGATGTTTTTATTCCTCCCGCTGTAGAGCCTGACATTCCGCCAATAAACATGAGAAGAAGCATAAACATTTGGGGCGCAAAAGGCCAGCGGTCATAGTTGGCTGTAATAAATCCAGTAGAGGTTTGTACCGAAACGGCTTGAAAACTCCCTTGTCTAAAGGCTTCTTTCCAAGAATAAAAGGCATCGGTTCCTCCAAGCCCTGATCCAGGCTCTCCAATAAGAAAAGAAGAAACGGCCATGCAGCCGATCAATAAAATCGCGAGAAAGAGAAAAAAATCGGGGGCATGGCGAGGGTAGTGAGGCTCTTTGAAAATTTGAAAATAGAGAGCGAAATTGATGCTGCCTAAGATCATAAAGAAAAAAACAATCGATTCCGTGGCGACGCTTTGGTAGCTTGCGATATTTTCATTGCGGACAGAAAAACCTCCTGTGGAAATCGTAGAAAAAGAGGTGCAGAGCGCATCAAAAAAAGGCATATCCGAATTGGTAAAAAATAAGAGAGCTGTTTCTACAATCGTGAATAAAAGATACAGTTTCCATAGATTGGAGGCCGTTTCTTTGACTCGAGGCTGAATCCCCTGTTTGATGGGGCCTGTGCTTTCCATTTGATAGAGGAATTTCCCCCCAACACCTAGGGCAGGAAGGATGGTTAGGCAAATGAGGACAATCCCCATGCCTCCAAGCCATTGGAGGAAGCTTCGCCAGAGAAGAATGGCTTTACTGACAGCTTCAACTCCAGAATAAAGGACAAGTCCGGTCGCAGGATCTCGAATAGGCGGCACTGTCCCTTGAAAGGAATAGGTGGAAGTAGGGACGTGGGGATTGGTGTAATAGAGAGAAATCTCAGCAGCTGTTTCTGGGTGGTACGCTTTAGGGCAGATCATCGTGGACCCTGTAGTCGTCAGACCAGACATGGCTTCGAAGTAGGCGTCTATCGGATTTGTTAACGTTCGGCTTAGGTAAAAAGGGCATGCTGAGACCAGAGCCGTCATGATCCAAATGCTTACGACAAGAAAAATGCTTTCCCTTCTGGCGAGCTGCTTTGAGCCGTTTTTGCCTAAAAAAGAAAACAAGAGAGCTAAAGAGACGTTAATGAGGAGCGTCCATAGAAAAGCTTGTAGGCTGTGAGGTTGGGGATGGATTTGGGGATCTACCAGCTTTTCAAAATAGAGAGCAGCTCCAATAGGCACTAGGAGAAAAAAACAGAAGATGGAGAGATATTTTCCAAGAATGCGGCTAATTTCCGGGTAGTCTAGCATGAGAACTTCACGAATGGAATATATGTTGCAGATGGTTAATATGCTCTGGCTGGCAGATAGCGATGGCAATGTCATGGGGAGATAGGAAGCTGTTTCCTCGTCCGATGCTTACCTTTCCTTGCTGTTCAATGACGGCGATGAGTAAGTTTTTTGGAAGCCGTAGATCTGCGAGAGGAATGCCGATGATTCTGGAATCTGGACCTACTTGGAGTTCGGCAATTTTATTGCAGCTATGAGTCAAAGGAGTTACGGAAAGCAGCGTTTCTTTATGGATAAGGGATAACATTTTATTGGTGAGGCTCGCTTTCGCAGAAAGAGCAGGAATCACCTCCAGTTTTTCTAAAAGAGGGGCTAGCGCTGGATCGGAAATCAGAGCGATCGATTTTATGCAGCCTAGTTTGCGGGCTAAAGAGGCAATCAGAAAATTTGTTCCTTCTTCTTCTAAACAGGCAACCAAGGCATCCGCATCTTGAACTCTTTCTGCTAAGAGTAAAGAAGAGTCTCTGCCGTCGCGGTTAATGATGGTTGATTCAGGCAATAGATCTGCTAGCTCAAGACAGCGGGAGGGGTCTGCTTCGATAATTCTGACTTGAATGTGTTGGCGCAATAAAAAAGAGGCCAGATGCACAGCAATTGTAGAGCCTCCAACAAGGATAATCGAGCGCACTTTTTTTTCTTCAATATGAAAAATTTTATGAAGCTGGTTCATAAGAGCCGATTCTCCAATTAAGGTAGCTTCGTCTCCAGGCAGTAGATAATCAGAGCCATGAGGAATGATGTCTTCTATTTGACCTTCTTGATGGCGATGGATGAGCGCTACGATGAGATGCTCAGGAAGATCGAGCTCTTGAATCGGCACATGGGCTTTATCCCATGCATGTGGAATCAAAATTGTTCTCATTTGGATGGCCCCATGGGCAAAGTGCTGAGAGGCAATATCTGCTCTAGTGCCAAGAACTTTGAAAAGATCTTGAGCCGCTAAGAGCTCCGGGCTAATAAAATGATCCACGCAAAATAGATGGCCAAAATCTAGAATTTCTTGATTGAGATATTCCTTGGATTTTACACGGGCAATCGTCTTAGGAACTCCTGCTTTTTTGGCCATCGCGGAGCAAACAAGATTGATCTCGTCGTGTCCTGTTGCGGCGAAAAATACATCAGGGCTCTCTTTGACAAGATCGGTAAACAGTTTCCAGTTCGGAGCGTGAGCGCATAGAGTCGCAATGTCTAGCTCTCTTCCGGTTTTTTCAAGCAAACCAGCATCTTTGTCGATCAAAATGACATTGTGTTTTTCCTGAGATAGGATCGATGCAACAAAGATTCCTGTCTGGCCTGCGCCTAAAATAATAATGTTCATGGTCCGATTTTAGAAGCAGTGAGCGAATAAAGTAAAGGAGCCAGCAAAACTTCTGAGAATTAAAAAAAATTTTTTAAAAAAGCCATTCTCTGTTACCTTTAAATATTAAAATTTTGTAAACGAGGCGGATATGCAGATGAAAACGTGGATGAGATCTTTACTAACCTGGGGATGCGCTGGAGTTCTATATGGACAGCCGGTTTCTTTAGAATGGGTGCAAAATTTTTATGATACCCAAGTCACCGAGCAAGCAGCTCTAGTTCAGGCGGCGTTTAATACCACGCCAACAACTCCTTCGTTAATACCAATCCCTGGCATACTCGGCTACGCTCCTTTGATTATCCAAAACAATACGGGGCTCTCTTCCGATCGTTTATACGTGATAGGAAAAGGACTGTCTCTAGCAGCTACGAACGCTTATTTTTTACAGCCGAATTTGACTACAGGGATTTGTTCTTTGGTGTTGCCCAATGGAGTCAATTCAGCGGATCCAACGATTAGCGTCCAATTATCAAAATTGCCCTCGGCGGGAACAAACGCTTTTTATGTTTATGTTCCTCAGCTCATTAGCGGCAGGTTTTATATTTCTGTAGACGCTCCCTTATACATGCAAACGACGTATTCAGGAATTTATGGCATTAACGATCCTTCCCAGACGGCGACGCAAGATCCTAACTATTATACCTTGTATCAAGACTTTGAGTTTACCTTGAATGATGTGTATGACTTGTATGCTAATGTGACGAATGTCGATTACTTTTGTCTGCCGATGACGCTAGGCTCTTATACTTATCCTACCGGGAACTTATATCCTACCTTGGATAACTTGACGGTTGTAGGGTATCCAGAAACCTCTGCACGCAGTACTATCCTTCAAGCAATTCAGTCGGGGCTCACTTCTCAAGATGCCTCCTCTCCTCCACAGTGGACTAATTTAGTGATCCCTTTTTATGCTAATCCTTATGTGGTCTCGAGTCCAGCGACAGATTTGCGTATTTTAGCTGCAAAACTGAGTATTTCATTACAAAATGGATATTTGTTTCAAGGAGCAGCGAATTCTCAAGGGTTTTTTAATTCGCTGTATTTGCAAAGCACAACTTCGGGGCCAGCCGCTAGCATAAGTTATATGCAGAAGCTTTATGACTTTCTTCAGACAGAAAGTATTCAAATAGAGATATTCCCCAAAGATTTGCCTGCAGTGACCTATACGATGAGTGCAGCGGGAACTAACCTTCTCTTGAACCTTATCCCTGTATCTGGAACCTCTTATACTTTAAATTTAGATACGCTGACTACCGAGGCACTTTTGTCTGGAGCTGTAGGAGAGTGGTCTGCTAGTTTTTCGCCAAGCAGCACTGGGCCTGTAACGACAGAGCTGGCTAAGATGATCAGCGCCTTATTTTCAGCAGGAATGCTGCCTCCTGCTAATACAGTTGTTCAGCCGATCGTAGACAGCGACAGCTATTTTTCTGCTTATCGAGGCACCTATTTTTCGAATCCCACAGGTTTTAGCCTACACGGGCCTTGGTATAATTTGTACGACAAGGTGATTCATCCTTTGCTGATTCAAACAGGAGGGTTTGGTTTGGGATATGCCTATGATTTTGATGATTTGTTGGCTATTGCAGGACTTTTGCATGTCAATATTCAAACGGGCGGCCAGTTAAACCCCGATCAACCTTATTCTGTATTGACTGTAGGGCCGATTGATACGACGATTCCTGATCCTACAGAAAATTTTGGCCCTTATCAGCTAAGCATTGGCGCTTTGGGACATTTATCGAATCCTATTGATGTGATTTATTCTGCCGAGTCTACAGGCTCTCCTAATCAAACCTATTCTGTGATCTCTTCTCCTGGAGTTGTCAGCAGCGCGTATAATTATTTTTATGTCCGTTTTTACACAGACGGGACAAAAACAAATTATTTGACCTATGCAGTATACCCAAAATATCAACTTGTGCTACCTACTGGTACTAGGTACAACAGCCAGGATGTAGCGTTAATGAATGGAATTGTGTTTATAACAGGTACTAATGGAACGAATTTTTCCATTAGTCTTCCTAACACAAGTACATTCCCTAATTGAAAGGATATTTGTTTATGAAGTGGGTGAGAGTTTTGTTGAGTTTGTTGGTAGCGACTTCTTTATTTGCTGAAGAGTCGATGTGTTGCAAGGATCATTGGGTTGAAGGTTCCCATTTACAAGTGGGGGGCAGTTACACTCATGCGCGCATTACGCCCTACGGATTTAATAATTACAATGGGAATCTAGCAGGCGTTCAAGGCCTCTATGAATTTAGGCTGGCTGATCGAATCTATGGAGGCGCGTTTTTGAGATGGCGCGAAGGGAAAGAAAGCGGGGAACTGGGGAAAATGACTTTTACTGATTGGAATGCTCAAGAGAGAATTGGGTATACTGTTGGAAATACAAGAAATCTCTTTTCTCTTTTTACAGGTTTTGGATTTCGTTATCTTGCCCAGCAAGATCAGCCGAAAATCGGTTCTGCTATTACGTTTGACTACCAAGAGTTCTATGTGCCTGTCGGATTTCTCTACGATTATAAAGTGTCTCCTTGTTTTAGCTGGGGACTTTATGCGACATGGATGCCCCAGGTGTATCCTACGGTGACCATTTATCCGATGGGAGGAGCTAGGTGGATCCTTGTGAGAACATTTAAAAACGGAATTGTCGAAATGCCTTTTACGTTCTTTTCAGAGAGATTCGATACCGTTTCGTTGATGATCAAACCGTTTGCTGAATATTGGCAAGATGGGAGAACGACAGCTGTTAGTTCTTCTGGAGTTGAGTTGGGCGTGCCCCGCAATACGTATCTTTTTGTTGGCGTTGACGTGAATCTTTGTTATTCGTTTTGACGCGAATGTTAGATCGCCGGGGTGAGTGTGGAATCCACACTCACTCGCTTAGAAACTAAGGATTTTACTCAAAATAGGCTTGCAGCCCTTCAGAATTAGGAACCATTGCCTTAGCGCCCGGTGTCCAGTTAGCAGGACAGACTTCGCCATGCTTTTCATGGAAAATAAGAGCGTCTAGTACACGAAGCACTTCATCGACGGATCTACCGATTGGCAAATCGTTAACGAGCTCATGACGAACGATTCCTTGGCTGTCGATCAAAAAGAGTCCGCGGTAGGCAATCCCGGCATCTTCTTTCAATACCCCAAAATCTCTAGCAATCGATTTGGTGATATCGGAGACGATCGGGTAGCAAACTCCTTGGATGCCCCCTTTTTCTTTCGGCATATTTAGCCAGGCAGCGTGAGAAAACCAGCTGTCAATAGAGCATCCGATCAATTGGGCGTTCCGTTTTTCAAACTCTTGAAGTTTTTCTTGAAAAGCATGTAGTTCGGTAGGACATACGAACGTAAAATCGAGAGGGTAGAAGAACAAGATGACGTATTTGCCTAAAAAATCAGCTAGGGAAAACTGATCGATGATTTCTTGTTTTCTGACGGCTTTTGCTGTAAAAGCTGGCGCTTTTTTTCCGACTAATGACATAAATAGACTCCTTATTTTTATGGATGAAATTCTTGGCCAATTGTTGTCTCTTTCCCATGGCCTGGGATCACGCGGGTATGTGGAGGTAAGGCTGCTAATTTTTGCAAAGATAACTCCATCTGCTCAGGCGCGCCTGTAGGAAGATGTAAATTACCTATGCCGCCTCGAAAAAGAGTGTCTCCAGAAAGGAGCAGGTCCTCTTTTGGAAGATAGAAACATACCCCTCCTGGACTATGCCCGGGAGTATGCAAAACTTCAAGTTGTAAATGGCCGACTTCCAAGATCTCTTGATCTTGAAGTAGATGGTCTGGCTCCACTCCTTGAATCGAAAAAAACAAAGGGATTCGGTCGGATCCTGGCTTTTCTAAATTCCCTCGATCTAAAGGATGGATATACACAGGAGCTCTGGTTTCGCTTTTTAGATCATGGACGCCAGCAATGTGATCCCAGTGAGAATGAGTGAGTAAAATTTTGTCCAATATGAGGTCTTCTTCTTGAAGAGCTTTTAGCAGGGTCTCAGTAGAGCCCACTCCTGGATCAACAATCGCAGAGAGTCTTGTCTTTTTGCAGGCGAGCAAGATGGCATTTGTGCCTAAAGGGCCAAAACAAAAAGTACGCACAATCATTTTGGATCCAAAAAAAGGAAATATGCACCGGAGAGGACTTGAACCTCTGACCCCCTGGTTCGTAGCCAGGTACTCTATCCAACTGAGCTACCGGTACAAAAGATTTATTCTTAAGATAGCAGGCTCTATTGTGATTCAAAGAGCTGGTTAAAATCAAGGGTTATTTCACATTTGTGCGGGCACTTGCTGTGGATAGATTAGCCGTTCGGTGAGAAGAGAGCGAGGTATTTAGGCGAAAGAAATTTCACTTAAGTAATTGAATGGGAACAAACTGTTAAGTAATCGTAGAGGTCTTTTTGGTTGGTGATCAGAACGCTTTTGTGCTTTTGGCGGATAGAGTCGGAGGCATTGATGATTTTTGTATCTCCTACTCCTGGAAGGCAAAGGGCGTGGACGGGGGCGATACTTTCTTTGTTTTCCTGAAGATACTTAAATCCTTGAAAATAGTCTGCAAGGCTAAATCCCTCATCTTCGACGCGAAAATAGATGATCTTTCTTTTATAGAGCAAAGACTGCACAGCAAAAAACAGCCCCTCGCTTTCCACAGGGGGATTGCCTAATGTATCGACCAATTCCCCTAAACTACTGATGTGGTGTGGTTTTTGGAATTGTCCTTTTTCTGCTTCGCCGAATAGAGCAATAATATGTTTCATGAGACCCTCTAATCCGTTTCATAATCTTATGTAAAATTTAAATGCAATATTTTATAGGGGGGAGAAGAGGACTGGGGTGCTTATAAGTAAGAGAAACGATATAACGATAATTTTTTTTATCGTTATATCGTTTCATCGTTTTTATCGTTCCTCTCGACTCAAAAGACTTTGCACATTTCCTCGGAAAAAGGTGGCATAATATGGCTCAAGGGCAAAAAGAGGTTATTTTAATCACGGGATGTAGTGGCCGAATAGGGTTCAAGGCGGCAGAACGTTTTTCGAGCACTTATCAGATCGTGGGATTTGATGTTCTTTTAGCAGCTCATCTTCCTGGTGTGGAACTTGTGGCAATGGACATGGCGACTGATAAAGGCGTTCAGGAAGCGTTGGATTATGTCATGAAAAATTATGGCCGCCGCATTGCTTCAGTGATCCATCTTGCAGCTTATTATAGTTTTGCTACTAAGTGGAGCTCTCAATACGATCGAATCACCGTGGAAGGGACGAGAAGGTTATTAAAAGGGCTTCAGAGTTTTGAAGTGGAGCAGTTCATTTTTTCTAGCACGATGTTAGTCCATCGTCCTTGTCATCCTGGGGAGAAGGTTACAGAAGAGTCTCCACTAACCACTGCGTGGGGTTATCCCCTCTCTAAGGTCCAAACGGAAGATCTGATTCGAAAAGAGAGGGGAGCGATCCCCAGTGTGATTTTGCGGATTGCTGGCGTGTATGATGACGCCTGTCATTCGATTCCTCTCTCGAATCAGATGCAAAGGGTTTATGAAAATCAATTAGAAAGCCACCTGTTTGCAGGTGATGTAAGTCACGGCGCAAGCTTTATTCATATGGATGATGTGATAGAAGCTCTTTGGCTTTGCGTAGAGAAGCGTAAAGAGCTTCCACAAGAACTGACCCTGCTGATCGGAGAGCCTGATACATTAAGTTATGATGCCATTCAGCGCCAGATGCAACGGTTACTTCATGGAAAAGAGTGGAAGACTTGGAGCGTTCCTAAGTCGATAGCTAAGATAGGAGCTTGGTTTCAGGAGCATTTGCCTTTTATGAAAAAATCATTCATTAAGCCTTGGATGATCGATTTTGCAGATGATCACTATTCTTTAGATGTTTCAAAAGCAAACAAGTATTTGGGGTGGAAGCCAAACCATCAATTAGAAAAGACCATCCCTCTTTGGGCACAAGAGCTAAAAAAAGACCCTGTGATGTGGTATGACGAAAATAAGCTTCGCTAAAGTGTCTCACAGACCTCTCCCCAATACTCTTTTGAAGCTTGAGGGTGGATCTCTTGAGAGCGTTCCCACCATACCTCCAAGACTTCATCGTCGAAAATGCCAGATTGCGAATCGAGGATTTTAACAAGAAAGAGATCGGGATCTAAGGAAACTTCAGAAGTCCAAAGTCTCAGAGCTTTTTGTTTCCGAATCACAAAATCATTAAATAATTTACCAAATAGTTGAAGACGATCCACATTCACTTTTCCCTCGTTAGTAAATTCATGCTGATTTTCCCTTAAATGGATCAGTTCGTGAACGATCAGAGGTGATACTTCAAATGTTTCGATGCTTTGCGTTTGCAGGTTTTTCAACGTTTGAAAGTTGTTTTCTTGGCTGCACCATATGTTTGGACGGTTAAACTGTTCAAAGAAATCGGGTTCCAAAGAAAAGGCCCGAGATAATCTTGAGATGGAAGCTTGTTGAAAAACAGCATGGACACTCCAGGCAGCTTCAAAAGCGGAGTATTTAAGAAGTTCTTTCTGTAGATTGCAGAGGGTCTTGATCATGGATAGCGCGCTAGATATTGAGTGCTCTAATGCAAGAAGCTCTTTCACAAAAAATTGTGTGACCTGATTAAAGCGCTTGGCCTGCATGATCATCGAGGCAGCGGGTTTTTTGGAATGAAGAATCAGATCAGTGACCTTCACTTTGTCTCTTGCTGACAAAAGGTAAAAGACAACCGTGTCCCGCAGATCTTTTACAGCAGATTCCTTTTTCCATATAGGGTTTGTTTTTTTAGGCAATCCTAATTGTAGGAGTTTTGTCTCTTTAAATATGGGGTTAGGGTAGACCTTTGATAAAGAAAATTGCTTATAGCATAGTAAATGTTGAGCCTCTTTAAGGAGAAATTTTTGTTCAATCTCTTCTTGGAACGCTTGGTATTTTAGGCGAATGATGGAGTACTTTTGTCCTATTGTCTGAAATGTTTGTTGAGAGAGTAAATCTTGGTTGGCGGGGGTTTTTTCCCAGCAATGGATGAAGCAGAGGAGTCGATAAAGAATGGTACTATCGGAATGTTCCTGCAGGGCGATTTCCTGAAATCTGAGAAGAACAAAATGGTAGAATTCGCCGCGAGGATCCCATTCTCTCGTCCCCGCGGCTAGGTTGAACATAGAATCTATATCAGCAAGAGGTTGTTGTAGCCACGCAATGAGGAGCTGAAGTCCTTGTAGGGGGATGAAAGGAGTGTTCAGCATGGTATTTACCAGCTGTCCAAAACGTTGAGAGCGAGGAGAAAGGTACCTATGAGAAGTGAGAGCAACGAGTCTTTTGCCAATTTCTTTGATATTCAGATCTATGAATAGATCAGCAGCATCAGGAGCTAAAAAAAGGCTTAAAGCCAGTTGGATCAACGATTCTTTTTGTAGTTGATTCAGCCGCAGGCGAAAGGGTGTATTAAGAAAAAAATCTTGCAGGCAAAAGAGAAAGAGTTTTTGAGGACGTTTATGTAAATGTTCATAGGAGAAAAACTCCTCTTTGTCTTTCTCATCATGAATGCATCGTTTAAGCAACATCAATCCTTCTTGAGCGATATCTAAGGAAGAGCGGTTGTTTTCTTTATGAAAAATGATTGCATCTTCAGCTTTAAAGATGAATCCCAGCAATTCTTCAGGATATTTTTTGCTAAGGTGAAGAATTTGGTTGATGGCCTCTTGTGTTGGCTCTTCTGCAAGGAGCTGTCGTGCAAAGGGTTGCTCAATAATTTGCAGGGCTAATTTCAGTAAGTTTGTAGGGGGAATGGGAAAGAGAGGGCTATCTTTTCCTGCAAGATATTGAATGGCTTGAAGGCATGGCTTCAAGAGGTGTGCATGATGCAAACCAGTGATTACAGTATAATTGTTAGGGTCAATAGGCGCATATTGGTTGTAGCAGATGAAGGCCAAAATTTGAAGCAAGACGGGAGAGAAACGATCCAAGCTAGTTTGTTTCCCTTCGAGATGGGCTTGGAAATGACGAGTCATTGTTTGTATGGTCTCAGGAGACGTTCTTGGGGAAAAAGAGTGAAGGTTTTTTATGCTTTCAAGGCGTCTTATTGGCCCTGGGTCTATGTATTGTACAGAGCGCATTTTGCTTAAAGTGGATGTGTTTTTTCGAGGAGAGGAGAGCTTTTTTAAATCTGAGTCGCTCGCTTGTTTGGACAGTTCAGGGAGCGATTGTTCGTGTGGCATATAAGAAAGCCCGGGTAATCGAGAAATAGAGCTCATGGAATACATCCTCTTTGGCATTCCAATATCTCTTTAGAAAAAATTTAAATCAAGAAAGAGTTAAAGAATTGTTAAGTATATGTGTTTTTCGGATGAGCTGTGGTTTTGCTCTGCCCCTTTCACTAAAAAGAATATATTGCTTCCGTTTGAAAGACCCCCAAAAGGACTATGCCCTGAAAAACATAAAATTTTAACGACTTATTTTGATGAACAGCTTTTAAGTGTGTTATGAATTCAAGAAAGGTATGTCAAAAATTTCTTCCTTGATAAATTGATTTGTTCCCAAGCTCGTCTTCGATTTCCAGCAGGCGGTTATATTTTGCGATTCGCTCGGAGCGGGACAGCGAACCTGTTTTGATTTGTCCTGCTTGGTAGGCGACGCAAAGATCCGCAATGGTCGTGTCTTCTGTTTCTCCTGAACGGTGAGAGAAAACTGTCTTATATTGATGTTTTCTTGCGAGATCGATCGCTTCTTTGGTTTCTGTGAGAGTGCCGATCTGATTGACTTTGAGCAAAATGGCATTCGCTGCGTGTAGGTCGATCCCTTTTTGGAGAAAGCGAGTATTTGTCACAAACAGATCATCGCCGACGATCTGGATAGGAAGAGCTTGTGTGAGTTTGCTCCAGCCTTCCCAGTCGTTTTGATCTAGCCCGTCTTCGATTGAATCGATCGGATAGCGGCTCGCTAAGGTTTTTAGGTAGGCAATTTGTTCTTCTGTTGTTCTTTTGATAAAGGGCTGTTTGGCGATTTCTTTTTTCTTTTCGATGTAGCAGCCTTGGACGTAAAATTCGGAGGCAGCAGCATCTAATGCGATAGAGACCTGGGAACCTGGCCTATAGCCTGCTTTTTCAATCGCTTCGATGATGAGCTCAAGCGCCTCTTCATTGGAGCTGACCTGCGGGGCAAATCCCCCTTCATCGCCGACAGAGGTGGAGAGTTTTTTTTGTTTGAGCAGCATTTTGAGATGTTGAAAAATCTCTGCGCCCCAGCGAAGAGCTTCTTTAAATGTGGGCGCGCCGATAGGACGGATCATGAATTCTTGGAAATCGAGTCCGTTATCAGCGTGGGCGCCTCCATTGAGGATGTTCATCATTGGACAGGGAAGAAGAGCGGCTTTTTCGCCTCCAAGATACCGATAGAGAGGCTCTTTTTTTGCAAAAGCCGCAGCGTGAGCTACTGCCAAAGAGACAGATAAAATGGCATTCGCTCCGAGTTTTGATTTATTAGGCGTGCCATCGAGCCTGATCATGGCTTCATCGATTTGACGCTGATCAAAGACAGATAGGCCATGCAAGAGTTCATTAAGAGGTCCATTGACGTGGGCTACTGCATTCAGCACTCCTTTCCCTAGGTATCGTTTGGGATCTTGGTCTCTCAGTTCGACAGCCTCATGCTCTCCAGTGGAGGCTCCTGAGGGGACTTTTGCTCTGCCAATAACGCCGTTGGCTGTGCGGACAAAGCATTCAATGGTAGGGATGCCTCTAGAATCTAAGATTTCTAGGGCATGGATATGAGCGATTGTTGTCATAAGACCTCTTTCAAAATTAAGGGTTCGTCGATTTTCGGGATTATTTTGGCCGATTTTCGATTCTTTTTTAGGGGGCAATATACGAGCTGATATTACCCCCTAAAAAAGAATCGAAAATCGGCTCAAAAGAACCCTAAAACCGACAGAACCTTAATTTCGAAAGAGGTCTATAATTTATCTCGTGTCCAATTGTCGATGTCTCCCAGAGCCTCTGCGAGTAAACTTCGATATGATTCGTAGCGGATAGGAGAAATTTTTTCTTCACCAAGAGCAGCAATGACTCCACATTGCGGCTCTTGGAGGTGTGTGCAATCAGGGAATTTGCAAGGATGGTCAGGGTCTTGAAGATCTTTAAAGTGCTCTAGCACATCCTCTTTTTCTAGTCCCCAGATGCCAAAGCTGCGTATGCCGGGCGTGTCGACGCAGTGGCCGCCGCCTGGCAAGGAGAGGAGCTCTGCCGTGGATGTAGTATGAGAGCCCTTTGCAGTTTTTTGAGCCAAGTCTCCAGTTTTTAGCGAAAGGCCAAAGCAGGCATTAATGAGAGAGGATTTTCCGACTCCGGAATGGCCAGAAAAGACGGAAGATTTATTTTTCATTAAAGAGCGGAGCGCTTCGATGCCGACCCCTGTCTTTGTGCTGACAGAGAGAATAGGGATTCCTAAAGGCTCATAGGCTGCAAGGAAGGCATGGAAAAAGGCCACTTCGTCCGCGGAAGCATCGGTGAGCAGATCAATTTTATTGATGAGCAAAATGGGGTGCATATTTCCTTTTTTTGCAGCGATGATATAGCGGTCGATAAGCGCTGGCTTTAAAGGAGGATTGATGACTGATGTGGTAATCAGTACTTGATCGATATTGACAGCGATGAGCTGTTCTTTTCGACCAGAAATGTCTTGTCTGGATAAATAAGAAGACCTTTCTTCTACCTGAGAGATGGTCTCTCCGTCCAGGCGAACAAAATCTCCGACAGCAATCAAGTTTTTCGCCTGCATTTTTTCTTTTTTTAAAAGTCCCTTCAAAGAACAGGCTTGTCGTTTGCCATCTAATTCTTCAACAGTCGCGTTTTCTCCTGTGATAGCAATCACGCGGGCTTTGGGTAAAGAAGAAGAGGGAGGGGAGATCTCTTTTTTTAGATCGGTCTTTTTAAATTTCGAGCGATCCCTTTCTTGCGCGAACCTTCGATCTTTGCGGGATTGTTTACGATCTTTGGCATGAAAAGCTTCTTCATCATCAAATCGATCTGTCATAGGTTGTTCCTTAGTGCAAACAGTAAGATGGCTCCGGAGATCGCAACATTTAGCGATTCAACCTGAGGCTGCATTGGGATAGTGATGTGTTCAGCAGGCCAAGGACGTGGCCCGTGTGATTCGTTGCTTAAGATCAAAGCTGCTGGCTTTTGCATAAAAGTAGTCTCTGTGATGGGACGCCCTTCGATATCGGCGATGTACAGATGAGCCCTTTTCGTTTTTGCCCAAGCGCAAATCTCATCAAAGCTCTTCCATGCGAAAGGAAGAGAGAAATTAGCGCCTCTGGCCGCTCGGATCGCTTTGTCATTAAAAGGATCGACGGTGTTAGGAGTTAGCCAAATGCCATCCCATCCTAAGGCGAGAGCTGAGCGAAAAAGAGTTCCTATATTACCAGGATCGCTGATTTGGTCGAGAATAAGAATTTTTTGCTTCTCTTCAAGAGCAGCCTCTTTTGGCATTTTTATGGACGCTGCAAACCCATCTGGCTCTGAGAGGCCTGTGACTTTTTTCAAAATTTCCGGAGAGACAATATATTTTTCTTTTGCAGCGATTTCAGGGGCCTCTTTTAGGGTCATGAGAACATCAAGAGGTTCCTTGCAAGAAAGCTCCCGAACAAGTTTTTCTCCTGCTAAAATAACCTCTTGATGCTGAAGCCTGGCCGCTTTGTCTTTTCTGAGTTCAACAAAGTGCTTTACAATTGGGTGTTGTAAGCTGGTAATCATTTTTGATAGCATACAGACTAGTATGTCTGAACGATGGATTCTAAAAAAGCCTGAACGCAGAGGATCTTTAGCTAAAAGGATCTTGTGGGGGGCTGCTCTTTTCGTGATCTTTCCTCTTTTTATCCATACAATTTTTTTATATTTCCGTGATTATCAAGGAGATGTAAAGACGGTCGCCCATTTTTTGGAGATAGTCGGACGCGATAAACAAGAGCTTTTAGAAGAAATCATTGAGAAAAAAAAACAGCTTTTGGGCGAGCTTTCTCTTTCACATTTGCATCCTCAGGTTGAAAAAATTCCACAAGATCCCTCCGGAAGCCCCTTTTTTACGAAGGTCGATGCAGAGAAACATCTTTTATGGGTGGGGAAAAATGAGAGCTCTACGGAAGCGATAGGCAGTGTGATTCATTTAGATGATTGGATGCAAAAGTGGAGCTATTTACAGAAATATGAGTACCCCCTCTTTGTCTCTATTGAAGATCTACAAGGGACTCTTGTAGCGGGAGAGTCGCTCGGGCCGAATGAAAAAGAATTGGTTTCTGAGCGTCCCATTTTAGATACTGGGCTTGTGCTGCGTCTTTCTGTTCCCCTGCGGGCCATTGAGCAATATGAACTTCGCTATTACGCTTTTAGCGCCTTTACGCTGCTGGTCCTTATTGGGCTTTTAGGGGGCGGTGGAGTGATTCTCTTTGCGCGCAGGGTGGCCAAACCGTTTGATGCTCTATGCCGCACGATGGAGCGGGTGTCTGAAGGAGCCATCCATGTGCGCTATCAACCAGATAAGATGGGCTTTGAGATTAATGCCTTGGGAGAGCAGTTTAATCAGACTCTCGACGAGCTATTAACAAGGACTCAAGAGGCTGAGCGAGAGAGAATCCATCGAGAACAGCTCGCTCAAGAGTTAAAAATTGGAAGACATATTCAACAAAGCCTTTTACCGTCTCATCTGCCTGTCTTTTCGGGAATCGACATTGCTCCTGGCTATTTGCCGGCTCAAGAGGTAAGTGGCGATTTTTATGATTTTTTCCCCATTGATGAAGACCGATTTTTATTTGTTGTGGCCGACTGCGCAGGAAAGGGGATTTCCGCATGTCTTTATGGCCTTGGATTTCGAAGCTCTCTTCGTGCCTTTGCAAGTGCAGAGGCTGGTCTCTCCCAGATTGTTCAAAAGGCCAATGAGCTGTTTATGCTCGATGCGGGCAGTTCCGGTTTTTTTATTACCGCCTGGCTAGGCCTTTATAACGCCAAGACTTCTACGTTGGAGTATTGCTCTCAGGGACACCCTCCTGCTTTGTTAAAGCGGGGCTCTGCAGTGCAAGAGCTGTCGACCCATTCGATTGCTTTTGGAGTAGAGCCCTTTACACAGCCCCTTGTTCAGGAGATGACTCTTCTTCCTGATGATCTGTTGCTTCTTTATACGGATGGAATTTTAGAGGCGCACCATATCACTTCTCAATTTTTTGGAATGAAACGATTACAAGATTTTTTAAGAATTTCTTCATTTTCTTCTTCTTCATTATTTGTGAATTCTTTGCTGTCTGCCATAGAGGAATTTTCTCAAGGAACAGCTCAATATGATGACATAACTCTTTTAATGATTAGATTTTTTCGTTGAATAAAATACTGATTTATTGCAATGGGAAGGAAAGGCTTTAAATAGATTTATTAAAGCCTGGTTTAAACCAAATGGAGAAAAGTTATGGCAGTAAAAAGAAAAGCAAAGAAAAAAACAGCAGCAAAGAGAAAATCTCCTGCAAAGAGAAAAGCTTCTGTGAAGCGCAAATCTCCTGCAAAGAAAAAAGTTGCTAAAAGAAGAAAAACTACAGCAAAAAAAACTACTGTTAAGAGAAAACGCGCTACAAAATCTCGTCGCAGAGCAAAAAAACCAGCTAGCACAGGTTTTTTTAGCGAAGAGCAGCAAGCTCAGCAGTAATTTTACAGCCCTAACCGGCGTAAAATCTGCTCTTTATTTTGGATATTTTCGTTAATAGAAAGTCGTTCGGCCTCTTTTAGTAAGAGGCCCATTTTTTTTCGGGCGCTTTCATCTCGATCGTAGTATATCTCAATTGTCAGATAATTTTTGTTACTAATCATTGATTGTCAAATGGTTGCAATTTAAATCTTAAAAATATTTTGCAGGTAATTTTTTCGAAATGGTAAGATAAAACTATCGAAACGAGAGAATAAAGTTCTTAAAAAGAGAAGTTAAAATGGTTCAATTTAATTCTTTGGGTCTCCATCAAGCTTTGACTGTTTTAGGGGGATGTTTTATCTGATAGGCATTTAAATTTTGAGGTGGTTGCAATAGGAGGAGGGGGGCTTCTTCTATTAGGAATGATCTCTCGCTCTACGAAAGATGTAGATGTGGTGGCGCTTGTTGATCATGGCGATTTCATTTCAGCAAAACACCTCCCAATTCCACTATTCGAAGCGATTGCTGAGGTAGGAGCGGCGCTTCAACTGGGGGAAAATTGGATGAATACTGGTCCTTCTGATTTATTTTTGATGGGATTACCTGAGGGATTCGCTGATCGAATGAGCACCTCTCATTACGGTGGGCTTATTCTGCATTTAGCGGGAAGGTTTGATCAAATTTGTTTCAAATTATACGCATCGGTAGATCAAGGTCCTCGCAGTATACCCAAAGTGACTCAAAAATTGGCGTTTGGGCTGCGTGAAAGCGCCGAAAATCGTTTATCGCAAAGAGGGTTGTATTGGTCAATACTACCCTCTTTGCGATAAGCGATTTGTCGGCGGCTTT
>JAUXXF010000012.1 GCA_030681135.1 Chlamydiales bacterium
CGATTTTCGGGATAATTTTGGCCGATTTTCGATTATTTTTCGGGGGGTCATATACAGGAAGTCGATATTACCCCCCGAAAAAGAATCGAAAATCGGCCAAAATAATCCCGAAAATCGACGAACCCTAAATCCGTTAGCAGCCTCTTACCCCGCTAAAGAACTGCGTCCTTTAGAATCCGCTTTATTTTTGTATACTTACAACAATGCCTTATTCAATAGAAGAGAGCGGCTCTCTTCTATTGAATAAGGCATTGTTGCAATAAGAAAAAAAGAAAAAGGGTTTCCAAAGGGCGGCAGCCCTGTGGTGGGGTTTGGGGCGAAGCCCCAAGGATTTAGCCTTCGATCTCGGCGATTTTTTTCTCGATCTCTTCGATAGATGCGTTGACCTTGTCGAGAAGATCTTTCTCTTGATCTGCTTGTTCGCGATACAACATAGCTTTTTCAAAATCGAGACCTGAGGATCCGAGAGCTTTTCGGTAGGATTCGATTTGCTCTTTAATCTCTTGACGACGCTGTTTTTTCTGGAGAAGCACAGTGCGAAGATTCTCAAGATTTTGGCGTTGATCGTCTGTTAGATGAAGGAGAGAATTTTCTTTCCGATCTGCGACAAGATCTTTTAGAGGTCGGAGAGAACGCTCGATCTGCTGCTTTTCAATTTTTGAGATCTCGAGCTTTTCTGTCGTTAGTTTTACTTCTGCAAGACCGTTGATAAGAACTTCGGTATCGAGAGTAGAGCCTTCTTTGAGAAGGTGAGCGATAGTAGATTTAAGCTGGGCAATCTGCTCTTTTTTCAAACGCTGCTTTTCTTTTTCCACTTTTTCCAACTCGCGAGCTTTCTCTTCCTGGAGGGCAACGTGAGGAGCGCGAAGTTTAGCGAGAGAATCTCTAAGGAAGCGAACATCATCGCGATGCAGATCGACGTTACGCATCTCTTGAGAGATGGCATCAATGGCTTGATCTAAGAGAGAAAGTTCCATCTCAGCTGCTTGAGGAGCTAGCTCTTCAATTTTTGTGACAAACTGCTGGCAGAGCTCTGAAGAGGCCTGTTTCTTGAGGTTGATTTCTTTTTTGTGTTCCTTTTCTACCATTTTCACGGCATCCCAGCATTCGCTGAGTTTAACACGGGTGCGACCAAAACAGCCGCTGCTCAATGTCAATACTTTCGACATTCCCTGAAGAGCTTTGATCTCTTCTCGAAGAGCATAATAAGGAGCTCCTACAACCTGGCCCGCCTTAAAATGTCTCGTCATGAAAAGCTCTACATCTTTTTCGAACTCGGCGCTAACCTCTGCAATGAGTTCCTTGCGCTTGGGGAAAATGAGATCTCCTAATTCCGAAAGACGCTTGAAAAACTTCGTCTTAAATCGGATTCGCATTTCTGTTTTTAAAATCTCTTTGCGAAGGCCGCTTAAACGACTTGCCAATGTATTTAAAAAGTTCAGCTCACCCTGAAGTTTGCTATATAGGGTGCTTCTGGAACGAATTGTTTGACCTTGATGGGAAACATCAACCCCTTCAACTTGACCAAGCACTGCTGCTAAATTTCCTGCATCTTTCTCAAGACCCTGGATGGCCAGATCAATTTGCTCCATCGCAAAAGCGCTCTGCTCTTCCAAAATCTCTTTCAGGCGGCGGGCTTCTACTGTTAGCTCCACATATTCAGACCAAAGTGTAGAACGGATTGCTTGATTAATCGTTTCTCTAAAAAGAGGTAACATATGCTTGCGGGCTTCCCAAAACTCTCTAAATCGAGGACTGCCTTCTTGAGAAATAGAGCCTCTCATAAACTGAAGTCCGAGGGCAATTTTTTCCTCAACAGTAGGCATCGAGGCCATCTGGTCAATAAACTGCTGGAAAGCACGGCTCATCTCTTGCCGATTTCCACCTCCTCCATCGTCATCTGCCTTTTTAGGCTCGCTTTCTTCCAAAACAGGAAGAATAGCTTCAATTTCAGGAGTTAGTTGAAGATCTGGAGATGAAGAATCAGAAGAAAAATCCATATTTTACGCCTTTAAATAGAAAAAGAGAATGCATGGGGTAAATTTACCTTATTTTCCCTTTTTTTGGAAAGGGGTTTGTTTTTTTAAAGAAAAACCCCGTTTTCAAGCGGGGTCTGGGACCATATTACGCTTCTAAGCAAGGATCGCAAAAAGCTCTCTCAGCACTTCGAAAGCTTCCTTGAAGTTCTTTTCTGCAAAAAGCTCTCTTGCCTGAGCTAATTTTGCTTCGCCTTGTTCTTTTTCAAAAGATTTATTAAAATCTTCCATAATTTCAAGGTGGTCATCAAGATCCTGAGACTCATGCCTAACATAAGATAGCAGGTAGTCTTTAGAAGTAACTGTGATTCCAAAATCAGGAATTTGGCTCATAATAAATATCTTCGCAGGATCTTTTTCGGAAGAGACAAGACCTTGCCCAACTATTTCATCTATTAAAAATTTTATTGGATCTTCTTCAAACCTTTCTTGATAACATAAATTCGTAACATGCCGATCTTTCTGAGACTTTTTAATCATTTCTTCAGCCAGTTTTCGGTTCTCTTGAATTCTTCCCACCGCATCTTTAAAATGGGATATCTTTATGTACACATTGCCTAAAAGCTTGCCTGGCTTTCGGTCTGTCCAGGCTCCATCGGCGGGCAATTTCTTCAATATCCTTTGAAGTCTTTGCTCGCTATAAGAAGAAAACATAGTAAAATTACTTACATCATGTTCTTGAATCCGCCAAACATCATCTTCAATCGTCTGATGTACTCGATTCCACCATGTTGAATAGACAAAACGACAAAAAACATCCCTGATCCTTACCAAAATTCCAGCAATTCCTTTTAGCTCAGTGGCATACATCAAATGGATCTTCCCTTGCATCTCTATCGCAGCAAGCCGCTGTTCGCAATTCAAAAGAAGCAGCTTTTCAGGGTCGCTCATATCCACAATCATCTCCGCCAGATCATTCAGAGAAACCTCACGACCTCCTTGAGGCAAATTAAGTTTCACAATTCGATTACCCAAAAAATTTAGTTTACAACTATTAACAGGATCCAACTGATCGTTTATTGTTGTAATTAAAGAAAGTTGATCAACATTAAAACCAGAAACATTTAATAAACCCACAAATAATCTCCATTTTCTGAATACACATTATAGCAATTCAATCATTTTATAACACACCAAAAAAGAGTTGACAAAGCGATCGAAAAGAAAGATCAAGAACAGAATATTTTTTAATTACAAAAGTTGACGAGCATTTTCAACAAAAGACAATCTTTTAATAGTTAAGATGATTGCTACAAATAATTGACTGCAATATACTCGCTACGCAAAAACTCCAGGAGATTAGCATGAGTTACCGATTAGAAATGCGCCACAATCCACAAGATATCCACTACAGGTTAATCGATTTTAATAAACTCCTTTCTGACAAACCAGAAGAAGCTCATTTTCTTTGGGGGGAAAGAATTTTCACCTGGGCCTGCCCTAAAGAAAATCGCCTCTATCAAAAAAATCCGAATCCTCAAGCTAAAAATTACCTCTCTTTAAAAAGCTTAGCCACAAGTATTCTAAAAATTAGCCGTAAGCCAGATGCCTTAAGTATAAAAGAGCGAGCAGCAGGGATTG
Source organism: Chlamydiales bacterium (assembly GCA_030681135.1). GTDB lineage: Bacteria > Chlamydiota > Chlamydiia > Chlamydiales > SM23-39 > SZAS-17. The sequence goes on from JAUXXF010000012.1 coordinate 3,618, forward strand.
AAATCGTCCAAAAAACCATCTCCCTCTATCAACATACCGACAATAAACTTCCGTTTAAAGGTGTTATTACCAGAATTTTAGCAGCCATCAGAGAAGGGACTTGGCTCTCTTTTTTATTCCCTATAGCAGATCAAACTCGCTTCCAGCTCGAGACAGGTACAATCAGCAACTTAGCCTCTTTCGAAGAAAAAGCCTTTTGCAAGGAATTTGATCTTCCACCAAATATGCCTATAGACAAACACGAAGCTTTTGCTGGCCGAGTAACCCTTCGAGGTCAAACAAGGATCCTTGCAAAAACAGATGTTCTGCTAGCCAAAGCAATGGGACCGAGACAGCTAACAAACATCCTCCTTCAAGGGGAAGATCGGACCGATCCTTACATACAGACCCTTGATTCCAATCTAAGTTTTGAGCGAGATCCTACGAGTTTTATGATAGATGAGATGATTGATCGAGGCCTTGGGATGTGTATGACAAATGACAGCACAAGAGCACGAATTATGAGCCGTATTCCCCATTTTATAAAGAGCGCAACCTCTATTAATTACTTAAAAGAATTTGCCAAGGATTTTTTCGTGTATGGTTACTGCGGCGTCTTGTTTACGGATGAAGAAAAGCTTGAGGTTTTTGAAACATCTCTTAACAACGAACGCTTTCTGAAACAATTAGAGAAGGCCAAAAAACATTTCGAACAAGAGGAGTTTTCCGAAGCAGATGCGGCATTAAGAGTGGCTTATCTCATCTTTCCCTGTGCACACAAGCTTCAGGAGTTCCATCTTCCTGAAGACGGCCCTTCGGAAAAAACCTTTACATCCCCTTAACAAAAAGAGTTATTGGCCTGAAAAATTGTTTAAGATATACTTTTCGCGCAAAACCTTACAGGAGATACTATGAGTTACCGTTTAGCAGCGCGCCACAATCTACAAGACCTGAGACGCCACAGGTTAATTGATTTTAATCAATTTCTTTCCGACAAGCCAGGGGAAGCCCACTTTCTTTGGGGAGAAAGGATTGTCACATGGAGCTATTTAGATTTCCCATGTCAATATTCAAAACTTCCAGGCCCTCAAGCTAAAAACTATTTTTCTTTAAACACCTTGGCTTCAGAGATTCTAACAATTAGCCATAACCCAGATGGTTTAAGTTTGCGAGAGCGGGCAGCAGGAATCCAAATCGTCGAAAAAACTCTTTCTCTCTACGAACATACTGACAATAAGCTCCCTTTTAAAGGCCTTATTACAAGAATTTTAGCGGCCATTAGAGAAGGGTCTTGGCTTTCGTTTTTATTGCCTATAGTAGATCAAACTCGCCTGCAACTGAAAATAACAGCAGAAGGCAAATTCGCCTCTTTCGAAGAACTAGATTTTCGTAAGGAATTTAATGTTCCAAAGGATATGCGATTAGAAGATCATCCAGCTTTTTCCGACCGAATTTTTGGTGATCAAATAAGAATTATTGCAAAAACAGATGCTATTTTAGCAAAAGTGGAAGAATCAAAACAATTGATCAACACGCTACTTGAAGGAGAAGATTTTCAGGACCCCTACATAAAGGATCTTACTTCTGGCAACGCTTTTGCGCAAGATCCCACAAAGGTGATGATTTTTGGAATGATTCATCGAGGCGTTCATATCGCTATGGAACATGATAGCACAAGAGCTCGTATCATGGGCCGCATTCCTGGTTTTATAGAGCAAGCAACCTCTATTGAATATTTAAGAGAATTAAGCCGACAGTATTGTCTTTGTAAAGTGACCGGGCGACGAGATTGGCAAAAGTTTTACTTCTTTCAAAAATCTCTTAAGCACCCAACCTTCCTGCAGCAGTTAGAAAAGGCTAAAACACATTTCGAACAAGGCGAATTTTATTACGCAGATGAAGCTTTAAGAGCGGCTTATCAGATCTTCCCTTGCGCAGATAATTTTGAAGAGTACCACGTTCCTGAATTGATTTTGGAAAGTGCTGCTGTTAGGCAATAATCTCTTTCTCATCATAGGGCGCGTTAGAAAAACACAACTCTGACGCGCACTTAATCGTTAATACCCTTGCTCAAAATCCTGCAAAATCAATTCCTTGAGCCGCTCTTGGTCATACTCTTCAATATTGAGCCAGCGGAAAATAGGCTCTTTCCGAAACCAGGTAAATTGTCTTTTCGCATAGTGGCGCGACGCTTTCTTAAACTGAAGGGCAAATTCTCGAAGATCCTCTTCGGTCTGAGGACTGTCCAGAAACTTTAACGCTTGCGCATAACCGATCGCCTGAGCTGCAGAGGAATTGAGTCTAAGACCTTTTTGTTCCAACTCGCGGACCTCATCCAAAAACCCCTGCTGAATCATTTGATCGCAGCGTGTTTCAATCCGAGTGTATAACTTATCTCTGGGGTAATAGAGAAACCAAGCTCGAAAGTCAAAATCTTGTTCCTGCAATTTATTGGCCTTAGGAAATTCACTTACCTTCCTATCGGAGATAGCAATAATCTCTAGACCTCGAATGATCTTATGGCGATCTTTTTCCGAAATGGTCGCAGCATAAGCTGGATCGAGCATTTGAAGTCTTTCAAAGAGCACTTCAGGACCTAAATCCCTCATCTGTTTTTCTAATAAATCGCGCACATCAGGACTAGAGGGGGGGCCAGCTGGAGGGCCATAGAGAAGAGCGTGGATATAAAATCCGGATCCTCCTACGACAATAGGGACATTATCGCGGGCTGTAATGTCATGAAAAGCATCTTGCACCCGGTAATAAAATTCTGCCACATTAAAGGTCTCATAGAGATCGCAAATATCGATCATATGATGAGGAATTGCTTTCCGCTCAGCCAAAGACGCTTTGGCCGTACCAATATCCATTCCTCTATAGACTTGCATAGAATCTGCAGAGATGATTTCTCCACCTATCGATTGCGCTAAGGAAAGAGATAGCTGCGTTTTTCCAACAGCAGTAGGTCCAGCTATCACAATGACGCGTTTTTTCTTTTTTCCCTCTAAAAGAGGCATCCTCTGCGTTAACGGATGACGGGAAAGCACACTTTGTCTGGTCATTAGATGCCGTATTGCAAGGCCTCTTTTTCATTCGGCAAAATATGAAATACTTTGTCGAACCCAGCTAAGCGAATGACTTCATCTACGTCATCAGAAAGAGAGAACAAAATCAAAAACCCCTGTTTTGCTTTTACCTTTTTTAAAGCAGCCAAAAGAACTCTCATCCCCGCGCTACTTAAATAATCCACAGAAGTAAAATCAAGAAGCAGCTGAAAGCGCCCTTCATCGACCAAGGTCTGAATTTTCTTCTCCAGCGCTGAAGAGCTCATCGCATCAATACGGCCGCTAAGGCGCAAAACAATCTTTTGCTCAACTTCCTCTACTTCAATCTGCAATCCTATAGCCATCAAATCCTCTATTGAATAATTTCAAGATGAACGCGTCTGCCCAAACGAACCCCAATAATCATCGCGAGCGTACGAAGCGAACGAATAATGTTCCCCTTATGCCCTACCACTTTTCCTATATCCTCAGGAGCTACTCGAATCTCAATTAAAGTCCCCCCTTGTCCTTCCAAAGATCGAATATCGACCTGCTCCGGAGCATTCACCATATTTTTTACTAGATAACCAACAAATTCTTCCATAAGCACTCCTTTTATCGTTCCTAAAAATAATGAACTCAAAGATTGAATTCAACAGAGTTGCGAAACTATCCCATTGGGGCTCCGCCCCAAACCCCACCAAAGGGCTGGCGCCCTTTGGAAACCCCTTTTATTTTTAAATGTTCTCTTTGGCGTCGCAAAGAGATCATTTAAAAAAAAACAAACAGGATTCTAAAGGACGCAGTCCTTTAGCGGGGTTTGGGGCGGAGCCCCAACGCATTCATGCTAAGGATTTTTAAACGTATCGATGAAGGCCAATTGAGGGATGCGCAAATCGATAATTCTGAGTGCGAAGAGCCCCCCCTCATTCAAAGTGGCTAGCTGGCGTCTATAGTCATCTAGCATATTGCGGCGGAGAGAGAAAAAATTTGAAAGCTGCAATCGATGATCTTTAGGGGCTAGCCTGAGCAATTTGGGGAAAATACAGACGAGTTCTTTCTCTGAGCGTTGCAAGATCAATTCATCTTCGATTTTCACAACAATTTCTCTTTGGCCAAGACTTGGAGCAAAGGCATTGGACACATCGATCCGTTGAACCCGCATCCCATCTAGTTGATGAAACTCCTGGAGAAATTCCCAAACCTCAAAAGCCAGAGCTAGATGTCGATTTTGCAAAGGGGTTCGCCATTGCCCTCCTTTTCTTCCCATTGCATCCTGGGACGCTCCGAAAGGTGGCAAACCTAAATAAATTTCTGGAAGTTGCTTGGGTGAAAGAAAAGGAGCTGCAGGAAAGAGATATCCTTCTTTGTCAATGGCCGTATTTGCATAATCTGCGAGCATAGCTACAGGCTTTCGGACCTTATAATCGATATATAACGTGCCAGGAGGAATCCGTTTTACTTTTGCTTCAGAAATCAGCGGCGATGAGAGCAGTTTTGCTTGAGCCTGCCTTAGATCAAACGCATAAAGCTGAGAAGGCTCATCGACAGACAAATGGAGCAGCTCCGCTAAATAAGCAGTTTTCAACGCTCCTTTTTCCTCTCCCGTCTGGATAATTGATATGATCCGATATTCCGAGCTGGTCATCCGTTTAACTTTCCAGTCCCGGTAGAGAGAAAAGCCTCCCCAACTCAAGAGAAGGGTCAACGACGTCGAGCCAATAAGACAAAAAAGAGCCTGTTTTACTGTCCAGCGCATCTAAAAACACTCTAAAATACGTTCACCCATATGAGTTATATCTCCAGCTCCAAGAGTCAACAAAGTATCATGCGGACGAAGCAATGTAGCAGCTGTTTCTACAAGCATTTCTTTAGGGATATAATGGAGCCTTTCTTTTAAGCGAGCTTCCATATTTTGATGAAGAAGAGAAAATAGCCCTTCAACTGGCGTCTCTCCCGCTCCATAAATATCTGTAAGCACAATCTGATCTGCCTGTTCAAAGGAGTGAGAAAATTCTTCTAACAATTCTTGCACCCGCGTATAGCGATGAGGTTGAAAAATCACAACTAGTCTTTTTGTCCCTATTTTTTGTCTTAAAGCAAGGATCGTCGCCTGAATTTCTGTAGGATGATGTCCATAATCATCAAAAAGATCTACTGTCTTTACCTCTTTTTTCCACTCTAGACGGCGTTTCACTCCGCAAAAAGAGAGAAGAGCTGCAGAGAGTTTCGTTTCATTGGCTGCTAGACTTAAAGCCAACGCAAAAGCGGCTGCTGCATTGAGCGCATTGTGCTTTCCAAATAGAGGGGCCTGTAGCAAATAGGTTTTGTTCTCATGACAAAGATCAAAGCTAGTTCCCTTTTCTGTCTGTTTCAGGTTGGAAATTTTCCATGAGGCCTCTTCTGAAAACCCGTAAGATTGTCCAAAAGTGCACTGCAAAGCTCTCAACCTGGGATCGTCAGCGCACCAAAAAAAGTGTTTTTCCTCTTTTACCTGTGAAAAAAACTGGCCAAAAGCCCGGTCTAGCGCCTCAGGAGTCTTCCAATAGGACAAATGGTCATTTTCCAAATTTGTCACAATCGCTCCAAAAGGAGCCGTCTTTAAAAAAGATCCGTCACTCTCATCTGCCTCTGCAACAAAATACTCTCCTTTGCCCACATGGCCATTGGTCTGAAAATTCAGACAAAGGCCACCAATGACAAAAGAGGGATTCAAACCTGTTTCTTGCAAAAAATGGGCTAAAAGAGACGTTGTTGTCGTCTTCCCATGCGTGCCCGTCACTAAAAGAGGCTTTTTTACTCGTAGGCACCTATCGAGAAGATCTGAGCGATGCAATCTTTCAAGGCCAAGCTGACAAGAGCGGAGCATCTCTACATTGTCTGGCTTGATATCAGAGCTATAGACAACCTTCATCCCAGGAAATATCCGATTTCCATCATGGCCTATATAAACAGAAATCCCCTCCTCTGCGAGGCTGCGCAAAAGGGCGCTGTCTTGCAGGTCACTCCCTTGGACTTGCATTCCTTGCCCATGCAAAATGCGCGCCAAGGCGCTCATTCCTATTCCGCCTATGCCAATAAAATGATAAATTTCTACCATATCTCTCTGACCAGATCAGCTAATTCTATCCTTTTTTTTGTTTTTTGATAGAACAATTGTAAAGATTGCCCAAATTCTTGCTGTCTCTTCAAACACTCTTGCACTTTAAAGCTTAGGAGCTCACGCTCTCGCTGAGCTAACCAAACCCCTCCTTGCGCGCTAGAGCAAAAGAACCGAGCATTCACCTCCTGATGCCCATCTGCAGCATACGGGAATGGAACCAAGACAGCCGGCACCTGATATTGAATCAGCTCAGAGATCGTAGCAGCTCCGCTCCGGCATAGCGCAAAATCGGCGGCAGCGTAAGCTTTAGCCATATCGGATTCAAAAGACTGCACAAATGCGCGAATCTGAAGCCCCTGATAAAGAGATCGGACGTTTTCTACAGTCTCTTCGCTTCCGGTACAATGGATCACCTGACAGCCTGATAGAACAATCGGCGCCGTCTCATTAAAAAACGCAGCTCCCTGAGATCCTCCAAAGACTAGACAAACCGGCAAGGTGCCATTTAGCCCATAAGATTGCAAAGCTTCTTGTTTTGTATGAGCTTCTTTATTTTTCACCCAGGGGAAATAAGAGGCGTATTGATAGTTACGGCGGACTGGTTTCTCCAAAGGAAATTGGATAGCTAAGAGATCTGCAAAAGGGGAAAATAAACGATTCACTTTGCCAAGAACGCAATTGGCTTCATAAAGAAGGATTTTTTTTCGCAGTAAGACAGCAGCAGCGAGTATTGGGAAAGCATGGTAGCTTCCAAATCCGATCACCACATCTGGATTCAAAGTTCTAAGCAGCCGCAAGCTTTGCATAACTCCTTTGCTCGACTTTCGTAAAAACCGCGTAAAGGGAGCTAGAGGCGCTGCCTCAATATCTTGAAAAAAAAAGGATTCTTTTTGAAAAAATGGACTCTTCGATAATTGGAATCCTGCAAACGTCACTTGACTTTCTTGTTGCAAGATCTTTGCTAACTGCTGAGCGGGCAATAAATGCCCTCCAGATCCTCCTACTGCAATCAACACACTGCGGGTCATATAGTCGATCGCTTTTTTTCTCTACGGGCAATATCTAGTAAAACAAATAGAGCAATCGTATTGGCGATCAATGAAGTTCCTCCTTGAGAAAAAAAAGGCAACGTCATCCCCTTGCTAGGTAAAAGGCCAGAGACAATCCCTAAATTCAAAAAAGCTTGGATGGAGATAATAAAAGTAAGGATCGCCGCCAATAAAAACCCCTTCTCGTCCAAAGCCTTCATCGCTGTAAAAAAACCTGCACAAGCAAAAACTATGTATAAGCCAATCAAAGAGGTAACTCCAATAAATCCTGTTTCCTCTGCGAAAATGGCAGCAATATAGTCGTTGCGCGCTTCAGGCAAATAATTTAATTTTTGCAAACTCTCTCCAAGTCCCCTTCCAAATAGCTGTCCAGAACCTGCTGCGATTTTTGCCTGGTGCGGCTGATGTCCTTTCCCTTTTAAATCCAGTTCAGGATGCAAATAAACAGCCATCCTTCCTCTTACGTAAGGCGTCTGATAAGCAACGCTCCCTCCAATCCCCACGAGCAACGCCAAAGGAAGAGCCCAATACATCCAGGAAATCTTGGTCAAAAAAAACAAAGCTACCAATGTCACCAAAATAATAGCTGTTGTCCCATGGTCAGGTTCAAATAAAATCAACCCAATAGGAATGCAAAGCAGGCCAATAAGACGTAAAAACCCCCTCGCATCAACCTTCCCTTGCGTCACATACCAGTGAATATAATAAACAGGAATTAACAACTTAATACTTTCCGACGGCTGAAAACTGATCCCAAATAAGACAATCCAGCGCCGCGCCCCATTGACCACCTGTCCCACGCCAGGAAGAAATAACAACGCAAGAACCCCGGTCATCCCCACAAGCAGCCATCCACTATAGCGGATTAACCTTACATAACCAATTCTATAGGCTAAACAACCTAAAAAAACACCCACAGCTCCGTACAAAAACTGCTTGCGAAATACTCCATGAATATTTTCTGATACGCCACGGTCTATCAATTCCGCCGATGTTGTATTAAAAATCATCAAAAGGCCCACGCAAAAAAGCAAAGCCGTCGAGATAATCAACCACAAAGAACGCCAGTTCATACTACTCTTCTTCTTGGGGCTCCGCCCCTCTGAGGCTGCTAACGGATTTAGGTTTCGTCGATTTTCGGGATTATTTTGGCCGATTTTCGATTCTTTTTCGGGGGGCATATACAGGAAGTCGATATTACCCCCCGAAAAAGAATCGAAAATCGTCTCAAAAGAACCAGAAAATCGACTGAAACTAAATCCGTTAGCAGACTCTTAGCCCGCCAAAGGACTACGTCCTCTGGACCCCTATTTATTTTTTTCTCTCTTTATTAAATCATCTCCTTGCGCTGCGCGCAAGGAGATGATTGAAAAAAAGAAAAAAGGATTCTAAAGGACGCAGTCCTTTAGCGGGGTAAGAGTCTGCTAACGAATTTAGGTTTCGTCGATTTTCGGGATTATTTTGGCCGATTTTCGATTCTTTTTCGGGGGGTCATATACAGGAAGTCGATATTACCCCCCGAAAAAGAATCGAAAATCGTCTCAAAAGAACCAGAAAATCGACTGAAACTAAATTCGTTAGCAGACTCCGAGGGCGGAGCCCCAAGGATGGAGCCCCAAAAAAACTTAGCGCTTGATGCGTAAACGATCGCCTGGTTTTAGCTTTCTGGCTTTTTCTTCATTGAGCGCGTTGAGGCGAAGGAGTTCTTCTACCTTCATGTGATGCTTTAAAGCGATGCTCCAGGGGTTGTCTCCGACCTTGATCGTATAGTATTCATCGCCTTTTGTGACGGGTGAAGGAGTGGCAGGAGGTGGAGTATTTTTTTTCGTAGGAATTTTCAGTTGCTGACCTACTCTGAGGAAGCTGCTGGGGAGCCGATTGACTTTGATCAATTCGCTGACTGATGTGTGATGCTGTTTTGCAAGTTTTTCAAGAGAATCACCTTTTTTCACAACGATCTCCAAATGATCTGCTTGAGGAGGAGGCGCTAGTCGAGGAGTTTCTGCGAGAGGTGCGGGTGGAAGAGGGGTCTCTGTGGTTCGATCTGGAAGAGGATGCAAGATGGGAGCTTCTATGGCGATGGGGAGTTTCTTCTCAGGTTCGATAGACTGGCGAAGAGTTTGATCCAATGCCTCCGTGAATAGAGGTTTGGGAATATCTAGGTGAAGCTCTTGAGGAGGAAGAGGCTCTGCAATTTGCGAAGAAGGAGCCTGGAGTATTTCCTCTGGCGTTGTAAGCGCAGTGATCAGAAGAATCATAAGAAGCCCTGCATTGACCACTACAGCAATCAAGATCGTTTGTTTTCGATTCATATTATAATCCTTTGACGAGGCGTTTAAATGTTTCTCCTCGCTCTTCAAAATTACGAAACTGATCATAACTCGAACAGCCTGGCGATAAAAGGACCGAAGTTCCCGGCTCCGCTATCTTCGATGCCAATTTCACAGCCTCCTCCAACGTAGTTACAAGGTGAAAAGGAAGAGAAGCTGCTAGCTCTAACTCCATTTTAGCCGCCGCTGCGCCAAATGCAATCAACATGTTCACTTTCTGCTTAAAACAGTCAATCCAAGGAAGATAAGATGACCCTTTATCTTTCCCGCCAGCCAATACAATCAAGGGACCTGGCAAAGATCTGACAGCATACATCACTGCATCCACATTTGAAGCTTTACTATCGTTGTAATACACGCAGCCTCTTTTCTCTGCAACCCATTCAATCCGATGGGGAGGCCTTTGAAACGTTTTTAGCGCCTCAAGAAATTGAGACAATGAGACACCAAATGGCTTGCATAAACAAAAAGCCGCTTGCTCGTTTTGCGAAAGGGAAAGCCCTTCTTCGAAGAGCTCAGCATTTGGAAGGTGCTGCTTTGCTTGAGAGGAAACGAAGAGGCTACCGTCTTTTTTGACACAAGCTGCGATCCGAAGCTTAGCTGCTATGTATTCTTCCATAGAAGAATAGCGATCTAAGTGATTGGGAACAATGTTTAAAATGGCGGCTGCCTCCAAAAAGGGTGTGCTCATCGTTTCGAGTTGAAACGAGCTGAGCTCCAAGATGAGGATTTCTTTCTCGTTTACTTGAGATAAATAAGAAGAAAGGGGCCGTCCGACATTACCAAGCGCTTTAGCTGCATAGCCGCTTGTTTGCAACACATGCTCAATCAATAAGGTAGTCGTTGTTTTTCCGTTAGATCCTGTCAAAGCAATGCAAGGATTACGGAGGCGTCTTACAGCAAATTCAATCTCACCAATGACCTCCAATCCTTGCGACAAAGCCTCTTGAACAAGAGGATGAGTTGGAGGAACTCCAGGAGAGAGGAGGACCCATGATACAGTTTCAAAAGAGACAGGCTTTTCATCTGAGAAGAGCTCTAGACCTCTTTCCAAAAGAGAGATGATAGAAGGTTCTTTGGACAGCGCTGCAAACTGTTTGTCTACTGCCAGAACCGAACTGCCCTCTTGCAATAATTGATCCGCTGCAGCTCGACCACTTATTCCTAAGCCAATAATTAATATTTTCTCCACTCTCTACCTACTGAAATTTCAGAGACAATACTGCAATTATGGCAAAAAGAAGGCTTATGATCCAGAAACGGATGACAACTTTCGTTTCAGGCCAGCCTTTATATTCAAAATGGTGATGCAAAGGAGCGCAAAGAAAAATCCTTTTTTTATTCCGGTAGCGGTAACTAAGCACTTGCAAAATCACAGAAAGCGCCTCAAGCACAAAAATTCCGCCGGCAATCGCAAGCACCGCTTCTCTTCGAAGCAATACCGATGAAACGCCGAGAATACCTCCCAAGGCAAGAGATCCAGTATCTCCCATAAACACCTGTGCAGGATAGCCGTTATACCATAAAAAACCTAAAGAAGCCCCCGCTAAAGCGAGTAGATAAATGGCAATCTCTCCGCTGCCTTCAATGTATAAAATGTTCAGATAGCGGGCAAGATCGATATGATTTGATAAAAAGGCAAAAAGGCCTAAAACCACCGATACCATCACAAGACAGCCAGCAGCGAGCCCGTCGAGCCCGTCTGTTAAATTGACTGCATTGGAAGATCCTGTGATCACAAGAATGATCCATAAAAAGGCGAAGATTTTCGCAGCGCCCTCTAAAATCACGATGGGATCTTTATCAAAGGGAAGATAGAGACGAGCGATGTACTCATCAGTGGCCAATGAAGAGCCTCCAGTTTTTTGCTTTGTCAGCTCTTTAGCCATAGGCGCGTGGAACATCTTCTCTCCAGAGATCAAATCGGTCAAAGGAGGGTAGAGTAAATAAAGAGCGACTAGGGCTGAAAAAACGATTTGGAAGCCAAATTTTTTACGAGCGCTGAGACCTTTGCTGTTTTTTCGGCGCAATTTTAAATAATCGTCCCAGCCACCAAGGACGCCTAAACAGAGCGTTGTAAGCAGCAAGATCCATGTGAAGATATGACGTAGATCCATCCATAAACACAAAGAGACGATCATGGAAAATAAGATCAGCACGCCTCCCATTGTTGGGGTCTCTTTTTTCTTGCCATGGAGCTCAGCTAAAACAGGACAATCCTCTACGCTTCGAACCGGCTGCCCAATTTTCCATTCATAGAGTTTTTTAATGAAGCGAGAACCTAAAAAAATAGTGAGCAAAAGAGCTGTTGCAGCAGATAAAATCATGCGAGAAGAACTATAAGTAAACGCTGATGGGATCTTCCATCCCACCCTCCGAAGCCACTCTACCAGCAAAAGCAACACGTTAGACTCCTTCTAATGAAAGCAGCAATTCTTCAAGCTGCATGCTGCGAGAGCCTTTTAAAAGCACAACATCGCCAGGAAGCATTAATTCGATAAGGCGTCTTTTCAGCTCTTGCTTATCGATAAAATATTCCGCGGGCTTTTGCGACTGGCTAAACGTTTCGGCCATCCAACGAGCCTCTTCGCCAAAACAAAGCAAATGATCTACAAAACGCCTAGCAAAAACTCCAATCTCCCTGTGAGACTCTTCTGAAAAAGCCCCGAGTTCTTTCATGCTCGCAAGGACCGCAATCCTCTTACCTCCTGCTTTAATAAAGGGCAAGCTAGATAAAGCAGCTCTCATCGATTCTGGATTTGCATTGTATGCATCATTAATGAAGGAGACTCCTTGATATTGAAACTGCTCAAACCGCATTTTAGGAACTTTTAGCTTCGGCAATTGCTGCTCAATCTCTTCCCAAGAAAGCTGCATTCTTCTCGCCACTGCAATCGCGGCCAGTAAATTATGGAGAAGATGTTTTTCATAAAAAGGAAGATCAAAAGAGCAGGCCCGAACCCCTTTTTCATCGATATAACCTCGATCATCGGCAAAAGAGAGAAAATAATCGACCTCGCGCTCTTGCTGAGAAAAGGAGATTGTCTGGAGATGAGAAAAAGGAACTGAGATCTTCTCTGGAACAATGGCCACGTTTGTCTTTAACTGAGAAAAAATCTGCATTTTCTCATGAGCAATCTCTTCAATCCCTCCAGGAAAAAACTCTACATGAGCTAAAGCTACTTTCGTCAACACCGCAATATCTGGCGGAGCAAGGCGCACAAGCTTTTCCATTTCTCCTGGCTGACTAATGCCCATTTCTAAGACGAGAACCTTTTCTTCTCCCCGATTCAAAATCGTAAGAGGCAAAGTAAGCTGCGTGTTATAGCTGCCAAACGTTTTTGCAACCGTGTATTTCCTTTCAAGCAGCGTAGCGACAAACTCTTTCGTCGTAGTTTTCCCTACAGACCCTGTGACAGCAACAACAAAGGGCTTGGTAAGAGCTAAAGAAAACTGAGCTAAACTCTGCAAAACCATGGCAACATCATCTACTACTAAAAGAATCAGTCCGTAGCTTGGGCCTTGATAATTTCGATCAACAACAGCAGCAAGAGCCCCTTGCTCTTTTACTTCAGAAAGAAAAAAGTGACCATCGACCTTTGCGCCTTTGATGGCAAAAAAGAGATCTCCAGGGATAATGAGACGGCTATCGATCCGATAACCTGAAATGAGCAGATCCACATCAATCGATAAGCCTAAATGATGGGCAAGTGTACGCAAAGCGATTTGTTTCATATCGCTTTTTATGGTAATCGATGAACCTGCTTGTAAACAACACTTTTTGGGCAATGTTTGAAGCGAGCTGCATACTGAATCGCTTCTTTGAGTGAAAGCCCGTGCAACTTTTGAAGCATAGAGACTAATTCTTCGAGCTCGAGCTCCTCTTCAGGAACCTCGCCTGCGCTTAGCAAAAGCACAATCTCCCCTTTGGGAGGTTTCTTTTCAAAGTGCTCTGCAAGAAACAAAGGTTTTCCTCGCCTACACTCTTCAAAAGACTTTGTCATCTCCCTTGCAACAGCAACCTCTCTCTCGGGAGCGAGCTTTGCAATCTTTCGAAGTGTAGCCGCCACCCTTTCTGGACTTTCGAAAGCAACCGATGTCCCTGGATAATATAAAAGGGTTTTCAAAAACCCCTCCAAGCTTTTTTTAGGAAGAAAACCAATGAACTGAAATCTTGATGTATCAAAACCTGAAAGCAAAAGAGCCTGGATCACACTGCAAGGACCTGGTATTGCTGTAAAAGGAATGTTTTCCTCAATACAAGCTTGCACAAGAGCTGATCCCGGATCGTTAATGCAGGGGGTTCCCGCATCGGAAATCAAAGCAATTTCTTTAGACGCCCTAAGATTCATCAAAATCTTTTCTTTAGTTTTTGCCTCGTTGAATTTATGAAAAGAGACTAAAGGTTTTTTGATGTCGTATTTTTGGAGTAGGATAGAGCTTCTTCTTGTATCCTCGCACAGGATTAAATCCACCTGAGAAAGAACTTCTAAAGCCCGCCTAGTAATATCTTGAAGATGACCAATAGGAGTAGAAACAAGATATAACATAACCTCCTACAGATAAAAGACTGTCCATGAACTTAGGTTTCGTCGATTTCAGGGATTGTTTTGGCCGATTTTCGATTTTTTTTAGGGGGATAGTATACGACCGTTGATACAATCCCCCTAAAAAAAATCGCAAATCGGCTCAAAAGAACCCTAAAATCGACTGAAACTAAGTTCGTGGACAGTCTCTAAAGAAGGTGGCACTCAGATTCGAACTGAGGATGGAGGCTTTGCAGGCCTCTGCCTTACCACTTGGCGATGCCACCGAAATGCGATCCATTGTTACAAAAAAAACATCCGAGGTCAAGAAGAAAAAAACTGGCTCTATTAGAGTCTCCATGTTAAAATCGTTTACGCAAATATAAGAAGGTGTTTAAAAATGAGCGTAAATCCCGATGTCGTCGTCGTTGGTGGAGGCCCAGTAGGTCTCTGGACCGCGATTCAAGGCAAACTTCTTGCAAAAGATAAAGAATTTCTTGTCATCGAAAGAAATGAAGAATATGAGCGCGGAGATATCCGCCTTCACATTGAAGGCTCCTCTTTACAAACAGCCGTTTCTTATGAGCCCTTAGAGCGATTAACAAAGAGTTGGGCAAACAAAACCATTCCCATTAAAGACCTGGAAAACGACCTGATAAAAGTTGCCCATGAAGTAGGAGTCCGAACCATTCACCAACTAGCAGATCCGTCTACCTTACAGCAGCAGTATCCAACAGCCAAGCTCATTCTTGGAGCTGATGGCGCTCGCAGTTCCATGCGCGAACATTTTTTTGGCGACCAATACTGGTTCAATACTCCTTTGCAATACCTTGCCCAAGTGCGGTATCGAATTACAATCCCCGAAGAAAAAGACCTGGAAAGCGGATCCATCCAAAAAGTGAAGTCTATTGCGAATAGCTACATCAAACAAGTATTTGCTGGAAGGCTCGTTTCCCAAACGATTTCTCCGGAAGAAAATGGAGAGGCTCAAGTTAGTTTGAGAATCTTTATCGATCAAAAGACCTATGAAAAGATGAGCGGAGCCAATCGGAAACACCCTTATTATATTGAAAAAGACTACAATAAAGTTCCGGGCCCTCTTCGCGATACGATTATCAGATGGTGGGGATGTAATCAGCAGCAACAAATCATTGCAAAAGCTGAAACAACACAAATCACAGCCATTCAACTCACCTCCTATGCTGCTGAACAATTCACCATGACACAAGAAGATGGCAAGGTAGTGGCCCTCATTGGCGATGCAGCTCAAGGCTACCCCTTCTTTCGTGCTATCAACAATGGATTTTTGACAGGAACGAAACTTGCAGAGTGCATTGGAAATGCGTTTAAACAAGATGAAGCCAAGTTTAGCGCGTCTTTTCGCCCTTATGTCAATTACGCAGTGAGAAGAGCGTACGTTGAAAGAATCAGCGCTTTCGTAAAAAACCTATTTGTCCATATAGCCAACCTGTGGCTCCAAATCACCTCTTTCTCCTCGATCCGGTCCGTTAAATTCAAAGGTGGAATCGATATAGAAAATGTGAGGCGCGGCACAGAAATCTGGGACAAGCTCATCGCAGTGAATCATTAATAGACCTCTTTTGAAACTTAAGGTTCTGTCGATTTTCGGGTTCTTTTGAGCCGATTTTTGATTCTTTTTTAGGGAGTAATATCAGCTCTCGTATATTGCCCCCTAAAAAAGAATCGAAAATCGGCCAAAATAATCCCGAAAATCGACGAACCCTTAATTTCGAAAGAGGTCTATTCGCTCCAGACAAAAAATTCTGAGGAGCCTCTTTGCCAAAATCCCGATTCTTCAGGTTGTTTCGGTATAAAGAAAGCTCTCTTGATCCATAAATAAACATTGCTATAAGATCTGCCTCTAAAAGAGGTATCTACAATGAGCAAGGCAAAAGAAATTATCTTCGAAGAAGATGCTAGAGCGTTTTTGCGCGATGGAATCGATTATTTAGCAGAAGTTGTAGCAATGACCCTAGGCCCTCGTGGCCGAAATGTGGGAATCCAAACTTCATGGGGATCCCCTACAATTTCCAGTGATGGCTATACAATTTCGAAAGATCTTGAACTCAAAAACCCCTTCTTGAACATGGGGGTCTCCATGGGCAAAGAAGTAGCTGCAACAATCAAGGAAAAATCAGGCGACGGAACAACCACAGGCATTGTTTTACTCCAAGCTCTTGTTCGCGCAGGAATTAAAAACATTGCAGCAGGAGCTAATCCAACTGCTATCAAGCGAGGCATGGACAAAGCCTTAGAAAGTATCATTGCAGCTATTGACAAAGAGTCCATTGCTATTAAAAACAGCATAGATACCAAAAACATCGCCACAGTGTCCGCTTCAGGCCATCAAGAGATTGGAGAGGTCATCTCCGAGTGTTTTGAGAAGGTCGGCAAAACTGGCGTGATTGTCATCGAAGAGGGCAAAGGAGTAGAAACGACCATTGAACTTGTCGAAGGTATGCAATTTGATAGAGGCTATATCAGCGCCTATTTTTGCACGAACCCAGAAAAACTCACTGTCGAGATGACGCAAGCTGCCATTTTAATTACAGACAAGAAAATTTCCTCTATCCAAGAAATCCTTCCCATCCTTCAACATCTCGCAGCAAAAGGAGAGCCTCTTCTTATCATTGCAGATGATCTCGAAGGCGACGCTCTTTCCACCCTCGTCGTCAATAAACTTCGAGGATCTCTCCAAATTGCCGCCGTTAAGGCTCCAGGGTTTGGCGACCAGAGAAAAGCCCTGCTCGAAGATTTAGCGATTCTGACAGGAGCTCAATTGGTCACCGAAGAAAGAGGTTATATCCTCCGCGATGTGGGACCTGAAGTGCTAGGCTATGCAAATCAACTCACCATCTCTAAAAGCAAAACCACTCTCGTCGGAGGCCAAGGTGAACATACAGCTATCCAAGAGCGCATCCAACAACTTGAAGCCCAAATAGCCAAAGCCTCTTCGAAGTACGACCGTGAAAAACTCGAAGAGCGCAAAGCGAAACTCCAAGGAGGCGTCGCCCTCATTCAAGTAGGAGCTCCCACCGAATCTGAGATGAAAAAGAAAAAACAGATCTACGAAGACAGTCTCAACTCCACAAGAGCCGCTCTCGAAGAGGGCATTGTTCCCGGAGGAGGCGTCGCTCTCTTACAAGCTGCACGCTCAATCGTCCTCTCGCTTTCTTCTGAAGAACAAATCGGCGCTCAAATTCTCATTAAAGCCTGCGAAGCTCCCTTCAGACAAATCGTTGCCAACACAGGCTACGATCCCGCTATCATCCTTGAACAAGTGCTAACGCAAAAGAGCACAACCTATGGCTTTAATGCCCTCACAGAAACCGTCGAAGATCTCCTCACCGCAGGAATCATCGATCCTGTTAAAGTCATCAAAAGCTCACTGCGTCACGCTGTATCCATGGCGGGCGTTGTCCTTCTCTCCGAAGCTCTCATAGCCAACGAAGAAGACACTTCAGCATAATATCCTTGGGGCTCTGCCCCAAACCCCGCTAAAGGACTGCGTCCTTTAGAATCCTATTTGTTTTTTTATTTTTTCTCATGCCGCGCCTAAAGGCGCGGCATAAGAAAAATAAAAGGGTTTCCAAAGGGCGCCAGCCCTTTGGCGGGGTTTGGGGCAGAACCCCAATAATGAGAAAGAAACAAAATGGCTCGATTTGCAATGGTATGCGCAGATGGCATAGGCGATGCTCTGATTTTAGAAATCGCTTCCCATCATCTACGTCTAAAAGGACATGAAGTAGTCACATTCAGTCATCACTTGGGAGGATTTGGACATTGGCTACCTAAAACGGTGTGCCTGCCTCATCCAGAGAAGGAGGAGATGGACAGGGTGTTTGGGGAATTTGATGCGATTGTTGTGCAACATGACAATACAAGAAGAGCACAATCGATTTTAGGATTAAGGACAGAAAGGGAAGTCTATTGCTTGTATACCAACTATCGATTGGGAAAACATGGTCCTATGAAAAAAGGATACGATTTCCCTTTTAACGAAAGCTGTTCGATGGTGGAAAATATAAAGATGGCCGCAGAAAAACTGTTGGGTGTTGATGCATCGAGCGGAGCCAATGGACTCCAAGTGCCAGATGGATTGGTACATAGAAAATACGAGAAGAGAGTGGCCATTCATCCAACAAGCGCCATGAAAAATAAGAATTGGCCCAAAAAGAAATTCCTAAAGGTTGTCAATTGGCTCGAAAAAGAAGGATATGAACCTGTCTTTGTCACCTCGCCGAAAGAACGAGCCGAATGGAATAGCGCCGATTTACCCACTCTTGCCGATTTAGCCTCATTTCTTTATGAATCAGGGGCCTTTTTGGGAAACGACTCAGGCCCAGGACACTTAGCTTCTTACCTCAAAATTCCTTACCTAATCATCGGAAGGCAAGAAAAACAGATGAAATTATGGCGCCCAGGATGGAATCCAGGAACGATCATCACTCCCCCTAGATGGATCTTAAACTTAAAGGGATGCAGACTCCGCGACGAAAAATGGCAATTATTCATTAGTTCGAAAAAAGTAATTAAGTTATTACAAAAAAACGTTTTATAATATTAATTTACAATTAAACCAGTTTTTTATAGGATTGAGACAAAAGAGGGACCTATGAAAGACTTGCCGCACCACATCAAAAAATTAAATCGTCAGGTTGTCCGCTCCATTCATCATGAAGAAATGAAAGACGCAAGCTTTGATAGCAAAATGCCATCCCCTCCTAACCAACCGCTCACGGTCCACCAAAAGAAAAAACAAGCTAAAGAGCACATGCGCCAAGAGCGTTTGGCTAAACAGCCCGTTCATAAAACAGAAGAAGAGAGAAACTGGGAAATGCAGCACCGAGTTCCCGTTTTCGATAGACTCTCCAATCCCCGTCCTAAAGGGACTAAACCCACCCGAAAAAAAACTCCTAAAATTTAAAAATTTATCTTTAAATGACTGTAAGACCTAAAAGAATCCTAAAATCGACAAAAACTTAATTCAGAGATAGACTCCGAGGGGCTTTTTTGCTAAAATAGCTCGGAGAGAGTGTACACTTTGCGTATTGTTCAAATTTCTGATTTTCATTTCACACGTCTAACGTGGAATCCTTTTCGGCTTTTTTCCAAAAGAATATTAGGCCATCTCAACTGGCTTTTTTGCCGCACCCACGCCTTTTGCGAGCAGATTTTAGAAGATCTCCCCCCTCTTTTTGAGGAATTAAAAGTAGATAAAATTTTATTAGGAGGAGATTTTACAACAACTGCTTTGAAAGAAGAATTTGAGGCAGCTAAAAGATTTGTAGATAAATTATCAGCTCCTTGGCTCGCCATTCCCGGCAATCACGATGTATACACCTATCGAAGCCACCGAAAAAAACTTTTTTATCAATATTTTCAAAACGAGCAAGAGTCAAAAGCTGGCTCTGAATGGAACCGTTTTAAGCTAGCCAAAGACCAAGTAGAAATCCATCAGCTTGATGAGACATACTGGCTTGTGAGCCTCGATGTCTGCCGAGCTACCAATGTCTACTCCTCAAGAGGGCTGTTTTCCGAAGAGATCGAAAAGACCATGAAAGAAGCTTTATCTCTCCTCCCCTCCCATGCTCGAATTGTTGTCTGGTCTCACTATCCCTTTTTTCAACACGATGCTCATCGCCGCATTTTAAAAAGAGGCGAAAAACTCAAGCAAATTCTAAGGGAAGACCCACGAACCTGCCTCTTTTTGCATGGCCATACCCACCGCAATACCATTGCCAATTTATTACCCAGCCATCTCCCTGTCGTTGCAGACAGCGGCAGCTGCGCTGAAAAAAAACATGCAAGCTGGAACTTGATCGATCTGACACCTGTTGGATGCAAGATCACCGCTTATCAGTATCAAGAAGGATGGAAACCTTCTCTCATAGAGGAATTTTTATGGAAAACTTAAATCCTTGGTTTAAAGAGGGCCTTCGTTTTACTTGCACAGGCTGTGGCAAATGTTGTACAGGCTCTCCTGGCTACGTCTATCTTTCAGAAAAAGATGTTGAAAACTTAGCAGACCATTTTCAGCTGGAAGTCGTCCAGTTTCTGCGAAAATATACGCGGCTTGTCGATGGCCAAAGAGCCCTTTTAGATCGACCAGGCTCAGAGGACTGTATTTTTTTAAACAACAAACAATGCACGGCCTACGAAAACCGCCCTTCTCAATGTAGAACATTTCCCTGGTGGATCCACCATTTACGAGAACCGAGCGATTGGGAAGAGGCCGCAGAGCGGTGCGAAGGAATTAATCACCCTGACGCCCCTTTGGTCTCTGCAGAAGAAATTGAAGAACAATGTTTAATTTATCTGGATAATCTAGGCGACCTGTGACAACGAAAACGACCCATGAGCGAATCGCAGAGTGGCTCGACGGCCCTTACGATGAAGACACAAAACAAGAAATCCTGCGCCAGTTAGAAAAAAATCCCGCTGAATTACAAGATGCCTTTTTTAAAGACCTCTCATTTGGCACTGGGGGACTAAGAGCCAAAATGGGCATCGGCACTAACCGGTTAAACCAGTACACCATTGGCATGGCCACTCAAGGACTTGCCAATTACCTAAACCAATTATTCCCCTCCGACGCTTCTGTATTTATAGGTTATGATGTCAGACGCCACTCTAAAGAATTCGCTCTCCAGGCAGCCCGCGTACTAGCAGCCAATCAGATCCGCGTCTTTTTAGCGAAAGAGATTTGCCCCACTCCGCTTGTCTCCTTTGCATGCCGCCATTTTCAATGCAAATCTGCCATTATGATTACTGCATCCCATAATCCCCCTGAATATAACGGCTATAAAGTCTACTGGAGCGATGGAGGGCAAATTATCGCCCCTCACGATCGAGGAATTATTGAAGAAGTGAGAAAAATCTGCGACATCTCCCAAGTGCGTCTGGCAGAGTCGGACTGTCCACTCATCGAATTTGTTGAATCTTCCCTCGACGATGCCTATTTAGAAAAACTCTCGACCTATAAACTCTACCCTCATTCCGCTCCTATTCATGTTATCTATACCCCCTTACATGGAACGGGTATTCGGATCATTCCTAAAGCCCTGGAGAGCTGGAATTTTTCTTGCTCTCTTGTAGAAATACAAAGCTATCCAGACGGACTGTTTACTCATGCCGAATCCCCCAACCCTGAAGAGACTGCAGCCCTTAAGCTCGGAGCTGAAATGCTTGTCGAAAAACAGGCGGATCTCTTACTAGGAACAGATCCCGATGCAGATAGAGTGGGAGCAGTTGTCCTCCATGAAGGAAAACCTGTCTTTTTAACAGGACATCAAATTGGGTGTCTTTGCTTGGATCATATCTGCCAAGCTCTTACAGAAAGGCAAGACCTTCCTCCCCATAGTCTATGCATCAAGACAATTGTCACCACAGAACTCTTTAAAAAAATCGCTGAAAGCTACCAAGTCTCTTGCAAAGACGTTCTCACTGGTTTTAAATACATCGCTGCAGAAATTGCAAACATAGAAAACACCCCTTATCACTATCTTTTCGGCGCAGAAGAATCTTATGGTTACCTATTTAACTCCTTTGTCCGAGATAAAGACGCCATCTCGTCTAGCTGTCTGATTGCAGAAGCCGCAGCGAAAGCCAAACAAGACAAACTCAGCCTCGTGGACAAACTCCACCAACTCTATCGCCGTTATGGAGTCCACCGAGAACTGTTAACCAATATTGGGCTTTCTGATAACGAGCAGGGCTTGACCCAAGTTCAGCTTATCATGAAGGCTCTTAGAGAAAATCCTCCCTCAAAGATTCATGAACTGCCTGTAGTGCAGATTGATGATTATCTATCCAGCAAATCAACCCATCTACCCACAAAGAAAACTTCACTTATCGATTTGCCTAAATCTGACGTACTCCGATTTTGGTTAAACGATCAGACAAAACTGGTCATCCGCCCCTCAGGGACCGAACCTAAAATCAAGATCTATGCCGAGGTGTGCCACGAACCATCAGACAACATAGAACAAATGATTGAATCTTGTGACCGAAGACTACAAAATCTTACACAAGCATTTCTACATTTGATTAAGTAGAGCTATAACACCCATTAAAATGAGGTAAATAGCAACAACATAATTTAATATACTCGGATAAACCAAAATCAAAATACCTGCAAGAATAGAAATAACAGGCCCCACAGTCACATGCATCGTCATAAAAAAACCCTCCCCTTTCCCCTCTTATTAACAAATTAAAAATTTTCAAAACACCTTTTTTTCTTTCAAATAAAACTAAAATATGCTTAAATACTAAATTTTGGAGTCTTTTATGAAAGGTAAAGCTGTAGTTTTTTCAACAGGCCTGGCCATGTTTTCTATGTTTTTTGGCTCAGGAAATTTAGTGTTTCCTATCCTTGTCGGACAAATGAGTCAAGGCCATTACTTACTAGCTGCCTTAGGAATTATTTTAACAGGCGTCCTAGTCCCTTTTTTGGGCATTTTGGCTATGCTGTTTTTTAAAGGAAAAACAGAAGAGTTTTTTTCTTTACTTGGGAAATACGCCCCTTTTTGGCTTTCTTTGATTTGTTTATCGATTATGGGCCCTTTCGGCGTTCTCGCTCGCTGTATTACGGTTGCACATGGAGCTTTTCAATTAATTGCGCCCAGCACACCGCTTTGGGTATTTAGTCTTACAGGCTGCTGCGCAGTCTTTCTATTAACGGTCAAAAAAAACCGAATCGTTCCGATGCTCGGCTCAATCCTCACTCCCTTCCTGCTCGCTTCCCTTGCAGCGATTACCATCTGCGGGCTTTTTTCTACCAATTTACCGATAGCCTCTCAGGCAGAAGAAGGATTCAGCAGTTTTCAAACCGGGATCTTCCAGGGCTATCAAACGATGGATCTGTTAGCTGCATTTTTCTTCTCCACATTTATTATTCATCATTTACAAAAGCATGCAGACCCTGAAACAAGCCCTTCCCGTATTATTTCGGTGTTTTTCCGCTCCTCACTACTTGGCGCAGGCCTTCTCTCTTTGGTCTACGCTGCGCTTGTGCTCCTCGGATCTATGTATGCCCCTCAACTAGCGCTTGTCGCTCCTCAAGAAATGCTTGGAGTGATCGCCAAACAATCTCTGGGACCTTTGGCAGCTCCTCTTGTATGCGGATGCATCATTTTAGCCTGCTTAACGACAGCCATCGTACTTACTTCTTTATTTGCCGACTTCTTGAGAAAAGAGATCTCACAAAAAAAACTACCTCACGCCCCTTCTTTACTTTTGACTCTCGGTTTTGCCTTTTTCACTTCCACCTTGGAATTTTCAGGCATTGCCCGCTATATTGGCCCTTTATTAGAAGTCATGTATCCAGCCTTTATTGTTCTGGCAGTCCTGGGAATTTTTCACAAACTGTGGGGATGGAAAGCAGTTCGGACCCCTTTTGCGGCAGCTCTAGCCATTAAAGTGCTATCCACCCTATAGAAAAATTCCTTGATCGCGTATATTCCAGGAAATGGGTGAAAAGGACTCTAAAATATGGCGCACGCGAAAGTAGTGATTTTAGGAGGGGGATTTGCAGGGTTAAATGCTGCGAAGGCCCTCGGTCATGCAAAACTAGATGTTTGGTTAATTGATCAAACCAACCATCACCTCTTCCAACCTTTACTCTATCAAGTAGCCACAGCAGCTCTCTCTCCTGGAGATATCGCTGTTCCTATTCGAGAAATTTTAAGTCATTACGAAAACATCACTGTCATCATGGGAGAAGTTGCGAAAATCAACAAAACGCAAAACGTTGTTATTTTGGTCGGTGGTGAAGAAATTTCATTTGATTATCTCATTGTTGCTTTAGGAGCTAAACATTCCTATTTTGGGCACAATGAATGGGAAACTTTAGCTCCTGGTCTTAAAACTCTTGGCGACGCTCTAAATATCCGAGAAAGGATTCTCATCTCTTTTGAAAAAGCAGAGCGGAGCGACAGCATTTCCGAAGCAAAAAAATATCTCAATTTCGTCATCATAGGGGGCGGGCCCACTGGAGTCGAAATGGCTGGGGCCATCGCAGAAATTGCCTACGAAACTATGCTGAAAAACTTCCGACGGATCGACGTCACCAAAACAAAAATTTATCTCATCGAAGGCTCTTCTCATATTCTACCTGTATATCCTGAACGGTTATCAGAAAAAGCTAAACATTATCTGGAACGAATGGGAGTTCAAGTCATCACCAGTAAACGAGTGACCAACATTACCTCAGAGGGTGTGGTCGTCGAGAATTCTCTCATCCCTGCACATAACATCCTATGGGCCGCCGGCAATCAGGCATCTCCCGTTCTTCAAACATTAGAAGTTCCTTTAGATCGCCAAGGGCGCGTCATCGTAGGGAAAGACCTTGCAATTCCCGATCATCCCCATATTTTTGTGATCGGAGATGCCGCTTGTGCAATGGATCAAAAAGGATCCCCTTTGCCAGGCCTAGCTCCTGTAGCCGTGCAACAAGGACGCTATGTCGCTATGCTACTGAGAAAACGGATGGCTCCTCAAGAAAGACCCCCCTTTCGCTATTTCGACAAAGGCAGCATGGCAACAATCGGAAAAACAAAGGCCATTGGCGTATTTGGTAAAATCCAATTCAGCGGGTTTATCGCTTGGCTAGCTTGGTGTTTTGTCCATATCCTGTATCTCATCGGATTTAGAAATCGCTTTTCTGTGATTTCGCACTGGCTTTTTTCTTATTTCACAAGTCGTAAAGGAGCTCGGCTTATCTACCGCTCTCCCATTGAGAAAAAATAGACCTCTTTCGAAATTAAGGGTTCGTCGATTTTCGGGATTATTTTGGCCGATTTCGATTCTTTTTTAGGGGGCAATATACGAGCTGATATTACCCCCTAAAAAAGAATCGAAAATCGGCTCAAAAGAACCC